>JADKBB010000025.1 GCA_016715195.1 Candidatus Villigracilis proximus
TGTTCCAAATTAACCAATACACCGGATACGCTTCATCCACGAATTTTTCGAGGGTGGGGCGTTTTTTCATGTGGCTATAGTGTGATGCAAGGCCGTAGATTGCCCAGGTTGCAACTGTGGCAGGTATTTCAGTGGGGACTTTTGATTTGCGCAGCCAATGCGATAGTAAGTCGAAAACTATGCTCTTGATGGTTCCTTCCACCAGCGATTCAAATTGTTGGTGGGGCTGGGCGCATCCGCTGTGGATACTGGAGAGGAATTCACAGACAGCGAGGATCAGGTTCCGTAGATTGTCGGCACTATACGTGCAGGCGTTCAACGTCCGCTTTTCGATCTCCTGTTTGACATCTGACTGATCGAATAATCAAGCAGGGCGTATTTATCTTGAAAGTGTGCGTAAAAAGTGGCGCGATTAACTTGCGCCTTGTCTGTCACATCCTGCACGGAGATCTCTCAAAACTTTATCAGCGAGGAAAATTCAAAGGATGTCAGAATCAGGCCGCGGGTCCGCTTGACGCGCGGGTCTAATTTTTCATTAGGGTTGGGCAACATATTGTCTCCTTTGTTGCTTAGTCAACATATCCGGTTCTTGTTCGTTTGGCTTTGATTGGGCGGAGTCGTAAAGTAGGCAGCTTATCTGTTTTTAAGCATCTGCTCTATATTATCAAACAACTCAAGGAGAGTCAATCATGAATATTGCTTTATGGATCGCACAAGTATTACTGGCTGGCATGTATGGCATGGCTGGTTCGATGAAGACAATGCAAATTGCAAAGGTGCGCGAAATGATGTCATGGTCGAAGGGCCGCAGTGATAACTATGTTCGTTTCGTTGGGACTTCAGAACTGCTCGGCGCGCTGGGAATGATCCTCCCCGTGTTGACTGGAATTTTGGCATGGCTTACACCGGTTGCGGCATTGGGTCTTTCGATCATTCAATTGCTTGCGATCTTCCAGGAGCATTTGCCAAAGAAGGAATACAACGTGATTCCGATGAATATCGTTTTGCTGGCGCTTTCAGTATTTGTGGCGATTGGCCGCTGGTACTTATTCACTAACTAATCATAATAAATAAAAGGAGAAATAAAATGAACGTAACAATTATTGGAGCAGGAAATATGGGGCGCGGTATCGGAACTCGTGCGGCAGCTGGTGGACATTCAGTCACTTTTGTAGATGCGAATCCAGAAGTGGCAGAAAAAGCCGCTGCTGATTTGAAAGCTGCTGCCAAAAAAGGCGCGACCGTTTCTGCTGCGAACCTCGATGCAGAACTCGGTGATGTGGTTGTGCTGGCTGTTTGGTATGGCACCAACATCGAGATCGCAAAACAACTCGGCGCAAAACTCGCTGGCAAGGTTGTTGTGGATATTGCCAACCCATTGAACGCAACCTATGATGGTCTTGCCACCGCCGCTGATTCATCTTCTGCTGAAGATCTTGCCAAGGCAGTTGCTGCGGGCGCAAAAGTTGTGAAGGCTTTCAATACCACCTTCGCGGGCACACTGATCGCTGGTGAAGTTGCTGGTCAGAAGCTTGATGTCTTTATCGCCGGCGATGATGCGGATGCAAAGGCCAAGGTTTCCCAATTGGTAACAGACGGCGGTATGCGCGCCATTGACGCTGGTCCGTTGCACCGCGCCCGTCAGATCGAATCGATGCAGTTGTTGCAGATCGTTTTACAAGGCACCCTCGGCACCAATTGGGGCAGCGCCATCAAGATTCTCGGTTAATAAGGAAAGAAAAAATATGTTCACAGAAAATAAAGAACTTGTAGCAACTCCGATTGAAGAATTATCGAAATTGGCAAATGACGAGAAAATTGCACGCACTTCAAAAGCACTCGAAGCCAATGGTATTCAAACGCTGATCGCCGAAACCGGCGCTGATGCAAAACGCTTGTTCCTTGAATTGATCCCCGAAGGATCAGAAGTTTTCCTTAGCTCGTCTGTAACCCTTGAACAACTGGGTATCGTTGCAGATGTTGATCAATCAGGCCGGTTTGATGCAGTACGCCCAAAGATGTATGCCATGAATCGCGAAACTCAAGGACGCGAAATTCGCAAGTTGATTAGTGCGCCTGACTTCGCCGCTGGCAGTGTCCACGCTGTCACCGAAGATGGGCACGTACTGATCGCATCTGCCACTGGCAGTCAGCTTGGCCCGTATGCTTCAGGTGCCGGTAAAGTGATCTGGGTGGTCGGCGCTCAGAAGATCGTAAAAGATTTGAATGATGGTCTGCGCCGCCTTAACGAGCATGTTGTTCCGCTTGAAGAAGAGCACATGCAGCAACTCTACAAAGTCGGCACAGCTGTCAATGAAATGTTGATCGTCAACCGCGCAACCCGCCCGGGCCGCATCACGATGATCATCGTCAAGGAAGAATTAGGTTTCTAAATATTCAGGGCTTGTGCCGAATGACTTAATTTTGCGCAAGCCCTGAAAGAAATAAAACATTTGATCGTGTTGTCTGACTAAACGACGACAACTAGTATAGGAACCATAAGAGAGAAAATGACGACTCAAAAACAAAAGCTTCCACCAAAACAGACTTCTCGATTCATCCCGCCACGTTGATGGGTCTTGTCTCGTTGACAGTTGCCAATCTGGAGAATCAGATCCTGTTCTACACCCAGGCACTCGGATTCAAACTCCACTGGCGCGAAGGCAACAAGGCCGGCCTCGGCGCCGGCGGCGCGGATTTATTGCGCCTGACCGAAGAACCGAACTTGAAAAAATATCGCCGTGTGACAGGTCTCTATCACTTCGCGGTTTTGTTCCCTGATCGCCGCGAACTGGCGCGGGCAGTGGCGCGTTTGTCTGTGTTGAAATATCGCAACCATCCCACTGACCACATCATGACCAAGACCACCTATCTGGATGATCCCGAAGGCAATGGCATTGAGTTGTATTGTGAATCTCCCGAAGACGGACTCTTTACTATTGAAAATGGTGACTTCGTTACCCGCCGCGCTGACGGTTCACTAAGCGATGGCCGCGAGCCTTTGGATGTGGAAGCTCTGTTCACTCATCTCAAAGCAGACGATAAACTGGATGATCCCATCCCCGCAGAAACACGTGTCGGGCACGTCCACTTGCATGTGCGCAATGTGCAGCAAGCCGTGGACTTTTATCATGGCATTCTCGGCTTCGATGTGATGGGACTTTCCTCCACATTTCAGGCGGCTTTTATCTCAGCCGGTGGGTATCATCACCATCTGGGATTAAACGCCTGGCAGGGTGAAGGCGCCCCGCCTCCGCCCGCCGACGCGGTAGGCCTGCGCTTCTTCACAGTTGACTTTGCCAATCAACAGGCACTAGATGAAGTTATCGCAAGGGTGGACACGGCAGGAATCCCATCCAACAAAACAGACGATGGCTTATTGCTGATTGATCCCTCGCAAAACGGTGTGGTGCTTCGGATCGCATAGTAAAAATACACTTGATAAACAGAAGCACGGAGGCAGAGATGCTTTTCCGTGCTTTTTTTATTGGGTATGTAAATCTGCTTTTGAGGCGTCAGTGTTTTATTCGCAATTTCAAAAGATAGGATTTCAACACATGCAATCAGGCTTAAATCTTCGGTTTTCAGATCCAAAAATTGATTTTAGTTCTTTATCCTCTGATGAGGACGAAGGAAATTATCAGGTTTGTCTTGCTAATATCAGCCCCGCAGAAAGGCGCAAGCGGCTGAGATTTGGGATCATTCAATTTGTGATCAGCCTCGTTATTCTAGGTGCAATGCTTTATTTTGACGTACACAAGCTTTGGCGGCTAACTCTGATTTTGCCTTTTGGCGCCGCTGCTGCTGGTTTCTTCCAGTGGCGCGATAAAACCTGAGTGGATCTCGCGCGGCGTGGTTCACGCCAGCTAACAGATCACGTGGAAGAGATTGAAGACCAAAGCGAGGCCAAACAGATCAAACGACAAGCCCGCAATGTATTGATAAAGTCTAATTTGGTTTCTCTTGCTCTAACATTTCTAACATTGTTATTGCCATAATAGTTTCATTGGATGAAAGATCATATCTTTCATCCAATGTTTTAATTTGCGGGGGTTATAATCAGTAAATCCAAAATCAAAAAATCGGAAATCACCCATGCATATTCTTGTAACCAATGACGACGGCGTGCAAGCGCCCGGACTTTTAGCTCTCGCGCAGGAAATGCGCAAACTTGGCAAAGTGACTGTCTTTGCGCCAGATAAGAACTGGTCAGCTTCGGGACATGTCAAAACAATGGAACGTCCGCTGCGCGTGCGTGAAACCGTGCTCGCAGATGGAAGTGCCGCGTTCATGTCTGACGGCGCGCCTTCAGATTGTGTGGCGTTGCCATTACTCGGCCTGATCGAAGAACAAATTGATCTGGTGGTTTCGGGAATTAATCCCAATGCAAATATAGGCCACGATGTCACCTACTCCGGCACCGTCACCGCTGCCATGGAAGCTGTCATTGCCGGCGTCAAAGGCATTGCTGTTTCACTCGATTCCCCCGAAGGATTCAAAGGCTTATTGGATTATTCCACTGCCGCCAGTGTGGCGCGCCGCGTCGCTGAAAAAGTCATCGCCGATGGACTTCCCGAAGGTGTGGTGATGAACGTCAACGTGCCGTATCTCAAAGAGAGCGAACTCAAAGGATTCATGATCACCCGTCAGGGACTGCGCGTTTATCGTGACGCGCTCGATGTCCGCACTGATCCGCGCGGCAAACCCTACTACTGGATCGGCGGCGAAGCTCCCACCGGCGTCATCGAAGACGGCACAGACTTCGGCGCACTGGCGCAAGGCTTTGTATCCATCACCCCCTTGCAATTAGACCTGACCCACCACAAGGCAATGGATGTTTTAAAAAAGTGGAAGTTTTAGATCAGACCGACCCGACTTCCGAAGTCTGCTTAAAATCCACTCAACCATCACGCATCAAAAAGACTTCGGAAGTCTGCCGAAACGAAACCTCGCAAGTCTTTATAAAGGAACCCCCATGAAGTTCCTCCAAAAATTCTTTGGCTCTTCCCCTGCCAAACCTGATAAAAAATACTACACCTTCTCCGTCAAATGCAAACGCTGCGGAGAAATCATCGAAGGCCGTGTTGACCTCGATAACGACCTAAGCGTTGAATATGAAGAAGGCGGCGATATCTACCACGCGCGCAAATTATTGATGGGAGAAAATAGATGTTTTCAACGCATCGAGGTCGAACTGAAATTTACCGCCAATCGTGAATTGATCGAAAAACAAATCACCGGCGGAGAATTTATTTAACCACCTAAAAAATCCTTTCATCCGTTTCACGAAGTGATCCGTTGAGATATCCGTTCCCAGGAAAACAATGACCAACCCAAACATCGAAAATACTGGCAGGCCTTCCTCTCCACACTCCCGTCAGATTCACCCTATCACAGTGCATCCTATCTGGCTGAAGCCTTCGGCGATCATCCCAAACTCGCAGACGAACTCGGCGCATTGATCGTCAGCGGAATCAAAACGGGCACCTGTTCCTCCCTTTGGGAGTGGCAGGCCGAAGGGAATCCAATTCCCGAAGTCGGTTTAATATCCATTACTTTAAATGGCGCAGGCGAACCCATCTGCATCATCGAAACCACCAAAGTGGAAATCCACAACTATAACGAAGTGGATGAAGATTTCGCACGCACAGAAGGTGAAGGCGATCTTTCACTGCGTTACTGGCGCGAAGCACACCAGATATTTTTCTCGCGCGTCCTTCCAAAGATCGGCAGAGAGTTCAGTGTAGAAATGCCGCTGGTCTGCGAAAACTTCAAACTCATTTATAAATAATGCGCCGCATCTTAAATGTTTTGATCGCCCTTCTCGCCGCACTTCTCGTTGTGCAGGCTGGCTATTCAACGCAATGGCCCATCGCCCACGACGAAGCGCCGCTTTTTTACGAAGCCTTCATGATGCGCGCCGAAGACCTCGTGCCTTATCGCGACTTGTTTGATTTTCAAATGCCGGGCAGCTTCATCGCCTACACCGCCCTTGGCCTCTTAAGCGGCTTCGACAGTTTTCGCATTCGCATCCTCGACCTCGTCATTCTTACTGCGCTTCTCATCATCACATTTTTTGCAACCCAACGCTTTGGGAAAACTCCCGCCCTCGCTGCCGCGATTCTTTTTGGCTTGAAATATCTGCAAGGCGGCCCGTCCATGTCATTGCAGCGCGAATATCTCTTGCTTGTTTTTATCGCACTCGCACTTTGGATTTCAATGCAGGAAACGCTGACTCTCAAGCATCGGATAACGCTCGGGCTGCTCTTTGGTCTAGCGGCAGTTATCAAACCCCACGCAGCGATCGGACTCATCCCCATCCTGCTCTTTGACATCGCAGACCTGACTCAGCGCCTCAAGTTGACTCTCCAAAAGGCTGCCGCAACCAGCATTCTCCCCGCTGTGGCAGGGTTTGCAATCCCAATTCTTGCTGTCGTTGTCTGGCTCGCGCTGACCAACGCCTTAATTCCCTTTATCAATATCGCCATAAACTACTGGCCGCTGTATTCACAAGTCAACGGCGAAATGGCAATCACCACCGGCTCCCGCCTTCCATTCTTGTTGACTCAAACCCTGCATCTCGGCGGTCATGCGCTCTGGCTCATCCCTGCATTGCTCGGTGTTTATCTTAATCAAAATAAAAAGACATATTTACTCGCCAGCCTTGCCCTGTGCTACGCCATCTATCCCGCCTTCTCGGGTCAATTCTTCGCTTATCACTACATCCCATTTATTTACTTCATCATTCTTCTTTCATCTCTCGCAATCACCCAATCCCCACTTTCCACTTCCCACCTCCCGCCATCCACCATTCTTCTTTCCTCTTTTTTCTTTTTACTAACCATCTTTGCTCTTATTCGCCCTTCCACCACTTTCCTCCGCCAAATTAATAATCAACCCATTACCACCTCAACCGACCGCGCCAGAGAAATCTCCCGTTTCCTCGAAAAGAATTTACAAGATGGCGACACCGTCCAGCCCCTCGATTGGACCGGCGGCACATTACTCGCCATGCTCGAAACCCGTGCCTGTCTCGCCACACCTTATGTCTTTGATTTTTATTTCTATCATCATGTTTCCAATCCGTATATTCAAAACCTGCGTACAGACTTTATGACCAGCCTGCAAGCTGAAAACCCGCGCTTCATCATCGAAGTCACCGCCATAGATAAACCCTGGATCACCGGCCCAGACACCTCCCGCGAGTTCCCCGAACTGCGCGCATTCTTAAATGAAAATTATTCCGTTACAATTCAAAAAGACGATTACACTATTTATGAATTCGACGACAGACCGTAGACAATAAACCATCGTCCGCCGTCCGTCGTCCGCGGTCAAATCATGAAATTTCTCCACCGACTCTCCATTCTCTACCTCGTCCTCCCATTCATCATCTTCTGCATGGGCTGGCTGCGACTATCCATTGCAATCCCCGTCACCGCTCTCACTCTTTGGGCACTCTGGCAACTCTTCAACCAATTACCAATTACCAGTTACCAATCTCCAACCTCCAATCTCCGCTTTTTCCTTCCCGCCTTACTCCTCACCGGCCTCTGGGTCTTCCTCTCAGGCGTCGGCGGATACACCTTCCAAAACTGGGACCATCACTGGCGCAACGCAGTTTTACATGATCTCATCACCTACGACTGGCCTGTCATTTATTCATCCCCCGAGCGTGGACCGATCGCCATGCTTGTTTATTATGTTGGTTATTGGCTGCCTGCTGCATTAATAGGCAAAGCCTTCGGCTGGCAGGCTGCAAATTTCGCACTCTTCCTGTGGACGTGGCTTGGTGTCTTCCTTGTTACACTTCAACTCGGCAATCTGCTAAAAACCTCTCCGCTCAAATTAACATTTCTCTTCATCTTCTTCAGCGGACTGGATTCCCTAGGCACTCTTCTCTTCGCGCAGGAATACCCAACGCTCTGGCCGCCCGTCACGCATCTTGAGATCTGGAGCGGAAGTTTACAATTTTCGTCCTTCACCACTCAATTATTTTGGGTCTTCAATCAAGCAGTCCCGGCCTGGTTGTGCATTGCATTAATTATGAACGGTGTAAAGCGTGGACAATCCGCATTAATTTGGGCTTTGTGTTTCTTCTTTGCCCCCCTCGCATCCATTGGATTAATTCCCTACATTCTTATTGACTGGTTCAAGCAAACCGACTTCAAAGCCCCATTCAAAACCTCCGTTGGGATATTCTCCTCGCGGCCATCATCATCTTTCTTCTTTCCTTTTTCTTCTTCACCTCCAACACCGCCGCTCAGGAGCGTGGATTTCAAGCGCTTGTAATAAAAGATTTCCTCGCCTTCTTCCTGCTCGAAGGCGGACTGCTCTGGCTGTTGCTTGCTCCGCGCAACTGGCGCGATCCGCGCTGGGTGGTTACCGGCTTGCTGCTCCTCATCATTCCCTTCATCCAATTTGGCAGCGGACGTGACTTCGTCATGCGCGCATCCATCGCTCCGCTGTTTTATCTGATGTTGATGACAGGCGAAACCCTTTTCCAAAAGAAAACATCCCGCCTCCTACTTTCCACTTTCTGCCTCCTCCTTTTCCTCGGTTCACTCACTCCACTATACGAGATCAACCGTTCCATTTACAGGTCCTATGACTATTATTTCCTTCAGGATAATAACGATTGCGGATGTGACGTGACGTCTACCGAGCCTGTTACTCATCTTGAACAGCCCGGCGTGCCGGAGAATGAACATCCTGATACCCTTATCGCAGATGAAATTCAAACCTTGAAATTCATGGATGATAAACTCTCAAAGAACTTTATTGCCAATGTCCGCCAATCGTTGTATTATCGCTATCTATCGTCTCGTTAAAGAAAACCATAGGACTTCGGAAGTCTTTTAGAGGAACTTCCGCTTGGAAGAATTAAAAGAGACTTCCGAAGTCTGTATTTACATAAACCTATAATATTATTTGGAGAAACCCATGTCAAACCTTGTTTTACCGCCAGACCCGCAATCCTTTTATGCTCAGGTATGGGAAATTGTCAGCAAGATACCCCGCAGCAGAGTCGCTTCGTATGGACAGATCGCAAAAATGCTCCCGCTGCCCGAAGGCGTGGACGGTGATACCTATCTGGAGTTTGGTGCGCTTTGGGTTAGCGGTGCCGTAGCCGGCAGCCCGAACGACGTGCCCTGGCACAGGGTTGTGAATTCAAAAGGGGAAGTGAGCGAGCGTGACGGACTTGAAGCAAAACGCCATAAACTTTTGCTCGAAGACGAAGGCGTCATGTTCAATGTCAGAGGCCGTATTGATATGAAAAAATATGGCTGGAGCGGCAAGATCAAACCACCGGCCGAATAGATACAATGCCGTCTTTCGCATCTCCCCCCAATCCGCAAGCGTATAACGAACAGGTCTGGAATCTTGTGCGTCAGATTCCTGCCGGCAAAGTTGCCACGTATGGACAGATCGCCAAAATGCTTCCGCCGCCCAATGGCGTGGAGATTGAAACCTATGCCGCATTTGCTCCACGTTGGGTGGGCGGTGCGATGGCTGCCTGCCCCGACGATGTTCCCTGGCAGCGTGTCATCAACTCACAGGGCAAGATCAGCGAGCGGGCCGGTGCTGAACGTCAACGTCCTTTACTCGAAGCAGAAGGAGTTATCTTCGATGCCAAAGACCGTGTCGACTTAAAAAAATATGGCTGGAGTGGAAACAATGAAGAAAACATTCCGCAACAGCCGTCGCTTTTTTGATTACATATCGAATTATCTCCCGCAAATTCAACGATCAACGTATCAAGAGCCAGGTCTAAAGTGATCTGGCTCTTTTTGACATCCTCTTATACTGGAAGACAGCTTTTCTTTACGTCAATTATTTTATTTTCGGTCAGGCTTTATAATGAGATTTATGGATAATCAAAATCTTCTCAAAAGGAACAATGACCCGGAGAAACAGCGCCGCATCTTTTTCGCTGCATTAAGCGGATTTGTCGCCGGAACAATTGCTGCGCTGCTATCGGGGTTTATCAACACATTACTGTTTCCAGATCTGCCGCTTTATTTAAATGGATCAGCTGTTTTTATTGCGTGGGTTTTATGGGCTGTGCTGGGCGGCATCTTTGCCGGCGTGGCGGCCTATTCCTTTGACGATATGAAAAGTATTTTGCTTTCAGCCTTGAGTATGGCGGTCACGATCCTGATCCTTAATTTTATGCAGGGTGCAGAAAGTGCCTTGCTGAATGTGATCGTTCTGGTTGGGTTGTCTTTTCCTTTTACCGCCATGATGACCCCGCTTGCCTGGCTTTTTTTCTGGCTTGCGCATCGCTTTGTACAAGCTTCTTCTCTTAGTGGGTGGGCACGCTCGAAGATTGTCCTTATAAATATAATGATCATCCTTGCTCTTGGAGCGGCGCCCGGTATATATTCAAAGATGAATTCAAGAGCCGAAAGAGCAGTTCGTGTTATTCATGAATTATTACAGGAAGCCGCACATGCTTCTGCCCCTGAGACAATTCATAAAGCGCTTTTGATGACCGAAGGTTTTACAGAACATAAGGATCAACCCTATACCTTGAGTCAGATTCCTTCCGAAGATTCCACTGAAGGTGTGGATGTGACTGTGCACTATGAAGACGGCTATACTATTTTATGTACGGTTGTTTTATACCCCGGAAGTGCCCCCTCCATTTTCGATTGTTACGCTGGTTGGGCGCCTTAGTTATTTCCCCGCAAGTTCAACGATCAACGTGTCGAGAGCTAGGTCTAATGTGATCTGGCTCGTTTTGACTCTTTCGTCAATGCTCAGTAAATGATGATAAATACTTTCGAGCGCTTCCATTGAAAAGCGGCTGGCCTGTCCGGTTGTTTTTTCTGCAACGAATGGATGCACGCTCAACGCGCGCGCCACATCATCCTTGTTGCCGCGGCCGTCCAAAATTTCACGCGCCTGCACCAGCAAACGGAATTGACGCACGACCATGCCCCATAAAGCAAATGAATCTTCGTTCTCAAGCAGACGGTGCAAAAGTTTTTGCGCTGTTTTTCCATTGCCCTGTGACAAGGCATCGACGAAGTCAAACACGCTTTGCTGGGATGTGACGATACAAACCGCTTCCACATCGGACCCTTGAACTGGTCTGGCCCAATTGACATATGCCAGCAATTTGGCAAGTTCCATCCCCGCCTGACGGGTATCCACACCGACCATTTCGGCGAGTTTGGCAGCGGCGGCGGGATCGATCTTGCCGTTTTGATTCTTGGCTTCGTTGATGATCCAGCCGGCCATGTCTCTTTGTTTGGGCAGCATGAAGGCCTGTGATTTGACAGCAGGCTTGTTCTTTTCAGCCCATTTCATCAGCCAGTGTTTTTCAACTTCCTTGGGCTCCATGGTTTCACAAAGCACGATCTTTGCGGTATCGGGTGCGTTGTTGAGAAACTCACCGAATTTTTTTCGCGTGGCCGGATTGTTAAACTTCCCCGATG
Source organism: Candidatus Villigracilis proximus (assembly GCA_016715195.1). Taxonomy (GTDB): domain Bacteria; phylum Chloroflexota; class Anaerolineae; order Anaerolineales; family Villigracilaceae; genus Villigracilis; species Villigracilis proximus. Next base: position 11,445 of record JADKBB010000025.1, read on the forward strand.
GATTTGAAATAATTACCAATCGTTTCGGCGCCAGAAACGGCATGGCGTTGACCGCGTTGTTAAGATCGTTCTCGGTCATGGTGCGCGCTTCGAGGTGCGCGGTATTCATCCCGGCAGTGGTGGGGTCGCTGAAATCAGACTCAAAGTCTTTGAGTTTGCGCGTGATGGCGAATTCGTCGTTGCCGTAGAGGAGATGCTCATAAGGATGAAGATGTTGAAGGAACATGATGGCTGAAGGAAGAGCGCTGTTGTTCGAAAGTATCGAGACCAGATTTATTTCGTAATGACCCGATGCACGCCCTTGCGGACGGGGATGATATCGATGATCTGCATGTCGCCGAGATCCGCTTCGGTGGTGATGCGCTGTTGAAGCACAGGCCCCAGCGGACGGGAGATCAAAACGCCGATGACTCCGAAAACCACCGCGAGCGGCAGGAGCAGAATCTTCGTCAGCGTGGATTTTGCCAATCGAAGCACCGACCAGGCTAAAGTTCCAGAGAGAAGCGCTGTGGTTGCCATGTTGGTGCCGCAGCCGGCATGGATGGCTAGTCCGCTTTCACCGCCGCGTAATCTTTCGAGTGCTTCCGTGGCCGCCACCCAAACTTCGGGCGTGGAAAAATCACCGAGCAGGAAAAATCCGGTCGGGTTGGAATGTCCGGCCATGCTGCCTGTGTGCGTGTGCGCCAGCATGTGAAGCGTGGCGTGTTCGAGCGCGTGGTTGCGCCGTGTTTCGAGAATGAAGGGAAGGTCAAGGATCATGATTTGATTATACTGCGGTGACTGTGTAAACCTGATTGAGCATTTCAAGAAATTCTGCGGAGGGCATGGGCTTGAGGATTTGTTTGCGGGTTTCGCGGGTGAGGGTTTGCATTAGCAAATATTGCACCGCATATTTGCGGAATAAACGCGAGCCGTCTTCGTCGCCGTAGAATTGCACACTGCGTGCCAGATGCGTGCGGACAGTTTTCTGCACCTGCTCGGCTGTGACTTCTTCACGGTTGAGACGCGAGAAGATCCACGGGTTGGCGAGTGTGGCACGCCCGATCATGACCGCGTCACACTTGGTATAGTTTTTTATTTTCTGAATATCTTCGACGCGCTTTACATCGCCATTCCCGATGACAGGAATTTTGACAATGGATTTTACTTCGGCGATGGCATCCCAATTTGCGTTGCCGCTGTAACTTTGTTCCTTGGTGCGCCCGTGGACAGCGATCAGTGCGCCGCCGCATTCTTCAACGATGCGCGCGATGAGTTTGTAGTTTTTGTTGCGTTCCCAGCCGAGGCGGATTTTGCCGGTCAGCGGAACTGTAAGTTTTTTGCTGAGTTTGGTAAACAGACGCGCGATCTTAATTGGGGTCTTCATCATGCCTACGCCTGCGCCGCGATCTGAAACACTTTTGGCGGGGCAGCCCATATTGATATCGATGATGGTCGGTCCCCAGTCCTGCACACGCAGCGCGGCTTCGACGATCTTGTCCACATTATCGCCGTAGAGTTGAAAGGTGACCGGGCGCTCTGCTTCTTCAAAGTGCAGTTTTTTGGCGGGCTGTTTTGAACGGCTGAGAATTTTTTCCACTTGCACGAATTCGGTGTAGCTCATGGCGGAACCGAGTTCACGGCAGATCGAGCGGAATGGCCAGTCGGAATAGCCGTCCATCGGTGCGAGGACGGCGTCACCATAAATGGGTACGTCGCGGATATAAAAATTGGGTTGCTTGGTTTCGTTCATAGATAGTGTGAGTATAACAAAATTTTCCCCGATTGATTTTTACACCACAGATAAAAGGATGAGCACAAATAAATCCTTTTTATCTGTGCTTCATCTGTGGCGAATAGTTTATGCAGGTTATTTCTTTAGTAGATCCAAAAAGTGTTTGCGGAATTTTGCCACTTTGGGCGCGGCCACTGCCTGACAATATGGATTGTTTTGATTGCGCGCAAAGTATTCCTGATGATAATCTTCGGCGACGTAATAATCTTTGATCGGTTCAACCTCCGTAACGATCGGGCTGTTCCAGATTTTTTGGGCATTCAACTCGCTGATGAGATTCTCGGCGATTTCCTTTTGCTCAGGGGTGTGATAAAAAATGGCCGAACGGTATTGTGTGCCAACATCCGCGCCTTGACGGTTGAGGGTGGTGGGATCATGAACGGCGAAGAAAACATTCAACAGGTCACGGAATGAAATAATGGACGGATCAAATTTGATCTGGATCACTTCTGCGTAACCGGTATCTCCGTTGCAGACTGCGCGATAGGTTGGGTTGGGGACATGTCCGTTTGAATAACCGGATTCAACAGATGCGATGCCTTTGGCTTCGTCAAATACGGCTTCGACGCACCAGAAACATCCGCCGGCCAGGGTTGTGGTTTCGTATGGGGTACTCATGCTAAAGTCTCCTTTGATAAATCATATAGTCTTTTGTGATTGTAGGACGTGATGTGAAGAAAAAATCTTATTAAGAGAAGATTACAGTTTTTATGAATTGGGAAGCTTCAAAACCTTTACTTAACAGTTTTCAGATGACCTCCAGTCGTTGATTTGCTGCAAGCTTTGCATATTTGCCAGATTTTCCTTGCAAAATTGAAGGTTTTAAATGTGCCATAATTGCAGTTTCATTGTAAAATTCCCCATTATTAATAGTACTTAAGATGGATATGCGTTTGTGATATTTTTTTAATACTCTCAACAAGGAGGTATGGCCTAAATTTATATCTTTCACGTTTCTTCCTATTTTCAATATCAAGCCAGGTCAGAAATTATAAGGAGTAATTTAAATGAAAAAACTTAGTAACGCAGTAATTATTGCTGTCATTGCCGCCTTGATTCTTGCCACAGCTGTATTAGCGCTTGTGGGTAATGGCGATTTTGAAACAGGCAATTTTACCAATTGGGCGAAAAGCGCCTTCATTAACAATGGTTTCAATGCTTCACAGGGCTCGGGAGGAAGTGATTTGAGTGTTGTGGTTGGCCCTGCAGCGGCTTTGAGTCTCTCTGATGCCAATACGGGTGGTGTCCTCAAATACCCAGCCTATGGGAGTTACTCCGCTCGTATTAATAGCGCGCTCTCTTATGACGGTGGTGGATTTGGAAAAAATGCAAATACCATCACTCAGAATATAACAGCAGTTCTAAACCCCGGGGATAATAAGGCTCATGTACGTTTTACTTATTCTGCGGCAATGGTTAACCCTGTTGATAACCCGCATACGGCTGAAGAAAAACCTTACTTTCGGGTGCGCGCCATTAATACAACTAACGCCAATGATGTTTTATATGATTTCTCTTCCTATGTAGGAGAACCGGGGAAGAACTGGCAAACGGGGGTGTCTTTTGGGTCTGGCGGCGACTTTTGGCAATATCTTGATTGGACGTATGTTGATCTTGCCTCCAGTGACGCTCATCCCGTGGCTGCCGGAGATAACATTAGATTGGAGATCACAGCCGCAGGTTGTTCTTTAGGCGGACATCCCGGCTATGTATATGTGGATGAAGTCACTGATGGCGATATTGCTGGCCCGAGTATCAATGCCACAGGTCCGACAACAGGTAATGCGGGGTCAACCATTACATATACATACACATATAAGAATGGCTCTGCATCTGCGGCCACTTTGAATATTTCCATTACTCCGCCAACGAATGTTACTTTTACAAGTGATAGCGATGTTAATTGCAGTGGAACAGCCCCGGTAGCATGTACCTTTAATAATGTAGCTGGGGGAGGAACGGGCAGTTTCACGGTTACGGGCAATATCTCAGGTGCAGCAGCGGGAACCACTCTTGCGCATGGAGATTATAGTATTGGAGCAACAGGCTTTCCAACAGTAGGTGGTCAGACTGTGCTTACGAATATACCTGCAGCAACTCTTACTTTGACGGCTTCCGGTCCGGCTACGGTTTTACCTGGCGGCCAATATACCTATACTTTTAATTACACCACCACCGCGATAGCTAATAATGCTCAGGTCGCTTTTGCTCTTCCGGGGCATACAACATATGTCTCCAATACTGGTGGTTATACCTGCACTCCATCCAGTGGTGTTGTAACCTGTGGTCTTGGCGCGATTTCAGCCAATGGATCATTCAACGTCACTGTTGCAGTGGATAAGTTAAAGAAGGTAAGCACACCACTTACACTTACAAGTACAGCTTATTCAATCAGCGCGACAAGTGTATCAGCGGTAAATGGTCTTGCGACAGTAACAGCGAATACCCTCACTCCGTTTACAGATGTCCCTGCCGGGCATTGGGCGTTGGATTATGTTCAATCCGTTTGGGCTTATGGTGTACCCTATGGTTGTGCAACAGCATCTCCATTGACAGTCTACTGTCCCGAGCAACCGATTACTCGCGGCGAAATGTCCATTTTTATTGAACGCTCCATTCATGGCGGTTCTTTCAATCCGGGTACGCCAGCAATTACCTTTACTGACACCACCAGCCATTTTGCCAGATACTGGATCGAGGCCTTGAAGAGTGATGGTGTCACCAGTGGTTGCGGTGCCGGAACCACCTTCTGCCCTGATGCAGGTATCACTCGTGTAGAAATGTCAGTCTTTCTACTTCGCGGCCAATCCTGGCCTGCTTCACATACACCGCCTGCATCCACAGGAAAATGGCCCGATGTGCCGGCTACTCACTGGGGCGTAAAGTGGGCAGATGAATTAGGGACAAGCGGAATTTCAAGCGGCTGTGGCGGCGGAAATTTTTGCCCCAATAATGCAGTGCTTCGCTCTGAGATGGCAGTGCTAATTCAGAAAACATTCCACATGCCCTTGCCGACCCCATAAATAATATTGATTTCATAAAAAGAAGCGCACCCGAAAGGGTGCGCTTCTTTTTATGAATTCTCCGCCGTACAAAAATCTTTTAGGCGCAAAAAAACGCTGGTTTTGCTGACACAAAGAAAAAACTGCGTTTTCTGCACGCAAAGTGATCAGCTTTCGATTCTTAAGTAGAGAATTTACTATAATGAATTCAACACCATATAAGGATAAACGGCAAGACTTCGTGAAATATTTATCGCATTCCAGAAATTGTAATCAAGCCGTTCGTGATATTGATGTTCATGATCTCCAGCCCTGGTGTCTGGCTGTTTATTTTTTCGATCAGGAGTTGATTGAGCCAGGATTCCATTTGTGAAACCAATAAGGCGGGGATTGTTTGTGTGCCGATCTGTATTGACTCGATCTTAATACCTGGATTCTTGTTTGAATCTATGGCAAGATTGCCCACAATGAGCGCTGAGGTGGAATTGGTACTACCTGCCACCATGCCCCAGATTTGTATTTTGTCATCCCGCAAATAGACTTGCAAATCACTTAATGGAAGATCAGGACTGTTCTTCATTTCCATGGCGAGCCATGAGGTGAGTTGTCTTTCGGTGAGTGTGGCAGATGAGAGCGAGCCAGGTTGTGGAAGCGCATTTTCGAGCGTTGTTTTGGCTTCAGTGCCTGCCGCATCAGATGGGATGATTTGCGCACCAGGGCGTTCCGGGGCACCTTCCAGTCCGCTTTCAGCGCTGTTTACTGCAAGGCCGATCAACGCATCTACAAGCGGGACATATTGCGGATATTCAGCGCTGATCTCTGCACGGGTTTGCGCGGCAATATTGCCGGTAATGGGAATTTGGGCAGAGAGCGTTGGAGTGGAAAGAATCATTAATTTTGCGACTGTTGATTCCGGGTTGTTGCGTGCCACGACAAATGATGTGGTCCCCAATAGAATTGCCAGAACGATAAAGATGCCTGCTCCACGAAGGAGGTTTTTATATGGGCTGGAATTCTGAAATGGATTTTCAGTGATGAGATTGTGTTTGGGTTGAGTTTTGCCGGGGAATTTAATACGGGCAAGGCCGATCTTTGCTTCAACGTTATTGGGGTTGAGTTTGAGGGCGCATTCATAACATTCAACTTTGCGCCCGGGTTCTTCCATGATACGCGCCATCAGCATCCACGCGGATTCTTCGTTGGGGTATTTCACGAGAAAATCCGTCAGATATTTTTTGGCAAGTTCGCGATTGCCGCGTTGGAAGGTGTAATCGGCTTGTTTGAGGAGTTCTTGTTTATTCATAGTGTAAAAACCCTAAAGGTTTTAGAAACCTTTAGGGTTTATTTGTTTTATAAACTCGGCTCGGGGAGTTTTTCCTCGAATTTATTGAGGACTAGCTCGCCGTCATCATTGACATCCACTTTGATCGCGTCGCCGTTTACGAATTCACCGGCGAGTACCCGATCTGATAGCGGGTCTTCCACTTTTTGCTGAATGACACGGCGTAACGGACGCGCCCCAAACTCTGCATCGTAGCCTTGCGCAGCAAGCAGGGAAAGCGCTTCTTCAGAGGCTGTGAGTACGAGTTCGTGATCCTTGAGGCGTTCAGAAACTTTGTCGAGTTCAAGCGAGACGATCTTCTGAATATCTTCCTTGTTGAGCGAGCGGAAGATGACTACAGAATCCATGCGGTTGATGAATTCAGGACGGAAGGCGCGCTTGAGGGATTCGTTCAACTTCTTGCGCATGTCGTCGTAGGAAAGTTTTTCTTCAGTGGCTTCATCGCGTTTCATGGCAAAGCCGAGCGAAGTTTGATTCTTGATCATGTCTGCGCCAATGTTGGAGGTCATGACGATGATCGCATTGCGGAAATCCACTTTGCGGCCTTTCGCATCGCTGAGGTGACCTTCTTCCATGATCTGGAGCAGCATATTGTGTACTTCAGGATGTGCCTTTTCGATCTCATCAAAAACGATGATCGAGTACGGACGGCGGCGCAGGGCTTCGGTCAGTTGACCGGCATCTTCGTAGCCGACGTATCCGGGAGGGGCACCCACCAAACGGGCGGCGGTGTGACGTTCCATGAACTCTGACATATCCAGTTGAATGGCGGCATCTTCACTGCCAAACATGAACTTGGCGAGGGTCTTTGTCAATTGGGTCTTGCCGACACCTGTTGGGCCAAGGAACATAAATGAACCAATCGGGCGCTTCGGGTCTTTCAAACCGGCTCGCGCACGGCGGACTGCGCGTGAGATGGCAACGATGGCATCTTCCTGGCCAATGATATCTTTGCGTAGTTCATCTTCCATTTTGAGCAGGCGTTGTGATTCAGCCTCTGCAAGCTGCATCAGCGGAACACCCGTCCACATGGAGACGACTTCGGCAATATCTTCAGCGGTGACTACGGGACTGTTTGCGCGGTCCCAACCGGTGCGCAGACGTTCGATCTGCTGGCCGAGATCTGTCTCGCGCTCTTCCCATTCCTTGATGTCTTCCGAGTTGCCCTCTTCCTGTGCGAGGGTGCGGTTCTGACGTGCCTGTCGTAATTGGCCGAACAAATCCTTGGCGTGTTTCGCGGCGGGACTCTTGTACATGCGCACACGTGAGGATGATTCGTCGATCAGGTCAATGGCTTTGTCAGGCAGGAATCTTTCGGTGACATAGCGTGAAGATAAATGTGTTGCGGCTTCGAGTGCTTCATCGGAGATCACCAAATGATGATGTTCTTCGTATGCGCCGCGAATGCCTTTGAGGATTTGAATGGTCTCTTCTTCAGAGGGTTCGTCCACCTGCACGGGTTGGAAGCGGCGTTCGAGCGCGGCATCTGATTCGATGTGCTTGCGATATTCATCAAGCGTAGTCGCACCGATGACTTGTAACTCGCCGCGCGATAAAGCGGGCTTGAGGATATTTGCTGCGTCGACGGAGGAACCGGCGGCTCCTGCTCCAACGAGCATATGGACCTCGTCAATGAAGAGGATCGCGCCTGAGGTTTTTAACTCATCAATAATGCGTTTGAGTCTTTCTTCGAACTGACCACGATACATGGTGCCGGCGACGAGTGAGCCCACATCAAGTTGAAGCACACGTTTATTCATCAATGGCGCAGGAACGTCACCGTCTATGATGCGTTGAGCGAGGCCTTCGACGATGGCGGTCTTGCCGACACCGGGTTCGCCGATGAGTGCGGGGTTGTTCTTGGTGCGGCGTGCAAGGATCTGAATCACACGCTCAATTTCTTTTTGACGGCCAATGACGGGGTCAAGTTTTTTCTCTTCGGCCTTCGAGGTTAAGTCGGTGGCGAGTTGATCGATGAGCGGGGTCTTTGGGTTGTTGGATGCCGAAGCGCCACCTTTGCCCGGTTGCGGGCCGGCAGGCGTCGGGGAGGAGGATGCGGATTCATTTAAGACGCGGCGAGTCTGTCTGCGAATCTGATCCGCTGTGACTCCGAGTCTGCGCAGCACTTCCATCCCGGTGGATTCAACACGGATCAGACCGAGCAAAATATGTTCGGTGCCGATGTAGTGATGGCCGAGGCGGCGGGCTTCTTCAATTGCAAATTCAAGGACTTGTTGAGTTTCTGCGGCGAGTTCGATGCGGGCGGGGTCAAATTCAGTGGATGCGCTGGAGACGCGTTGAACGACTTCACGCACACGTTCGGGGGTCATGCCGAGGTCACGTAAGACGCGGCCTGCGACACCGCCTTCTTCATCCATTAATCCGAGGATGAGATGTTCGGTTCCAATATTGTTTTGGCGGGCGCGTTCTGCCTCTTGATGCGCAAGGCTGAGGACGCGTCTAGCTCGTTGGGTAAATCTTTCCATACCGGCCATAATAATCTCCTATATCTCTAGGCATTGTACCAAAAAGGCGGGTGACTCCGTGTTGGAAAAAGGTTAGAGTTTTCACGGGTAGTAAACAAGTACAAGAGTACACAAGTGCGTATTTTTTTACGTGTGTACCTGTTTATATCTCTTGTTTACATCTATCGGTTGTCTCCATCCCCTTGAATCTTACCGCGTGCCTGCCTATCCATTAGTTTAGTAATGTTGTATTCGGCGATTTCATCCAGTGACAGGTTAAGTTCTGTGGCGACCTGCGCAAGATACCAGAGCACATCTCCCAGCTCGGCTTTGAGGGCTTCGCGGGTTTCGGCGCTGATCTCGCCGTCTTTATCGCGGAATACTTTTTTGATCTTGCCTGCCACTTCGCCCGCCTCGTTGACGAGACCCAGTGTTGGGTAAATAACAGCGTGCCCGATGGCGGGATATTTTGCGGTGCCGCGTGATTTGGTTTGATAATCGTTGAAGTCCATGAGTGTTTCCTTTGTGTGCGAATGTGGGCGTTAAATTTTCTATTTCGATTTTACATTACTTTAAGGAAAGTCTTTCAGGTGGACTAGGGCAAAATTCACCATGATACCCATGCGGGCACAATGTAAACGGAGATTTAAAAAAGAGAAAGTATATCTTTGTTTATCGCTGTTTATCTCCGGTGAAAAAAATATGCTGCTCAGTTCCTTACTTCTTTTTCAAACCAAAATGTTCTGTGCTCCAAAACAAATCCTGCAGACTCGGCGGCCTTTTGCATGGCGATGTTTTGTCCGCTGGTGCCGAGGTGCACGGATTTCATTCCGCGTTCTTTGAGCATTCGCAGCCCTTTGTATAACAAGGCTTTCGCCAGTCCCATGCCTTGAAAGCGCGGATGTGTCGCCACGGGGTCAGTGTTGCCTTCCCTGTTTTGTTCATCGACCGAGCAGGTGCAATAAGCGGCGATGCTTCCATCGGGTGCGATGACCATCAAGTCCAACTCTGGATCGTATTCACTGGTGGACATAATGGCGAGACGATTCTCCGTGGACATGTACTCCGTCCCAAACGCGGATCGGTGCGTGCTGGCAACTGCTTCTGCTTCCTCCGTGCCTTTTATTGCGCGGATGAAGAATCCCTCCGGCAAAACAGAATCAGCTATCGGCGCAGAGAGATCGCGTTTCATACTGACGGTGATAACGTCTGTCTGATGAAACCCGTGCTGATTGAGAAAGTCCAGCCGCTGGGTGTCGTCTTCGCGGCAGCTTGCATCCAGCGTGGATGTTTCCTCCGCTGCCAAACTCTTGCGGATGCAATCCACGCCCCATGCCACGATTTCCGCGCCGAGCGATTCTGTGTATTGAGTTTGAAATTCCCAAAGCAAATTATGCGAGTCATCCACATACGCCCAGCCGATGGGTTGATCTGCATCGAACCATAATCTCATATTTGCGCGGACTTCTGCGTTAGCCAGGCCTTCTTCAATATTAACTTTTGCGGGGTAATCATTAATCCGCTCAGCCAGGCGGACTTGATTTAACAAATCCACCATGATCTGAAAATCTTTTTCGCCCTCATATACTTTGCTTGAGATTGTCATGATGCTCTCCTGTATAAAAAAACTGGAATGCAGACTTAAGTCCGCATTCCAGTTTTGATTTATGATTATTCAAACGCCTTCGCCAATGCTTGCCACCAATCATCTTTTTCCTTCGGGATAAAGGGTGTGTACAGTGTCAGCCGGTCTGCGATGCCGGCGTAGCGTTTCTTTAAGTCAGCGGCTAGATTTTCCTGAGTGGTGACCAGACAAAACTCGTTTAACATTTCATCGGTGATCAGCATCGGCATTTCGGCCCACTCGCCTTTGGCCGCGAAACCTGATAATTGTTGCGCGGTTTCGGTCCAGCCGTGCAAGTCCATCACTGCTTGATAGGACGGAGTGCTGGCATAAAATGCGATCTGCATCCGCGCAAAGGATTCTTCCTCGGGTGATGTGGCGATAAAGGGAGTCATTGAAATCGTAATATCCTTACGAGTTCTTCCGCTCTTTTGCAGTCCATCTTCGATGGCAGGCAGGATTACTTCATTCATATAACGCGGACTATTAAACGGGTGCGCGTGGAATCCTTCGCACAATTCACCAGCCAGTTTCGCGAGGCCGGTATTGACGCCTGCAATATAGATCGGAATATTTGGATTCTCAATTGCGCCCGGATTAAAGAAAGGTGACATCAACGTGGCCTTGTAATACTCGCCGCGGAAATTCAACTTCGTGCCGTTCTGCCAGCAATCCCAAAACGCGCGGATGACTTGAATCTGTTCGCGCAGTTTCCCCGTCACAGAGTCAGGCCAGGTCATGCCGAACCTGCGCTCAATATGCGCCTTGACCTGCGTGCCCAATCCCAAAATGAATCGTCCGCCCGATTGCGCGGATAAATCCCATGCGGTGTAGGCGATGTTCGCAGGCGAGCGCGCAAACGAGACCGCAATCGCAGTCCCAAATTGCATGTCAGCCGAATGCTCCGCGATCAATGTGCAGGGCAGGAAGGGATCGTGCTGGGTCTCTTGAGTCCACAGCGCGGCGAAGCCCATCTCTTGTGCGGCTTTCGCAATGGCAGGAACATCTTTCAATGCAACGAGGGGAAGAGCGGCATCCAGTTTCATGGGGCAAGTATACAATCAAGGGGTAATTAGGTGAATAGGGAATAATGGAAGTAAAAAGTGAGAAGTATGTGAAGTGAGAAGTAAAAAGTGAATAGGAAACAAAAAAGCCCCGCGCAAGCGAGGCTTAAACCTTATAAACCTTAATCCTTCAGAAACCTCAGAAACTTTAGTTCCTTAGAAACCTTTCCCCTAATTCAAACTATCCACAAACCCAAACAACTCACGCGTCTCCTGTAACCAGACATTCGGAACTGTCGTGCGTTTGAGATAGCGGACGAGACCATCTTTGTCAACGACCAACGAGGCAGTACGTTGAAAGAGCAGGAAATATTTTTCCAATTCATAGAGATTGTATACATTGCGTCCGGGGTCTGCAAGAATTGGAAAAGGCAAATTTATCCCTTCTGCATATTCACGCGCTTTTTCCACATTTTCGCCTAAAATGACAATGATCTCAGCGCCCGCCTCACGGAACTGTTCATACATGCGTCCCAATTGCGCAACATGCGTGCGGCATTGCGGACAGGTAGTCTCGCGGATAAAGAACATGATCACGTTTGATTTTCCGCGAAAATCTGAAAGCGAAATCTCCTGCCCATTTGTGGCAAGCAGGTGAAAGTCAGGCGCGAACGATCCGATCTTTGCTTCGATAGAGTCCATGATTTTATAATCCTCATTAAGTAGATAACGTCTGCTTAATAATCATTACGTTAGAGGTTTCTTATTTTTCAAGCAGATACGCCATGATCCAATTCGTGGTTGCGTTCAAACCATCCATGTGGGCGCGCTCGTAATTGTGCGAAGCATCAATCCCGGGGCCGATCAGCGAGAGCTGTACATCGCCGCCCGCGCGCCAAAAGGCTTCGCCATCTGAACCATAAAATGGATACACATCTGTTTTATATGGAATGCCGTGCTTCTCTGCGATGGCGCGCATTTTTTTATTCAAGCCTTCAGAGTACGGCCCGCTGCTGTCTTTGATGCACAGCGTCGCATGGAATTCATCTGACTCCTGACCGCTGCCGACCACCGCCATATCCACTGTGACTAATTCCGCCACATCAGACGGGATGCCCGCCGCCGCGCCGTGACCGACCTCTTCATAATTGGAAATATGGAAGTACACGCTTCGCACCGGACTTTGGCCTGATTCTGCCATCGACTTGATCGCCGCTACAAGATTTGCCACGCAAGCCTTGTCATCGAGAAAACGCGAGCGGATGAATCCATTGGTCACTTCCACCCGTGGATCAAACGCCACGCAATCACCGACGTTGATTCCAAGTCCGCGCGTTTCTTTTTCAGAAGTAGTACGCGCATCAATGCGGACTTCCATGTGCGCATCATTGCGCGGAGTTTCACTTCCCGCCGCGCCATAAATATGACCGGATGCCGCATCAATTAACACCGAGCCGCGAATCTTCTCGCCTTTGGCTGTGATGATCCACACGCCTTCGGTTTCCACACTCGGCCATTGGATGCCGCCAATGCGGCTTAACTTTAATCGTCCATTGGATTTGATCTCTTTCACCACGGCACCGAGCGTATCCGCATGAGCAGTTAATGCCACCGGAGGCAAGTCGCTTTTCACTTCCCACTTTGCAACCAGCGCACCTTTGCGGGTTCTTGATAATTCAAGCTGCTTGTATTTTGACAATTCCTTTTCCACAAAATCAATTGCAGGTTCGGCAAACCCGGTGGGCGAGGTGACGTTGAGCAGGTCAACCAGGAAATCTGTGTAATATTTTTCGTCAATTTTAGGGAGAGTCATGATTTATCCTTTTCTATAAACCTTCAAACGCTTTGATCTTCTCGCGCCAATCGTGCGGAATGTTGACCGTCTTTTCTCCTTTGTAATCATAAGTCTTGCCTGTTTTCGCATCGACAATATTCTGCATCCACGTCATGGATTTGTTCCCCAACTTCAAAGCATGGACGCCAACCTTAATATGCTCGCCAAAATAAACCGGCGCAAGATATACGATGTGGACGTCCGCCAGAATCACGCCGATCTCCATAAAGGATTGATCCTTCGTGAATAAACCGAGTTCGATCATATAGGCAATACGTGCCTGCTCAAAATAAGTCAGATGTTTGGAGTTGTTGACATGTCCCTGCGGATCCAGATCACCGTAGCGGACTTCGACCGGGTGAAAGAATTTATATGTAGTCATAATGGAATTATACAATCTTTACGCATCCTGAGCGGAGCCGAAGTGCATCCTCCCGAAATTACATCGGGACAATGTGAGCGGAGCCGAAGGATAACTGGATGGTTCTATAACAAAAAAAGCCGCCAGTTGAAAAAATCAACCAGCGGCTCCCTAATCCCTAACTCTAATTCCTAATCACAAAATCTTGCCAACCCAACCTTATCGTGAATCACAAATCGCCCATCGGCATCCGTGCTGAGTAGTCCCTGCTCTTTGAAAAATACCATCGCCTGATTGACACGTTTGCGCGAAGCGCCCACCAGATCGGCCAGATCGCTCTGCGTCAACACAATGCGGACTTGTACTCCATCCGCTATTTCACGGCCATAGCGTTCGGCGAATGCAAGTATCTGACGCGCCACCCGTCCATTTACATCTAACGTTGCCAGCGATTGAATCACCTGATCGGAAAGCCGCACGCGTGCGGATAATATCTTCACCAAATTCCGCGCCACTGGAGGAAAGTTATCCATCAAGTAGTTGAATGTGGTTTTGTCCATCCACAATAGAAGCGAGTTCTCCAGCGTGATGGCACTTGCAGACCGCCCCACGCTATCGATCAAACTCATTTCACCGAGCAGATCACCGCTGCCAAGTACAGAGAGGATCACATCACGCCCACCCTGTTCAATGTGAATTTTTACTGTGCCATGCAAAATGATATATACAGCCTCGCCCGGTTGTTCGATGGTCATCACATTCATCCCCGCAGTAAAGATACGGCGATGCGCGTGCTTTGCCACCCAGTCTAGCTGAGTCTGTGTTAATCCTTCAAACAATTTAATGTCCGAAAGTATGTTGCGGGTGTCATCTATCTTGAGTTCGGTCATTCTTAACATATTGTACATCCATTCGTCAGAGGCTTCCGAAGTCTCTCTTAATTCTTTCCGGCGGAGAGTCTTTTAAAAGACCTCGGAAGCCTGTATGCAATTTAATTTCAAGTCCTTCATAGGCGGCGCGTGAATCAGGGAATAACTTTTGCGCTGTAGATTCTTGCGCCGCTACCAAATCGTCAGTGTAGGAAGGGTCGTGGTGAAACAGAACCAGTTCACCCGTCTCGGCTGATGCGGCAACTTCTGAAGCCATCACAGCGGTCGAGTGTCCATAGCCCTGCGTGGATGGGAATCCGGCGAGTTGTCCGCGATAATGTTCTTCGCTGTATTGCGCATCGTGGATCAGCACATCTGCATCGCGCGCAAAGGCCACCAGCCTGCGATCCATGCCCACGTAGCCTTCGGTGTCTGTCGCATACACGACCGACTTGCCGCGCCATGTGATGCGATAAATATAGACTCCGCCCGGGTGCGCGTGCGAACTATAAATGCGGATGACGACCGCGTCGGGGCTTAATCTGGTATTTGATTCAGTTACCCGAATATTTTCTTCATCCCAAACGATCACCTGTGACTCGCGAACTGACTCGATCTCTTTCGAGGAAGCCATCTCACGCAAGCTGACGGGAAAAGTCTCTGCTGATTGATTGTGTTCGAGCACGCGCCGTATCGTTTCAGGCGTGCCGCCCGGCCCAAAAATATGCAGGCGTGTGTTCGGCATATAAGCAGGGACGAAAAACGGAAAGCCCTGAGTGTGGTCGTGATGCAAGTGACTGAAGAGCAGCAGGAATTCCAGCGGACGTTTTTCCGCAGGGTGGGCAGCGCGTTTTGCCAGCTCACGCCCAAGTGGAATGATTCCTGTGCCGGCATCCAAAATGATCGTGCGCTCGCCGGCGCGAATCTCCACGCAGGCTGTGTTGCCGCCAAAGCGGACTGTGTCTGCGCCGGGTGTGGGATAACTTCCGCGCACACCCCAGAATTTGATTTTCAGTTCTTCGTTCATCTCATGCCTCCATTTCAGATTACTCTCTTATTATCTTCGTTACAGAGTTTTCCTCAAGGAAAGTTTTCGCACCTGTACTGGGAAATATTTCTCAGTACAGGTCCAGACTTCCGAAGTCTTTTAAGAGTCGTCCAGGCGAAGATGCATCAAAAAAGACTTCGGAAGTCTCTTATTATGGCTTGCATCCTGAGCGGAGTGACGAGTGCTGTTCGAGGAACGCAGTCGAAGGACAATTTACGTGCTTCGGCTGCGTTCGGACGATGGAACTGTCCTCTCTCCGCTCACATTGTCCCGACGTCCTTTCGGGAGCATGTAAATTGTCTGCGCTCAGGATGTAGTTACTTAAAAGTCATGGCGGTATAATTCTGCACATGCTTCCTGACTTGCAGTTGAAAGACCATTTGCGTCTACGGAAACCACATCCATGCGGATCGTATGAGTGGACAGTGGTGCGCCTTGGCGCGGATATTGGTTTGGAATGCATGGGCTGTCAGCATCGCGTGATGCTCACACGCCGTGAACTGGTAAAACGTTTGAAGGCAAATTTGACAATTCATGAAGAGAATAAAAAGGAACAACGTCCCGCAGATTTAGGTTGATCAACTTTGTTGGTTAGATAAATCAGTGGGATGTTTTACAAAATTTCAGGAGAAATCGAACATGGCAGAAAATGTAACAGAAGTTGGAAAGAAACTTCATATGGGTTCGCTTCGCATCGGGTTGTTCACAGACACGTATGCACCGCAGATAAACGGCGTTTCCATTTCTTTGCAATTGGTGTCGGAGGGATTACAACGCAGAGGACACCAGGTTACGATCTTCGCACCAAAAATTCCCGGCTATAAAGACGATCAACCCGGCGTGGTGCGGCTTCCATCTTTGAAATATTTGAATGACCCGCCGATTTATGTGGCTGTGCTTGGAACTCCGCGCAGCACATGGTCGTTGACCAGAAAACATTTTGACGTGCTGCACGCCCACAGTCCGCTGACAGTGGGACTGCTGGCTTATTTCACAGCTTCCACCAAAAATCTGCCTCTTATTTACACGTATCACACATCCATTACAGATTACACTCATTATCTTAAGATCATCGGTGGCACGGGCGTCATCCGCCATGCGGCACGCTGGTTTAGCACCACGTCTACCAATCTTGGCGATCAAATTGTGGTGCCTTCGCCCAAATTCCATCGTCTGCTTTTGGAACAGAAAGTAACCAAGCCGATCATTACCATTCCCAACGGAATTGATTTGAGCAATTTCAAGGCGGTGAAAAATCCTGGAAGCTTTAGAAACAGGCTCGGGTTAAGTGCTGATGCGCCGATCTTGTTATCCGTCGGCAGAGTGGACCCGGAGAAGCGTCTCGATTTTCTGATCGATGCATTTGTGCGTATGTCAGAGCGGGTTCCTGATGCGCATCTTGTCTTTGCCGGTGATGGCGGAGCGCGCAAAAAACTTGAAGAACATGCAGCCGCAACGAATGTGAGCGACCGCATTCATTTTCTTGGCATGGTTAATCGCGCTGAGTTACCTGATCTTTTACATGACGCGACCATCTTTTTATCTGCATCCACAACCGAAGTGCATCCCATTTCGGTGATCGAGGCGATTGCCTCCGGGCTGCCTTTGGTGGTCGTGCAGGATGAAGCCTTCGAAGGCATGATCGTGGAAAACGAGAACGGACATTTAACTCCGCTGGATGTGGGTGTGTTTAGCGATACATTGGTGAAGCTGTTATCTGACCCTGAAAAACTTGCGCGTTATGGCAAACGTTCCACTGAATTGAGTGAGAAATTTTCCATCGAGGGGCAGGTCAGCGCATTGGAGAATCTCTACTTTGAGGCCATCCTGCAAAACTGGCGCGGAAGTTTCGTCTCGCGTATTTCTGCCAGATTGAAGTTTTAAGAACCTTTAAACACAAAGGACACGAAGTACACAAAGGTTTAAAACCTTAATGGTTTTCCTTCGTGACCTTGGTGTCCTTTGTGTTTAATATTTTCTTCGCATTGATTTATCAGGGGGTATAATTCTTTCGCGATGCCCATCCTTGATTCTCACACCATTGAATTTTTCAGCCGCAGCCCCGAGCAGACGCGTCGTATTGGAATGCGTCTCGGCGCTGAGATCAAAGCAGGCGATGTGATCTGTTTGCAGGGCGATCTCGGCGCAGGGAAAACAACCTTTGTGCAGGGTCTCGCGCAAGGCTGGGGGTCTCAAGATTCTGTTTCAAGCCCCACTTTTGTTATTGTCAATTTATATCGCCGCGCGAATGGCGCTCAACTCTTTCATCTTGATACGTATCGTCTTGAATCTTTGCCTGAGGCAGAGGAACTTGATCTTGAGTCCATGCTTACCGAAGGTGCGCTGGTGATCGAATGGCCTGAGCGGCTCGACGGGCTGATTCCCAAAGAACGATTGTGGATCAACCTTGAGCACATTCAGGAGGAACACCGTCAGATGCGTTTCAACGCGAACGGCAAACGTTACGATGAATTGCTTGAGGGCATTCGTCAATCCATGTTTGGAGGGGCTTAATGTTACTTGCAATTGATACATCCACTGCACAGGTGGGATTGGCTTTATATGATGGGACTCAGATCCTGAGCGAGATGACCTGGACGACACGTCAGCATCACACGACTGAATTGGCCCCGGCTCTTTCCGGACTTTTGAATCGGTGCGGCGTTTCTATGGACATGGTCAGCGCTTTGGGTGTGGCAGTTGGCCCGGGTTCTTTTACAAGTTTGCGTGTTGGTTTATCTTTGGTAAAAGGCATCGCGCTTGCGCGTCATATTCCTGTGATCGGAATTTCCACTTTGGATATTATCGCGGCGGCGCAGCCTGTGGGCAAACACGCTTCGCGGCTGGCCGTGGTGATTCAAGCCGGGCGTAAGCGAATCGCTGTCGGTTGGTATAAATGCCTGAAGAACGAGTGGCAGGTTCAAGGTCCAGTAAGAAGCGGGACGGTTGATGAGCTGGCAGATGAAATTAATAGTCCCACATACGTGGCCGGCGAGTTAACGTCTGATGACCGCACTCGCATGGCGCGGAAACGAGTCAATATTCTGCTGGCTTCGCCCGTGTATTGCATCCGCCGTCCGTCCATTCTGGCAGAGTTGGCGTGGGCGCGCTGGCAAAATAATGATGTGGACGATGCCGCGTCGCTCGCGCCTGTATATCTACATGTTGAGGGCACGCCGATTTTATGAGTGTCGTCTACCGTAGAATGACATTGGATGATTTGGAACAAGTGGTCGCGATTGACCAGATCTCTTTTAGTTTGCCGTGGCCTGCGCGTTCATTCCGCTTTGAGTTGACAGATAATCCGGCTTCGCGCTGTTGGGTGGCCGATCTGGATGGACGCATCGTGGCGATGCTGGTGGCGTGGTTCATTGTGGATGAAATTCACATCGCGACGATTGCCACGCATCCTGATTTTCGCAAGCAGGGCATTGGCGAAAAAATATTGTCGCTGACTTTACAATCTGCAAAAGAAGAAGGCGCGATCACTTCGTTTTTGGAAGTCCGCGAAGGAAATCTGGCCGCGCTGAATATGTATCGCAAATTTGGTTTTGAAGTGGATGGCCGCCGCACTGGTTATTACAAAGATAATGGTGAAGATGCGATCTTAATGTCACTTAAGGATTTGAGTGGAGGATGAATGACCGCTGAAGAAACTTTAGCCAAAATTGCCGGGGAAGTTTCTGTATGCACGAAATGTGTGCTGCATGAATCACGCAAAAAATCCGTGCCCGGCGACGGCCCTGCGAATGCAGAGATCATGTTCATTGGGGAAGGCCCCGGCTTTCATGAGAACGAGCAGGGACATCCCTTTGTGGGTGCTTCAGGTAAATTTTTGGATCAACTGCTGGCCCAGGCAGATGTGACACGCGAAGAAGTGTTCATTGCGAATGTAGTGAAGTGCCGTCCGCCGGGAAACCGCGACCCGTTACCCGATGAATTAGCTACTTGTGATATGTATTTGGAAGCGCAGATCAAGGCAATAAATCCTAGTATTATTGTGACGCTGGGACGCATATCCATGAGTAAGTTCTTCTCAGGAGTTAAGATCAGCGCTGTGCATGGGCAAATGCAAAAGGTGGGTGAAAGGTATGTCATCCCAATGTTTCATCCTGCGGCGGCCTTGCATCAATCTGCGCTTAAACCTACTATTCTGGCTGATTTTGCAAAACTACCGGATCAATTGAAGGAGGCGCGTGCCGCATTAGGGAAACCGGTTGTAGAAAAAGTAAAAAAGAAGGTGGAAGAAATTCCAGACGATGCACCAAAGCAATTAAATTTATTTTAGCTGAAACATGGAAACATCTGATGAAAGGAGAAAATATGTCTACAAAAGAAGATCTGATTAAGAAATTAAAAGATAAAACTGCAAAGATAGCGATTCTTGGTTTGGGGTACGTGGGTTTGCCGCTTGCGGTTGTATTCGGCGAGGCGGGCTTTCATGTCACAGGGGTTGATCCTGATAAACGTAAGATCAATTCACTGGCCGAGGGCAAGTCCTATATTCCTGATGTAAAGAGTGAAGCGGTTGCGAAATTGATCAAGGATGGTAAATTTACCGCCACAACTGATTTTTCTGTGCTAAAGGAAATGGATGCGGTTAGCATTTGTGTGCCGACCCCGCTGCGTAAAACGGGTGACCCGGATATGTCCTTCATTATTTCCGCAACCGAAGAATTGGCGAAATATGTCCACAAGGGCATGGTGGTGGTACTGGAATCGACAACCTATCCCGGCACAACCCGCGAATTGCTTTTGCCAAAATTAGGCATTGAGCATGATCTTGTTGTCGGTGAAGATTGGTTCCTTGCCTTTTCACCTGAGCGCGTTGACCCGGGCCGAGAAGATTGGACAACCATCAACACGCCCAAGGTTTTGGGCGGCATCACCGAAGCTTGCGGCGAAGTGGCAACTGCCTGGTATGAAGGCGCGATCAAGACTGTGCATCATGTCTCCTCTGCCGAAGCGGCTGAAATGTCCAAGCTGCTTGAGAATACTTTCCGTATGATCAACATTGGCATGGTCAACGAACTGGCGATCATGTGCGAACGTCTCGGTGTGGATGTGTGGGAAGTGATCGATGCGGCCGCGAGTAAACCATTTGGCTTTATGAAATTCACCCCCGGCCCTGGTCTGGGCGGACACTGCATCCCAATTGACCCGCTATATCTTTCATGGAAGATGAAATCCTTTAATTACAATGCGCGCTTTATTGAACTCGCGTCTGAGATCAATACCAACATGCCGCGTTATGTGGTCAATCGTGTGATGGAAGGTTTGAACGATCACGGCAAGGCGTTGAAGGGTTCCAAAATCCTCGTGCTGGGTGTGGCGTATAAACCTGATATTGATGATGTACGCGAATCTCCTGCTCTGGATGTGATCGGCCTTTTGAAAAACAAGGGCGCAATTGTGGAATATCACGACCCGTATATTCCGCATGTTCATCATGAGCATGATGGCTGGCAAATGGACAGCGTCAAGGATATGATGAAGTCGGTCAAGGAATCTGATGCGGTGGTGATCATTACCAATCACAAGGAATATGATTACAAAGCGATCATTGAATCTGCGAAATTTGTTTTCGACTCTCGAAATGCCACCGGCAAACTTGGGAAGAACAGCGCGAACGTTGTAAGGTTATAGGTTTAATTTTTTCAGGATCAGGTGTCGGGCTTTCTCTTCTGACACCTGATACGTGACACAGGAGCACTTTTTATGGCACATTATCTGGTAACCGGCGCGGCAGGTTTTATCGGTGCGCGAACCTCGACCATGCTGATCGAGCAGGGACATACCGTGGTTGGTATTGACAACGTGAACGATGCGTATGATCCGCGTGTAAAACACTATCGTTTGAAGAAACTTCAAGCGCTGAAAGGTTTTTCCTTTCATCAACACGATATTTCCCAAAAGTCAGCCATTGACTTGTTTAAGAATGAGAAATTAGACGGCGTGATCAATCTCGCGGCGCGCGCGGGCGTGCGCTACAGCGTGGAAAACCCCTGGGCGTTTTTAGAATCAAATGTCACCGGCACATTGAACATGCTTGAGGTTTGCCGTCAGTTTGGGTGCAGGAAATTTATTCTCGCCTCCACATCCAGTATTTATGGCGAAAATCCAGAATATCCCACGCCTGAAACTGCTTCAAGCAGCGAACCGATGCAGCCTTATGCCGCCAGCAAGAAAGGCGCGGAAGCACTGGCGCATTCCTATCATCATCTATTTGATATTGATGTGACCGTTGTCCGCTATTTCACGGTCTATGGTCCCGCTGGCCGGCCCGATCTTGCCATCTTCCGCTTCGTGAAGTGGATCATGGAAGGGGAGCCGATCCGCATTAATGGAGATGGGAATCAATCGCGCGGCTTCACCTACGTGGATGACATTGCCCGCGGAACAATTGCCGCACTCAAGCCGCTTGGCTATGAAGTCATCAACCTTGGCGGACATGAAGTCATCTCCATCAATGGACTCGTTGAACTGGTCGAAGATTTAACGGGCAAAAAAGCGAACGTGCAATATGGTCCGCCCAATCTGGCCGACATGTTCATGAACCAGGCCAATGTGACAAAGGCCCGCGAAATGCTCGGCTGGAATCCACAAGTCAACTTGCGCGAAGGCATCGGCAATTTGATCGAATGGTACAAAGCTGAACGCGAATGGGCCAAGGATATTTTGACTCCGTAAATCGAAATATCCACGGATGAACACAGATGAAAAGGATTTGAGCTTTTATCCGAAATCAGTGTTCATCTTTTTTTATCTGTGGTAAATAATTGACGCTCCGGCAGAAATGCTGGAGCGTTTATAATTCCATGCATGTCCCTTCTCTCAAAATTCAAAAATGACCCGCTGCTCGGCAAAGTGATCCGCTCAAGTGGCGCGTTGTTTAGCAGTAACACCATCAGCCTCGCGTTGAACGTGGTGCAAAGCATCCTCGCTGCGCGCCTGCTCGGCCCCGCGGATTTTGGACTCGCGGCCATCATCATGAGCTACGCCTCCACCGTCAACGGATTTTTATCCTTTCGCATGAGTGAGTTGGTTGTGCGTTACGGCGGTGAATATCTTGAAAAAGATGACAAAGAGAAAGTTGCGGCATTGGTCAAAGCCGCAGCCATAAGCGAAGCCACAGTTTCGCTGTTCGCATTTTTATTTGTCGCGCTCACGTCCGCGCTTGCTTCTCAATACATTGCCAAGACTCCCAACACGGCATGGTTCTTCATTGTCTACAGCCTCGGCCTGCTGGCTAATTTCAATACAGAAACGTCCACGGGCGTTTTGCAGATGTTGCGGAAAATAAAATATCAAGGCTTTATCAATCTTGCTCAAAGCCTGATCACTGCCGGACTCATTGCAATTGCATTTTTTACAAAAGGAAATTTGCAATTTGTTTTATTTGCCTATCTTGCAGGCAAAGTTGTTTTAGGATTTGGAATTTTCTCCACCGCGTTTTATCAACTCAATCAAAGACTCGGCTCCGGCTGGTGGAAGGCGAAGATCAACTCGCTGCCGAAAATTAAAGAACTGGCACGTTTTGCGGTCAGCTCGAATTTAAGCGCCACGGCCATTCTTGTTTTTCGTGAAAGTGAAATTCTCTGGGTGGCGTATTTTCTCACCAGTGAAGCCGCTGGATATTACAAAGCCGCGTATGCAATTGTCAGTCTGCTTGCGGTGCCGGCCAATCCTTTCATTCTCACCACCTATCCTGAAATTAATAAACTCGTTGTCGAAAAAGCATGGCCGCGCTTAAAAGATTTTCTCAAAAAGATCACAACCGTTGCCGCTGTTTATAATCTTGCGCTGGCTGCGGGTTTCGTCATTTTTGGAAAATGGCTGTTGTCTATTTATGGCGCGCAATATGTGGCGGCGTATCCCGCTTTGCTGGCGCTGTTGGTTGGTTTCACTTTCAATTACATTCTCTTTTGGAATCGTCCGCTGTTGTTGTCTTTGGGGCTGCCGGAGTTTCCGCTTAAGGCAACGCATCGTTTCGGGTGTCGCAAAACTTCTGCTGACCTTTCCGCTTGTGCCGCGTTTTGGGTATGTGGCTGAAGCCGCGTTGTTATCTTTTTATTACATCACATCCGTTGGCGCAATTGTCTGGCGCGGAGTGAAGGAAGTTCGACAAAATGAAAATCGCAGTCATCACTAATTCAAGAATTCCATCGCTCACCGCCAATTCGATTCAGGCGATGAAGGTCACTCAGGCTTTAATGCAATTGGGACATGAGATTCGGATGTTCGCCCCGCGCGAGACAGAGTCCGTTTCTCGCGAATCACTCGCTGCCCATTATGGCCTGCGCTTCATTCCGGACCTCGAACTGCTTCCGTCCGAAAAGCATCTCAAACGCTTCGACTTTCTCTTCCATGCCCAGCGTGCCGCAAAAAACTTCCACGCTGACTTGATCTACACGTGGCTGCCACAGTCCGCTGTACTTGCACTGTGGGCGGGCTATCCTGTGGTGCTCGAAATGCACGCGGACGTGGCTGGTCGCATGGGCGCGTGGTGGCTGCGGCAATTCTGGAAAGCACGCGGACAAAAGGTGATGACGGTCACTACGTCAGCGTTGAGGAATGCTTTAGAACGCTCGACCAAATTCCAGTTTAAGGATGAGTCGCTGCTGATCGCGCCGAACGGTGTCGAGTTGGAAAAATATGACCGGCTGCCGAATCCGCTTGAAGCAAGACATCAATTAAATCTGCCTGATGGGTTGACCGTTGGATTCACAGGTCACATTTATCCCGGGCGCGGCGCGGACATGTTGTTTGAACTTGCGAAGCAAATGCCGCATGTGAATTTTTTGTGGGTGGGCGGCACGCCTGATCTGGTAAATTTTTGGCGCGCAAAATTAACCGAATCAAAAATAACAAACGTGACGATGACCGGTTTTGTGAAACACGAAATCATTCCGCTATATCAGGCCGCGTCAGATATATTGCTCATGCCGTACAGCCGCTCGATCTCCGCCAGCAGCGGACAGGACATTGCCGAGGTCATCAACCCGATGAAGATGTTCGAGTATATGGCTTCGGGGCGTGCCATTGTTTCAGCAGACCTGCCTTCGATCCGTGAAGTGTTGAATGAGGGGAACGCGGTTTTTTGCGAGCCTGATGATATTGGAAAATGGAAAGTGGAAATTGAATCTTTGCTTGCAGATGATTCGCGCAGAGATAAATTGGGAAGTCAGGCGCAAAAAGATGTGGAGCGGTTGACTTGGGTGAAGAGGGAGGAGCGGGTGATGGGTGTTTTTACATGCTAGTGAAATTATCCTGCGCTCTTTATCACTTCGTGGTAAAAGTGGGGATATGAAGTATCTCTCTCAACGTGATTTCATTTGGATTCTGCCTCTTTCCCTTGGTTTGGGGGCAGTTTTATCTTTTCTGCAACCCGGTAACTGGTTGATCGGTTGGCTGGGATTCTCTTTTCTCTTTCTTCTTTCTTTGTCTCTGCTTACTATTTCAACAAGATGGGCGGGCGGTGATTCAGATTCTTTCAGCATGAAAAAGAATCTCGCGTGGATGGTGGCGTTTGCTTTCGCATTGCGTCTTGCAGGCGGAGTTGCCACATTTCTTGTTTTGCCGATCAATGGGTTTGATGATGTAGATGACAAAGCAGGTTATGTCTATAAGGATGCGCATCGCCGTGATGATCAGGCCTGGGAGTTGGCAATTTCCGGGGATCCTGTGCTTGGTGTATTTAATAAAAAATATGCCTATGATCAATATGGCGGCTTGTTGTCATTAAGCGCGTTTGTCTATCGTTATTTGTCGCCTGATGCACATCGTCCGTTGATGCTGGTTTTATTTTCCGCTTTTATGGCGGCTTTGGGCTTGCCGTTTTTGTTTAAGGCGGCGAGTCAACAGTGGGGAGAGAAAGTAGGGCTGGCTTCAAGCTGGATTTATACACTGTATCCTGAAAGTGTTTTACTCGGCGGCTCTGCCATGCGTGAACCCTATTTATGGGCGTGTAGCGCGTTTGCATTGTGGGGGTTTGTGGATTGGCAAAAGACACATTCCCGAAATTCCTGGTTTTGGCTGGGCCTGGGGCTGGCAGGGATGCTGCTTGTTTCTCCCATTGCGGCATTAATAACTCTGGTGATCTTTGCCGGGTGGCTGTATTTTGTCAGCGAGCAAGGACGCATCTCATGGTGGATGTTTGCGGTGGCTGCGGTTGTGTTTGTTGCAGGGTTATTTATCCTTTCATCTGCGTTGGATCGACAGGGGAATTTGGGAGGTGGAACGCCATTTTCCATAATTAATAATTTTGTGCGCGAATCTTTAAATTGGAATATTTATAAGATCAAGGATGGTTCAGGCTGGGTGCAAAAACTTTTTAATCAGATGCCTGAGTATTTGCATCTGCCATTTGTGATGGTCTATGGGGTTTTTCAACCGGTTTTGCCTGCGGCAGTCATTGAGCCGACAACCTTGATTTGGCGAATTATTGCAGTTTTGCGTGCATTGGGTTGGTATGTTTTACTTCCGGCGCTGATCCTGTCTTTTGTGGCCGGAGCAGGTTCAAAGTCCGCGAGTGACCGGAAACTTTGGCTGTGGCTTAGTATGATCGTGTGGGGCTGGGTCCTGATGACCGCGTTGCGTGGCGGCGGTGATCAATGGGATAATCCGCGTTATCGGGCGATTCTGCTTGTGTGGCAGGCGATTGTGGCGGGACATGTCTGGGTTTGGTGGCGCGAGACACGTACTCCGTGGTTTGGGCGTGTGTTTGCAATGGAAGCTGTTTTTGTTTTTGTTTTTGGTCTATGGTATGTAAACCGTTATTATCAAATTGGATTTCAATTAGAATTTGCTTATATGGTGGTAATTATTCCCATTTTATGGGCCTTGATTTTATTTGGCGGATGGTGGAAAGATCGAATACACCGTATTGGACATGGTGTATAATTCAGCGACTGAATTTTGACTGAGGAGATAAAAAAATATGCCCACTGCTCTTATTACTGGCATCACAGGCCAGGACGGTTCGTATCTTGCCGAGTTATTATTGAAAAAAGGATACCAGGTGATTGGTGTTGCGCGCCGTTCAAGTACGATGAACTATGAACGTATTCACCATCTTTTGAGTGATATTACTGTTGTACAGGAGATTTGCAGGACCAGGGTTCCTTGCTTTCATTACTTGAAGAGTATAAACCAACTGAAGTATATAACCTTGCAGCTCAGTCCTTTGTGCCGACTTCTTGGAATCAACCTGCGTTAACTGGCGATGTGACCGCGATTGGTGTAACGCGCTTGCTCGAAGCGATTCGCTTTGTAAATCCCAAGATTCGTTTTTATCAAGCATCTTCAAGCGAGATGTTTGGCAAGGTGATGGAAGTTCCTCAAACAGAAGAGACTCCATTCTATCCGCGCAGTCCGTATGGCGTGGCAAAACTATATGGACATTGGATCACGATTAATTACCGCGAATCATTCGATATTTTTGCCACTTCAGGAATTTTGTTTAACCATGAAAGCCCGAGACGCGGTTTGGAGTTTGTGACCCGCAAGATCACCGATAGTGTGGCGCGTATTAAACTTGGTCAGGCAAAGGAACTGCGCCTTGGGAATCTTGAGGCCCAGCGTGATTGGGGCTTTGCGGGTGATTATGTGGAGGCGATGTGGCTCATGCTTCAACAGGATCATCCTGATAATTATGTGATCGGCACTGGTGAAACCCATGCGGTGCGTGAGTTTTGCGAGATCGCTTTTTCGCATGTTGGATTGGACTATAAGGACTATGTCGTGCAGGATGAGAAATTCTATCGTCCCGCTGAAGTGGATTTGTTGATCTCCGATCCTATCAAGGCGCGCACTGCGTTGAAATGGGAGCCGGCGGTTTCCTTCAAGAATTTGGTTACCATGATGGTGGATTCAGATTTGGCGCGGCTGAAAAAAGGATAGTGTTGTTTCGTCTCGTTTAAAGACTATGAGTGGATCTGCAGTTTTTCATAAGCGAAATTTGCCGGTATGGACAGCCAATGCAATCGCATTGGTTGGCTTGCTGGCTTATTTGATTCAATCCGTCATTTTTGCGCACACCACGGTTTCAAACCTGGATGAAGGAGCATATTTATTAAAAGGGGTTTTATTTTCTACGGGTGAGTATCGCCCTTTTGACCCCGGCATTTCAACCAATAAGGCTCCGCTGGCATTCTTAATCCCGGGCTATGTTCAACTTTTTTTTGGAGCAGGGTTGCGCACAGGCCGCTATCTGGCTGTCTTTTTTGGGGGGATGGCTGTGCTGGGTACCTGGGTTGCTTCGCGTCGTATTGGCGGGAAGTGGCTTGCGGCTGGGGCGGTGTGGGTATTTGCTTCCAGCCCACTCGTGATTAAGATTTATAGCGGCGGTGCTACGCAAAGCACAATTGCCTGCTTGCTGGCGTGGACGCTGGCCCTTTCTTTGGGAGAGAAACGTCCGCTTTGGCAGCTGATGCTAAGCGGCCTTCTCGCTGGGCTAATGATGCTGATTCGTCAGAACATGGTTCCTGTATTGCCGCTCCTTGCAGTATATGCGTTTTGGCAGCATGGCTGGAAATCTGTCGGGCTATTGCTATCCGGTTTGACGGTGACAGTCGCGGCTCACATTATATATTGGCCGGAGATCCTGCAACTATGGAGTTGGGTTCCATTTATACAGCTTCCTGAACAGTTAATATACAGGGGCGGTGGGATCCCCTTGTGGGACCCTGAGATTTCCAGCGTTGCGCGGTTTCTTTCGGTATTCCAGGCATTACGGTTTCATTTTGTAGCATTGGCGGGTAGTTTTGTTTCGTTTCTTCTTTGGCCCAAAATAAGTAACTGGAAATCCCGGGTGGATTTTCGTATGGGACTGTTCCTGCTCGCCTTGTTTTGGGGACTGATCTTCATGCACTCTCTGGCCGCAATTGGCGAGGATTACTGCGTTTTTTGTTTTACACCCTATATTGCATTTTTTAATGTTGCTGGTATTTTGTTGCTGGTTGTTTCTGTAAAATCCTGGAATTGGCATCCGTCAATTGGGGTGCAAATTTTGTTGATTACGGGTTTCCTTGTCGTTTTTGCAGGAATGGGATTTTCCGCTGTTGAAGATATTGGAAGCTTCCTCTTAAACCTGCCTGCCCCCAGGATGCGCGATCTTAAAATTCTTCCGGGTTTTGTAACCTGGTGGGAAATACTCTCAAATAAATTTCATATCAATTACAACAGTGCGATGCGTTATACATCCGCGGCCTTTGGGTTTACGATTGGGATATTAATCCTGCTGTTCGGTTATATACTCTGGCTTCGTACGCGGCGCAATTTGTCAGTTAAGTTTGGAGCGTTTTTTGCGTCCATGGTTCTTGTATTGAACCTTGTGTTATCCCCTATTTTGCATGGAAGTGCCGGCACACGAGACTGCACTTCCGATATTATTCTGGCAAATGAGCAAATCGGAATTCATTTAAGAGGTATCATTCCCCCGGGAAGTTTGGTCTATTGGGATGGCGGACTCTCCGCTGCGCCTTTATTGTATTTGCCGGGAATCCGAATGTTTCCGGCGCAGATCAACAGCGGATATTCCTTTATTAGTAATGGCGATACGGCTGAATTAATGAAATTCGGCTTGTGGAATGAAGAGTTGGCATCCGAATGGAAGGCAACCGCTGACTTCTTTATTATTGAAGAGAAAAGATATATGAGTTGGAAGGAATTTTTTACTCCGGATCAATTTGATGAATTCGAGCAAACTCCTGTCGGAACATCTTGTTTGAAAGAAACTCATTTGCGTATTTTCCGCAGGAGCAGAAACTAACATGAACATATCCTTGATTACCCCGGTCTATAACGAGCAGGAAAACCTGCCCCTTTTATTTGACGCGATCTATAAAGTTATGCTGCCTCTCAATCAATCATGGGAAGTGATCCTGGTGGATGACGGCAGTCGTGACAATAGTTTGGCCGTCTTAAAAGAATATGCCCAGAAAGATTCTGTACATATTCGCGTGATCTCATTCCGGCGGAATTTCGGTCAAACAGCGGCCATCGCCGCCGGGCTGGATTACGCCCAGGGGGAGATCATCGTTTTGTTGGATGCCGATATGCAAAACGATCCCGCCGATATTCCCATGATGCTTGCCAAACTGGATGAAGGCTACGACCTTGTCAGCGGCTGGCGTAAATATCGAAAGGATAATGCGTTGACACGCAACCTTCCCTCCATGATCGCGAATAAGATTATTTCGCGTGTGACGGGTGTGTATTTGCACGATTATGGCTGCACACTGAAAGCATATCGTCGGGATGTGTTGGAAGGCTTTCGCTTATATGGCGAGATGCATCGTTTTATTCCGGTCTTTGCGGATTCAGTCGGCGCAAAGATTACCGAAATGCCCGTCAATCATCACCCGCGAAAATTCGGGAAGACCAAATATGGCCTTGAGCGTACTGCCAAAGTTGTGCTTGATCTTTTCACTGTGAAATTTCTTGTTGCCTATTCATCAAAGCCAATTTATCTCTTTGGCGGTGCGGGCGGAATTCTTATGATCGCCAGTGCTATCATCATGTTTTACCTGTTTGTTCGCCGCATTTTCTTTTTGGTCGCCATTGCCACTTCACCTTTATTGCAAATGAGCGCAATGTTTTTCATTCTTGGTTTTCAATCCATCCTGATGGGCTTGATCGCGGAATTACTTGTGCGTACCTATCACGAGTCCCAACGCAAACCAACCTATACCGTCCGCACCATGATTAACCTGGAACAGGACCCACGTGATTAATTGGTTGCGTGAAAATCGTCAAACCATTGCCCGCACCTTGGGCAGCCTTTTAGCCGTAATTCTGCTGGTCATATTATTGAAAGAAGAAAGCGGAGATGAAATCGTCTCCGCTTTGAAGCGCATTTCCATTTGGTATTTTCTTGGCGCGATACTTGCGTTATTAATTTCACGTCTTTTTGTTGTTGGCCGCTGGCATATTCTTCTGCGTTCAGCGGGGATCAATATTTCTTTCTGGCGCACAGCCACACTTACATTCACAGGGCTTTTCTCTTCCAACTTTTTGCCAACTACCATCGGCGGTGACGTGGTGCGCCTCGCGGGCGCCATGCAACTCGGCTATGACCGTGCCATTTGTCTCGCCTCCATGGTCGCCGACCGTTTGATCGGCATGGCAGGTATGCTGGTCACGCTTCCTTTTGGCTTGGCTCCCGTTCTCTCGAGCACAGCAGGTTTGCAATCCATCACCTTTGGCACATTCTTTCAAAGAGGATTGGACTTCGTAAAACGGACCTTTGGCACCTTTGTCATCTGGTTTAAACAACCGCTCGCCTTGGCCGCGTCGTTATTTTCCACGTTTGGAAATATGCTCTTTATTTTTCTGGCGATCTTCCTCCTCATCACGGGGATGGGACGTCACGTATCATTTCTGCTGATAGTGGGTCTGTACGGTCTGACATATTTTGTTACGCTGATTCCGATCTCTGTCAACGGATATGGTGTTCAGGAACTTTCACTCACTTTTTTACTTTCAAAATTCGGCGGTCTGGATCATTCTGAAAGCCTGACCATCGCCATTCTTATTCGCATGTTATTTATTATCAGCAGTCTGCCCGGTGCATTCTTCTTGCCTTCCATCCTGGCCGCGATGAACAGTAAACGCCTCGAGCCTGATCCTCAAAAATAAAAATATGAAAACCATATCTCCAAAACTTTTCTGGCAGACTTTTATTGGCTCCACTATTCTGTTGAGCCTGTTTGCCATGCTTCAAACCGCACAGCAGGTTTCAGAACTGGGAATTACCCTCTGGCGCTCCAAGTGGATTATTCTTCTGGGCATCTTTGCGTTAAACATTATCGCGGGCGCATTTGCGCTTGTATATCTATCTCGCGAAAGCGGAGCACGTCGGGTCGAAAAACTCGAATTTGCCTCAGGAAATAAGTTGCTCGGCTTTCTAATAATTCTCCTCGGCTTCTTCTTCGTCTGGGCTGCCCGCCTGATTTTTTTCGGCAATATCCTCCCTCAAGTCACGCCAATTTTCTGGGTCTTTCTTTGGGCGAGTCTCCTTCAAGCGCTGGGCTTGAAATTGATCACCGGTCATAAATGGTATGTCCTATTCGCATTGACCATTCTCCTGCAAGGCGTGATCTATCAAGTCTACGGCCACCTGACCATCGTCACAGATTATCCCTTTTCCATTGGCTACTCTGAGGCAGGGCGGCATTATTACGCTTCGATGTACCATGCGAAATCTTTGTACGATATGCAGTTGCCGCTTCCATTTCTGCATCCTTCGCGTTACTTCTTGTTATCGCTTCCCTTTCTCATTGACAGACTCCCGCTTTGGGCTCATCGCCTCTGGCAGTCACTTCTGTGGATCGGCCTCACTGCAACATCATCTGTTTTATTAGCACGCCGTTTATCGCTAAAAGGCTGGATGCAATTTTTCGTTGCGGCTTGGGCTTTCCTTTATTTTTTTCAAGGCGCTGTTTATTATCATTTACATATTTGTGTCATTCTGATTCTCGCGGGTGTTTCTGTAAAACATCCGTGGCGTTCTTTGGTGTTTGTGATCCTAGCTTCGGCTTGGGCGGGTATCAGCCGCGTCAATTGGTTCCCAGTCCCTGCCATGTTTGCGATTGCCATTTATTTGCTTGAAACCCCTGTTGGAAATAAAAGCTGGCGTTACTGGCTGACTCCGTTTGCGTGGGGCGTATCAGGCCTTATTTCCTCGGTCATTTCTCAATTCATATATATTCGTATTTCAGGCAACGCGGATGTGAGTTCATTTGGCTCCAGTTTCACATCAGACCTGTTATGGAATCGTCTGCTTCCCAATGAAACATTTCCGCTGGGAATAATTTTGGGCATCACACTGGTTGCCGCTCCGCTCATCATCGCCATCATCCAAATCGCCCGTGGACAGTTTTCTCGGGTGCATCCTTTACGTTGGGCGGCTTTGTTTGCTATGTTGTCTGTGCTTTTGCTCGGCGGATTAATCGTCAGCGTGAAAATTGGCGGCGGCGCAGACCTGCACAACATGGACGCCTTCCTCGTTTTGCTGGCGATCATCGCCACTGCATTTTTTGCAGGACATGTCGCAGGCGAAGATGATCTTAACCCTGTCTGGGGGCAGATTCACTGGTCGGTAACAGTGGCAGCTTTACTTGTCCCGCTCGGATTCGCGCTTCCGCAAATTGGATTCCTCCCCAGCTACGATCATGTCAAAGTTGAAAAAGATATCCAAACACTTCAATCCGTCATCACACAAAATGAAGGCGAAATCCTTTTTGTAACGGAACGTCAGCTGATAACGTTTGGAGAATTAAATAATGTTCGCCTTGTACCCGAATATGAACAAAGTGAGTTAATGGAAATGGCGATGTCTGGCAATCGTGAGTATCTTGAAACTTTTTATTCAGACCTCAAGCATCATCGTTTTACATTCATCATTGCTGAAGATCAAAAATTCACATTGCAGAAAAAAGGTTCCTTCATTGAAGAAAATAATGCCTGGGTGCGTTATGTGGGTGCGCCGCTGTTATGCGCCTATAAACCGATTGAGACTCTCACTTCAACAAATATTCAAGTTTTCGTGCCGCGTCCCGGCCAGCCCGATTGCAAAGACCCATTTGCAAAATAAAAAATGCTTTATCCGTTTATCTGCTTTGCGAAGCAATTCGTTCCCTGATCCGATTTAAATAAATTACCCCATGAAAATCTTAATCATCAACAGCGAATATCCTCCCATTGGCGGCGGCGCGGGCAATGCCAGCGCTAATGTTGCGCGCTGTCTCGCCGCTCTCGGCCATGACGTGACAGTCTTGACCGCGCATTTTGCAGGTCAGCCAAAATTGGAAACTCGTGAGGGCGTGACGATTCACCGCATCCCAGCTTTGCGCCGCAGACAGGATCGCTCGGGTGCGTTGGAACAACTTGCCTTCATAGCATCCGCATCTTTCTGGATCCTTCGACCCGCTCAGGGCGGCGCCTTGAACTGGGCGCGCCACAATAAGCCGAACGCCACTTTGGCATTTTTCGGGGTGCCTTCGGGCGCGGTGGCCTGGCTTTTGAAAAAGATGTATCGCATTCCCTACATTGTTTCTCTGCGCGGCGGGGACGTGCCCGGCTTCCGTCCGTATGACTTCAAAACTTTTCACAAATTGATCGGCCCATTTTTGCGTGTTATCTGGCATCAAGCGGACGCGGTCATTGCCAACAGCAATGGCTTGCGTGACCTCGCGATAGCCTTTGACTCATCCATCGAAATTCCCATCATCCCCAACGGCGTGGATGGCTCACATTACAAGAATGACTCTCGTGAATGGTCGCCCGCTCGACTATTTTCTGTGGGACGCATCGTCTATCAAAAAGGACTTGACCTCGGCTTGCGTGCGCTCGCTCAATTGAAAGACCTTAATTGGGAATGGCGCATCGCAGGTGACGGCCCGCAGATTGATTCGCTGAAATCATTGGCACAAGAATTAAACATCAGCGACCGTGTTATTTTTCTCGGCTGGCAGTCTCGTGAAGAATTAACTCAGTGGTATCATCGTTCGAATTTATTTTTGTTCCCATCACGGCATGAAGGCATGCCCAACGCCGTGCTCGAAGCCATGTCCAGCGGATTGCCCGTGGTGGCAACCAGAATCGCAGGCAGTGAAGAACTCGTCCTCGATGGTGTAACGGGTTTGCTGGTAAATGCCGAAGATGTAGATTCTCTCCGAGACGGCCTGAGCAGGCTCATCGTCGAAGAAAAGACACGGAGTGCAAATGGGGCAGGCATCCCGCCAAAGAGTCGAAACAGAATATTCATGGGAAAATGTCGCCCGTCAATATTCCGACTACCTCGAAAAAATCAGCAGTAAATAAAAGCAAACCACTTTCCACTTTCCTCCTTTTTACTTCTCACTTCTTACTTTTCACTTTTCACCAAAAGGATTTCCATGTGCGGCATCTGCGGACTCTCCCACTCAACTAACCAAAAACCTCAACGTGCGTTGCTCGAAAAAATGAACGCAACCATCGCGCACCGCGGACCCGACAGCGACGGCTTTCACACCGACGCGGGCATCGGCCTCGCCATGCGCCGCCTCGCCATCATTGACGTCAGCGGCGGTGACCAGCCGATTGCCAACGAAGATGAATCGGTGTGGATTGTTTTCAATGGCGAGTGTTACAACTATCCCGAAATGCGCGCCGAACTTGAACGCCGTGGACACCGCCTCTCAACCAAAAGTGACACCGAGTGCATTGTCCATTTTTATGAAGACGAAGGCGATGATTGCATCAAGCGTTTGCGCGGTATGTTTGCATTCGCATTGTGGGATGAAAAGAAAAAGCGTTTACTGCTCGGCCGTGACCGCCTCGGCAAAAAACCGATGTATTACAGCATTCAAAACGGCACCATTTATTTTGGCTCTGAGTTAAGCGCGGTGCTTGCGGCTTTGCCGAATAAACCTGAAATCAATCTCGAAGCCATTGATCTTTATCTCAGTTTGCAATATGTCCCCGACCCGCTCACAGCGTACGAAGGCATTTACAAATTGCCGCCCGCGCACACGCTCGTTTGGGAAAATGGCGCGGCGCGCATTCAGCGCTATTGGGATTATTCCTATCAACCAAAATTCACCGCCAGCGAAGATGAGTTGGCTGAAGAACTGCGCGAGCGTTTGCGTGAGGCAGTCAAAATTCGTCTGCTGAGTGAACGTCCGCTGGGCGCGCATTTGAGCGGCGGCATTGACTCGAGCATCATCGTCGCGCTCATGTCTGAGTTTGCCAGCGGACCCGTCAAAACTTTTTCGGCTGGTTTTGCCGAGCAAAACTTTACCGAGCTTCCGCACGCCCGCGTCGTCGCTGAAAAATATTCCACCGATCATCACGAGTTCACGCTCACGTATGGCGATATTCCCTCCACGCTTGAAAAGATCGCTTCGCATTTTGGCGAGCCGTTCGCCGACGCTTCTGCCATTCCGCTTTATCATCTTTCCGTGATGACTCGCGAGCATGTGACTGTCGCCTTAAACGGCGACGGCGGCGACGAGGACTTCGCTGGCTATCAACGTTACTGGCTGGATGGCTTCGCTAACGCCTACGCCCGCGCGCCTCGTTTTCTAACCCGCAGCCTGATTCCGTCCATCGCAAATTTCTTCCCCGACAATGCAGACCGTCCCGTGGGACAGAGTCTCATCAACGGCATCAAGCGCCTTGAGCAACTTCCCGAAATTGACCGCCGCGCCAGTATTTTGCGCTGGGGTTCGTACTTCTCGCCGCGTCAGCGTTCTGCGTTATGGAAACCTGAATTCCATTTCAACGCGGACAATGCTCAATCACTCTTAGCCAAACAATTTGACTCAGCCGAAGGCTCTTATCTCGATAAGACTCTCTACACTGACTTGCACACTTATCTCCCCGGCGACTTACTCGTCAAAGCAGACCGCATGACGATGGCCGCCTCGCTTGAAGGACGCTCTCCATTTCTCGACCATGAACTCGTGGAGTGGTCTGCCCGGTTGCCTGACCATCTCAAAGTTAAAGGAAGAAGCGGAAAGTATCTGCTTAAGAAAGCATTTGCCAAAGAGTTGCCAGATTCCATTAAAGGCCGCGGCAAACAAGGCTTCGGCATTCCCGTCTCCGCCTGGTTCCGTGGACCGTTACACGAGTGGTCGAAGCAAATGCTGTTGAGTGATGGGAGTCCGCTTCATCAATGGTTTGACCGCGCCGCGTTGAGGAAGATCATCGACGAACATAAATCCGCGCGTGTGGATCATGGTAAGCGCTTGTATGCGTTGGCGATGTTGGGTGTCTGGGCGAATAAATTGTAATATGAGTCAATCTGAAACACGTCGTCGGTTATCATCCACTCTTTGGAATATTCTTAAGATACTCCTTGCTTTGGTGTTGGTTGGGTTTGTGCTTTCACGCACCGACTTGACACAACTCTTTGCATTGCGTGAACAAATTTCCATGCCGTGGCTTGTGACGGGGATTGTTTTGTATTTTGTTCTCACCCTGCTTAAAGCATTTCAATATTATTTTTTAATCGGACGGCGCGTTGGGTATTCCCAGGTTTTGAATATTGTTGTCGTTCAAAATGCTGTTTCAAATTTTATTGCCACCGGTGCCGGGATCGCTTCTTATTTTGCCTTGTTCCGTGTGGAGCAAAGGGATATGTTTAGCCGCGCCGCGCTTGCTTTTGTGCTTGCCAAAGTGGGGGATTTGATCTCGATCTGGCTTTTTATGTTGATCGCGAGTTGGCTGGTATGGCCGCAGGTGGATGTGCTGCATACCTTAATTTTCATTCTTCTCGCTGTGATTGGCGGATTAATTGCCACCTTTTTTGCGGCTGTCTTTTTACGTCAAAAGTTTGTCTCTTTCCTGCAGATTTTTTTGGATCGGATGCGGTTGAATCGTTTTGGGATCGTAGACAAAGGCATGGACGTCATGCAGTCTCTTGCGCAGCAGGAGCAGAGTTTTGTCTTTCGCATTTTGGGCATGGATATCCTCTTTTCTCTGATTTACATGACTGTGACCATGGTCTGGATCTATGCAGGTCTGAAAACCTTCTCTTTTGATATTGGTATTTTGCTTGTTGTTTTTGTAAATGTCTTTATGCAATTGGTTTCGTATCTGCCCATTCAAGTCTTTGGCGGTTTGGGTATCAATGAAACAACCATGTTATATGTGTATGGTTTTTTTTCATTACCGCAGGCTGAACTCGCTGCTGTGCTGATCGCGAACCGCGTACTTTTTTATCTGACCAATTTGTTGGTGCTGTTATACTTGCCTTTTTACACCTTGATTTATACAAAGAACTCACGTTCAGCAGATCAATAAACTTAACAGTTCTTTCCTTGTAAATGTAAATATTTTTGAATAGGATCTTTGAATTTCTGAAAATGTCAGACTCGTTTTTTATCCACCCGAATGGAATTGTTGAAGACGGCGCGCTCATTGGCAATGGGACGCGTATTTGGGCGTTTGTCCACATATTGCCGGGGGCGCAAATTGGCGCCGATTGTAATGTTTGCGATCAGGTTTTTATTGAAAATGATGTGAAGATCGGGGATTGTGTCACGATTAAGAGCGGAGTCCATTTGTGGGATGGCATTTTGCTTGGCGATGACGTTTTCATCGGTCCGAACGTGGCCTTTACGAATGACCTGTTTCCCAGAAGTAAACAGCATCCCTCCGTATATTCACGTACGACAATACAACATGGGGCGTCCATCGGCGCAAACGCCACACTTCTATCTGGTATCACGATCGGGCAGCACGCCATGATTGGAGCAGGGACAGTGGTAACGCGTAACGTCCCGCCGAATGCTGTCGTAGTGGGAAATCCCGGGCGGGTGGTCGGTTTTGTAAATGGAAAAAAAGATCAACGTTTGAAACCGTTGAATGCGTTGACCGAATCTGTTGTGCCGCTGGTGGATAAAGTAAAAATAATTCCTCTTCAAAATTTTCATGAAGATCGGGGCGCGCTCTCCTTTGGCGAGGCTGAAAATCATCTGCCATTTATTCCCCAACGCTACTTTGTAATATCTCAAGTTCCGGGGCATGAGGTTCGCGGTCAACATGCACATCGCAAACAGCACCAGTTTCTGACCTGCGTCAGCGGCTCATGTCATGTCGTGGTTGATGATGGCATTGAAAGAGCCGAGGTGTTCCTCTCGTCTCCGCAAGTGGGTTTGCACATTCCGCCTCTGATATGGGGATTGCAATATAAATATTCTTCTGACGCAGTTTTACTTGTCTTCGCTTCTGGAAATTATGATCAGGCTGATTACATCAATGATTACGAAGAATTTTTATCCCGGACTGTATAACATACGAATATGAATAAAGTCTTGTTTCTGGATCTAAAGTCACCTTATCAGGAATTACAAACCGAATTGGATGCGGCATATCGTCGTGTCATGGAATCGGGTTGGTATATTTTGGGCGAGGAAGTTGACTCTTTTGAAAAGGATTTTTCAGCATTCTGCCAGACAAAGCATTGTATGGGTGTCGCGAATGGACTGGATGCTTTGCATCTCATCCTGCGGGCCTATGGGATCGGAGAAGGGGACGAGGTGATTGTTCCTTCCAATACATACATCGCCACGTGGCTGGCTGTATCTTATGTGGGAGCGCGTCCTATCCCGATCGAGCCTGATCCTGCCACTTTTAATATTGATTCCGCTCGAATAGAATCTGCCATTACTCCCCGCACGCGTGCGATCCTGGTGGTTCATCTCTACGGGCAGACCGTGGATATGGACGCAGTTCTCGCGATTGCACGCCGCCATAATCTAAAGGTGATCGAAGATTCTGCCCAGGCGCATGGAGCAGCCTATAAACAGAAACAGGCCGGGGCTTTGGGGGATGCGGCAGGCTGGAGTTTTTATCCCGGGAAAAATCTTGGCGCGTTTGGCGATGCCGGCGCTGTCACAACAAATGACGATGAACTGGCTGAACGTATTCGGACGCTGCGAAACTACGGCTCGAAAGTTAAATACTTTAATGAAGTAAAAGGATACAACTCACGTCTTGATCCGCTGCAGGCCGCATTTTTGCGGGTCAAGTTGAAACATTTAAATGGCTGGAATTCCCGTCGTAAGGAAATTGCGCTTCAATATTTATCCTCCCTGTCAGACCTGCCTGAGTTGACATTGCCGCACGTGCCTGAATGGGCTGACCCTGCGTGGCATGTATTTGTCATCCGTCATGCGCAGCGTGATGCTCTGCAAAAATATTTGGGGGAAAACGGAATAGGAACTTTGATTCATTATCCAATTCCGCCGCATCTTTCGGAAGCGTATCAGGATGCAGGTTACGGGAGAGGCGATTTTCCCTTGGCAGAGAATATTGCTCAAACAGTGTTGAGTATTCCGATCGGACCGCATCTTGCCTCTCATCAAACCGCTCAAGTGATATCCGCAATACGGGCCTTTCATGGCAAATAAAATATTGAACAACCTGCGAATACCCTCCTTCTATTTCCTGCCGATTAAATTTATGATGTCTTTTTTCCGCACCATTCGCTTTTATTTTGATGCGTGGTGGTATGGCGGGCGATGTGAAGTGAAAAAGAGGGTTCGTGTCAAATCCACTGCGCTATTTCAAGGGCAGGGACTCCTCATCCTCAATGAGCAGGTTACGTTGGGATATACCCTCGCTGGAGGAATCGCCCTTCCGATTATTTTGCAGCCGCGTGAATCTCAATCTGTAATTCAGATAGGTCAGCGGACTGCGATCATGAATGGCTGTGAGCTGATTGCCCGTACATCCATTGTGATCGGCACGGATTGTCGTATCGGTCCGCATACGCTGATCTACGATGCCGATTTTCATGGGCTCGCTCCCGACCAGCGTGATGAATTGGGAAAGACCGCCGCGGTTCATCTTGAAGATAATGTTTGGGTGGGCTCCCGCTCGATCATTCTTAAAGGTGTAAATATTGGCAGGGATGCTGTGATTGCAGCTGGAAGTGTGGTTACAAAAAATGTTCAGGCTGGCGCAATTGTGGCGGGGAACCCTGCAAGCCAGGTCGGCTCGGTATATGAGAAAAGCGCAAAATAATTTTTTGAAAATTACCATTGATTTGAAAGGCCTACATGGAAGTTCGTGATTTAAGTATTTTATTTATCATCTCAAAAATGGGAAAGGGCGGAGCGCAGCATATCGTTCTTGATCTGGCGAACGCAATGGCAGCGGGCGGAGCCCAGGTGGATTTATTGATTTTTTATCGCACAGCACAGGACCAGTCCATTTTGGCTGAGTTGGATTCGCGCGTAGGACTATTGAATATTTTCCCCATCGCACTGGCCTCCGATCATGAGAATTCGCCCAAAAAGATATTCGCCTTTCTTCTCCTGCCATTTCTGGCTTTTTGGTGGACCGTCAGCGGTAGACTGGCAAAATACCATATCGTTCACAGCAATCTGATGCTGGCGTCATTTTTCGCCT
Source organism: Candidatus Villigracilis proximus (assembly GCA_016715195.1). Classification (GTDB taxonomy): domain Bacteria; phylum Chloroflexota; class Anaerolineae; order Anaerolineales; family Villigracilaceae; genus Villigracilis; species Villigracilis proximus. The sequence goes on from JADKBB010000025.1 coordinate 51,671, forward strand.
GGATCTGCTCGGTTTTTCAATTTCTAAGCCGAAAGCCAGCCCCTAAATATGTTGAGACTTTTCATTCCGATCTGGTTTCCCTGCTTCCTTGGGAACGAAAATTATTTTATCTTTTTTGGAAAATGTCAGATAGTCTGGTCGTTGAGCTGAGGCGCAGGGATTTTGAGATTCTGCAAAAGGAAATGCCCGGTCATCACATCAGCTATATTCCCTTTGGCATATTTCCTTTGGAAATGCCTGACCGGAATGAAATCGTTGCGCACAAAAAAATATATCGTGACACTCCGATTATTTTAAGCATTATGCGTTTACAGCAGCATCAGAAAAGAGTTCTCGATCTGTTAATGGTCATCGACCAGTTTAGAAAAATCTACAGCGGGTCATTTATATATCTGCTGGTGGGAGATGGCCCCGATCGGCAGCGGGCGCAGGAGTTTGTTCGATCTGCCGGTTTGGATGAATATGTCAAATTCACCGGGTATATGGATGATATTCGGCTGATCTGTGCAACCGCCAGAGTATTTTTGATCGCCGGGATTGAAGACCTCGTGGGCATTGCCGGGTTGCAGGCCGCATCTCTTGGTGTTCCAATTGTTTCCCTGCAAATGGATCCGGAATGGAAAAATACTGAATCCATATTTTTTAATTCCGCCTCTCATCAGGTTCTTGCAGAAGAGCTTGAAAGGCTTGTCCGTGATGATGCATATTATAAAAATGCGTCTGGTTATGCGGCTTCCACGGTGCAAAGCACATTTTCCGTGGACCAAATGGTCGCTTCCTATGCGCGCGTTTACACATCCATTGTTACAAAAGAAAAGACTGGTTGATGATGAAAATTTCCAGAGAACCACAGCAAACAACCAGCGCTAAAAATTTACTTTGGTCTGCCGCAAAGATTATTATCGGCTTCCTTCTGATCATTTTTGTTGTTTCCAGAGCCGGTCTTTCTGAAATCACTGCGCTGATTGCTCAAGTCTCCCGGGGTTGGCTGGGATTCACTTTCATTTTATTTTCTCTGCTTTCCCTGTTGAAGGCCTGGCAATATCATGTATTGTTTGATTCTGACTTCCCATATTCCCAGATATTAAGCGTCGTTATATTGCAGAATGCGATCTCAAATTTTGTCGCGTCAAGTGCGGGGGTTGCCGCCTATTTGACCATGCTGCGGGCGGATCAGGGTATTAAGATCGGTCGCAGCGCTTCTGTATTTGTGATCACCAAGGTTGGTGACCTGATCGCCATCTGGCTGGGATTAATAATTTCCCTGCTGTTTGTCTGGCAGCAGGTCGATGCGGTGCATAACCTTATTTTGTTTTTACTGGCATTGATCGGCGCCGGACTGACAGTCTTTGGCGCGATCATTCTTCTGCGCCGTAAATTTGTTGATGTTCTAAGCCGCGTGATTGAACAGACGGGGCTGATGAAATTTCAATTGATTCAGCGCCTGTTGGCGCTTGCGGGGACATTGGCAGACATTGAACAAAAGAATGTTTTGCGCATCATGCTGACCGCCTGCGGACTCTCCTGCACATATTTAATCCTAACCTTTGCCTGGACATATAGCTCCTTGCATACATTTAATTTACCCGTAACGATCTGGGTGGTTATTTTTGTAAGCTGCATGCTTCAGCTCCTTTCCATTATCCCCATTCAGGTTTTTGGCGGATTGGGAGTCAGCGAGGCTGCGTCTTTATATTTCTTCGGGTTGTTTGGGTTTTCTCAAGGTCAATTAGCGGCCGTGCTGATCGGCCAGCGCATATTGTTTTATCTGACAAATCTGACTGTACTGTTATACTTGCCATTGCACGCCTTATTTCTTAATCGTCCCGTTAAAAAAGAATAACGGAACCCCCAGTCCGTTTATCCGATCCCATATCCGTTTATGCAAACACAAAAAGAATCCCCTAAAAATATCACTCAATTATTATCCATCGGCCTCATCGCAGGATTAGTATTCGCTTATTTCGAAGTTAAAACGCTTTGGACGCCGGAACAGGTTTGGAATAAATTATTAACTCCAATTGGCATTGCAACCATCAGCCTGTATATTTTGCTTGCGATCATCGGCTTGACCGTTCTTGTCTTTAGTTTGCAAAAGCCGCAGCCGATTCAAATCCTCGCCGAAAAGTTGATTTTTATCCGCTGGCCGATTGCAATTGCCTTGATCGGATTCATCGTCTGGATGCATCTCTTTTCTCCCTGGCAGTTGACTCTCACCTTCCCGTGGACTCAATTCATCTTTGCCGCGGCTCTCGCCCGACTGGTAGCCTGGCTCTTTGCTCCCAAACAGAATCAGCCCTTTGGCTGGAGTGAACTCGCGCTGGCATTCAGTCTTTTTCTTTATCCGCGTATTGTGCAGGAAGTACGTCTTTTATATCCAGCCGCATTGTTTACACGCGGCGCACTCGCCATGGGATTTATTTTTCAGGCAGGGTTGATCTACATGCTTTATCAACCTTTCGGCGAAAGACTGCGCACAAAATTATTGGCATTTCGTCCACAACTCGGGCATGCCCGTGTATTTCTGGCGGCCTTCGTTTTGCTGACGCCATTCATGCATCGTTATCTCGTTGGTGTGGGGGAGTATATTCAATATCCAAATCTGCGTTTTGCAATTTGGTTGGTCGCTCTTTGGGCGGCGGCATATCTCCTTTGTACTGAATCAGGCCGCTTCGTTACGTTTGAATCGTTGGTTATATCCACAGGCTGGCTGGTACTTGTATCCGCCATCACGCGTTCACTCCTGCTTGTTGTAAACGATCCTTTCGGGCTGTATTGGTCGGAGGGGAATCGAATGTACGATTACTCGCTGGTCTTCGCTCAGGATTTATATAATTACGCCGGTCGTATCCCCGACCCATATAACACACCCGGGCGTTATAGTTTGTGGGGCGTGCTCTATCTCTGGCAGGGACTGCCGATCTGGGCGCATCGTTTGTGGAACATCGTTTTGTTAACGCTGCCTTCATTTGTATTGGCCTGGGCATTGACCAGAAAACTCTCAGACTTTATTTTGCGGAATGCATCCTTTCTTTGGATCACAGCTTTTTTTATTTTGCTTGCGCCTTTGCATCCGCCGTTTATGATCGTAGCCATCATCGTTGCCTTGTTCGCATTTCATCCATCACCTTATGTGCGCGGCGCATCACTGGTGGCCGCCAGTTTATACGCCGGCATCAGCCGTTGGACTTGGGTCTTCGCGCCTGGCGCGTGGGGCGCATTGATCGATCTGCTTTTATATTATCCGAAACGCGAAGGTCATTGGTTTAAACGTTTGCTTCCCACGATATTAATGGCCGTGCTTGGCGCGGCACCCGGATTTTTGTCAAACATTGGAAACTTTTTAGGATACACATCCGGCGAAGTCACCACCGCGCAGCAGCCCTTGCTCTGGTATCGCCTCCTTCCCAATCTGACACTTGGCCCCGGCATCGTCTTATTGATCCTGCTGACCACAGGTCCGCTGGTGGCTTTACTGCTTTATAAAATATTCTCGCGCCAATGGAAACTGGACGGCTTTCAACAAGCAGCCATCCTGGGCGCGTTGACTGGTTTCCTTGCAATCGGTTTGGTCATCAGCACCAAGATCGGCGGCGGCGGCGACCTGCACAATCTCGATATGTACATCGGCACACTGATCGTGGTCATCATGCTCGGGTTGACCGGACAGCCCGCCTTGAGCGAGTCAAAAAGCCCCGCATGGACCTTGGCCGCACTATGCTTCTTTGCATTGCTGCCTGTTTATCAATTTACCCCTTTCTTTCCATCTGCCGCTTATCATTCACGGCTTGATATACCCGCACAGGAAGATACAGATAAAGCCCTGATACAGATTCGAGCCGCCGTTGAAGAAACCGCCGCCCTCGGTGAAGTCCTCTTCATGGATCAACGCCAACTGCTGACCTTTGGGTACATGCCAAAGATTCCATTTGTGGCTGAGTATGAAAAAAAATATATGATGGATCAGGCAATGGCTTCGAATGAAATTTATTTTCAACCCTACTATCAAGACCTTGCCAATCAACGGTTCGCTTTGATCGTCACCGAGCCGCTTAAGATGGATCTAAAAAATGAAGGCGGAATCTTCTCTGAAGAAAATGACTTGTGGGTTACCTGGGTTTCCGCGCCCACTTTATGTTTTTACGAACCCGTCATGACCGATAAATCCGTGGGCGTGCAATTGCTTGTGCCGCGCAAAGATCTGATCGGCTGTGAAAAATATTTGCAATAGGTGTCTCTTGAATTTTAAATATCTTATACCCCGTATTGCGCGCCGCTTTCTTCCCGAACGCATCGTGCGCTTTTTACTGCTGCGCTCACTCGTCATCCAACCCGGCCTGGAAACCCGCGATCCACAGGCCGCTGTTCAGCGTTATGTTGATATCTTAACCGAACGCGGTGATTCGCTCACAGGCAAACGCGTGATGGTCTTTGGCTACGGCGGCCGTTTTGACATCGGCGTTGGTCTGCTCGAATCAGGCGCGGATTCAGTTGTGCTCTGCGAAAAATACGCCCCGCCAGATGACTCTCACAACAGGACTCTTCTGCCCCAATACGAAGCGCATCTTCTCTTAAGCGGACAATTGGTACGGCCACGAAATGAACGCATCACACTGTTAGAAGCAGACATCCGCGACGTGAAGCCAGCCGATCTCGCCCCTGTTGACCTCATCATCAGCAACTCGGTCTATGAGCATCTTGACGACGTGGAAGGAATCACCCGTGCCCTCGCCGCGTTGACCAAGCCCTCCGGCCTGCATATTCACTTTGTAGACCTGCGCGATCACTTCTTCAAGTATCCATTTGAAATGCTGGCGTACTCAAAACAGACCTGGTACAGATGGCTTAATCCGTCCAGTAATCACAACCGTTACCGCGTCTGGGAGTATCGCCGCGTCTTTGAATCATCTTTCCATAACGTGGAGCTAACTGTGCTGCAACGCAATAAAACCGAATTCGAGAAGGCCCGTCCGCGTATTCGGCCAGAATTTATCAGCGGCAATCTCGAAGATGACACAGTTGAATTAATCCGCGTGGTGGCTGCCCGGCCTAAAATTTCTTAAATCAGAAATAAAAAATAAGGTGTTTTCCCTTTGTGTCCTTCGTATTTAATTTTTTGCAGGAAATAACCGAGTCAATCCGGAGCTCTTCCCTATAATGATCTCTCAACTTCTAAATATTCTTCCGCTTCTTATCTGGTCTTTAGTTTGGGCCATCGGCGGCTGGTTGATCGTGGTCGGGTTTAATATTCCACGTCGTGAGCAAATGATCACGGGGATTTCGCTCGGCATGGTCTTGCAGCTTTGGTTGTCCAATGGCTTTGCCCATTTTGCGCCGATCCTTTCCGCGTTTTGGCTGGGGGCTTTTGCAACACTCGCACTTGGTTTTATTTTTGCATGGCCGCGCTTAAAGATGGGGGGCAAAGGTATTTTCTTGATCTCGTGGGGGCAGCTCGCTTCCCTGGCGTTGATCGTATATCTTTTTGCCATCATTGGCTTCGGCCTCAATATTTTCGATGATCGTCAAAATTTACCGGCAGCCTCCTTAATGGCGCTGGGAGATATTCCTCCTCATTTCCCGTTCGATTCGACCGTTGCTTTTGGCTATCATTATTTATTGATCCTGTTGGGTGCGCAATTGATGCGCCTCGGCGATATCTTCGCCTGGACCGCCATGGATTTGGCACGCGCGCTGGTATTCGGCCCGACCATTATGCTCACCTATCTGTGGACACGCCGCATGACGCGCAGTCACATGGCTGGGATATTCGGCGGCTTGTTCATGGCCTTTTCTTCAGGCGTGCGCTGGATATTGCTGATATTCCCTCCCGCTTTTGTTGCGTGGATTTCAGATCGCATTACCTTGATCGGTTCAGGCAAAATTTCGGGTGAGAACCTCTCCGAGGCATTAACTAATTTTTGGAAAATTGAAGGCGCCGGCCCGATCGAGTTTCCGTTTGCGTTTGTCAACGGCTTGAATAGCTCCAATACCATGGCGCATAACGGTGTCGGTGTACTCGGCCTTTTGACTTTGATTCTGGTCTTAATGTTGTATCGCCGCACGCAGGATTTTAAGAGCGGAGCGATCATTGCTGTTTTACTTGCGGCGTCTGCGCTGGTTAGCGAGTTTGGCTTTCTTACGCTTCTCCCGAATTTGTTCTTTGTAATTCTGGTGTATTTGCTTGTACAACATGCACGCCAAATTCCGCGCAGTGCGATCATGTGGATTTTGATAGTGAGTGCGGCTTCGGTCATTTCTTTAATTCAAGGCGGTGTGTTGACGGTTATCGCACAGGACCTTGTCGCAGGTTTGATGGGAGGCACACGTGAGGGGTATCACACGTTTGGCGTAATTTTTGCCTGGCCGCCGACAGTCATCTCGGCTCATCTTGGTACGCTGTCCTTATTTAACCCTGCTCAATTACTGGTTGCATTGCTTGAAATGGGACCCGTGTTACTCGTCTTGCCATTGTTGTTTATCTGGGGACTAAAAATGACACGCCTTCAACGCTGGTGGGAAGCCATACTGGCCGCTGGCGCTGCGACAGGATTCGTTGTGCTTTTTGTGCAATATGCGGGCAGTGCGGGCATTAGTGCCAATAGTCGTTTGTTAAGTAATATTATTTTCCCTGCTTCCTTATATGCAGTTCCGTTTGTGTGGATATGGGCCAGGAAGCGCACTGAAACGATCAAGGCCGGAGCCGCTGTGCTGGGGCTAATATCCATTTTTGGCGGATTGTTCATCTTTGGCATTGAATTGATCGCCGCGCAGAAGCCAACCCTGCCGTTTTTCATCCAGGAATTGGATGTACGCATCTCCAAACAATATTGGAATCAGTTGGAACCCGCTTCCCAGGTTTTTGATCTGCTTCCGCATCGCGCAGTGACGGTCTTTGGCCGTTTTTCCGATTCCTATGAAACCTTATATATTCCATATCCAGAGTGGGTGGAATTGGGCATTGAGCCCGATCCCTATGAATTACAGGCGGCTGGCTATGACTATGTGTATTTTGGGGCTGAGGAATGGGATCTTTGGAGTGAGCAGAATCGTACCCTGTTTCAGGATGCGTGTGTTCAAATTGTGGATGAGGTAAAGGGCATCCGCGCACCTGATGATTATCGAAAGGATTTTCGCAGGCTGATAAATATCTCGGCCTGTAAATAAGAATAGGGCGCCCGGGCGCCCTATTCTTATGGTTATCTCCGGTTGCGCAGAAGCGAATATCGAAGATATATAATACTCACGGTCACAAATTGCGCTTTCCCCTCTCTAAAAAGTGCAATTTGTGACCGAGTGCGGTATAAAATAAATTTTCCCGTTCGATTCTTTTGGGAATTTTCGGGGTGTTGAATAAAGATATAATTTGATTTGAAGTATCTTTTATGAAAAATCGATCCGGAGTTCCGCATGTCCTTTGCATCAAATCTTTCCAATAAAAATAGATGGATCGCTCTTTTTAGCCTGTGGGCCTTGCATGGATTAATCGCCTTGTGGCAGTTTGTTATTTTGCCTGCCGACCAGGGTAACTTCTTTTTTGGGCTATCCTTTCAACGGACATTGATGAGCGGGATGCTGGCTTTTTGGATCATTCTCAACTTTGCCTTGATTGTTTTCATGCTTCGCGCTTCCGTGTGGATGGATAAAGCGCAGGTGTTCTTAAAAAGAACCGCAATACGTGATGGTATTTTGATCATTACATCAATTCTTGTGACGTTTAGATTGTTCTTGATGATCATTTTGGAACTGCCCGGGCTGACAGGGGATTTTAACTACACCGCTTATCTGGAACGACTCTCGCCCATCCTCAATTTGATGACCTTTGTTTCCCTGGAAATCATTGTGATCATTTTATTTTTTAATTTTCACAATTTGGATATTTACAAAAAGATCCCCGCCGGTTTCCCGGCAAGGGTCTTGATCGTCCTGACAGTCCTCGGACTCGCGAGTCTTTTTATATCCATTACCGATTTGGGGATCGCGACAGTCTACAAGGGAGATTGGGCACGCGGACAGCCCGCAGTTCCTTTGCTTGAGTGGCAGATCGTTCTGGCTTGTCTGTTTTGTCTCGGCATGATTATTTTTGAAACAAGCGGGAAAAGATTTAAATTTCAGCGGCTGGACCTGTGGATTTCTGTTGCGGTATGGCTGTTAACTGTTGTTTTTTGGCTCGGACAACCGGTTATTCCAAATCCATCCGCGTTGGATCCAATTGGACCGAATTATGAAATCTATCCATTTATTGATGCCCAGGTCTATGATGGATATGCCCAGTCCATCTTGATCGGCAATGGATTGGGCGCGAATGATATTCCCCAGCGTCCCATCTACATAGTGTTCCTTGCATTTATCCATTCACTGGTCGGGCAAAATTATGCCGATGTGATTTCCGTCCAATCGCTGTTTCTGGCTTTGTTTCCTGTTTTGTTATACCTGTTTGGCTCGGAATTTTTTGGGCGGCCTGTGGGAATTTCCATCGCCCTGCTTGCAGTTTTGCGCGATTACACATCAAACCTTGTCTCTCCATTTACAGGCAATCTTAGCTATTCAAAAGTCTACCTTTCAGAAATCCCAACAGCCATGCTTCTAATCCTCTTCCTGCTGATTGGCTTGCGTTGGATAAAATTTGGATTTCCGGTTTTTTCTGGATTCTTAATGGGCGGTGTGCTCGGCATAGCCATGTTGATTCGCACACAGGTGATAGTTGCATTCCCTGTGATTCTTTTCTTCGCTATTGTGTCCCAGCCCAAAAAGATCGCGCCGATCATCAAAGGCGCACTGCTTGCACTGTTGGGTATTGTTTTGGTAATTACTCCCTGGCTGTGGCGGAATTGGAAAATTACAGGAGAATTGATCTTTGATAATCCCGCATCGCAAACGATCAATCTTGCTTTACGCTATAGCAGATTGAATGGGGTGGAAGCCGATGTCCTGCCCATGCCCGGAGAGACCAACTCTGACTACAAAAAACGATTACTTGATATTGCAAGTGGAGCCATTTCAAGCAACCCATGGGGCGCGGTAAATGGAATTATCAATTCTTTTGCAAATCACGGCGTGAATAATATTTTGTTGTTTCCATTGCGAAGCGACCTCAAGCATCCCCTCGAACTTTGGACGCCAACCTACGCCTTCTGGCAAATGTGGGAAGGCAGACCTAATTTATCCCAGAGCCTGTTGCTTGGATTTTATCTTTTTCTTTTTGGGCTGGGATTAACCACCGCCTGGCAAAAAAATGGCTGGATGGGATTTCTGCCCCTGGTGCTTAACCTGGTCTATAACCTGTGGACTTCGCTGGCGCTTCTCTCCGGTCAACGCTTCATGCTGACGATGGACTGGTCGGTGTATCTATATTATATGATCGGCCTTTTTGCATTGTTAAGTGCGTTTCTATTCGCGCTTGAAAATGGACGTTCGCTGATCCTCAAATGGTATGAGGAAAATACTATTTCGCTTGCGGCGCATGTCAGCCTGCCAAATATTCCGCAATATCTTTTTGCAGGGATATTATTCCTGGGTGTTGGTCTTTCTCTTCCATGGAGCGAAAAAATATTTCCGCAAAGATACCCGCTTGAATCTCAAGAGTCCATGCGGAGTGTATTTGCGGCGCAGACCAATGTCGATGCGGCATGCTTAAAAAAAGTTGTGGACGATAACCAGTTGACCTTCGTGCAGGGGCGGGCTTTATATCCGCGCTATTATGAGGCTGGCTTCGGCGAATCGTTTACCGATGCCGTCGGCTACAAAGCTGTGGACGAAGGCCGGCTGGTCTTTGAAATGATCGGGCAGAAAAAGGCCCGCATCGTCTTTCCACTGTTGGAGATGCCAAAATTCTTTCCCAATGCATCAGATGTGACCTTGGCTTTTGACGACAACGGCGGCATGTGGTTCGTGCTAGTAAAACAAGGCAACACACAAGCCGCATATTCTTCCACCCTGTTTGACCCCGCAATTTGTAAATAATATTATGGAGTCCATCAGCTTGCTGATGGACTTAAGAGTCTGTCAGCAAAAGCCCCAAAGCCACGAAATCACAAAGTTTTTTCTTTGTGGCATGGATGCTTTGTGACAAGCCTTAATAATTTTCTGGCAGGTTCTTATTAACTCACCATACGCAGCATCACTCCGAAGGAGTGAAATGATTCTAGAATCAATGCAAAAAATTCAAAACCCCGAAGGGGTGTCATAATCTTTGATGTTATTCATTATGTAACGTGATTTAAATAAAAAAGTGTGTCATGTGCTGATCTCAGCACGTGACACATTTTTTTGATTCAACGATTTTGATTACACAAATTTAATACGGCGTGCGGCGAATGCCACCATTCTCAACAACAGCAACCCGTGTTTCCAGCGTGAGATATTGGTTGTGCCGTAGGTGCGGTCACGATAGCGGATCGGGAGATCAATAATTTTTCGGTTTAATTTGGCAGCGCCGAAGATCAGGTCGAAATCGCCGAAGGGATCGAAATCTCCAAAGTAGGAGCGATTGGCCGCGATCTCTGCGTAATCTTTGGCCCACATTACTTTTGTGCCGCATAAGGTGTCTTTGATGGGCTGCCCCAATAACCATGAGAATGTCATGCTGAATAATTTATTGCCGATGAAGTTCAGCGTGCGCATGGCTTCTTTTTCCATTGGATAAACAAGACGCACGCCATTGATGAATTCACCTTTACCCGAGACGATGGCATCATAAAAACGCGGCAGGTCTTCGGGTGGAACGGTCAGGTCTGCGTCGAGGATCATCAGGATATCGCCGGTGGCTTTCTCGAAGCCGAGTCGAATTGCGTCCGCTTTGCCAATGCCCGGTTGACGAAAGAGCAGGCTTGGCGTCGAAGGGTGAAGCGGAATTTCATCCGCAATGGTTTCGTAGGTGTTATCGCGCGAATGTCCTTCAACGAAAACGATCTCGGTCCGGCTTCCCATCTTCGGCACGCGTTCAAAGATCGCTTTGACATTGCCTGCTTCGTTGCGTGCGGCGATGACCACGGAAACGCTGGGTTGTTCTGTGGGCTGCGCCTCAGGACGCGCAATGACAAAATTGGAAAGTGCAAATGCGTTGAAGGGCCAGAGTTTTACGAGATACCGATTTGCAAGCCCGCCCAATGGCAGCGGCCATAAAATTTCGCGCGTGGTGCGAATATTTTCAAAACCCGAAAGGTGCAGCATGTTATTGATATCTTCCGGGGTGAGCCAGTTTTGATTCAGCATGGGCGCGGCCAGGTTAAGAGACTGCGCAATGGTCAGCGGGAATTGCCAGAGATGACTATAGAAATTAATAATGATGCGCGTATGCGGTGTGCATAACCTGCGTATTTGATCGAACGCCAGTTGTACATCCCATAGGTCGTTAATGGTGTCTGAAAGAATGATGACATCAAATTCACCTTCGATACCTGAGAGATCATGCGCGTCGGCCTGATAATACTCAAGTTCTGGATGGCGTTTTTTGGCCCTTGCGATCATCTCGGCTGAAAAATCAATGCCGACACCGCGCGAAGGGTGTAGGTGCGCCAGCAGACTACCCATGCCGCATCCGATTTCAAGGACACGTTGATTTGGGTTGACCAGATATTGATAGATTTCGATTAAGCGGCGGTGGTACCATCTGCCCATGCCGTGCCAGTGGTCGCGTTTTTGAGCGATGGCATCCCAGTGATCTTGACGAGTTTGAAAATAAGCTTCCATTATGCTTCCTTTATTTTTTGTTGTTACGATTATAATGCTGATTAATTTTAGTTTTGAAGCTATTCCCGAGTTTTTCGTGTTTTACTTGTTTTTTTCGGTCTATTTTTAAAAAATCAGATGTTCAGGTGCATCATGCAGAAACAGTTACCGTCTTCCCTTCGTTATGGCTTGTTCGAGAAGATCATTACAACAGGGTGGCTGGGACTGTTGATTTTGGGGATATTGTCCAATCCTTTGTTTTCCTATCCGGGGCGTGATGGCGGGATTTTTCTATATATCGGCTCGCTGATCCTAAAGGGAAAAATTCCCTATCTGGATGTTTGGGAAAATAAGGGACCCCTCGTTTTTTATATTAACGCATTTGGGCTTTTTCTAACCAACGGGTCACGTTGGGGGGGTATGGCTGCTTGAATTCCTTTTCTTTTTGGGCGCCGGATATATTGGTTATACCCTGGTCAAACGCTTGATGGGAATGATCCCGGCTCTGATCGGGACGTTTATCTGGATCACCGCTGCTGGAAATACGTTGCAAGGTGGAAATTTTTCAGAAGAATATTCGCTGCTGTTTAGTTTTATTGCTGTATTGTTTTATTTGAAAAGTCTGGAGCGATCAGATCATAAGATTTACACGTTTCTGGTTGGGGTTTCCCTCGGCGCAAATATTTTACTTCGACCCAATAATATCGGTATGCAGGCTGGAGCTGCGGGCGCCTATTTTGTTTTAGCGATTTTATCCAGAGATTGGCGTTTGCTTTTTCAAAGAGCCATTCTGATGCTTTTTGGTGTCGTGGTTGTGCTGGCTCCGGTTGTTTTGTATTTTACCCTGCAAGGTGCGCTGCAGGAAATGATCAATGTTGTGCTGGTCTTTAATGCTCAATATAGCGAAGGGGGCGGGCTGACTCGAATTTTGGAGGGTCTGTTAAATGCTTCTGCCTCAATCGGTTTTGTGTTTGTAGTTATTGCGCTGCTTGGGTATGGCCTATCTCTATTTTCATTTTTTAAGCGTCAAGCGGTTGATACGCTTCTGGGAAAATTCCTTTTAATTTTGGTGATCGGCTGGCCGATTGAAGCGGTATTAAGCTCGCTTTCAGGCCGAAATTATCCGCATTACTTTCTTGGATGGTCGCCATATTTGGGGCTGTTAGCGGCTTATCTAACTTATATTTTTCTGCGTAAATTCGCGCCTCGTGCTGAGCAATATACTTTTGTGTTTTTATTAGCTTTGTTGGCTATTCTTCCAATCGGAAAAATCAATGTCTGGAAAAATTACGGCGCTGTCCTTGCGCAGATAGTTTTTTCAGAAACTGATGTAGATTATCGTGACCCCGTGACTTCCTATATTCGTGAGAATACAGCGCCTCAAGACGAAGTCTTTGTCTGGGGATTTCGCCCGATCATTAATTTTGCATCTGACAGAGAATCGCCCGCGTCATTTCTGCCCTATCCACTGATCCATGTGGACACTCCGCTGGGGGAGCATTGGGCAGATCAGTTTTATTCCCAATTCACGGCAGATCCGCCGGCGTTGGTTATCAACATGATCGAGCCCGCTGACCGTGAACGCATCCCAGATATTGACCCCGAAGTCCGCAAGCAATACAAGATCAAATATAAGGATGTTGTCCTCGCGCATAATTACAAGGACATGCTGGATTTTATCCATGAAAACTATACCCGTGTTGATACAGTGGATGGGTATGATATTTATCGCTTAAATTCACAAACTCCCTGAACGTAAACTCAAATGGGGCAAAAAATAGTTGATTCGCAACCCGTTATTCCTGTTATAATTCAGCCACTGAATTTTGGAACACAAAATATATGGAATCAACAAACGACGAACTCCGCGAACTCTCCCTGCTTGAACAAATTGAGGGCGACCCCGATGTAAACCAATCTGCGCTGGCTACCCAATTGGGGGTGGCAGTTGGCACGGTCAATTGGCATTTAAAACGACTCATCGCCAAGGGCGCGGTCAAGGTTTCGCGCGCTGAGCGCAAAAAACTGCGCTACATCATTACCCCCGAAGGCATTGCCCTGCGTGCCCGACTCGCTGTCAATTATGTGGAACGTTCCTTTTCCGTTTATCGACGCACCCGTCAGCGGGTGAAGGATCATGTGGCGAAAATTCGCAATGCCGGTTTCGATCGCGTGCGTATTGTCGGCGCTGGCGATGTGGCTGATATTTGCAAACTCACCTGTCTTGAACAAGGTATTTCGGTTGTAAATGATAAAACCGCACCTTCCTTGATTTTGGATGGATATAAGATTCGACTGGAGGGCATAGAATGACAGAGCGTCATATACTGATCACAGGCGGAGCCGGATATATCGGTTCGATCCTGACCTCGGAGTTGCTGCGCGCCAATTACAGAGTCACCGTCCTCGACAGTTTACTGTTCGGCGGCGAGAGCATTGTCCCGTTTCTGAATCATCCCAACTTCCACTTTGTCAAAGCTGACGTAACCGAGAATCGCGCAGTGCGCGACTCTCTCAAACGTGACTGGCAAAAACCGGACACCGTAATTCATCTGGCGGCGATCGTTGGCTTTCCGGCCTGTCAGGCAGTGGGAAAGCAGGTGGCGTGGAAGTACAATGTCGAAGCCACGAAAAATGTCTATGGTCAGTCTGCAGATTTGGGCGTGGAAAGAATCGTGTTCGCATCCACCTACAGCAACTATGGTTTATCTGAAGACGGCAAGCCGGTCACCGAAGAATCCCCTTTAAATCCGCAATCATTATATGCAGAGACAAAGATCGCCAGCGAGGAATTTTTGCTTGCGCAAAAAGATACCGTGACTGCGCCTTTGTTGTTCCGCTTTGCAACTTTATATGGAATTTCTCCGCGCACACGCTTTGACTTGATCGTCAATCAATTTGTACTGGAAGCATTCACGAAGAGAGCGCTCATCATTTATCAGCGCGGATATTCGCGCTCGTTCGTTCACATCCGCGATGTGGTGCGCGGCGTGATGATGGGCATCGAAGCCGATAAAGATATTGTGCGCGGACAGGTTTTTAACCTGGGTACTGAAAACGGAAATTATTCCAAAAACGATATTGTAGGCTTGGTGCTTAAGCGTATGCCAGAAACAATTGTGGAATATAAGGATATGTCTTTTGGCGGCGACATGCGTGATATCACGGTTTCATTTGAAAAGATCAAACGCGTACTTGGCTTTGATACCACATTGAATGTGGATGATGGCGTGCGTGAAGTTTTGTTTGCGCTGAAATCCGGCTTGATCCGCAACCCAACAGATGACCGTTACCGCAACGCGCAGTTTATTGTTCAATAATTTAATTTCAAGAGACTTTCAAAGTCCAGTCTAAATCTAAAGGAGAAATACCATGGCAGAAAATTTTTGGCAAAATAAACGTGTTCTCATCACGGGCGGCGGTGGTTTCCTCGGCTCATTCGTTGTTGAAAATTTAAAGAAGCGCGGCGCGGTCGATATTTTTATTCCGCGCAAAAAGATTATGACCTGACCGATCGCGGTGCAATTGAACGTGTACGATGATGCGCTCAAAGGCGTTGACCCAAAGAATGTGATCGGATTCATCTCGCGGCAACGTGGGCGGTATCGGTGCAAACCGCGACCATCCTGCAGAATTTTTCTACGACAATATGATCATGGGGGTGGAATTAATGCATCATGCCTACAAACGCGGCGTGGGTAAATTTGTTGCCACAGGTACGGTCTGTGCTTATCCCAAGTTTACGCCTGTGCCTTTCAAGGAAGATGATCTGTGGATCGGTTACCCGGAAGAAACAAATGCGCCCTACGGCCTTGCCAAGAAGATGATGCTTGTGCAGGCACAAACCTATCGCCAACAGTATGGCTTCAATGCTATTTATCTTTTGCCTGTGAATTTATATGGTCCGCGCGATAATTTCAATCTGGAAACTTCGCATGTAATTCCCGCTTTGATTCGCAAGGCGATCGAAGCCAATGAGCGCGGCGATAAGGAATTGCAGATCTGGGGTGATGGTTCTCCGACCCGTGAATTCCTGTATGTGGAAGATGCCGCCGATGGAATTGTGTCTGCTGCTGAGATCTATAATGGCGATCAGCCGGTTAACATTGGTTCGGGCTATGAGATTTCGATCAAGGATTTGAGCGAGATGATCGTAAAACTGACCGGTTTTCAGGGCAAACTCGCCTGGCAAACCGACAAACCCAACGGCCAACCCCGCCGCGGACTCGATGTTTCGCGCGCAAAGGAATTATTTGGCTGGAGCGCACAGATTTCCTTTGAAGAAGGCATGCGTAGAACGATTGAATGGTTTAAAGCCAACCGAGACAAAATAAAATAGATTGAACGTCAAAAGTCAAAGGTCTGGTTAATGACCTTTGACCTTCGACTTTTGACAGAGTAAAAAATGACACAACTTTCCAAAGTCCCCGCACACGAACCGACTACTATTTATATCAAGCCGTCTAAAGGCCTTGCCGCATTAAATCTGCGCGACCTGTGGATTTACCGTGAACTGATCTTCTTCATGGTTTGGCGTGATGTAAAAGTGAAATATAAGCAAACTCTTTTGGGCATGGCCTGGGCTGTCATTCAGCCTGTAATGACCATGCTTATTTTTTCCTTTTTGTTTGGCGGAGTGGCAAAGCTCCCGACAGATGGGATTCCTTATCCTGTATTTGCATTCACCGCCTTGCTGCCATGGGGACTTTTTGTCACGGCGCTCAATCAAGGCAGCCGTTCGCTGGTGGCGCATAACAACATGGTGACCAAGATCTACTTTCCGCGCTTGATTCTGCCGATGTCTTCGGTCTTTGCCGGATTGGTTGATTTCGCGATCGCCTTCGTGATCCTGATCATTTTGATGTTTTACTACAAAGTGACCCCCGCCTGGAATGTGCTCTGGACTCTGCCTCTGTTCCTGTTGTTGGCGATCATTACTGCGCTCGGTGTGGCGCTTTGGCTTTCAGCGATCAACGTGCAATATCGTGACGTAAATCAGGCCCTCCCGTTTCTGACTCAGTTTTGGCTGTTTGCCACACCTGTGGCATATTCTTCCTCGGTCATTTCGGCCAAATGGCAGATTCTCTATTTCTTAAATCCGATGGCCGGCGTGGTGAATGGATTCCGCTGGGCACTGCTCGGTTCAGGCAATGGCCCGGATGTAACTTTGTTTGTCTCTGCCACGATTTCAATTTTGATTTTAGTTTCGGGCCTTTTCTATTTTAGAAGCATGGAAAAGACCTTTGCGGATACGATATAAATGACAACGGCGATTTCAGTAAAAAACATCGGCAAACAATACAAGATCGGCGCGGCGGAATCGAAATTCCGCTATAACATGCTGCGTGATGTGATCATGGATACCGTTTACGCGCCTGTGCGAATCGCAAAGGCGATGATCGGAAAATCTGACCGCAGACAGAATCAGAATTATGTCTGGGCTTTGAAGGATGTTTCCTTTGACCTCGAAGAAGGCAAAGTCCTTGGCATTGTAGGACGTAACGGCGCAGGGAAAAGCACATTGCTTAAGATTCTCTCGCGCGTTACCGAACCCACAGTTGGCACAGTCTCTGTCCGCGGACGTGTTGGGTCGCTGCTCGAAGTGGGCACCGGCTTTCATCCCGAACTCACTGGCCGTGAAAATATCTATATGAACGGCGCCATTTTAGGAATGCGGCGTGCTGAGATCGATTCGAAATTCGATGAGATCGTTGATTTCTCTGAAGTCACACAATATATTGATACTCCCGTCAAGCGTTATTCTTCGGGCATGTATTTGCGTTTGGCGTTTGCAGTCGCTGCACATCTTGAGCCTGAGATCCTCGTTGTGGACGAAGTGCTCGCGGTGGGTGATGCCGAATTCCAGAAGAAGTGTCTCGGCAAAATGGGTGATGTGGCACAGCAGGGACGCACGGTTTTGTTCGTCAGCCATAACATGTCTGCCATTTTGCGATTGACTCAGGAAGCGATCGTTTTGAATAAGGGTCAAATGCTCATGCGTGGACCTACGCAAGAAGCCGTTGATTTTTATCTTTCATCAGGTCAGGCGCAGGCCGGGGAGCGGATCTGGGAGTATGGAAGATGTCCCGGCGGCGAGTGCTCCATTTAGGCCGATCAGCTTGCGGATTAAGAATCGAAGCGGGGAAGCAGTCGATACAGTCCGCTCGATGGAATCCGTCACCGTTGAATTTGAATATCAACTCGATGCGCCCGTCACAGGGCTGCGGGTTGGGATGTATCTCAGTACCATTCGCGGCGAATATGTATTTACTTCGTTCGATACCGATGCGCCGGAACTTTTTGAAAAATTTGATTCGCGTAAATCAGGTCGTTACATCAGCCGCGCAGAAATTCCCGCTGATATTTTCAACGAAGGCCGCTATACCATTGGCGTCAACGCGAGTTCGTTTGGCGTGCGCCGTTATTTTATGGATGAAAACGCGATCGCCTTCAATGTGGATATTACCGGCGCGCCCGGTATGCATTGGGCCGAGCCGCGTGTTGGACCTGTCCGCCCGCGTTTGAATTGGGCGATTGAAAAGATTGGAGATTAGTAATAGGCATTACCAATTATCAATCTCCAATTACCAATGTAAAACCATGTGCAAAAAAAAACCTCAAAAATATTTTGGGCGACCTGCCTTTCACTGCCGAAATCGATTGGATGCTCCGGTCGAAGAATCGTCCGCGCAAAGATCATTTTAATTTGGATCGTTTGCAAAAATCCTTGCCTGCGGCTCGTGCGGTTGTTGAACCGTTTGTAAAAAATGCAACGCCCGGAAAAAAAGTTTTATTCTTTGCTACGCTTCATTATTGGATCGAACAATCTGCCTATCTTGGGCTGGCGCTCGCGGGCTTGGGACATAAAGTTACTTTGTTGACGCTGCCCTATTCTGAGTGGCATAAGCAACAAGATAACTTTACACAGAGACAGCGCGTGCTTCATACACATGATGCACTTGCAAGTTTGTCCCCTTTGGTGGAACACGTTTTGGCATCTCTTCCTTCTCACGCACCCCCGCTGCGGTAGCTCAAAAAGAATTGCCGGAACAAATTCAAGCGGACATTAAAGAGATTTCCCTTTGGGATGTGCAATATACCCTGATGCGCGAAGAAGTGGACATGAACGATGCGGGCGACCGCGCGCTGTATGATCTGCGCATTGAGCGCAATACCTTTGCCGCCAAAGCCGCCATCAAGTGGATGCAGATCAACAAGCCGGATGTGGTTTTGATCCCGAATGGATTAATTCTCGAAATGGGAATTGTCTTCCGCGTGGCGCGTTATCTTGGCATTGACGCGGTAACGTATGAATTCAACGATCAGCGCGAACAGATCTGGCTCGCGCAAAATTCGTCCATTATGAAGCAGGATACAGATTACATTGTTGATGCGCGTTGTCATTTACCGATGACCGATGAAATGTTCGAGCGTGTCGCAGACCTGGAAAATGCCCGTCGCGGCGCGCGTGTCTGGGGTAAATCAAAACGACTCTGGCAATATGTCTCTTCGCAAGGCGCACAGGAAACCCGCAAACTGCTTAATCTGGATGATCGTCCTGTGGTGATGCTCGCCGCGAATGTGCTGGGTGACAGCTTGACTCTAGGCCGTGACATCTTCGCTGCCTCAATGACCGAATGGATCACAAAGACCGTTCAATACTTCGCAAAACGGACTGATGTACAAATGGTGATTCGTGTTCACCCCGGCGAAAAACTTGTGCCGCAAGCCAAGTCGATGGGGACGGTTGTGCGCGAAGCATTGCCAGAACTCCCCGATCATATTCATGTTATCGGCGCATTGGACAAGATCAACACCTACGACTTGATCGAAATTGCCGATGTTGGTTTGGCCTATACCACTACCGTCGGACTCGAAACTGCGATGAACGGACGTCCCGTCATCTCGTGCGGACAAACGCATTATCGCGGGCGCGGCATTACTCTCGACCCAAATACATGGGAAGAATATTACGCCACTCTCGAAAAAGTGCTGGCTGATATCCCCGCTCATCAATTGAATGAAAAGCAAACTGAATTTGCCTGGAACTACGCCTATCGCTTCTTCTTTGAATATCCGCGCCCGTTCCCGTGGCGTTTGATGAATTTCTGGGATGACCTTGAAGTCTGGCCTTTGGAAAAAGTATTAAGCGAAGAAGGTCTGGCACAATTTAAAGACACCTTTGATTTTCTGGTGAATGAACCCTTTACGTGGAAATGACAATGTAGTGACGACCCCCTTGCCGTCCAGGACAAGAGCCGCCCTACGGAATAAAAAATGACCAACGAAACCAAACAAAAAGTACGCGAATTTTATGATGAGATCGGCTGGCAGCAGGAAGAGGACGGGCTGTATCAAAACGCCCGTTACGAAGATCTGCGTCCCGTTTCGCGCGAATATATCCACAAGACACGCTTACGTGTCATGAATGGACTGATCCCCACCGGCAAATTTATTTTGGATGCGGGTTCCGGTCCCGTGCAGTATGAGGAATACAAAGTCTATTCACAGGGATACCAGAAACGCGTCTGTCTGGATATTTCCATTCAGGCCTTGCGTGAAGCCCGCGAGCGGATCGGTGACCACGGCTTGTTCGTAGTGGGTGATCTTGCGAATCTTCCTTTCAAGCAAGAATCTTTTGATGGCGCAGTTTCCATGCACGCCATTCATCATCTGGCTTTGCCCGAACATCCGCGTGCGTATGCGGAAATTCACCGCGTACTTGTAACCGGCCGGACTGCGGCCATTGTCAACGGGTGGCATGATCCTTTCTTAAGCCGCATCGCCGAACCGTTGATCGGTCTGATGCGCAAGTTGTCAGGTCGTTCCACCAAAAAGAAAAAAGAGTGGCTGAATGAAGAAGATGCCACAGGAACATTTGTCCGCAAGATGACGCCCGAATGGCTCAAGCGTGAGATCGGTTCAAAGATGAAAATTGAGATCAAACCCTGGCGCAGTGTCAGCACACGTATCCTGCGCTGGTTCGTTCGTCCCTTTGGCGGACGTGCTTTCCTAAAATTTGTCTTCTGGCTCGAAGGTGTTTTTCCGAAATTCTTCGCCGAGAACGGACAGTATCCGTTGATCGTTATCAAAAAATAACATGCAAAGATTTACAGATCAAAAATATCTCACGCAGGACCAGTATAAAGATGCATCCAATCTGGATGCACGCATTGCAATTCATCAGCGCTTTAGCACCAATCCGCAGGGCTGGTTCAACTGGGTCTTTGACACGCTTGCTAAATCGCCTGCCGAATCAAAAATTTTGGAATTGGGATGCGGCTCAGCTGAAATGTGGAAGGATTGTGCAAACCGAATCCCCGCTGACTGGGCAATCACCCTCACCGATCTTTCCGACGGGATGCTGGATGCCGCGTGGCGGAATCTTGTTCCGCTGGGACGTGGCTTCAAGTTCGAGCAAATGGATGCGCAATCCATTCCGTATGACGATAAAACATTTGATATGGTCATCGCCAATCACATGCTGTATCATGTCCCTGACCGTGAAAAAGCATTGACCGAGATCAAACGCGTGCTGAAAGATGATGGCCGCCTGATTGCAACAACCGTGGGCGGGACGCACATGCAGGAAATGTATCGCTTCCTGAATCATGTAAACATCAACGAACGTCCGGGCATGTTTTCCAATCCGTTCACACTTGAAAATGGACAGGAACAATTGCAGAGTGTATTTTCACAGGTCAGGAAATCACAATACATGGATAACCTGCAAGTGACCGAAATGGACCCGCTCATTGCATACATCCGCTCTTCGATCAGTGCAACAGATCTGTCTGAAGAAAAACTTGACGAGCTGAAAAAAGAATTTACCGCAGCCCTTGAAAAAGATGGAAAGATATTCATCACAAAAGACTCTGGCTTGTTTGAAGCCTTGAAATAGGAGAAATTATTATGAATTGGAAAGATCAAGTTGTATTAGTCACAGGCGGCACCGGCTCCTTCGGCAAGAAATTCATCAAGATTTTGCTTGAAGAAAAACAGCCAAAGAAGGTCATCGTCTTTAGCCGTGATGAATTGAAACAGCACGAAATGCAGGTCGGTGGATATAACCAGGAAAACCTGCGTTACTTCATCGGCGATATTCGCGACCGTGAACGTCTGGTGCGTGCATTACACGGCGTGGATATTGTTGTCCATGCGGCGGCCTTGAAACAGGTTCCTGCCTGCGAATACAACCCAATGGAAGCGATCAAGACCAACATCATGGGCACGGCCAATGTGGTTGAAGCTGCACTTGATGCGGGCGTCAAAAAAGTATTGATGGTCAGCACCGATAAAGCTGTCAGCCCGGCGAATTTATACGGGGCCACGAAACTGGCCGGAGAGAAGTTAACGATTCAAAGCAACGCATATGCCGGGGGAGCAGCGACCAGATTCTCGTGCGTAAGATACGGGAACGTCGTCGGCTCACGCGGCTCAATTGTTCCGCTCTTCCTCAATCAACGCGCGGGCGGCAAGATCACCGTCACCGATGACCGCATGACCCGCTTCTGGCTTTCGCTCGATCAGGGCGTGCGCTTCGTCATCACCTGCATTGAACAAATGGAAGGCGGCGAAGTTTTTGTCCCCAAGATCCCCAGCACAAAAGTTGTTGACCTTGCGAAGGCTATCGCGCCGAATGCTGAAATTAATATCATCGGTATTCGCCCCGGCGAGAAATTGCATGAGATGCTGATCTCTGAAGATGAAGCGCGTCACACCATTGAACTTGATACGATGTTCGTTGTGCAGCCTGCCGAAGCCACCTGGTTTGGTTATTCGTGGCAGACCAAAGGCAAACCTCTTGCTGAAGGTTATTCTTATTCCAGCGACAATAATTCAGAATGGCTTGATATCGAAGGCATCAAAAAATTTATTGCGCCGTTCGAACAATTATTTACACAAGGCAAACTCGAGGGATAAAAATATGGCGCGTATTCTCATCACCGGTGCCAGTGGACTGCTCGGCCTTAACCTCGCGCAGGAAACAATGAATACACACGACATCACCGCAGTGGATCGCGGCAAACTGGTCAACGCGCCATTTAAAGTTTTGAATGGGGATTTATTAAACACTGGCACATTAGACTCAGCCCTCGACTCTGCCCAGCCCGAATGGCTGATCAACTGCGCGGCTCTAGCGGACCTGGAAGCCTGCGAGAACAACCCAGACCTTTCCCGCCGCCTCAACATTGACCTGCCCGCGCAAATGGCAAAGGCTTGCAAAGCACGCGGCATCTCCTTCGTTCACATCTCCACCGATGCAGTTTTCGATGGCGAGAAAGACGGCTTCTATACTGAAGAAGATACGCCCAATCCATTGGGTGTTTATTCGCAAACAAAGTTTGATGGGGAGCAGGCCGTGTTTGCAGAAGACGCAAATGCGATCGTGGCACGTGTCAACTTTTATGGCTGGAGCTTAAGCGGTAGAAGAAGCCTCGCCGAATTCTTCCACCATAACCTGACTAATAACAAAAGCATGAGCGGATTTACAGATGTTAGATTTTGCCCAATGCTGGTGAATGACACGGCTCGCACTCTGATAAAAATGCTGCAAAAGAATCTCAGCGGACTGTACCATGTGGTCGGTCCGCAGGCGATGAGCAAGTATCAGTTTGGGGTTGAGATTGCGCGTAGGTTTAGCCTGAAGGAAAGCGAGATTTCACCGAAGTCCATTCTCTCTTCCAACCTCACGGCACGGCGTTCCCACAACTTATGGCTTTCTACCCACAAGTTATCCACAGCTTTGGGCGAATCTCTCCCCGAGTTCTCCACAGGTTTGGACGAGTTTTTCACCCAATATCAACAGGATTACCCACAGAAAATCCGTAGTTATGCACTTTAAGGGCGGGGTTTTCCCGCCTCCACTCTTCACAAAATCCTAGTTATCCACAGGCAAAATTCAGTTATCCACAGGTTTTGCCACACTTACCCACAGGCTTCAATATCCACAGAATTGGAGAATTTATGGAAATTAAATTCGGAAAACACACAATTGGATTAAATCACCCCACTTACTTCATTGCCGATATCGCCGCCAATCACGATGGTGACATGGAGCGTGCCAAGCAACTAATCCGCCTCGCGAAAGAAGCCGGCGCGGATGCGGCCAAGTTCCAGAATTTTGACGCGCCGAAGATCGTCTCGGATTACGGTTTCAAATCCATGAACGGCGGACAGGTGAGTCATCAGGCTTCATGGAAGAAATCTGTTTTTGAAGTGTACAAAGGCGCGTCCATTCCTTTTGACTGGTCGATGACTCTGGTGGAGGAATGTAACGAAGTCGGCATTGACTATTTTTCCTCACCCTATGATTTCGAAGCGATAGATTTTCTCGATCAATATGTGGAAGTATACAAAGCCGGCTCCGGTGAAATTGACTGGATCGAAGCTCTCGAAAGAATGGCTGGCAAAGGCAAACCCTTCTTTATTGCCACAGGCGCGGCCAATATTGGCGAAGTGCAAAAAGCTGTTCATGCCATTTTGAAAATTAATAAGCAACTGGTCTTGATGCAATGCAATACCAATTACACGGCCAGCCCCAATAATTATGACCATTTGCATTTGAACGTATTAAAAACTTTTGCGACGATGTTCCCTGATGTTATTCTGGGACTCTCCGATCACACCCATTCAGTTGCGCCCGTCCTCGGCGCGGTGACTTTGGGTGCGCGCGTGATCGAACGTCACTTCACAGACAGCAATGACCGTGAAGGACCAGATCATAAATTTGCGATGAATCCTGAAAACTGGGCCAAGATGGTCGAAGAGACTCGTCTGCTTGAACGCTCGTTGGGCAGTTCAGATAAATTCATTGCAGAGAATGAACAGGAAACACAGATCGTTCAGCGCCGCTGTCTGCGGGCTGCGCGTGAGATCAAGGCCGGTGAAACTTTCACCCGTGACATGATCGATGTGCTGCGTCCCGCCACACCCGGCGCGATCAAACCCGACCAGATCCAAAACGTGATCGGCACCAAAGCGCTGACAGATATGCCGCTCGGCAAAGAACTGCGCTGGACGGATCTGGGCGCTTAATTTCTTAAACACAAAGGACACGAAGTACACAAAGTTTTAAGTTCACCACGAAGAATCCTTCGTGACCTTTGTGCCCTTCGTGTTTAAAATTTTTATGAAAATTATCTATTTTTCCCTCGGTTATTCCACACACGATTATCGATTTCTTAAATCCATTTCAGATGGCGGGCATGAAGTGTTCTTTGTGCAGTTGGAAGGCAACACGCGGACAGTGGAAGATCGTTCGGTTCCTGAAAATGTGCATCAAGTCATCTGGAAGGGCGGACGTGAACCCTTCCGCTGGGGCAATCTCGCAAAGCTGACCTTTGACTTTCGGCGTTTGACCAAAGAAATCAAACCCGATCTCATCCACGCCGGCCCGATTCAAACTTGCGCATTCATCGCGATACTCAGCGGATTTCGTCCCATCCTCACCATTTCGTGGGGCTTTGATTTAATGGACGATGTGCATCGCAACAAGTGGTGGGAGTGGGTCACACGCTACACGTTGAAACGCTCCACGTTTTTTACCAGCGATGCAAATGTGACAAAAGACAAAGCCGTGGCCTATGGCATGAATCCCGAAAAAACGATCGTCTTCCCCTGGGGCGTTGACCTTGAACATTTTTCTCCGACCATGGTCAATCGTCCATCGTCCGCGGTTACGCTCTTCTGCAACCGCTCCTGGGAAACCCGTTATGGTATTGATGTGCTTGCGCGCGCATTTGTTAAGGTGGCGCAGCAAAATGAAAATGTAAATTTGATTCTGCTAAACGGCGGATCACAGGGTGGAAAAATTCGTCAGATATTGCAGAGCGGCGGCGTGCTGGATCGTGTCACATTTGGCGGGCAGGTTTCGCAAACCGACTTGCCGCGCTGGTATCATATGGCTGATCTATATATCTCGCCTTCGCATGTCGATGGTTCGTCTGTATCATTGATGGAGGCGCTGGCTTGCGGTTTACCGTGCCTTGTTTCAGATATCCCCGCCAATAAGGAATGGGTTGTGGATGATGAGAACGGCTGGTTGTTTAAAGATGGCGACGCGAATGACCTCGCTGAAAAAATACTGGCGGCGATCTCTCAAAGGGAGAAACTGCCAGAGTACGGCCGGGCAGGCCGCAGGTCCGCTGAGATGCGTGCGGACTGGAAAAAGAATGCTGAAGCGTTGATGAATGTCTATCGAAGTCTCGGAGGAAAAAATGCTCAATAAAAAAGATCTGCTGGCTGGTTTTGGAAAAATAAAAATCGAAAGCGATACGATCGTTGTGCATACTTCATATAAATCGCTGGGCGGCGTGGAAGGCGGCGTGGATACGGTGATCGATGTGATGCAGGAGTTGGCGGGCAAGGACGGCACGGTGCTGTTCCCTGCGTTCAATTTTCAATCGTGGACGGAGACGCATTATTTTGACGTGATGGAGACGCCCTCGAAGATGGGGATGATCACCGAGCAGGCGCGCCTCAGACCTAACGCAAAGCGGACTCCGCATCCGATCTACAGTTTCTCCGTTTTGGGCAAACGCGCTGACGAATTTTCCAAGACCGAAGATGTGGAAGCCTACGGCCCGAATTCATCATTCGCGTTGTTTCATAAATTAAATGCGACCTTGATCAGCATTGGTCTTGATTTTAATAATACGTTTTCGATGCATCATTACATTGAATATAACGCGGGCTGTGATTATCGCCGCGTAAAAGAATTTGGCGGCATTTACATGGGCTATGACCGTGTGCCGCAGATCAAAAAGTATTCGATGTTCGTGCGCAACAATGACCGTGTGAAGACCTATATTGTGCCGGGTATGAATGACCTGCTTCACGCGGGTGTGATTAAAGAAATTCCGGTGGGCGGTGCGACAGTGCATTACATGACCGCCAATGAATTCTTTGATAACATGTCTGTCATCGTGCGTGAACATCCTGAGAAGTTGCACTATATTGAAGAACCGAAATATTAAATTGGTAGAAACGAACAAGCGCCCTTGAAATAACTTCAAGGACGCTTGCCGGGGTAATTGTCATCGGCCTTGTTTGTAGAAAAGACGAATCTATTCGCGAGCGCTTTTATAAACAAGCAGGTAAATCAAGGCTCCGATTGAACCAAGTGCAAGCGTAAGGAAAACCCAGGGCAATGGATTGCGTCCTGCGGCTTTGGCGTCATTCCACATCCAAATCAGAAACAGGGTGAGTGCAATGACCAAGTCTACCAACACCTGTGCGCCGCCAAAACTTTGGAATTGCTGCATAAAAATGCCCGCATAGCCATGTTGCAATACTGCTAGTGTGGTCAGCACTAAAAAAGCAATCAAGGTAACAATTAGTACGATTCTTCGCATGATGAACTCCGTATGATTTTATTGTAGCAACTGCTACACATTTATTGTAATAGGCGCTACAATAAATGTCAAGGACATTGGATTATGGAAAAAACAGAAATAAAAAGACAACTTATCCTAAACGAAATTGCCGACTACCTGCTTGCGTCTGGGATGAAAGATTCCAGCCTGCGCCAATTAGCGGCGGCAATTGGCACAAGCGACCGTATGCTCCTGCATTATTTTTCAGACAAGGAAGAATTGATGAGCGCCGCTCTTAATTTGGTGGCGACAGCTAAGATATGTTGGAGAGACCGTAGATCAAATGCCCTTTCAGGCTTCTGCCCTACCTTGCAGGCATGATAAAGACCTGGATCCGTCCTACTGCGGCTCTGGCTGGAACGGGCCGTCCACGGCGAGCGAGACCTATCGTTTGATCGCCAGACAAATCTGCGATAGTTTTTACGATTGGATTACTTCGGTTTTGATAGTGGAAAAAGATGAAGAGCGCGCGCCGATGGCTGCGCTTGCTTTTGCAACCATAGAAGGTTTTGTCTCTGGACGCGCTTGGCTATGATGCAAAAGTTGCCACCGCCTTGAAAGGAATTACAATACGATAACCTACAACATGTAGTAACTGGAGTTTTTCATGAAATCATACACATCCCTGAAATCCATTCTTGCTGAATTCTTCCCGCTTCACAGAACCCTTGCCTCTGATGACCATGACAAAACATTGGAAATCGTCGGCTCGTACATGCCCGATTCATCCAGCTACACCATCGAGACCTACACTCCGCTCGAAAAAGCGTGGACGTGGCAGGTGCCCGAGCGTTATGTGGTGCATGAAGCGTACCTTGAAATTGAAGGCGGCGAGCGTGTAGTGGACTTTAAAAATAATCCGCTTCATCTTGTTTCATATTCGTTGCCCGTTGATAAAACGCTTTCGTTCGAAGAACTTCAGCCGCATTTGTATTTCAACGAGAAACGTCCGCATACCATTCCGTGGGTATTCAAATATTACGACCGCGATTGGGGTTTCTGCCTGCCGAAGAATGTCTTCGATAAACTTCCACGTGATAAAAAATATCGCGCGGTCATTAAATCTGAATTCATCACCGACCCGAAGCAGGGATTCAAAATGGCGACCGCCGTCATCCACCCCGAAGGCGGAGCGAATGCCTCAGCAGGGGAGATCATCGTGCAGGCGCATACCTGTCACCCGGCGCAGGCCAATGACGATGGCGCGGGCGTGGTCAGCACGATCGAGCTGGCCCGCAGACTGGCTGAGAAGCCGCTTCCGGCTGGCTCCATGAGTGTCCGCTTTTGGTTTGGGCCTGAGACCATCGGCACGATCGTTTATCTTTCGCACAATGAGCACCTGATCCAAAATCTGCGCGGCGGAATTTTCATGGAGATGACCGGCAACAAGAACAAGATCGCCTGGCACCACTCGCGTCAGAACGATCATTTATTGGATCGCATCACACATTCCGTTGTAAAAAATATCGCGCACGATGAACGTGAATTTGCGGCCGCTCCTGCCAATGATGAGCGCGTCATCAACGGGCCGGGAGTCAACGTGCCGTGTATCTCGATCAACCGCTGGCCGTATGACGAGTATCACACCACCGATGACAATCTCGATATCATTCACGAAGACATGCTGGTCGGCGCCGCTGAAACTGCGGAGCAGGTCATTCGCATGTATGCCACCAATTACATCCCCAAGCGCACCTTCCGTGGACCGGTCTTCTTAAGCGGCAACGGTCTGTGGGTGGACTGGCGTGAGAATTGGGCGCTCAACCGTGCCATCGAAAAGATCATGATGCGCTTTGAAGGCGAGCTTTCTGTCTTTGAGATCGCCGAACAGGTTGGCCTTGATTATTGGATGGTCCGCGACTACATCGAAAAATTCCGCGCGAAGGGATTTGTTACTCCCTTGCCGATTCCATCTGAGGCACAGATCTTGACGATGGAGACACAGACGATAGACCATCGTCTGCGGTCAATGGTCTATCGCCAACAACAATTATGAAACCAAAAATCGTAGCCATCATTCAAGGACGCATGTCCTCCTCTCGTTTGCCGGGAAAAATTCTGGCAGATATCGCCGGTCAGCCGATGTTGACTCGCGTTTATACCCGCACCCTGCGTGCGGCGACTCTTGACGAAGTGATCTTCGCCACGACGACAGACGCATCAGACGACCCGGTAGCTGAATACTGCGACTTTAGCGGCATTCCCTTCACCCGCGGCAGTCAGTTCGATGTGCTTGATCGTTATTATCAAACCGCACTGAAAGCAAAAGCGGATGTGGTCGTGCGCATCACCGCGGATTGCCCGGTGATTGATCCGCTGTTGATCGATGATGTGGTCAATGCGTTGCTTGAAGATGAGTATGACTTCGCCTGCAACCGCCTGCCTCCACCGTGGACGAGAACTTATCCCATTGGATTGGATGTGGAAGCCTGCACTTTTAAAGTATTAAAGAAAGCGTGGAAGGAAGCGAAAGAACCGCAGCACCGTGAACATGCCATGCCATATTTTTACGAAGGCGTGCAACTGACAACTGAAAACCGTCAACTGCAAACTGGCCTTTCCCCACGCGGATTTAACATTGCCCTGCTCCATCACACCACCGATTTTGGCGATTACCGCTGGACAGTGGATACTCCTGAAGATCTCGAATTCATGCGTCAGGTCTATGCCCGCTTCGATGGTCGCGATGATTTCACCTGGAAAGAAGTCTTGGATTTAGTCCATGACAATCCTGAATTGCC
>JADKBB010000026.1 GCA_016715195.1 Candidatus Villigracilis proximus
TGGCCTTGAGTGAAGGCATGTGGACGTACATCATGTGGCCGGCTTCGTAATATTCCATGCTGATATTTTTGCGCAGGGATGCATCGAGGCCGAGATGGTCAACGGTGTATTCGGTGGCGGAGTAGGGCGTGCCGAGATCGTAGTAGCCATTGGCGACAAAGACCTTGAGATATTTATTGAAGGTCATCGAGCTTCGCAAAGTTTCAGCGACATTCAGATATTGATTTTGGAAATAACTGTAAGACCATTGCATCCAAACTTTCTCACTGAGAATTTCATAGGGCGTGTCAACTTCAAATTTCAATTCAGTGCGGATGTAATCGTTGAAGGCGGCAGTATACGGGCCGCTGACTTGTGCAAATAGCGGATCATACTCAGGAGTAGCGGTGACGCCGAGCCGGTCAATGCCGGTGTAACGGCTGTCCAAACGCCCGACGGTTTTTCCACGCTCGCGCAGAAGTTCCTTGAAATAATGTTGATCGAGGATGCGCAGATCGGAGCGTTGAATAAATTCCTGTGAGATGCCGGTGTAGCGCGAAAGTTTTTCCACAACACTGGCGCGGTCTTCGGGCGCAAGAGATGCGCCTTTGAGCAGAGCAGTTGCGTATTCGCCTTTTGCAAATTCTTCGGCTTCTTTAAGCACAGTTTGCAGCGGCGCTTTGAAGTTTAATTTTCCGTGATACCAGGCGGTGGCGGTGTAGGCGGGAAGGAAGAGAATATAGGGCAGGTCGTTGTTAAGATTGAAATCGATGGTAGTGAAATCGAGAACGGCAGAGATGAGGATCAGTCCGTTCAACAACATGCCGTGACGATTCTGCAAATAGCCGGAGAGACCCGCGGCGCGTGTGGTGCCATAGGATTCGCCCGCGAGGAATTTCGGTGAAAGCCAACGGTTGTAACGTGTGGTGTACAAGCGGATAAAGTCACCGACTGATGCGATATCTTTTGTGAAGGTGTGCCACTCGGCAGATTTCTCACCGTCCACGGGGCGACTGAAGCCGGTGCTCATCGGGTCGATAAAAACGAGATCGGTGTCATCGAGAATGGAGTATTGATTGTCGGTCAATTTGAAGGGCGGCGGGGGCATTTCGCCTTCGTCGGTGAGCACCACGCGGCGCGGACCAAGCACGCCCATGTGCAGCCAAACGGACGAGGAGCCGGGTCCGCCGTTGAAGGAGAAGGTGATGGCGCGTTTGGATTTATCCTTCACGCCGTCTTTGGTGTAGGCGGTGAAGAAGATCTGCGCGCGCGGTTTTTCAACCTCGGCATCTTTTTCCTTGTCGTTGACTTCTTCCTTCATCACCATTGTTCCAGTGGTGACGGTGTATTTAATTTCCTTGCCGCCAATTTTGATGGAATGTTTGGTGATGACAATGTTGTCTTTTGGTGCGGGCTTCTCTTCTTTCTTTTCGTCTTTTTTTTCTTCGGGTTTCTTGGGTTCAGTAGCCATGACTATTGCTCCTTATTTGTTTTGATTTGCTTAAGATTCACCATGATGAACGGAGATACCCATACGGGCACAATGTAAACAGAGATTGTAAAAACGGAAAAAGTATTTTGCATAAATCCTATTTAACTCAACTTGCTACCCTTAGAACAAAGGCCTTGAAAAGATTTTTGAACCGCAGAGGCGCCTAGCTCGCTGAGTTTTAATGGCTTTTTCTCTGTGCCCTCTGCGCCTCTGCGGTAAAAACTTTCATGATGCAACTTCGGTTATTTATTTTGATTAATCAACGCGTACACTTCTTTTTTATTCCAGCCGCTTTGTTCGGCCAATTCAGATGAAATCTCTTTTGCTGATTTGCCGGAGTTCAGTTCGGACTTGATCGCTTTCAGCAATTCGTCTTCCGTCCACAGGCTTCTTTCTTCTTTCATCTTTCCTTCGATCACCAGTGTAAACTCGCCGCGTGGTTCTTTTGATTTGAAATAATCGAGGGCGCCGCTGGTTGATCCGCGCCAGAATTCTTCGTACATTTTTGTCATTTCGCGGGCAACGCAAATGCGGCGGTTGCAGAGGGTGGAGAGAATGTCATCGAGTGCATCCACGACACGATGAGGAGATTCAAGAAAGATAAGGGTGTATGGCTGTTGGGAAATTTCTGTCAGCCGGGCGCGGCGGTCACTGGCTTTGTGCGGAAGGTAACCGAGATAGAGGAACGAGTCCGTAGGCAGGCCGGAGACTGTCAGGGCTGAGATGGGAGCCGAAGGACCGGGAACAGGCCGAACGTCGAAGCCTGATGCGAGGGCGGCTTGTACCAGTTCGTAGCCGGGGTCATTAATCGCGGGCGTTCCGGCATCCGAAACTAGAGCCACGTCTCCGCTGATGAGGGCTTCGAGGATGCGATCCAGTTTGTTTATTTTGTTGTGTTCAAAATAGCTGGTGAGCGGGGATTGAATATCAAAGTGTTTGAGCAAGATGCCGGTGTGACGTGTATCTTCTGCGGCGATGAGAACTGCTTCGCGCAGAATGCGCACCGCGCGCGGTGACATATCTTCAAGATTTCCGATCGGTGTGGCAACTAAATAGAGGATTCCCATGCAGGTATTTTATCACCCCGACTTATAAAAAAAGCCGGGCGCTTTCGCACCCGGCCTGGTCTTTAAGGACAAGATCGTAAATCCACTTTGAAGATCGTACAACCTGCACCTTGCGGCGGTATAACCGCACAGCATTGATTGGCCGAGTCAAAGATGGAATCTGCGGCGCATTTGTTTAAGTCCGCGTTGGCGACGACGGGCGGCAGACAAACTTCCAGTTCATAGGAAAAGGCTTCCTTCCCCGTACAGGAAATAAGGGTGCTGGATTCCAGGGAACAACGCATATCAGGATTAAGGGGAGTAAACTTTGCGCCCTCAGGGATGGTGATAAAGGTATACGGTATCTTTTTCGTGCAGACTTTATTGGTCTCATTGACTTTAGGGGTAGGAATGGTCCCCCCCGCTGCACAAGCCGGCGCAAAAGGAATGGCAGATGCTACAACCGCTTCAGTGGCTGGAACTTCAGTGGAAGTTAAAGCTTCAGTTGGAATTACAGTTGGAGCTTCGGTTGCAATTTCAGTCGGCACAAGGGTGGCTGTCGGCTGCGCTGTGGCAAACAATTGATTTCGCAGAAGGAAGAATCCGGCAACGACCACCAGCAAAATAACCCCCGCAACGATCAACCCGGTCATCCCGCGTGATGCGGCTGCGGGTTGAGAAGTTGTCTTATTGAATACACCTGAACGGAAGCCGGTGGTGGTGGAACCGGTAATGTTCCCTTCGTGCCCAAAAGCGATCAGGTTTAATTCCTTGGCCAATTCCACTGCGCTGGCATAGCGTTTGTTTTTATCTTTTGCCAGAGCCGTTTTGATCAAATGATCCACATCAGAAGGCAGGCTGGGGAGAGTCTTTAGAATTTCAGGCACAGGTTCGGTGATGTGTTTGACCACCACACCCATCGGGGTATCTGCGTTATAGGGCTGCTGTCCGCTCAACATTTGATAGACGATCACGCCCAAGCCGTAGACGTCACTACGCGAATCCAATTCGCTGCCTTGCGCCTGTTCGGGACTCATGTAAGCGGGTGTGCCGATAATTCCACCGCCGGTCAGGCTGCCGGATGATTCAGATAATTTGGCAATTCCAAAATCCGAGATGAATGGGTCGCCATTGTTATCGAACAAAATATTATCGGGTTTCAGGTCGCGGTGAATGATGCCTTTCTTATGAGCATAGGTAAGACCTTGCGCAACTTTTTCTATGATACGTGCGGCATCCTGAACTGAGAACTTGCCTTTTTCGATCCAACCGGCCAAAGAGCCGCCGGTCATAAAACGCATGACAAAGTAGGGCTGACCATCTTCATCCCCCACATCATACACAGGCACAATAGAAGGATGTTCCAAACCCGCCACCATCTTAACTTCACGCTCAAAACGTGAGCGGAATTGCGGATCATGCATCATTTCACGCGGCAATACCTTGATCGCGACTTCACGTTCAAAGCTGGGGTCATAGGCACGGTAGACCGTTGCCATACCTCCGCGACCGAGTTCGGATTTAATTTCGTAGCGACCTATTTTAGTTGGAGTAGCCATACGGGCAAGTATAAACGAGATGGACATTTTGGCGCAAGCAATGTCTGGCAAATGTCAGGATATTAATATGCACCCCATTTGTACTGTTTTACTCTTCAGGTAAAGCGCTTAGCGGTGGCTATTTAAAGCCTGAAAAGTTTGTAAAAGACTGATCAAAATATCATCTGTGAACGTATACATTTTACCGAAGGTCTCGGCGGTTTTCCCCGATGAAACATTCGCCTCCCGATATACTTTGATGACCGAATCGATCAGTGTGTTTCTAAAAAACAGAAAGGCCTGCGCTGCATCTACATAATTCAAGCTGTAGCGATGCGCGCGTGAAGCATATTCATAGCCAATGGCGTAGGCTTCGCTTTCGGCATCTGCGCCGTGGGTTGCCACATAGTTCATCAATCCGTGGAATAAGGAACGTGAACTCATGCGATATTGCGCGCGCGCATCCTCGTCCAATTTTTGATACCATGACTCTGCTTGCAAACGTCCCTCCGAAATTTGCATACGCACCGTTTTGATGACTTCCTGCATCATGTGTTCCGGTTCGATCTCACCCGACATCTGGTTTGATTCTGCCCAAAGAGAGAGTTCAACCTGCTTATAGCGGCGATGTCCGCCTTGTGTTTTGTGTGTAGGCAGCACACCCTTATCAGACCACAAACGTACTGTGCTGGGATGGACGCCCAGCACTTTAGCCGCACCGCTCAGAGAAAGCCATTTATCTGTCATCCCTTATGATTCCGCGGTAAGCGCGATCTTTTCAACAAAGGATGGTTCCTGCACCTGTTTCCTAAACACGTTGACATCAATACGATAAAGCATGAATGCAGCAATTATGAGCATCAGCGCTTCAATGCCAAACACGACCAGATAGCCGCTCATGGCACGGCCTGTTATTTTTGTGGCCGCATCTGCGACAATCCCCGCAAGCAGCAGACCTGTCAAACGGGACATGCCATTGGAGAATCCCCAGGCGCCAATGTAGAGGCCGACCTTGCCAGGGACGGTCAGATCGAACATCAGAGACAGATTGGCAACGGTTGAGATGCCCGTCCCAAAGCCGAGGAGCATGATGCCGATATAAAAGATGTTTAAGTTTCGCATCAATCCGCTGGCGATGATCAAAAGGAACCCAAATAGCGCACCGAGATTACCTGTCTGGGCGATTGTTTTCTTTGGAGCGCGTCCCTCAAGGATCGCGGCGACAATAAATGCGATCAGTGTGAACACACCGCTAATGGACACAATCCGCGAGGTGGCTTCAAGCGTCATACCGAAGGCTTCGGCACCGAAGGGTTCGAGCAGCACATCCTGCCCGAGAATGGCAGCAAGCAATAAAAGCAAATATAGGAAGAAAATTCTGGCGACCGGATTTTCAAGGATGGCAGATGACATTTCTTTGATGGTGTATGTGTCAGATGCGGCGTTTGATGCGAAAATGCCCGAGCGTGGCTCAAGCTTGATGAGGCCGAGCAGGCCAAGGATTAAGGCGGAAACGGCGACGGTGTTAAACGCGCTGGTCAACAATTCGGGTGTGTATGTGGGCACCATGCGGCTTAAGCTGACGCCAGTCGCAATTAATCCGATGACCATCATAAAAAACATGGTGGCAACTGTTTTGCCGCGTCCTTTTTCACCTGAAAGTTCCGAGGCAAGGGAAAGGTAGGAAACGGCGGAGAGGTTATAGCCCATGCCCCATGCGCCGAATGCGAATATGCCCGCAACAAGGCCGAGGCCAAAATTTTGATCCATTAAAACTGCGACCTGCGGCGAGATGACAAGGCCAAGCACGCAAAGCAGTAATCCAGCCAGGATGTAGGGCGTGCGACGAAATCCGAAGATCGGGTGGCGGTCTGAGAATGAACCGATGGCGACTTGAATGGGAGAAAACAAATATGGAAACACCGCCAGAAGCGTGAAGATGGTTTTCGATATGTTGAGATCATAGATCATGACACGGTTGAGCGTGCTGTTGATCGGCACGAGGGTCATTGCCACGGCGACATGAATGAGTCCGAGCTGCAGGCGTTTGATGAGCATGGTTTCCTTTGGTGGAAATTAATGATTGCTTGCTAAACAAGTCGTAAAATTTCAGAAGACATATTATTTTGATCTGAAAAATAAAGCAGTATGCTGTAAAAACAGCAAGGGCGTTTTTCGCCCTTGCTTATGAAGGCTAATTGTACTTTTTAGAGCAAATAGCACAATGTAGATTTGAGTAGAATTTTACTAGAGATTGGTGAGTGTCTAAATACGTTTATTGGTTTTTGATGAATTTTTTGATCAAATCACGATAGGTGTGTATAAGTTGCGAATCAGGATCTTTGCCGCCAAAGTTGAGGAATACTTTAAATGCAGCATTTCCACGGCGGTCAAAGAACTGAAAACTGAGTGACTCATGCCGGTCAAGATGGCTGGGCTTGCTAAATGCAAAGACTGAAGCCAGCTCCCAACTGCGGATGTGCATATCAAGCGATTTGGTGCGAATATTCAGAAAACCATCCGTGTTGGTGAAGTTGCCAAATTGACCAAAAGCTTCGATGGTTGTCGCTCCGTTTGAAACTATAACATGCACATTACCGAGTGTCTCAAATGCCCGAATGATCTCCTCCCAGCGGACAAAATCGAGTTCGTGGGCGATATCGCCTTCGAGCGAACGGATAATCTCCACTTCAGGGATGTTTAATTTTTGCGCCAGCATCAAAGTCATTTGTGAGCGGTCACTGTTGAAGGCATCGCGGATGATTTGCATCCGCTCTGTTGTGAGCATTTCAGCGGCGATCGTGGTTTCAGTTTGTAACATTTTATATTCTCCATTGTTAATAAGATTTATGATAAACAGTAGATCCAAAAAGATATTTCATCTTTGTTCATCGCTGTTTATCTCCGGTAAAAAAAATGGAAGCGTCAGGCTTGATCTACCTCCGATGCCGTGTAGTATAATTTTTGCGAGAGCAATAATCTAGATATTTGTATTAAAATTTACATAAATCAAATTGCAACCTGTTTTCAACCTTATTGAAGATTTTGGAGTTCAAAAAAGTTTCATGACAGTCAGTGCCGCAATGCAACGCTATGCCGCAGAAATTTACCGTCTGCAAGAAGACCATGAGCAGGTTTCACTTTCGCTTTTAGGTTCACATGTTGAATCCTCTGCGCAGGCGATATCGATCATGGTGAAACGCCTCAACAAAAGCGGATACCTGGTGCATGAACCCTATCGCGGTGTGCGCCTTACACCGGCAGGTGAAAAAATCGCGATGCCTGCCTTGCGCCGTCATCGATTAACTGAAGTTTTTCTGGTACAGATCATGAAATACGATTGGGCTGCGGCTCATGAACTTTCTGATGTATTTGAACGCGGTGTAAATGAGGAACTCGAAGAGCGTATGGATCATTTGACCGGCCACCCGACACGCTGCCCGCATGGTGAACCGATCCCATCAAAAGCAGGCGTGATGCCTGTTGTAAAAGATATGCCGCTGATCGACGCCCCTTCCGGTTCAGACTGTATCATCAGCCGTGTGCGCACCCATAACATGGAAAAATTAAATTACATCGGAGAACTGGGTCTCGTACCGGGAACGCCTTTTCATCTATTAAGCTGTGCGCCATTTAAAGGTCCACTGCGGCTGCAAATGAAACCGCAGGACCATGTCATCGGCTATGAATTGGCTGTTTCTCTCTGGGTGGAAGTCGCAAAGCAGGGAACCGGCAATAAACTTCTGCCCGGGAAAAACGCGTGATCCACGATACAAAAACTGCCCGGTCCAAAATTGACCCGGCAGTTTTTGTATCGTTATGTTTCTTTTGGCAGGCATAAAGCAATAAAAAAATCGCTATTCTTTGGAAGTAGTTGACGATATACAGTCAGCGTATTTTTATGAACATGTTGATTGCTAAAGCGTTCTACAATTAACTGGCGGCCCGCCCGCCCCATTTGGCTGCGCAATGATTCATTCCCCAATAAAGTTAGCAATGCAGCTGCCAATGCCTGCGAATCCCTAGGCGGCACAATCAAACCATTGACTCCATCCTGCACTACATCCCGACAGCCGGGAACATCTGTGGTTACGATGGGACGTCCACATGCGGCGGCTTCAAGAAGTACGGTGGGGATTCCTTCGCCGAAACTGGGTAAGGTGACTACATGACAGGCGGCGAAGGCGGCTCGCATATCTGCCTGCCAGCCCCACCATTCTACAAGTCCTTCATCGACCCATTGATTTAATATTTTTACATCAATACTAGCAGGGTTGCCCGGATCTGGCTCACCCGCCAAAACAATACGCACATCCATTTTCTGGCGTAACAAACGGGCGGAATCCACCAAAGTCCCGACGCCTTTATCCCACAACATGCGTGTTGCCATTAACACAACAGGTCTTGCATCTGCGCTTTGCGGTTCGGGTAATGGTTGGTAGTACTCTGTGTCAGCGCCGACACCTTCGATCAAATGTGTGTTCTTAAATGCAACCAATTTTTCACTTACAAAATATTGCCGATCTGCTTCATTCTCAAAAAGGGTAGAACCTGAACGCAGGACAAACCGATATAGACTCTTAACCAATGGACGCAGCCACAAGGTACGCGTATCATTTCCCAGAAAAACATACCCCCGGCCAGTGATCGATCGGACAACGGCTGGAACGCGCGTTAAAATCGCCACGAGTGAACCGTAAAGCACGGGTTTGATGGTATGCAGGTGAATCAAATCGGGTTTCTCCTGACGGACAATATGCAAAAGGTTCCAAAGTGTCTTTACTTCCCCAAGTGGATTAATGCTCTGGCGTCCTACGTTCCAGGCCTGCCAGCGAAAACCTTCTGCTTCAAGTTCGTGGACAAAAGGCCCGGGAGGAGAGATCAGGATAACATCCATGCCTTGATCGCGTAAAAACCGCGCCAACGAAAGACGAAAGCGAAAGAGGTACCAATCTGTATTGGCAATTAAAAGTATTTTAGCCATTCCTAAGTACCTAAATAACGGAAGACCGGTTACCCCATTTCGTCCAAAGCCAGCACGATCCTCTCAGAAGCGTGACCATCTCCGTATGGATTTACAGCACGCGCCATTTTTTGATGCTCGCCAAAATCATTCAATAATAAACTTGCTGTGGAAATGATTTTTTGCCTGTCTGTCCCCACCAAGCGCACAGTTCCGGCATCCACACCTTCAGGGCGTTCAGTTACATCCCGAAGAACCAACACTGGAACCCCCAAACCAGGCGCTTCTTCCTGCAATCCTCCGGAATCGGTCAACACCAAAGCGGAACGTTTCAGGATATGTACCAGGGGTAGATAATCCAGCGGAGGCAGCAGAATCACATTGGGTATATTGCCGAGCAAACGATGTGCCGGTTCACTTACATTAGGATTCATGTGTACGGGATAAATAAAGTACACATCATCTTTATATATCTCAGCCAATTCCTGAATGGCAGAGAAAACTTCATTAAGCGGCTCGCCAAAGTTCTCACGGCGATGGGCGGTAATTAATACAATCCTTCTTTTTCCATCCAGCACATTTTTGGGAAGCCCAATTTTTTCAAGTTCACTGTCTAGATAAGGCTGTTTCGCAACCCATTGCAAAGCATCAATAACAGGATTCCCCGTAACAAGAATGTTGGATGCTGGAACATTCTCAAGTAAAAGGTTTTTCTTTGACCACTCTGTCGGTGCAAAATGCAAGTCAGCAACTACACCGGCAACTTTACGATTAATTTCCTCTGGAAACGGCTGCCACTTATCCCCGGTACGCAGCCCAGCTTCCACATGGCCAAAACGGCTGCGATTATAGAAGGCGAGCAAAGCGGCGACCATTACAGTTGTCGTATCCCCTTGCGCCAACACCCAATCTGGACGAAAATCCCGCACGACTACATCAAGGCGTGAGAAGATGGCAGATGTAAGATCAGCCAAAGATTGATTGGGTTTCATAATATTGAGATCTATATCAGGTTGAATATTAAATAACTGCAAAACCTGATCCAGCATCTCGCGGTGCTGGGCTGTTACGCAGACCTGCACATCGAAACGCTCAGGGCGGGATTTTAATTGGCGAATAACTGGAGCCATTTTGATGGCTTCCGGACGGGTGCCGAAAATTGTAAGTACTTTGAGAAGCGCCATAATATTTACAGCCTATCGAACAGGCTATCATTCCTTTTAGTAAATCTTATATTCCACGATTTCATTAGCGACAAACCTATGGAAGATTAAATGTGCGTACAATGAAAATGGACATCTGGCCGCGAGTAACAGAACTATCAGGGCAATAACTACCTGAGCCGCAGCCTCCAGTAATCCCTTCCACGGCTAATTGTTTAATCCACGCGGCTGCCCAATAATCCACAGGCACATCGTTAAAGCCTGTATCCGTTCCCACCGGGGGCGGAGTATAAGCGCTGCCATATTTCCCTTTCAAAAGAAAAATCGCCATTTGAGCGCGAGTCGTGGAAACATCCGGACAATAATTACCGCCGCCACAACCGCCAGTGACGCCATCAGCTTTAAGAGCCTCGATCCAATGCTGGGCCCAATGGCCGGCTGTATCGCCAAACGTGATCGACCCCACAGGAGGATTAAAAGAAGCTCCATGCATGCCACGCCCAAGAAAGACCGCCATCTGCGCACGAGTCACATCATCATCCGGACAATAATAGCGATATGTAAAATCAGTGACATCACTAAAATCCACTACAGATGAGCCACAACCGCCAGTCACATTAGCATCCACGAGGCGCTCCACCCAGGATTGATAGTATGGAGTGGTGCTCTTTCCCGCAAAAGCAGAAGCGGGCCAAACATCTTCAAAAGTCGCATCTGGACGGGCAAAAGCAATATTCATCATATCCGTGCTATCAGGCGCCCAGTATCCATAAGGAGATTGTGTCACCTGAGTCTTAAAAGCATCCTTGCCTTCCGAAGAGGACGAATCCAACGAGTAATCTACCGGGTTACAATTAATAATTTCTCCAATGTTGCCCATATCTTCAGCTCGATTGAAATAAAGAATTGCACGTACACCAGGATAAGCGCCGATCTTTGAAAGAGTATCCGTCATCCAGAAAGCGCGGTCAAGGCCATCAGCCACTGATCCAATTTCAGCAATGAAGATGGGCTTGGTCGGCGCCATGGCTGCCATACGATCAAGATATGGCTTATAGATCTGTTCATATGATTCTGATGCAGTATAGCTCCAACATGTACCAAAATTAAAGGAACTGAATCCAACTACATCAACAGCTGAGTCGCCGGGATAAAAATTTTCAAAGATATTTTCGGGTTTCCCGGGGTTGCTCCATCCATTCGGAGCAAAGACCCAACTGACAGCAGAGGCAGGAACGCCTTCTTCTTTAAATATCTGCTGAATACGTAAATAAGCTCGAATGTAATTGGCTGGATCATCTTTGTAGGTTACCCAATCTCCATTCATTTCTTGCATTGGTGCGATAAACGCACGCTTATCGCCATTGTAACTACTCCAACCTCTAAAGGTGTTAGCCCAATTGCGAATATTTGCATCGATCATGCCGTCTGCAATTTGTTTGGCTGTCCACGGCTGGCTAACAGTGCCAGCCCCGAGGTTAACAAAAGGTACATAACCATTATCCCAGGCAGAATTTAATTCATTGGTAATCAGCCACCACGGTGATTCAATATCCAAAAAGGTTCCAGCAATGGAAACCACATGCGGACCTGTATTATTTCGAAGAAAATTGTCCAACGTATTAATTTCACCCACTGTTTGATAAAGTTCAGCAGAGGGGTAAATCCCCACTAATACAGGTAAAGAACCTTCTCCCTGTGCTGTAGCATTCGGAAAAAGAGAGAAGAGAAGCGCGGCAAGCATAAAAAACATTGAGAAATTTTTTTTGAGCATAACAGTCTCCCATATTTTGAGATATTATCAGCACACGCCGACAAGTTGGATTTTAATCAAAAAACACACATATCCATTGCATATAAAAAAGCAAGAACTGTCTCAAACATAAATTTACAGCTTGAAACAATTCCTGCTTATTTACAAATCCACGATTACGGCAAATTAAATACTTTTACCAAAAACACTGCCATTTCAGCACGCGTAACAGGACCGTCTGGGCAATAGTTATTACTGCCACAACCACCGGTTATACCTTCGTTTGACAATTGTTCGATCCAACTGGCTGCCCAATAAGAGCTGGTCACATCATTGAACACTCGACCAGTAGCGGCTGGCGGAGTATAAGACGAACCATGCGCGGCTTTCAACAAAAAGATGGCCATTTGTGCGCGCGATACATTGTAGTCTGGGCAGTAATTGCCACCACCGCAACCGCTGGTAATTCCATCAGAGGCAAGAGCTTGTATCCAATTCTTGGCCCAGTGACTTCCCGTATCAGCAAAAGTGGCCGGCACATTAGGCGGGACAAAACCGGAACCCCACTTACCTTTCTCAAGAAAAACTGACATTTGAGCGCGGGTCACTGCAGTATCCGGACAATATTGTCGTGGGGAACTCGTACAACCACTCGTGATACCCGCATTGTAGATACGTTCGATCCAGGACCATGCCCAATAACTGGTGGGGACATCCACAAAGGTGGTGGATGGAGTATTTGTATAAGTGCAAGTTACCGTTTGCCCACTATCAAGATCAATGGTGGCAATCTGTCCGGCAACAGTCGTGCCACTATCAGAATCAACACAAGCGACGTTGGTAAACACCCAACCGCTGGGCAGAATGGATTGTGTCACTGTATAAGAGCCGGGGCTAATATTACTAAACGTTGTACTCCCAGCCCCATAAAGAATATTTACAGGGAAGGCGGAATACCCTGGAATGGAACTGGTAAAGTTAAATGTATCGTTGCCGTTGGTTCCGACAACTGCGATAACGATCGTACCGGGTTGAACTTCATACGCGCCAATATCACATTGACCGCCAGTTGGCTGCGGACGGGCAATGCCGCGTTGATCTGTGGTGACTTGCCCGCAGGTATTGGTGTTATATGGGATTCGGTCACGCGCCGGGCTTGTATTAAGTAAAGCATGTGTTTTTGTAACGCCGCTATTATCTACCAGCGCCCCCAATTGAGGATCCTGTCCGATAATATTGTGCGCAATTGTCCCGCTCACAGTACAACCGGTGGTAACTTGAATCAGGTTGTAATCCTGAGACAATAGAATACCGCCGCAATCAGGAGCATTGGCGCTACGATCAATATTGCCGCTAATGATGCTATTTTTAACATATGAGTTGCCAGAGGAAGATGTTAACAATCCCCCGCCATTCCCTATTGCATTCGTGTCATTATCAGCAATATTAGCAGTGATCGTGACAAAGTTTAAGCTGGCTTCGCCTGTATTATATATGGCTCCGCCTTCATTATTTGCCGTGTTGGCAGAAAAAGTACTATTAACGATGGAAAGGGTATTAGGGCCAAGGTTGCTAATGGCACCACCAGAAGAGGAAGCGGCGTTTCCAGAAAAAACTGATCCAACCACAGCCAGAGTACCTTTCCAGCTATCGACTGCTGCGCCATAATTACTTAGGTTGCCAATAAAAACACTATTTGTAATGTTGAGGGTGCTATAGTTTTCAATTGCGCCGCCATAAGAGGTCGCGGTATTAAACGAAAGAGTTCCATTGGTTACATTGGTAATGCCGCTATTGAACAAAGCACCGCCAAATTGATTGGCTTTACTGGACGATATACCGCTGTAATCAAAATTGAGCTTCCCGCCATTATTGTATAAGATACCGCCGCTGCCATTTGGATGCACGCCGTCTGAACACCCCGATTGCAAAGACATTTTATTTAATGTCAGATTGGCCGTGCTGGTCAGATAAAAGATACGAAACTCAGTCGCAGAAGCAGAACCATTGATCAGACAGGAAAGCCCCGGGTCACGGCGTACAATCGAATTGTTTGCATTAATTGTCATTTTGCTGGTAATGGCAGGCAAACCATTTTGTCCATTTGTAGAATCTACAAAATCAGTAATGGTATAGGTGACACTGGCCGGGAGATTGATCGTATCATCGCCGCTGCCTGCCACACACTCATTCACAGCGGCATCTGTATTGGCCGCCATGATCGCTTCACGTAACGAACAATGCCCATCTGCGCCATTGACCACCACCACCCCTGCGGCAACGGTGATCGATGCTGCATGGGCAGTTTGAACGGGAATAAAAGCAAACAGAAAAGCGAAAAGCAATGCAAAATGTATCGCTTTGTCGTACCCTATTTTTTTTATAGATTTGAAGTTAATCATTATTTCTCCTTCATGTTTTTTCAATATTGAATTTGCCATTTTTACCCTAAAGGTGATCTGGAAGAACTTGGTAAACCGGCTAGCAAGATAACCTGCCATATTGCAAATATACAATCAATATTCCAAATTTTCCGATGCTGATTGATTCCATATAGGCACAGGTTTAATCAGTAAAACAGCATCTTAAAATAACTGTCGGCATTGTATCACGTAATCAAGAGGAGGTTGTATAGACCAATGCGGAGATAAAATATCATTCCATAACCGTTAACTTTAGGAAAATTTTATTAATACTCCGATAATGACATAATCAAATCCCCAAGGCTGTAATTGATGCCTATGGAACAAATAGCTATCTGTTATAACAACTGCCTTTTTCAAACATACGTTCGCTCGCCTATCACTGCAATTGGCTATATAATATTTCTTAAATAAAACCAGCACATGAGTACCGAAGTAAGCAGCAGGAGTTATTAAAAAGCTTCTGATTTCTGAAAGCCAACTGGTTTGCTGCTTATATTAATATTTAATAGCCGCCCCAAATTACCCAAACGATAAATCCATCATCAAAAATCTGCATACAAGGTTTATCCAATGAACATAAACACCGTTATTATCAACTATTTTATAAGCAACGGCCTTTGTACTGTGTTCGTGGTTTTATTCTGGCATCAGAACCGATCACGCTTTGCCGGTTTTGACTTTTGGCTGGCTGGTTTCACAATGCAAATTACGGGGATCGCACTGCTCGTTTTTCGCAGCATTGCGCCAGACTTG
This sequence comes from Candidatus Villigracilis proximus, assembly GCA_016715195.1. Classification (GTDB taxonomy): domain Bacteria; phylum Chloroflexota; class Anaerolineae; order Anaerolineales; family Villigracilaceae; genus Villigracilis; species Villigracilis proximus. The sequence goes on from JADKBB010000026.1 coordinate 15,114, forward strand.
ATACCGAATGAATTCTTTAGATCCGGCAGTTTTAATGCGCTGATTATCATCCTGCATCAGATGCTGTTCACCGCTGGTGCCTTCGGTTTGTTCCTAATGGTCAACCGACGTCTGGTGAGCGACCTGGAACATGATGTAATGGGGCGTAAGCAAGTGGAATCAGAACTGAGGTTAAGCGAGGAAAAATTTTTGAAAGCCTTCCATGCCAGCCCGGATGCCATCCTTATCAGCCGAGTTCAGGATGGAAAGCTGGTGGAAGTTAACGAAGGATTTTGCCGTCTCACAGGATATTCACAGCACGAGGCGCTATCCAGTTCCTCGATCCGTTTAGATATCTGGGAAAAACCGCAAGACCGTGAAGCTGCGCTTTCTGCTTTGCAAAAGAGTCAAAGCGTCCGTAATCTTGAATATAATTTCCGCACCAAATATGGGAGCATATTAAATTGCATCTATTCAGGAGAGCTCATTGAATTGGGCGGCGAAACACATGTTTTATCGGTGATACGAGACATCACGGAGCGCCTGCAAAAGGAGACTTCTCTACATCAAGTTCAGTCACAAGTTATTGAGCAGCAACGTGCGCTGGCAACTTTTGAAGAGCGGGAGCGGACGGCGCGCGATCTGCATGATGGGATCGGGCAAACCCTTGGCTATGTTAATTTTCAGACGCAGGCGGTGCATGATCTGCTAGTACGGAATGAAAAAGAATCGGCGATTCAACTACTTGAACGGTTGGTGGAAGTAGTGCAGGAAGCGCACGAAGATGTGCGCGGACATATTCTTGGATTAAAAAGTAGTAATACAGTCTCTACGCATCAGGACTTCCTGACCGCACTCATGCAATATTGTGAACACCTGCGCCAGACCTATGAATTTCAAGTGAAATTACTCCTGCCTGAAAACCTGCCTTTGATATTGGCAACTACTGCCGTAGAAACTCAATTGATCTATATCATCCGTGAAGCCTTGAGCAATGCACAGCGGCATTCTGGCGTTTCACAAGCCAGCGTAATGATCTCACTGGACGAAATCAACATCCACTTTAGTGTAAAGGATATGGGAAACGGTATCAGCCAAAATTATACAGGTCCGGAGCGCCGCAAGGTGGCTCATTTCGGCCTTGAGATGATGAGGGAACGTGCTGACCAAGTGGGAGGGCTGCTACAAATTGAAACTACCCCAGGAACCGGGATGCAGGTTTCGGGTTGGCTGCCGCGCAAACTATCCACAGAGGATCTACCGTCGGCGCGCATCCTGCTCGTGGATGATCATCCACTTTTTTTGGATGGTTTGCGCAATCTGTTGACGGTTCGCGGAATGCAGGTAATTGGCACGGCCAGCGACGGTTTTGAGGCGCTGGAAGCGGCACGCAAAATGCAGCCTGACATTATTGCCATGGATATTCAAATGCCGCGCTGTAACGGGTTGGAAGCAACCCGTCTCATCAAAGCTGAAATGCCGAATATAAAAATCGTGATGCTGACCACTTCAGCAGATGAAGAAAATCTTTTTGAAGCTTTGCAAAACGGCGCTTCAGGTTACTTGCTCAAGGCCACAGGCATAGATGAATTTCTGGAACTGCTAAGCGGGTTGACCCGCGGAGAAAGTATTTTCTCTCCCGGGCTGGCAAACAAAACCCTCGAAGTGTTCACCCGCCAAAGAGTCGGCAAACCAATGGCCGATCTAAAAGAACCAGCAATTTCCGGAACAGAATTGACCGAAAGGCAGTTGGAGGTTTTGCGGCTGGCATCGCAAGGGTTGATGTACAAAGAAATTGGATCACGCCTGTTTTTGACTGAGCGCACGGTTAAGTATCACATCGGTGAGATTCTTGGACGCCTGCATTTGAAAACCCGCCGCGAAGCCATTGACTATGCCAAGGACAAGGGATTGGTTTAAGAAAGACTGTCCCTAGACTGTACTCAGACTGTACCCCAACCACAATGACAATTTCCCGTCTCTACTCTAAAATAAATTAATATAAGTTAGGGCTTACGCAAGACGGAAATTTTCCTGCTTCTGCCGTCTGCCATCAGAAAACAATGCTTTTTGCGTAAGCTCTATAAGTAAGCAGCCAGATTGGGAGTTTCCAACATGTCGGACACAAAACGTGTGATCATCTATGGGGATTCGATCTTCCTGAGTGGAATCGCGGAATCCCTGCGTGCTGATTCGGGATTGAAGATTGTGGAAATCCACCCTCAAGGCGGGAAAATAAATTTGGAAACATCTGAGCCAGATGTAGTAGTGGTGGATGCTTCACGAACGTCACAGGATCAACTTGCTGTGTTGATGGCGCTCTTTCGCTCCAAACCCGGCCTGCCATTTATCAGCCTTGATGCCGATGACAAGCAATTAACCGTGCTGTCATCCCTGCAATATCCCGCAGTCAGTCTGCCAGATCTGACACAGGTGATTAAGAGCTATTTTACAACTCTTCCGAATTTATAAACCCTGAAAAACATCCATATTTATTCTGATACGAGGTCTTCGTCAATGCGAAAATTTATATTATTTTTGATTGTAGCTATTTTTTTCACTCAGTCATGTACTGCACATCAGGCATTAAGTACTCCCACGATTAATGCGACGACGACGCCACCAATTGAAGAAGTTACTCTGGAAATGCCAACCATGCCATCTCCATCCATGACCATAGACCCTATGCGGCAACGCGGCAAACTCGTCACCGTTTTTGTGGGAGATATATTCGCGATCAGTGTTCCGCAGGGTTCTCCCAAATGGAAGGTGGATTATGCAGGTTCGGTGGTTGAGCCACTGACACCTGTGGAAAACATGAAAGAGCCGGGGCCGCAGGGCTGGTTCTTCCGCGCGATTGCTACAGGCCAGACCGATATAAGGTTGACATCGCACACGCCGCCATGCGAATCATCCGTGCCATGCCCGCCGGCGCCACCCATTGTGTTTGTATTCACCCTTGAAGTTAAATAGTTTCTATTTTTGGGAAAGTTGCTCTCAGAGCAGTAATTTTTTATCGGACAGTATCCAGCTCAAGGTTAAGGCGGATGCGGTTTAATTTCCACTAAATTACTGCCATTCACAAGTTTACTCACTCCCTGTCAGCTCCTTCAACGGCTGACGGGAGAATTTATAAAAAAATTTACTACAATATATTTCTCTCGTAAAACCCTAAAGGTCTTTTTTGCTAATCAGGATTTTACGAAAGCAAGGCAGACCTTTAGGGTTTAAATGTACGGTAGAGAAAAAATAAGAGAGGCGCTATGCGTAATACATTTATTAATTTAAGTCTATTGATGACCCTGCTCTTTATGAGCGCGTGCGGCCAGGGAAAAACTCCTGAATCGGTATCTTTCATGGTCTTCGGTGAGCCAGCCGAACTTAAGGCATATCAGGATCTGGTGGATGCTTTTCAAAAGCAAAATACAGAAGTTACGATTGAGTTGATCCATATTCCCAGCCAGGGTGATTATCGTAAACGTTTGGTTGCCGATCTGGTGGGCGGCGCGCCTGCGGATGTGGTGCTGGTTAATTATCGGCGTTTTAGCGGATTGGCTCTCAAAAATGCGTTTGAACCTCTTGGCCCTTATTTGGAGAAGTCAGATAAGATCAAAGAAGATGACTTCTATCAATTATCGATTCATGCGTTTTCGATCAAAGATCAGGTGGTATGTATCCCACAAAATATTTCCAGTCTGGTGACCTATTACAACAAGGATCTATTTGATGCGGCAGGGCTGCCTTATCCCAACGTAGATTGGACATGGGATGATTTTATATCCGCTGCGAAAACGCTGACCGTAGATACAGATCAGGATGGAGACCCTGAACAATATGGCGCGGGAGTGGAGCCTACACTCTTGCGTGTGGCGCCATTTGTCTGGCAGAACGGCGGTACTGTCAGCAGCGGAGATAATCGAACCATTACACTTACCGACCCGCTTGCTTTGGAAGCAGTCGAATGGTTTGTAAATTGGCAGGTGAAATATCATATTGTGCCTGATGCTGCTGAGGAAACCGCAGAGAGCAGTGAAAGCCGTTTTATTAACGGACGCACAGCCATGTACTTTAATAGCCGGCGTTTGGTGCCAACTTTTCGTGAAATTACGGCATTTGACTGGGACGTAGCTCCTCTGCCTGCTGGTCGGAACAAAGTTACTATTTTGCACTCCGATGCGTATTGTTTAACCGCAGCCAGCAATCACAAAGAAGCTGCGTGGGCTTTCATCGAATTTGCCAACTCGATAACCGGGCAAACGATCGTGTCTCAAAGCGGGCGTACTGTGCCTTCGCTCATTCAAGTTGCTGAATCTGAGGCGTTTCTGAATTCAAATACAAAACCTTTGCACAGCCAGGTATTCCTTGATGTGATTCCTTCCACCTTACGCCTGCCGCAACACCCCAACTGGGCTGATATTGAAGAAATATGCGACGAGGAAATACAGCGCGCATTTTTCGGGGAAGTCACTGTGCTTGAAGCCATGCAATCGGCTGTTGCCCGCGCTCTGCCTTTATTTACAGAGATCGAATAAAGATAGGGCTACGCAAAAAGCAGGAAAATTCCCGTCTTGCATAAGTCCTAAAAAAACTTCATAACTGTAAACCTTTCGATTAGCACCCAAAATACAAGCAGATATTCCAGATACAGAGTTGGCCTGTATTTGGAATATCTGCAATTTATATACACTCTGGGAAGTTCCTGATAGACTCGGCGGATCGCTTAACATGGAAGTCCATTTATTTATTTGAATCACATTCTCTTTCATTCTTTGGAGCATAACTTCCAATGTCTAATGTACCTGTAGGCTCCAAGCCTCACTTGTTTTCAAGCTCCTACCGCACTCCACTACTATTAATGCTGGCACCCTACCTGGTGGGTACAGCAATATTGGTGGGAGTTCCGGCTTTGCTTTCTCTGGTACTGGCGTTTATGCGTTACGACGGTATGTCTACGCCGGTATGGGTCGGCTGGTTTAACTTTCGTCTTGTATTGGCAAATCCTGTCGATCTGCTTTTCCCCATCTCACTCTACAATACACTTTATTTCATTATCTTAGCCGTACCTGTTCGTATCTTGAGCGCATTAACACTGGCGTTGTGGCTCAATCGCAAAGGCCGGGGCGTTGGGTTATATCGTGCAGCTGTGTACCTACCCACGATCATTCCTGATGTAGCCTATGCCTTAATCTGGATGTGGATCTTCAACCCTTTATATGGTCCGCTTAATTTAATTCTTGGCATGTTGGGCCTGCCTACACCCGGCTGGTTGGCTGATGCTGAGTTCGCAAAAGTTGTTTTTGTTGTGATGGCGGCTTTCCAGATCGGCGAAGGCTTTGTGGTTTTGCTGGCTGGTCTGCAAAATATTCCGCCTGAATATTATGCCGCCGCCGCAGTCGATGGCGGCAATACCTGGCAGCAATTTCGTTATATCACCCTGCCTTTGCTTGCCCCCTGGCTTTTATTACTGACCCTGCGCGATATCATCCTAAGTACCCAAAACATATTCACCGCCAATTTCATTATGACCAATGGCGACCCATATTATTCCACGCTATTTTTGCCGCTCTTGATCTATGAAGAAGCCTTTGACCGTATGCATTTTGGTCCCGGTTCTGCCATGACCGTTTTACTTGTTATTGTCACTGCGGCATTGATCGGATTTGTTCTATCCATCGTTGGGAATTGGGGAGAAGCCGATGCCGACTAAACAGACTCAACGCATCATCCGCACCGTGGCTTTTCATACCGTTTCGATTTTAATATCTGCGCTTTTTGTTTTGCCTCTGATCTGGATGTTTGCCGCTTCACTTCGTCAACCGGGCCTGCCTCCGCCTCGAACAATGGAGTGGCTGCCCGATCCTTTGATGTGGTCAAACTACGTGCGCGTTTTTCAGACACTCCCCATCGGGCGCTACATTCTTAATTCACTGCTTGTAGCCGGAGCGGCAGTCCCCATTACATTGGTCACAGCTTCTTTGGCAGGATTCGCGATGGCACAATTAAACCGTCGTGGACAGGATCGACTCATTATTCTGTCTGTGATTCTGTTGATCATCCCCACCACAGCCGTATGGCTGGCGCGTTTTATACTCTTCCGCGGGCTGGGGTTGTTTAACACACATGCCGCCTTAATTGCACCCAGTCTTATGGGATCCAGCCCGCTATTTGTGCTGTTGTTCTTCTGGAGCTTTCGGCGCATCCCGCCTGAGCTATATGAAGCAGCCCGCATCGACGGAGCCAGTCTGCTAAATATTTGGTGGCGTGTGGCTTTGCCGCTATCCAGTGCCACCATCGTTGTGGTCAGCATCCTCACCTTTTTATTATATTGGGGTGATTTCGTTACCCCTTTGTTTTACCTCAAATCTCAAACACTCTATACACTGCCGGTCGGGTTACGTCAATTGCAGGAACTTGACCGCACCAATTGGCCTTTGTTACTAACCGGCTCTGTCATTATGACTCTGCCTGCTGTGCTATTGTTCGCAATCGTCCAGCGTTTCTTTTTGCCAGAGAACCGCCTCTCAGGCATCTATGGTCAATGAAACACATTTCAGCCGGCAAAGACTGTACCCAGACTGTACTTAATATGAATGACAAATGCCGGGAATGACATCTACAATAAAAAACTCAGGCATAAATTTTATGCCTTATGAGATTCCATTCAATTTTTTTATATTAGGAGATATCCATGTCAAAAAAGAATAGAATATTTCTGTCCATCGTCTCCAGCTTCATGCTGGGGGTGATCGCTTTGGGCCTGTGGAGCAGGCTGGGACCGCTAAGCCCCAGTGTTACCCAGGCACTTGCAAGCAACTCAAGCGCGCAACGTCTTGAAGAAGATGAAGGCCCGATGGCAGACCGACCTTATGAGGCGCTGGCTTGGCGCAATCTTTCCCTGATGGATGAAAATGGCTTCATCCCTGCTGATGGGTTGATCAATGCCAATCAGCAAATCAAAGCCATGCGGGCACAGCAGGAAGCAGCCTCCAAAAAGGCAATTACCAGCCATGGGTGGACATGGCTCGGACCCGGAAATATCGGTGGTCGTGTACGCTCAGTCATTATCCATCCTACCAACACAAACATCATGTGGGCTGGCAGTGTCACTGGTGGCATTTGGAAGACCACCAATGGCGGTGCCTCCTGGGCGATTATGGATGACTTCATGACCAACATGGCTGTCTCCACCATGGTGATCGACCCAACCAATCCAGAGGTTTTGTACGCTGGTACTGGCGAAACAGGATACTATAGTGATTACGGACCTCCACGTGGCGCTGGAGTTTTTAAGACTACCAATGGCGGCACAACCTGGACGCAGCTTGCCTCAACCAATACACCTGACTGGTATTATGTCAATCGATTAGCGATCAATCCTGCTAATCCTCTAATTCTTTTGGCAGCCACCGATAGCGGCACCTGGAAAAGTATTGATGGCGGCATATCCTGGGTTCAGGCAGTAACAGGCTCCACATATCCTGGTGATGTTGACTTTAATCCTGTTGATGACACCAAGGCAGTTAGTGCAAATAGGTGGTCGGGGAAATGCCTACTACTCAACAAATTCAGGCGATTCCTGGACTGCGGCAACCTTCACATCCATTAGTGGGAGGCGCTGGCCGTGTGGAAGTTGCATACGCGCCAAGTAGTCCAAACATTGTGTATGCTGCAGTGGATATTAATGGCGGCGAGATCTGGAAAAGCACAGATGGCGGCGTAACCTATTCTCGTGTAAATACCGGGCAAAATTTTGGCGCTAATGGCTGGGCTTCCCCTATTTGGGTTGACCCAACCAATCCCAATATCCTTATCGTTGGTGGCATTGATCTATGGCGCAGTACAGACGGCGGCACTACCTTAACCCAAATTAGCGTGTGGCAGGATGCACCTTCTTCCGCTCACGCAGATCATCATTGGATTGTTGAACAACCCGGCTTCAACGGAACCAGCAATACAACCGTCCTTTTTGGTAATGACGGCGGCGTGTATCGTGCAGATAATGTGTACACGGTTGTCGGAACCAGCGGTTGGACAGAGCTAAATAACAACCTCGGTATCACCCAGTTCTATGGCGCAGCCGGCAACCCTACCACAGGAAAAATTGTGGGCGGCACCCAGGATAACGGAACATTAATCTATACACCTGCTGGCGGCACAGAAGGCTGGACAACAACCTTTGGCGGTGATGGTGGTTGGTCTGCCGCAGACCCCACTGATCCTAATTATTTCTACGGCGAATATATTTTTGCGCAATTGCATCGCAGTGACAATGGCGGCGTATTCTCCGATTCGATTTGGGGTGAGTATTGGGATGGTTTCGCCTACCAATACAAATCGGCTCCCTACATCATTACTGATGCAAGAGACACAAAAGCGAATTTTATTGCACCTTTTGTTCTTGACCCCAACAATGCCAATCGTTTGTTGGTCGGCGCCGAATCATTATGGCGCACGAATGATGTTAAGGCTGTCAACACCGCCACCACTGGGCCAGCCTGGTATGTGATCAAGGCTCCAACGACTGGCAACAGTAATATCAGCGCAATTGTGGTTGCCCCGGGCAACTCAGATATCATCTGGGTCGGCCATAACAATGGCGATGTTTACGTGACGACAAACGGCACCAGCGCCACCCCCACCTGGGCGCAGGTCGATAGCAATTCACCCGGGTTACCTGATCGTTATGTAACGCGTATCGCTGTCGACAAAAACAACACCAGCAAGGCGTATGTCACCTTTGGCGGTTTTAGCCCAGATAATATCTGGGTCACAACCAATGGCGGTTCCACCTGGGCCGACTCAACCGGGTCTGGATTAACAGACTTGCCCAGTTTGCCAATTCGAAGCCTTGTCATCCATCCCTTCAACTCAAACTGGATCTACATTGGTACCGAAGTTGGAATTTTCACCAGTGTAGATGGCGGCGCAACCTGGGATGTTTCTCATAACGGCCCAACCAACACACCTGTAGATGAACTATTCTGGATGGATACAAAACTAGTCGCAACGACTCATGGCCGTGGTCTATTCCAGCAGGAGACGGCCACATTCTCTGATGTGCCTGGCGCCTATTGGTCATGGTCCTGGATCGAAAGACTTTACGCAGCCGGCATCACTGGCGGATGTGCTACTTTTCCGAGCCTGGCCTACTGTCCCGACTCCAGCGTAACACGCGCTCAGATGGCTGTCTTCCTATTGAAAGGCATGCACGGATCTAGTTACACACCGCCTGCCGTGGGAGGCAGCACTGGTTTCGGCGATGTAGCCACTGATTATTGGGCAGCCGCCTGGATCAAGCAATTGGCAGCTGAAGGCATTACCAGCGGCTGTGGTGCCGGAAATTATTGCCCGGAAACAATTGTTACCCGCGCACAAATGGCCATCTTCCTATTGAAAGCCAAGCACGGCTCATCCTATTCACCGCCTGCCGCCACTGGTGACTTCACCGATGTACCTGTTGGCTATTGGGCAGACAAATGGATCGAGCAACTTGCTGTCGAAGGCATAACTGGCGGATGTGGAGCTGGTGTCTACTGCCCGGATAACAGATGTAACTCGTGCGCAGATGGCTGTCTTCCTGGTAAAGACATTTACTCTGCCGTAGTGCTGTTTGAAAATAGTCGTAAGTAACTTATAGAAACATGAAAAAAGATAGGCCTCTACTCAGAGGCCTATCTTTTTATACACATCGGGTTAGTGCAACAAGTCAAGTCACAATTATTTATGGCAAGTTAAAGGTCTTCACTAGAAAAACCGCCATCTGGGCCCGGGTCACAGAGTTATCCGGGCAATATGTGCCAGCCCCACAGCCGCTGGTAATCCCCTCAACCGCCAGTTGTTCGATCCACTTATCGGCCCAGTACCCAACTGGCACATCGGTAAAAAACTCCGATGGGGTTGGGCGGAGTGTAAGCGGAGCTGTACTTGGCTTTCAGAAGGAAAATTGACATTTGGGCACGGGTGACAGTTGTTTCCGGGCAATAATTTCCATCGCCGCATCCGCTGGTGATGCCTTCGATGGCAAGTTGTTTGATCCAGGCGGCTGCCCAGTAATCAACTGGAACATCTGTAAACCCAGTACCGGCATCCACTGCAGGGGGGACATAACCCGAGCCATGAATACCTTTTAGGAGAAAAATCGCCATTTGCGCGCGTGTCACGCCACTTTCAGGACAATACAGCAGACTAGGGGTAGTGACACAGCCGCCGGTGATGCCCGCGGCATACAAACGCTCAACATAACCTTTTGCCCAATAGTTAAGAGGTACATCAACAAAGGGTAATATTTGAGCACTGTTACCTATTTCAATCGTGGCAAATTGCGCTCCATTCTGGATGGATACCTGATACCCATCTGTTGTGGCCGCCAGCACAGAAACGGAAATATTGTTAGCCAAATCTGTAAATGTTTCTCCCACTTTCCAAATAGCTCCAGCATCTCCTGTATTTCCATTACCATCTATATCCACCACATGGGCGGGATTCATTCGCGAATAATCTATCTCGTGAATGATAATGCCCTGTCCCGGCAGTTTTGAGTCGTATCCTACGGTGTTATTACGTGCTTCAACAGTGTACAAATTAAACCCAGACCCAAGGATTGGAATCTCTGCCATGAGGTAGGCACCGGGATTAAATGCATCTGAAACATCTGCATTGGAATAATTAAGTGTATATTTTAACCCGGCAGGAATCCACCCGAGGATATCCTTGTGAAACATGATCGTATGCTGACCGATACAGCCATAGGTGGGATCTGAAAGGCGATAGCAATTACTCCAGGTATCGCTCATTACATCCCATTGATTATCATAGGTCTGACCATAGCTGCCGGAGGAATGCGGCAAGCCAAAGCCATGTCCCATTTCATGTGCGATCACTGTTATATCTGAATACCCCCATGGCGGTTCCCATGTTGTGCTCCAGCCGCCATACACACCGTCCAACTCAAGATACTGTGACCCGCCCCACGCAAATCCATCCAGCTCATAGTTAAACATCATATTGATGCCCTGATAACTGGGGAAGTAGACATCATTATCTGCCTGGGCTATGCAATCTGCGGCCAGAACATCTAAAAAGTTTGGGTTATTTATATAGTAGGAGCGCACCTGAGGCAGTACATACCAACCGACAGCCGTGCTGCCCAGCACGTTGATCGCATTGTAGGAAACTTCCTGCCAATAGTGATTAAGACCGGGATAGGTACTGGAATACATATCTTGAAAATAGGAAAGCGAAGCCGGTTCTTGTGCGGGATAATCTGGAAACTTGCACATGATGGATATCCACGGTTGCGACCCGCTAACAGCCGCAGAAACAGAATTGGATTGAAGAACGCTGCCACTGGGAGAATCTGCCAGGTTAATGGATTCTGCTTGAAAAACAGGAGCAGTTTCCAGCGCCGAAAGAGCCGTGTCCCACTTCCCGGTAACTGTCACCCGTTTCTGATTCAGAGTCAGCACTCCGCCGGATGATTCCATGGCGGAGTCCATTTGCAGGATTGTGGTTTGTTTGTTATCAGCAATGATCTGGTAGGTGGTGACGGAGCCCGATGGGCCGTCGCCCCATCGAATGTTGAGAATGCCAGTGATGGTTTGCTGGGCTTGAGCGCCGGCTGTGCCAAGCGGTGCGATGAGCAAGACAAGCAGGATAAATGTTGAGAATAGAACAAATACTTTACGTTGCATAAAATCCTCCAATCTGAAAATTTTTATATGGTTTATCAGCAATATTTTGGGTTTCTCTGAAATTTCTCCAAAGAGAAAATATTTTAAATTATTATACGCCCGCCAAATCTAAAAACAGTTTACGGTTTTGCAAAAAAAAACGCACCGGGGTTCAGTTTACCTCGATGCGTTTTTTTCTATGGCAGGCCGAAAGTCTTTACAAGAAAAACAGCCATTTGGGCGCGAGTGACATCTGCCTCAGGACAGTAGATGCCGGAGCCGCACCCGCTGGTGATGCCCTCAAAGGCAAGTTGTTCGATCCATTGATCGGCCCAATATCCGATGGGCACGTCGGTAAATATGCCGGTTGGGGCGGGCGGTTCATAGGCCGATCCATATTTTGCATTCAACAGGAAGATTGCCATTTGCGCGCGTGTGACGGAATTCTCGGGGCAATAATTTCCAGAGCCACATCCGCTGGTGATGCCTTCGGCGGCCAGTTGCTTGATCCATGCCGCAGCCCAGTGATCGACGGCGACATCTGCGAAGCCAGTATCAACTCCCACCGCAGGCGGGATATAAGTGGAGCCGTGAATCCTTTTAAGAGAAAGACCGCCATTTGCGCGCGTGTGACAGAATCCTCAGGGCAATAACTTAACGGAGTGGTGAGACATCCGCCGGTGATGTTGGCGTTTTTCAGGCTTTCAATGGACGACCAGGCCCAGTAATTTTTGGCAACGTCTGCGAAGGTTGTTTGTAAAATATATTCATCTCTTTTGGTTGGTGTCCGACTCCAAAATTGAAATGTGATCTGGGTATCCAGGGCTGTGATGAGCATGGCTCCATAATTGTTGTTGTAGCGCACTTCACTCCCTGTGACGGGCGTATTGAATGGATAGATGGTGCTTCCACCCAGTCCATTTACAAAATAAGGCAGACCGTCTATCACAATTCTTTCATAGGTATGATCGTGCCCTGAGAGGACGGCATCTGCTCCCCAGCCTTTATAGTCCCACTGCATATTTGTGTTGGAACCATGTGAGGAGGATGAATATGGGGCATGATGGAGCAGAACGATCTGCCAGGGCGAGGTGGATGTATATAGTCCGGCTTTCAGCCACAGAGCTTGTATGGAAGACGCGCTGGTTCCATCCGGCTCACGAGGATCACTATCCAATACAAAGAAATGAATCGGGCCCTGAATAAAATCGTAATAGCGTTCATTTCCCGGCAGACTAAAGTAATCAAGATATGGCTGTGCGTTGGGAGTTTCCCAATCATGATTTCCTAGAATGGGGAAGAATTTATTGGCAGCAGCGCCCGCGCCATACGATCCTTGATAAGGATATATATAGTCATGATAATACTGGCCGATATTGGCATCAATTTCTGCGGCGGAACCGGTGGTGTAATTATTATCGCCAAGTGTGACAATAAAATCAGGGTTCCAACTGTTAACGAGTGTTGCCACATCCTGTTCAGGCTGACTTGCGAGCCCATAGTCGCCGATCACGGCAAACCGCATGGGGACGGCTTGTGTGTCCATGGGGGTATTCCCCAAAAGCATCAGGACGCATAAGGATAAAAACAGGGCTTTTTTTGTTTTGAAAATCATGAGGTACACATCCTAAGTTATATTAATCTGTCACCTTTGTTATCCAAGACGAGAGTCGTATGGAACAACAAGTCATAAAGCTACGGATTGAAAGTTCTCATAAGAAAGACGGCCATTTGCGCGCGGGTGACATCTGCATCTGGGCAGTAGATGCCGGAGCCGCACCCACTGGTAATACCTTCAAAGGCAAGTTGTTCGATCCATTGATCGGCCCAATATCCGATGGGCACGTCGGTAAATATGCCGGTTGGGACGGGCGGTTCATAGGCTGATCCATATTTTGCATTCAGCAGGAAGATTGCCATTTGCGCGCGTGTGACAGAATTCTCGGGGCAATAATTCCCTGCGCCGCATCCGCTGGTGATGCCTTCGGCGGCGAGTTGCTTGATCCATGCGGCAGCCCAGTGATCGGCGGCGACATCTGCGAAGCCGGTATCAACTCCCACCACAGGCGGGATATAAGCGGAGCCGTGAATTCCTTTTAAGAGAAAGACCGCCATTTGTGCGCGGGTGACAGAATTCTCAGGACAATAACTTAACGGGGCAGTGAGACATCCGCCGGTAATACCGGCTCCATATAAGTCTTCGATCCAGTTCCATGCCCAATAGGTTGGCGCTACATCTGAAAAGCTGGAAGCCAGTATTTTATAGACCGCTCCGCTCGAATAATTTACAACGTATAAATCTCCGGCTTCATCTTCACCAAAAGTGGTGATGGTATAGGCAGTGTCCGAAAGTTCCACGGCAGTCCATAGGCTGCCATCAGGCGATGCGCCCCAAACACGGCCTGTGCAAAGATCGCCGTATAAATAAACACCGTATAAACCCGGATAGGCATTTCCACGATATCGGTAGCCGCCTGTGATGGAACATCCGTTACTATCTGACGCCCCATGGTTATATTCGACTGCGGGATTTGTAATGACCCCATGCGTGCAAGAAACAAAATTCGCGTATGGATGCATCCCTTCATTACAAGGCCATCCATAATTTTGGCCGCCAGCGCTGGAACCAAGTTGAATGTTCACCTCTTCCCAATCGTTCTGACCTACATCCGCGATGATCAAATCGCCTGTCAGCCGATCAAAGGAAAAACGCCAGGGGTTACGCAAACCTAAAGCCCAGACTTCATCTTCAACGGCCGCGTTTGAGTTAAATGAATTATCAGCAGGGATGGCGTAGGGCGAGCCGCTGTCCACGTCAATTCGCAATATTTTCCCGAGCAGGGACGTGCCGCTTTGTGCGCTGCTGCCCCCCGTGCCGCCATCGCCTGTGCCAATATAGAGATACCCGTCCGGGCCGAATTGAAGCTGCCCGCCATTATGGTTCGAAGCGCCGGCATGTGGAATTGTCAAAAGTATAAAGGCTGAGGAAGCATCCACTATATTTGGGTCAGGAGAAACATGATAACGCGCGATTACAAGCGCCCCATCTGACGAACGTGTATAAAAGACATATAAAAATCCATTGCTCGCGTAATTAGGATGAAAGGCAACACTTAAAAGTCCCCGCTCGCCGCCAGTTGAAATTAAAGAGGAGACATCTAAAAATGGTGTGCCTACAACCTGCGCCCCATCATAGATCATAATTTTCCCGCCTTGTAGTGTGATAAACAAACGCCCAGATGCATCTCCAGCGTGAGTGATCGAGACCGGCGAAGCCAATCCGCTGATGATCTGTGTAAAACCCAGTAAAGGCGGAGAATCGGTCAAGGAGAAAGAATCAATAGAGTTGGAAGAGGTGGAGGGCAGCGCAAAAGCAATATTTGCCGGGACCATGAATCCCAAAAGAAGCATAACGGTCAATAGTTTTCTTAGCATATTCTTCTCCTATTTTTTTTAGAATTATGACACACTCTATCATAAATCGTATCCCCCATTTTCCCTGCTGATTTTGCAAAACCGGTTGAGAAACTTCTGATCTTAGAATATATGACGTATGCAATTCAAATTTTTTTAGCCGCGAATACGGCCGCCACTTTGGAATAGCCGTGGCGACCAAACAACCCCATGGCAGAAATCAGCCGGTAATGTTACACTTTTTCACATAAAACAGTGCAAAAAAAATCAAAGCTTAAGTTTTTGCCGTGAGGAGATCGCTTGAAGAAGAATAAATTTACAATAAGTATCAATATTTTTATGGGTTTTATCGTTTTGGTCACGGGGGGATGTACCTCCCTTTTTAATAGAAATTCTGAATCCGGGCAGACTCCCGGCCAGCCCGTGATTGAGATCGCCTACTGCAATGTCAATTCTCAAGCCGAATTATGTATTGCATCCTTTGGAACCGAAAACGAAAACAAATCACTGGTAAATTTCATAACCACAGACCCATCCTTTCCGGATTTCGATTTGAAGATCACAAGAGATGGCGTTCAAAGCGCTTATGAATGCCGGCAGGTTGAGGATTTCCCAACCAGCATCTATTGTGTCGGGGAAAAAATCTCTCTTGGAGAAACGATAGAGTTGCAAGTCCTTTCAAGAGATGATGAGCATCTGATCGCAAAGGGAGTTTTAAACATTTCCTTTCTCGCGCTTTCAACACCAATCACAGACTCTACAACACCAATCGAGACAGCGCCTCAAACTCTTCGCGCGACAGCAACCCAAACTCCGCTGATCCCTACAGAGACTCCCACAGTAACGGTGGGAAGGACGCAAACAACTCCATCCGTAACAGGAACAGCAGTTGACTCCTATCCTAATTCGTCCTATCCCTAACCCAAAATGAATTTACTGCTTGATGGATGGCTGGTTGTTTTTAATAACTGGAGTATCCTGGCATGGATTTTGCTGGTCATCTTTTTGGGCTATACAATTACGTTATCCGTATTAAAAATAATTTTCAAAGACACTCTGACCGCTGCCGAATACTTTTCCTTTGGTCTGGCGGGAAGTTTATTGCCGTTCCTCTTTGGATCCATATTTATTTTTTCACTGAACCATTTTCAAAGAACTGACCTAAGCCTGTTGATTCCACTGGCGCTGCTCTCTTTAGCGCTGGTTTTCCTACAGCACAAGGCACAAATACAACCCGTGCAGGGATCAAGATCAACTCTGACGGTATTGATCCTGATCTTTTGTGTTTCCATCTTCCTGCGGCTGGTTTTTATCTCTGAAGCCATCACCCCTTTATATTTTGACTCGGCGGAACACTATAGGATCATTCGATATCTGCTGGGCATCTATAGAAATTCACAATCCATCCTGCAAATAAGTCTGCCGGATTCAAGATACTACCATTTGGGTTTTCATTTAATGACCGCCGCGCTGCCTTCTTCAATACAATGGTATGTGATGGACAGTATGATGATCTTCGGGCAGATCATTTTAGCCATGATCCCCATCCCTGTTTTTTTTATCGTCAGGCATGAAACCAGTTCAGATAAAGCCGGACTCCTCGCGGTTCTACTCGCCAGCTTCGGGTGGTACATGCCGGCTTATGCT
The DNA here is from genome assembly GCA_016715195.1 of Candidatus Villigracilis proximus. Lineage (GTDB taxonomy): Bacteria > Chloroflexota > Anaerolineae > Anaerolineales > Villigracilaceae > Villigracilis > Villigracilis proximus. The sequence continues at coordinate 31,823 of JADKBB010000026.1, forward strand.
GTCAACTGGGGAAAATACCCGGCGCTGACCAGCCTGATCATCCTTCAGTTTGTACTCAATATCGGATATGCCGCATTTCGATTTAATCTTTCTCCTTCAACACAATGGAAAAAATATATACTGCCTGGGTTGGGAATTGCGGCTGCCGGGCTTATTCATACCAGATCCGTGCTGGTCATCGGCATTGTTTTTGCGGCGTGGATCATCGCAAAGTGGTGGCTGAACTCCCCGAAGTGGATACAATTGCTGCTTTTATTTTTGACCCTTGGCGGATTCCTTGCGGAATACTTCCTGATCCAATCCAACGATGTTCTCAAGGTGGTATTTGATCCGTACGTCCAAAGTGGATATGTCTTGACCGGCCTTGTTGCATTATTATCCATCGCTGCGTATCAAACCTTTCCGCGTCTGACCCTCGCCAGTTTTCTGGTCATTTTGTTTTTACTTGCCAGTTTGTTTATTCCGGTTAATATACTATCGGCGAGGTACGGGTATCAAACCATTTTGGACAGACCATTTGTTGAAATGCTTCTTTACCTGCCTTTGTCCCTGCTCGGCGGACTGGGATTTGCCGGAGTGGAACAATATTTTCATTCCACAGAACAAAAACCGGGATATTCAAATAAACCAACCGGGGTTTTAATCAGCGCGTTTCTTTTAGGCTTCGTCTTTTTATATTCTTTTACAAACTACAATTTTCGCCCATCCGATTGCTGTAAGATCGTCAGCAGCGACGATCTGATTGCATTTGATTGGATCAAGAGAAATTTGCCAATAGATGCGCAAATCCTGATCGCGACAACGGAGTTAAATGTGTTCACTTCAACCTCGTCCGAAGGCTTTACGGGAACGGACGCGGGAATCTGGATTCCCTCCCTGGCCGGCAGACCAATATTTGGTGCGCCCTATGCTCTAAATTTTGGCAAACAAAGCACGCTTGATATGCTTTGCGAGCAGGAAGTAAATTACGTTTACATTGGAGGAACGCCACAAAGCTTCCATTGGACACAACTGAACGAAACTCCTGACTGGTATAAAAATGTATTTTCCCTGCCTAAAACCCAGATATACAGAATTACGGGGTGCGCCGCAGACTGAGCGCACAGGTAAAAATAAGCAAAACCGTTTTATAATAAAATCAAATTCATATCATCCACCCAAAGGTAAAGTATGCAGCAAATTAAACTTCTGCGTTTTCTGCGCGCCATTTTATGGCGTGGACAGCGCATCTCAAACTGGCTAAAGAACAAATTCATCCACGCAAAGGATGCGCAGAAAATAAATCGATCTTTATTTGCTGATGTAAATCAATTGGGAAAAGCAGAAGTTGACGGCAACATAAGAAGGATGCATGAATTATATGCAATGCGCGGATATGCCAAAGATACCCATGATTTCTGGGATACGCATGTCTACCGTATCATGCTGACCGAAAACTGGATCAACGAAATTTTCCGGTCTCTCCCGGAAAACGCGAAGGCCATGGATCTGGGCGTGGAAAGCATTACCAGCGATTATTGGCGTCAAAAATTCCCGGCCATCGCGTGGAGCAATACAGACTGGGATCTACGCAACCCGTGGAAAACAGAAGCAGAGACAATAGACCTGATTGTTTGCACCGAATTGGTGGAACATCTTTCTGACCCGATCAGCGAAATATTCAACGAGGGTTTTTATAAACTTGGATTTATGGCGCTGCTGCGGGAGAGTTACAAGGCTCTTAAGCCGGGCGGCATTCTCTTTCTCACCACTCCAAACGCCGCATCCATCATGCACGTTAAATTAACCCTGGAAGGAAACCCGCCCTGGTTCTTTGATAAACACGTCCGTGAATACACAATGAATGAAGTCTTACAACTGACAAAAGAAGCCGGATTTGAAATTGTACGGAACAAGGACGTGCATTGTATGTCGGTTATGGCCTACTCGGATTTTTCTCCGATCTTCAGAATTTTATTAGAAAACGGTTTCTCCACGGATGGCCGTGGAGATGATCTGTTCGTAGTGGTCAGGAAACCCGGCTGATTCATCAAACAGATATCTTTGCTCTGATTTTATTACAAATGTAGTCAATTGTTCTTACCCCATATTTATCAGGGAACAAAGCAAAAGTCACTGTTTCTTTTTTCCAAAAGAAGTGGATATTTTGGCGTATAAATTCGAAAGCCGTCCTTTTAGCCTCTCTTTTAAGCGAATGAGAAGGCTTTTTCGGCTCTGGTTCTCAAGGTATTTTTTACTATTAAACAATTCATCCTGGAAATGGAGGGCTTTTTTCTGGGCGTTTTCCAGAGCCACAACCAGCATCTCTTGCCGATCGTGATCCAACAACACTTTTTTCTTACCAGCGCCCTGTTTGCTTAGGATTTGCTTAACAGCCTCAGATGTTTCTGGTAAATAACCAAATGGTATTTGTGAACCAATGAATTTCATCCAATAAGCGCCCCAATTTTTATAGGATGGAGCTAGTGGGTTGGAAGCAGTTTCTGCCTGTCTCAGATAATTTGAAAGGAGAGAATCCATTTCTTGATACCGCAGATCTTGCACCTCAGGACGGATCGTATTGTTCGGGTGAACGCGATACTCGTATAAAACTTCGTCTAGAAATGATATCTCGGTTACCAAAAGAGCGCGTAAAATAAAATCCCAATCATGACAAATCTTAAAATCCCGAAAAACCAATTTTTTTTAATATTGAGCGTCGGAAAAAAAAGTTGCCGGTAGTAATGGCATAATTATGGCGTATTAACTCAAAATTAGGAGTGGGATACAAATCTCGATTGGCAATAGACCAATTATAGTAATAAAGTTGAGGAGCATTACTTGGAAGGGGGAGACCATCCTCGTCTATATGGTTTATTCGGCTGAAAACAAACTGGCTGTTTGTTTGTAAGGCATGATCCATTAACTTCGAAATTCTGGAGGGGCAGAATTTATCATCTGAGTTAAGAATTGCAATCCACTCCCCATTTGCCTCGGCAACTCCACGATTAATCGCCGCGTGCGCCCCTGATTTTCCTGCTGGACGAACTGATATGTAACATTATTTCCTTTTAAAAATTCCCAGACAATTTTATCGCTTCCATCGGTTGAGCCGTCATCCACCACAACAACTTCAAAATCCAGCCCAGTTGAGGCGCACACCGAAGACAACGCCTCCGAGACAAAACCCGCATGGTTGTAAAGTGGAACGACAATAGAAATCAAAGTTTTAAAATACACAGATCACGTCGGATTCAACTTATAAAAGATACGCATTTTTCACACATTGAGAATATATCCAACTTTGTCGTTAAAGATATTTTTCTCTAACAATAAAGTTGGGTTTTTTTCTCACCTCATCGTAAATACGCCATACATACTCACCAATCACTCCAAGCATAAACATAATCAAGCCGCCAACCAGAAGAATCGCCATCATTATTGGAGACCAACCAGTAAACGGCGAATCGTCAAGCAACCAATTCACAATAATGGTAATGCTGTACAGGATACCCAATATAGATGTGACAATACCAGTAAAAGAGATAAAGCGAATTGACAAATATGACGCATCCAGGAATGCATCCAAAAAATTCTTTAGTTTTTTAGCAAAGTTATACTGCGACCTACCAATCGTACGCTTCAGTCTGGTGTATGGAATAAAGCTGGTTCGATATCCCATCCACATTAAATCTCCTGAAAAAATCTGTTTCTAACATCAATTGAATTAAACTCATTCAAAGGCTTCCTATCGATAAGCACAAAGTCAAAACCGCCTGCGGGCATTTCAGGAATTGCCATTCTCAATGCACCATATGCAAAGCGCGAAAACAATTTGGAGGTAAAAGTATCGGAACGTTCAGCACGATGACAAATAACGACTTCAGAACCTTCCTTCCACTTCTGTACCATTTGTGGAATTAGCTCCACTGGATCCTGCATATCCGCAGATATATTGATGATTGCGTCGCCACTCGCTTCCCTCAACCCTGCCAACATGGCCGCCATCTGCCCAAAGTTGCGAGTAAAGGTAATTGCCTTTACTCGGGAATCCTGATTACGAATATCCAGTATTTCCTGCAATGAGCCATCATCAGAACCATCATCTACAAACACAATTTCGTATTCATAATCTGACAAAAATTCTGAAAAAAGAGATCGAATTTTTCCGTACGTTTTTTGCAACGCTGCTTCATTGCGATAGACGGCAATTACAAATGAAATTTTCATAAAACATCCTTACTTCAATTTATTCATCGTTTATTTAAAAACAGGATGGAGCATAAAGCGTGGACGTCACGCTTTATTTATCATCAAAATCGTACCCGCTTCATTTTTTACTTCAATAAAATTTTTTTGGTATAAAGAAAAATTGCTGGAGTATTTCTTTCCTGCACTTCCAGCTTAATCTCATTAAAACCTTTTTCTTTTGAATACTGGACACATATATCTAATAATTCAGAAGCGATTCCTCTACCCATATAACTTGCAACAACACTGACATTAGTAATAAAACCTGAACGGCTTTCTAAATCATTCAGGTAAGCCGCAACCAACCCTACAAGGTCATTACCATCCCATGCCTCAAAAGTCACAGAATGACGATTTATTTTTTTTGAGTATGCCTGAATATCGATTTTTTCATGCAGTGGCGGGTAAAAGTAAGCGCTACATTTAAGCAAGTGAGATTTTATTTCGTCTTCAGACGCAGAACCTATTTTGTAATTCAAACCCAAATTAGTCATATCAAGGATATTAAGTTCAGTTAACAAAAGGAATAGTAAATATTATTTTCCTTTTTCGCACATTAAGAAGATACTTGAACATAAATCAGGATATTGTTGTCCTAGTTGATAACAACCTTCAAGATATTCAGGGGAAATAATATCGGTGTTCAACAATTTATCCCATTGAAAGTTTGCCAACGCCTTGAAAAATATCCCAGAACGATGAATTACATTCAAGCCTGACGCTTTGGCGTCCCGCTCTAAAGTATCAAGGGCGTATGTGATCTTATGTCCATGCTTGGCCTCTGCTGATGTAATCGCGTCATTATGGGAAATCAGCCCCATTTTTACCGCAATCTGCCTTGATGGTGCATTCGCATTTGGACAGACTAAAAATAACCTGCCATTATCTGAAAGCCATTCATCGTTTATTCTCTTCAAGATAGATATTGGATCATCAAGATGTTCCAATACGTGGGTCAATATAATATTTTCAAACTTATCCGACAGATCAACTGTCTCAAAAGAGCATGAACAAATTCAACCTTATCTCCCAGTTCTTGTTTTGCGACCACAAGCGCCTCGCCAGAGGCCTCAACACAGATAATATCCTGAAAAAATGGAAGAAGTCTTTTTGTGAACTCTCCTTTGAAACTTCCCAACTCCAACGCCTTTCCTTGCACAAAAAAAGGAGTGAACGCTTTGATCATAAAAGGATGCATCACATCCAAGTCAAAACCATATGCATATCTATGATCGCTGGTATCTTTTATTTCTTTGTTATAGTCCTTGGTGCATTAATCATTCGTACTCTCCTCTTTGATACTGGCAAAAAATCTCATCAGCAAAACTATCTTTCCAACACAGCCAAACCAAACCCAAATCTCCCAAACTCATTTCCATTGTACAGCATACAAATTCTTCCATCACAAGTGAAAACGTGTGGATAACACATCATATCAGAATCCCAATCATTGGATGAAACATCAATCCCTGCCTTTTCATCATCTCTGGTCCAGTTGTTCAAATCTTCTGAATAGGCATAACCAATTCGATAAGCACTGTTTCGGTCGTTTCTGAATCCTACAGCCTGTCGATAGCAAAAGTACATATGGTATCTATTATCAAATTCGATTATCGTAGGAAGAGCCTGACATTCATTAGAATTCAATTTATCAGGGATCAACTGCCTACCTTCCTTAATCCAAGATATGCAATCTACTGATGTAGCATGACCAATTTTATAAACACGTTCAGGAGAATTTCCGCCAACTCCCCTGAACCAGTTTACCCCATAGATATACCACATATGATAAACGCCACCATATATGCAAACAAACGGGTCACCAACTAAAAACGGTTCATTTAATGATGATGACAATACAGGACCATCACCTATTCTTGCAAACGTCAGCCCGTTATCATTACTTATCGCCAACCCAACCAGGGAAAAATACCGTGTTCATCAAAGCAACCCAGTTTACCTAAAGGAATGACCGTATCAGTTGAGATATTGATTATTTTTTGAAATGTTTTATCAAAATCAACATAGGAAATATGACTAAGGAATTTTCCTGTCTGGTCCCTTTCTCTGGTGGAAAAAAACTCTTACAAAATCATCAAAAACCAATGTTTGTGGTGATTGAGCGAATTCAACGCAGTTATTATGCAACTTGTGATCTATTGGATTAAATATTCTGCCCAACTTCTTCCATCTCATTTAACCGTCTCCAACAGTGCAGCACCAAAGCCAAATTTTCCAACATGGTTTCCCAAATAAAACATATATACATTTCCATCCAACTCAAAAACGTGAGGATATGCGATGGTTTCATCATCCCACCCGGAGACGGAAATATCTATACCCGCTTTTTACGTCATCCCTGGTCCAACTCAACAAGTCACCAGATGAAGCATAACCAATTCGATAACCTCTTGCTCCTCGATAATCTGTTCCATATCTATAACAAAAAACATGTGATATTTATTATTGTAGAAAAAAACATCAGGGCTGGCTTGGGCCTCATATTCATCTAACTTGTCAGGAATGATATCTTTGTCCACTTAACCAGTTAATACCATCTTTCGAATGGGCCATGCGAATTTTATAAACTGGCTCGGTTTGCCATTACTAACAATCCATTTCTTTCCAGCTATATACCATAAATACCAAACATCATTAAATTTTCTTATTTTAGGTCCGCTGAGGATAAAAGGTTCTGAGACGCTTGGCCCCAAAACAGGGCCACTACCAATTCTGGCAAAAGTCTCACCTTCATCATGGCTGACAGCCAACCCGATCGAGACATCAAAGGGAACAGACTCACATCTCGTCCATCCACCATAATAAGCAAAAACTTTTTCACCATCTCTTATAACGGATGTGGGGTAAACACCAAACTCATCAAACGTTCCCGTTTCGCCTAGATCAAGAATCGGCCTTTTCGAAATATTTACAACCTCAAGTATATTTTTTCTGCTTAAATCAACGAACCCCGTATAACTTACATATTGCCCATTTTGATCAGGCAGAGGCCTGCATGAAAAATAAACTCTGACAAATGTATCGAAGAGTAAGGTGGAGGGCGCCTGAGCAAACTCCTTCATCCAATCCATGCCGTCTATTTCTGTAGGATCAAAAACCTTGCCAAGTTTTTTCCACTTAAAAACTTCGCCATATTTATTATTCACTATTTCATCCTTTATATCAAAGTATATGAAAGAGTCCAGATAAGATTTAATCGCTTCCCTGGGATTAAACATTATCACATCAATAATGGAAAGCCAAGGAACAAACTCGTGGCCAAACTGTTGGTAAACAAAGTTATTCGATTTTAGAAAAGACAAACCGATTCCTTCCCGTTGGAAATCATCTTTTTATATAGATTAACGCCGCCAATGGGATTAATATATTCTGTTGCATGTCGAGACAAACAAAGCGCCATAACCTTTTTTTTCTGATTTTAGTTCATGATTAATCGAAATGGCTGACGAGATAATAACTGGCGTTTTTATCTCCAGATATTCAAGCACCAAGTTCAAGGAATTAAGGATAAACTTAAACAGGTTACGCTCTTCAAACAGCACACATTTCTCAAGTATGGAGTAAACGATTTCAAAATTCGGCGATTTACGATAAGCACCTGAAATCCTATTCAACATCGTAACTTTGTCTTTGTCCCAACCATCAGCTAAAAATCTCTCCCGGACATCCAAATAATCAGAATCATTTTTAAGGGGAGTGTAATATAAGCATCCCGTCCATTCACCAATATCCTATTACGGTTGATCCAACCTTTTTCGTGAAGTCAATATTGTCATAGATTACAAATTCATCAACTGCATTAATTAATTGAAAATATCCTATATAAGGCAAGAAATATGGCTGCATGATGGCTATTTTCACGTGACAATTCCTATTATGGTTTACAGACAGACTTATAACACATTCTTCACAAAACCTGCTATTTTACCACATCATGTAAATCCAAACGATCGTACAATGGAAGGCACAAGACACGCGAACTGATATCTTCCGAAATTGGGCACGATTGCCTGGTATCAAGAAAATGCAGAGTATTCAAGGAGGGGTAAAAATATCTCCTGGGATGTATATCATTTTTAAGAAGGTTTTCTTTGACTCTAAGGAGTTGCTGTTCATCGTGAAATATTACAGGATAGTACGCATAAGTATATTCATAGTTTTTAGGTATATTCGAAAATACTATATCAAGAGCGCCGAATTCCGCATCGTAGGTATTACAGATCAGCTTTCGTTTTTGAATGATATCCCCAACATCTGGAAGTACACACAATCCCATAGCGGCATGAAATTCAGAGTTTTTACCATTCACCCCCAGCATATAGTACTCCTCGCCAAGATGTCCAAAGCTCTTAAATCTATTAATTTTATCGGCCATCTCTGGGTCTTGAGCAACAATTGCCCCACCCTCTACAGTATGGAATAATTTTGTGGCATGAAAGCTCAGAGTCGAGAGGTCGCCCCAATTCAAAATGGATTTCCCATCCAATTTACATCCAAAAGCATGGGCAGCGTCATAGATCACTTTTAAATTATGTTTCCTTGCAATTGTTTCAATTGCCTTAACATCACAAGGATATCCATAAACGTGCACAGCCATAATAGCTTGAGTTTTTTCAGTAATGGCGGCTTCTATTTTTCGGGATCAATACAAAGCGTATGCGGATCTATGTCTACAAAAATCGGGACACAACGTTCCCATAGAAGAGAATTTGTTGTAGCTACATACGAAAATGGGGTTGTAATAACTTCATCATGAACATCCAATGCACGTAGTGCAATTTGAAGCGCTATCGTGCCGTTCGAAAGATATTGAAGGTAAGAAACACCAAGATACTCTGTTAATTTTTTCTCCAATTCCTGAACCAACTCCCCATTATTGGTTATCCAGCCTGTCCTCCATACCTTTTCGAGGTATTTGACATACTCTTCCAAAGGTGGAAGGTGTGATTAGGTTACATTAATCATAATTAAGCGCTCCGTTTTCTGTGTTTTCCTAGCATTATTATGCATAAATAATGCGAAGTATCAAATAAACAACTTCAAATATTGAAGAGGCTGATAACATTTGGCTGCTGACAAGTGTTATCTGATCTTCCGCATGTCAATAATAATTGCCCTGTCATCTTCGGTTGGGGATTACATCCAATTTTTCGAAAATAGTTTCCAAGTGCTGGAGATCGTCAGCGCTTATTGCATTAGCGCTCAGATAATAGTAGCCAAAAGATGTATTAAGAAGATATTGAGAGCGCATAAATTCCAAGTCTTCACTACTGAGAGACTGTGAGAAATAATCAAATCGCGATTGCTCGAGTAAGTTAATCATATATTCGCTGTCTGCATAGGATATCTTATATTGACCGGCATCTTCTCCCATCTCCAGCAACGCCATTCGAGTTGCATTAATCCAATACACATCCACCTCGCCAGTGCTCCCAATGATATGAATACGCCTAGAGCTTTTATCGCTATTCTTTAACACATTCTTTACATAAGTGTATGAAATATCGTTAGGCCGAACCCACATTGTGTACAAGTATCTATTGCTATTAAAAGACACGACGATCAACACAGGCGTAATAACCCAAGCAAACAACCTTTGAGTCACACGAGGATTAGCCGCAAAATGTTGCAATATTTGACCACCACATACAATCAATATCACAAACAGAACAAAAACCATCCCAGACACATAAAAAGTCAGATAAGAACTTTCTTTTGTAACTAGCAGGAAAAAATAAGCGTAGGGAATAGACACAACAAGCAATAATATTGACATAAAATGATAGAAAAAATTGTCTTTATTAAGGGAAGATTGCTTTTTTTAATTCGATAAAAATACCCCAGTATTACAACCCCAAGCATTGTACTTTCTACAAGCAAGCCAATGGATGGGTTTTGATAAACCAGCGTAATCAGCGACCATTCCTGTGTAAACAGAAATTTTCCACTAAAAATAAATATTACCTGTCTTGCGCTTTGAGGAAATACATAAGTTACAAACCAAGATATCTTCTGAATGATATCCGAAAAACTTGAAATCATTTGAGTTCGCGAAGTTGCAGGCATGTGATATGCCGCCCAAATGATTTTATTAAGAAATAAGTACAAGACAGCAGTTACGCCAAAAAAGCCATAATATAGTCCTGTCCGAAAAATCTTTTGCCAGTCATCTTTGGGCCTCATTAAATAAGCGACCAGCAATCCGAACCCAACTGTAGAAGTTGCCTGATAAATAAACAATGAAAGCAATAAGGAAAAAAGCGACATTAATACGTAAATTGAGAAAGCCTTATAGTTTCTTTCCATCCACAAGTTGGTTGATTTAAAAACATGACCACTGACAATGCCGAAAACAAGCCTCCCCAAATAAAGGAAAATTCCATAACATAAGCCCCAATATTCAGAAATGGAAGGGACACTGAGCACAAAAATGGCAGCACTAGTGATATTTTCCTCCCATACCCTATTTCCTCCATCCATTTGTTGAATAAAAGGAAGATTAACAGGATTCCGACAAGGCTACAATGCGCCCAATGTAAGAGGTTTCCACTGTTAACTTATATAGCATATCTACATATAATCCAGCCCCAATGCGCCCTGTGCCTACACTAGCGGGAAAGATATTCTGAAAAAGCCCTGTGTAATTCAGGTAGTCGTCGTGGTGGAAAAATGTCGTTGAAATGACAGGGAAATAGGTAACCACCACAAGGATGATGAATAACAATCCGCCCGATTCTTTTTTACTAGATCCCAATTCCACCGTACTAAAAAAACGGCTGAAATCAATATATGACAAGGAAAAACTCAAACTTAAACTAACGGCAGTGAGTATTATTAATTTCAGCACTACATACTGATCATTTAATGGGACATTTAAAGATTTAAACAAAACAACTTGTAATATCTCAATTACAATAAAATACGTAATTTTTTCTTCATACTTCGTGTGAAGAAAAAAACCCATATAAATATTTCTGAACAAATACAAAACGATGGCCAGGAAAAAGCCGACATAAACCACCAAACGGGTGACATCCAAGTTGTAAACGACTTGGGGATTAACTACAAATTCACCACACACAATTTTATCGCCCGACACATTAGTAAGATCCAACCTCAAACTTGAGATGATTTTTTTTTCAAAAAAGCTAGGGTTCAAAACCAAAATAATTGGGTCATGCAAGGAAGTGTTATACACAACTGACCGGGATTCGCTAAACGATTCATCACTGCTACGATAAAAAACCTGTCCTACGGCATCCATTGCGGAGTTGTCACAATTAACAGAAATTGAAGCAACAGGAAGATTGATGTTATCAAATGTAACATTAGGGTCGTAGCCCTGCGAAACAAGTTCTCCACTATCCATATTAAATTCATACAAAGTACCGTCGGTAATAGAGTATCTTTTCTCTTGCAAATCAATCACTTTATCAATAAAAAAGCCTGATTAAATGCAAAAAGATCAAAAGCAAACAAGCCAACACATAATACACATAATAAATACAGGCTGTTTTTGCACTCAGAATAGGAGACTTTCAAGTTATTCATTTTTGACATACTTTCTCACCTTAAATATTTTTCGCCAGACAGACAACAGAATAAATACCTGTCACACTCATTCTTGGTTTCCAAAATGGTGTTAGCATTTAAATTTACAAATTCCGTCAAATTGGATTTGGTAAAAACTATTTATTTTCCAGTTTTCTGTCACGAAGCATTTGCCGCAACGCAACAATTCTTTCTTCACATTTTTTGTATTCCGGCATTGATATCAACCGGGTGCGTTCAGCTTGATTTAAAATAGCTAAAGTCTGATTTTGCCTTCATAATGAAAATAGTCGCCAATAAATTTTCGTTCCTGCAATGAGACCCAATCCGTACCGGTTTCTGTAAATATCTGCAGGGTCAAATAATAATCTTCCATATATTTCATGTCTTCAAAATACTCAATCTCACCGAGATTGATCTTAGACATATTGAGCATGAGACCATGGATGGGCGAGTGATTTGCCGTAAGGAAGCCCTGATAATCCTTACCGTAATCATAAAACACCTGCCTTTGTTTGATCCTGTTTTCAGCCAGGTTAAATACCGTACTATATATCAGGCCAAAACTGGCATTCTTGCCGGTGTTTTGCAGGCGTTCGATCAGCCATGCATAAGCATCACGAAATATAACATCATCGTAATCAAGAAAAGCCGCGTATTGTGTCTTGACACTTCTCAAGGAATCATTCAACATCAGTGATCTGAGATCTTGGTTATTTTCTGTAGAATGATACTCCCGAATGATGGGCTGGCAGTCCTCGTCCCACGGCATTTTTCTTGAGCATGGCGTTAAGTTCCGCCAGCATATCATCCGTAATATCCTGCACCGCCAGAACAGGTTGCACCAAACACCTGACCTAGGCGATCAGGGAATATAGCGCATTCTGCAGGAGTTTCAGATTCCCCGATCGGCTAAATCGAATAATAGTGGATACCTTTTGGGGTATTCCTTTTTGCAAGGATTGGGATTCTGAAATAAAAACTCTGGCATCAACACAATATTTAACAGACCGTTTGTCTCCATTTTTAAGCAAAGTGGTATATGGGTCGATTCGGACTGACGCCCACCTACCCGAAAGATGTTGGTGTGTAAATCCTGGATCGTTCAAATGAGAGGTGGCCATGACCAAGCCTGCATCATAAAATAACGCCATTTTGATCATATACTCAATGGCATCCGGCGCAAAGTAACAAATATCCTTGATATGAAGAGTGTAATCTGAGGCGATATTTCCTTCGCTATGTTTGAACGTGTCTGAAAAAGAAGACATCCAATGATTGGCCCTTGCCTGTTCAAAGAATATCTCGCACAGCGAAAACACAGTGGAGTTTGCGATATTGGTGAATATCTTTTTCCTCAGGTTTTCATCAACCTGGAATTCATTTAAAAGACGTTCGCCAAATGAAATGGAAATCCGCGTGGTTTCCGGTATTTCCTGCTGCAGGTATTCTTTTTCATTGAAGTTAATCCCTGACAGGGCCCTCCCGATTGAATTCAGGTAGGCATAACCAAACCTGCGGTCCGGTTCCAACATCGCGCTTTCGGCCCACTCATTCCATGCGTTCACAACCACAAATTTTCTGCCGTCGGGCAGTCTCTCCTCCGCATCCGCGATAAGCACATCCAACCATTCCTGAAATTTTTCAGGGGTGGATTTGTGAATCACGAAAGCTTCAGAACCATACCTTGGCGTATTATCCCATGATGGAATAATGGAGCGAAAATAGGTAAAATCTGTTTTGGGTTGCAGGCCCATGTAATACTCTGCGACTTTGTCATAGCTTAATACACTGCCATTGACAGGCCAGTAAGGGTACAGCTGGCTTTTAATCTCCTCCACATTCCCCCCAGTCCAATCATGAAGAACCCTTTCACACCCTGCATCCATACCAAAATCATCCGGCGACGCTGCGCCCCGGGTAAGAACAGCAACAACGAAGGGAGCCTCCAGACCATTTTCGGCACATACTTTCTCCCAGGCATCCTTATACACTCCAACATCTGGAATGGATACAGGCCTGTAAATATAAAACCGGCCTGCCATCTACTTTTATGTAACGATCATCCTTGAAGAAGGAACAAGATAATTAATGAACTGGATCGCATCCCTCTCCGAGTAATTCGCCCAAGAAGGATCTCGTTCTCTTATCCATTTTCGGGCCCAGTTCTCGTTTGCCCAGCAAAAGCAGAATGGCATTCGATGGATTTATCCCAGAGCATTTTTGGTAGGTTCTCCAAGATCAATGTTCCGTTAAACCAGTAATGGTAGAAGATCTGCCCATGTACACCGGAGCACTTCATAAGTTCAACCTGTTTCCTGAGTGTATCTGAGGATGTCAGGGAGTAGTAACCGATATCCTCATGCGGAACCCGTTGCTGATAATGATCGTAAAAAAGCGGATTTGTACTTCGTACCTTGTCCCATTCCGTAAATCCCTTGCCGTGCCATTTGTCATTTTCAGGGATTGGATAGAATTGGAAGTAGTGAGGAGAGCAACCTTCACAGAAGTATGCTTTTGTAATTGGGAATAATCCTTTTGAAGCTCAAAATAAGCTTCCTTGATCGTACTTCTTGACAGGTAAAGATGATAATTTCTTCCTGGAAGATGCGTTGCGGAAACCAATAGTATCCGCTCCAAAACATGCATCATCGTTTCGTCCCCAGGAATCGGCGCAGCCGGGAAATCGTTATATGTCAACGACAGGTTTAGAAACTTTTTCAATGCAGTTGACTTTGCCCAGAACATGGATCCCTGGGGGAATTCAACCAGGGGATAAGCATCGATCGTCTCGCCCAACAGTTTGGGCAGGAGATCTTTTGCAAGGTTATAGTTATCCCCCCACCCGTTTTCATTGGTCACAATTTTTCGGTTTGGGGCAGGATAAACAAACTTCGCATCGCCTGACAAGAGATTAATGATCTGATGAACGCTGGATTGTGACCCAAGAAGGGTGTCCATAATATCTTCAAACCAGCCTTGCAAATACAGATTATGGGGGCTTTTCTTGGTATGAATATGAGCGACAAAATCATATTTCAGCAGATCCTTCCCAAATTCCACAATTAATGGAGCCAGGTCGCGCCCACGGCTTGGGACTTTCCGAAGAGTTACACTATTCAGGAGACGGACATGTTTCTGCAGAAACGTAGAAATCTCATTAGGATCATTTTTTTCGGTAATAGAAACATATAGGTCGAATTTGAATGGAATGTTATTCAGATAGTTGACGCATTGATCAAGCATATCCCTGTAATGTAAGTGAAAATGAACCGCAATTTTTGGGTCTTTCTGGGCAGGAGTAATTTCCGCCGTTGGATTGGAATCCAGATAGTATGGCACGATTTGAAACGCGCGTACACGAAGAAACTCCGGTTCGCCTGTCAACTTGGCGTTCATATTCGGATAACGTCCCTCCCGCTGACCATACTTAATGTAATGGGTAAGAGGATTTATCTTTTCGGCAAAAACATCCGAATACATATTGGAATACCATTGGCTTGAAAATTTCGGACTGGGGTCCTTTCCTTCGAAACCGCCATAAAACAAATAATGACGTGCCGGCTCAATTTTCAGTTTTGCCACCTCGGGATACTCGGATAAATACCAATCCCGATCGAAAAAACCGGAAGAGCTGATCAGGTCAACTTCATTCTGGATGTTCCGCTTTTTTTTAGCCTCACGTCCTGGGGCCATAATGAGTTGGTACGTCTTCCGAATCAAGCGAACATGTAAACTATTGGCGGTAGGAGGAAAGGCGTATTTTCCACAGGAGTTGAATGATACGCCAGGCGCGGCTATAATAGATTTCCAACAATTTGGTATTTAATGCCTGCAACACCTTTTCGCGTTCGTTCAGTTGTTTTGAGATAGCGTCCACTATCTTTACTGTCTCAGCCACTTGAACCGTGAGCGATTGAACTTCTCGAACACGTTCGCTCAACTGATCGGCACTTTCGTTCAATTGCCGATCACACTCCCCAATTGCTGATCACGTTCGCTCAATTGCTGATCACGTTCGCTTAATTGCTGATCACGTTCGCTTAATTGCTGATCACGCTCGCTCAATTGCTGAGAAGTGAACTTCAATTTCTCAGTCTTATCTGCAATTGCCGATAATTTGGACCCAATCTCAAAAAAGTATTCCTGAAAAATACCGACCTGCTCCGCCGACATTGAGAATAACTCTCCTGTCTCGCCAGCAGGCTCATTTCCCACAAAAGCAACGCCCAATCCCATACCATGAATAAATTCAAAGGTGGGATACCTTTCCTTTATTTCCAACCAATACTTCAAAACGCCAAAATCCATCTTTCTAACACTAATATCGTGAAACAGAACAATTCCCGAGAACTTACTTTAGGAAGCCATGTCTCAAAGTCATGTTTTACAGCTTCATATGTGTGATAGCCATCTATATGCAGCAGGTCAATGCTCCCATCTGCAAAATGATGCAATGCATCATCAAAGGTCGTTTGTATGAGGCTGGAAAACCTTCCGTAGAGCCCGGATCATGAAATGCCATGAGGTCTTCCAAATCCCTCCATTCTCATAAACCTCATGGATCTCCTCAGGTATCAACCGCATAGCACTGTGTATCAAGAGATAATTCTTGAACCGCCTGACAGAAAGCGCAGTACAGGTACTGTATGGTGCCAATTCCACTAAAAGTTTTGGACGTGCCAATCCACCAAAAACATGGCAAATGGCACATGCGGAAGCCACCAATAGGGCTTAACAATTCGGCGAGGCGCGGAGAGAAAGCTTGAATACTTCAATGGGTTAATCATAAATCACCTTTTTTCATAAAAAACAATTCTCTTATGCATTCATAGCCAGTTTCAGGCTAAATTTCCAATCAGGGATATTTAAATCAAATTTGGATTTAAATATCTCACAACCCAAGGCTGAGAACAGCGGTCTTTGAGCAGGTGTTGGGAAATCAATGGTCTTTGCGGTTTCCATTTTGCGAACAACTTGTTCCAGAGGATTTGCATCAAGAGCCAGAATCTCCTTCGCCCATTCCAAACGGCTGGCATAGCCGCCGCCTGCCAGGTGATATAACCCTTTGCGTTCTTTAATATACTCAACACCGCGTGCCAGAATTACTCCGGTCATTTCCGCCAGCATTCGCGCCCAGGTGGGATTGCTGATCTGGTCATCTACAATTTTGAGGGTTTCGTTTTGGCGTGCCCATTGCAGGGTCTTGGCGACAAAACTATCGCGGCGGTTGCTATAGACCCAGGCTGTGCGGAAAATCAGGTAATTTCCATCCGCAGCCTGAATGGCCTGTTCTCCGGCAAGTTTGCTTTCGCCATATACATTCAGAGGATGCGGGAGATCGGATTCCACATACAGCGCGCCTTTTGTTCCATCAAAGAACATAATCGGTGGAGTAGTGGATCAGCGCCGCGCCCAGTTTTTAGCTTCCTCAGCCAGAATGCCGGGACCTGTTGCATTGATCGCAAAAGCCAGGTCTCGCTCGGTTTCAGCGCGATCCACTGCCGTGAGGCGGTGGCATTCAATCACATCCGGAGCAGAGTGCACGAATGCCCGTAAATTATCCGCTTCCGCCAGATTAATTTCAGGATAATCCACAACCTGCAACTCCCCCAAAGGCAAAAGGTGCGGTTGAGTTCCCAGCCTAATTGGTCCGGTTTTTCCCAAGCAATAAAATTTTCATTATATTTTTCCATTTGCCAGACGACTAAGATATTCGCCGTAGGAGTTATTTTTGTATTTTTCAGCCAATTTCATTAACTGACTTCTGTCAATATATCCTCTATGGAAGGCGATTTCCTCTGGACAGGAGATCATCATTCCCTGACGTTCTTCGACTGCCTGAATAAAGGTGGATGCCTGTAATAATGATTCGTGCGTTCCTGCATCGAGCCAGGCATAGCCGCGACCAAGAACTTCGACATTCAAAGCGCCGCGTTCAAGATAGACGCGATTCAAATCGGTGATCTCCAGTTCGCCGCGCGGGGAGGGTTTTAAGTTGGCTGCAATTTCCACAACCTCAGAGTCGTAAAAATAAATACCTGGTACGGCATAGTGCGAACGCGGCTGACGTGGTTTTTCTTCGAGGCTGAGCACTTTTCCGTCGTCATCAAATTCGACCACCCCATAACGTTCCGGGTCACGCACGGGATAGGCGAAGACACGCGCACCGCTGGAGATATTTGCAGAACGTTGAAGAATTTCCGGCAGGCCATGACCGAAGAAAATATTATCGCCAAGAATCAGACAGGAAGGTGAACCCGCTACGAAGTCCGCCCCGACACGGAACGCATCCGCCAAACCCCGAGGCTGATCCTGCACCCGATATTCAAACTTCAGCCCCCATTGTTTCCCGCTTCCCAATAGATGCTGAAACAAAGGCAGGTCGTGGGGAGTGCTGATCAACAGAATATCGCGGATTCCAGCCAACATCAATATGGAAAGCGGATAGTAGATCATTGGCTTATCGTATACCGGCAAAAGTTGTTTGCTAACAGCCAGTGTAAGAGGGTGGAGTCTGGTTCCATGTCCTCCAGCAAGAATTATTCCTTTCATGCCTGCTTCTCCCTTTGTTGATAGTTTTGAGAAACCCATTTTTGATAATCCATTTTTTCCTGAATGGCTTTGGCCCAATCCATATTAGAAAGATACCATTGAATGGTTTCGCGTAAGCCGTCTTCCAGTGAATGACGCGGCTGCCACCCGAGAGTGCTGCTGATCTTTTCAATATTAATCGCGTAGCGACGGTCGTGGCCTGGACGGTCAGTGACAAATTTGATCAAGCTGCGTCGCGGAGTATATTGGTCTGGGTGAAGTTCATCGGCAAATCACATATGGTCTGAACAATACTTAAATTAGTCGGCTGATTGTTACCTCCAACATTATACGTCTCGCCTGGGGTGCCATGCTTGATAACAGACCAGATCGCTTCGCAATGATCCTCCACAAATAGCCAATCTCTAATCTGTTGCCCATCACCATACACCGGCAAATCTTTTCCGGCCAGAGCATTTAAAATCACCAAAGGGAATAGTTTTTCGGGAAAGTGTCGGGGACCATAATTATTAGAACAATTGGTAATGGTGACCGGCAAATTATAAGTATGTGCGTACGCCCGGACAATATGATCACTGCCAGCTTTTGAGGCCGAATATGGGGAGTTGGGTGAATAAGGGGTTGTTTCTGAGAAAGCCGGATCCTCCGGGTTGAGAGACCCAAAAACTTCGTCAGTTGAAACATGGTGAAAACGAACTTGATCCATCGGGAAGGTATTTTCTACAAGCCAGAATTTTCGCGCAGCTTCCAGCAATGTGAAAGTTCCCATCACATTGGTTTGAAGGAACAATTCCGGGCCGAGAATGGATCGATCCACATGCGACTCGGCGGCAAAATGCGCCACTGTGTCAATGGAATGCTGCCGCATCAGACCATCTACCATTTCCCGATCACGGATATCTCCTTCCACAAAAATATATCGATCCGGGTCGGGGAGATTTTTCAGATTTTCAAGGGACCCGGCATAAGTGAGCGCATCCAGAACGACAACTTTTACATCCGGTTCTTCTTTAAGAAGATAATGAATAAAATTGGAGCCAATAAAACCGGCTCCGCCTGTGACAAGGATATTTTGCATGGATACACCTCACTCCGGGTTAGAATAACTCTGCATCTGACAACAACTTTCCATCCGCATCTTTTTGCGAAAGGGTGGGCGCCTGATTATTGATGATTGGCCATTCGATGCCAATTGTGGGATCATCCCACTTAATGGTTCTTTCCCACTGGGGTGCGTAGTAATCTGAGGCCTTGTATAGAATTTCAGCCCATGGAGTTAGTGTGTAGAAGCCGTGCGCACAACCTGGGGGGATCCACAACATATTTTTATTCTCTGAAAGAGAGATTCACGCCCACCCACTTTCCGAATGTCGGCGAGTTCCTGCGGATATCAACCGCCACGTCAAAGATCTCTCCCACAATGGTACGCACCAGTTTTCCCTGTGGGTTTTGAATTTGATAATGGAGACCACGCAGCACTCCCTGCTTTGACCTCGAATGATTATCCTGAACAAATTCTTCAGAAATACCTGCGCTGGAGAAGATTGTTTTTTTATAGCTCTCCAAAAAGAAACCGCGTTCATCCTGA
>JADKBB010000027.1 GCA_016715195.1 Candidatus Villigracilis proximus
CGCGGATAATCTTTCAGGTCAGTGCCGTCAAGCAGGATCTCTCCGCCGGTGTAATCGTGAAAGCGCGGCAACAGATTGACCATGGTCGTTTTGCCCGACCCAGTGGAGCCGAGCAGCGCGATGGATTGTCCCGGCTTGATGTGGAAGGAAATATCCTTGATGACATCATGCTTACCGTCTGAATACATGAACGAGACGTTTCTGAATTCGATCTCGCCTCTTGCTGGCATATTCGGCTGCACAAGTCCGCTTTCGAGGTCTTCGCGAGCCTGTTTGGTGATTTCCATCAAGCGTTGATAGGAGACCATGCCGGTCGAAGTCTGCACGATCGTGCGCCCCAGATTGCGGATGGGGAAGATCAACCAGACCAGCAGACCCACATAGGCCACATAGTCACCAACGGTAATTTCTCCGTTGATCGCCATGAACGCGGCGTAGATAAATCCAAACAGCATCTGCGCGCCCAGCACAATATCAGAAAGCGGCCAGAAGAGGGAATGCATCAGCAATAACAGCTTGCCTTTTACATACTTCATCCAGTTATCTTTTTCGAATTTCTTCTTTTCGTAATCCTGCCGCGCAAAGGCTTTCACCACGCGTACACCGGTTAAGTTCTCTTGCAGGGTGGTCGAAAGGATCGCTTCCTGAGCCTGATAGTCTTCATAGGCTTTGGTCACTTTTTTGAAGAACCAGAGCGAGACCCACAAGATGAGCGGGATCGTGATGACAGAAAGCAGACCGAGTCGCACATTGATATACAGGATCGCAGCCCAGTTGATAAAGAATAACAAGATGATTCTGCCGACGCCAATTGCCTGCTCTGAAAAGAAGCGGCGCAGGGCATCCACATCGGAGGTGACGCGTTCGATCAGATCGCCGGTGGGCGTTGCGCTGTGATACGCAAAGCTAAGCCGTTGAATATGGTCAAAGAGGAAATCTCTCAAACGGCGGGTAATGCCCTCGGCGGTGTAGGCAGCTAAACGTCCCGAAAGAAACGCGCCGCCGCCTTCGATAAAGGCCAGGAGGATGAATCCGACTCCGATCCAGAGAAAGGTCTGGGTCATGGTCGATCCGATCATGCGGCCTTTTCCGAGCACATCGTCTGCAAAAAAGCGCAGCAAGATGTAAACAGAGGTTTTTGCCAGCGCCGAAATGGCGAGTGCAATCGTTGCTCCGAGGTATGAAACCCGGAAGTCCGTCATCATGCGCCATAAACCGGTCAGACGGTTTTCATTCAGCGCATTGCGGAAGTCAAAATATGAGGAGGTGGTTGAGGTATTCATTGTGGATCTCCAAAAGCAAATCACGTGGGAACAAAACGTTTAAGTTTTACCGGTAAAAACTTAAACAAAAAGGCTGCGGCAAGTACGCCGCAGCCCAAAACAAACAGGGGACAGAAAGAAGACCTAGTGTCGGTCTACTATAGGCGCACTCCGAGAAGGCAAATTGCCAACTGCATCTGGGGTTGTGTAGATTGTGTTCAACATCAAGAGTGCGCTCCTTTTTGTGGATTTTTATTGCTATGTTCCGAGTTTACACCAACAAAACGGGATGTGTCAAGGATTTTTTTATTTAACAGCAATATTACGTTTACTTTGGAAAGAGCGAGTTGTAAATACCACCAGTGCGATCATGGCCGGATAGATCACAAGGAAAGCGATCCCCAGGGTCATGGTTACGTTTCGGCGTGTGTCTTCCAAAAGCTGGGCATTGAAGTCTGCGCACAACGCACCGACAGAATCCTGAGTGGGGCTGTGAATGGGGGAGCAGGCGGAGATCCAGGTGCCCCATTCATCTTCTGTGATCGTTATATCGGCTACAGTTGCTTCAAGGCCCGCAATCTGCGGGGAGTTTTGCCTTACGGGCATGGCCGTTCGATACGGGACATCTTCCGCCTTGTCTGTGGAGGCGATGATCAGGTACTCATCTGGTGTGTCTCCGCGGATGATCGTGTACAGCACAACTTCAGTGTCGATGTTTTTATTGGTTTCAATCACGTCGTTCATGAAAAAATCAAGATCTGAATAATAATAATCATCATATACGTCACTGTTTGCTGAGGGAAAAGCTGTGACAAAGCTGCTGTATTCATCACCATTGATAAAACAAACACTTGTCTCAACCAGCGCGAGCATTTGATCCTTAAAGTTGAGTTGACAGCCAGTGTACTGGTGACTGAGTTTAGCCAGGCAATAAGATCAGATAAGCGACGGAAAACACGCAACAACAAAAATAAGTCAACCGGCGCAGGCGGCTCCCCAGTTTCTTTTCGAGTTCCAGTTGCTGCTCTTTTGCCCGTTCTCTTTCAATCCGGGCGTCTTCATCGGTACGGCTCGCCAAAATGTATTCACGCTGCAAACCAGTGGACGTGGGAGTCTTTTCGGTGTTGACCAGAATTTGCGCCTCTGCATCCTTAAGATCACTTCCGCGCAAAAGGAAACTAACTTCCTTTTTGTTTCTTTCCCATTCGAGTGCCTTTACCTGTAATCGCGCATGCGTTTGCACCCAGTCAAAATCTGTTTGAATGGCGGTCATCACTTTTTCAAAGGCTTCTTCAAATTTATCCTGCGGACGTGAAAAGAAGATCCAATTTAAATGCGAGAGGGTCGGCGGCGCCTGATTAAAATCCACATCGCGTGCAACGATGGGCGCGATGCGCTTACCGTTCTTGATGGCGTGCGCTACTTCTTCGGCGCAAACTTTTGAGTTAATGGAATCAGGACTGACAATGAACACAAAAACATTTGCTTCTTCGATGCCCTTCTCTATCTCGCGCATCCAATCCACACTGGGCGGAATATCCTCCCAATCCACCCAAACTTCCATTTTCTGTGCGACGAAACTATCAGCGAGGCGCCTGGCAAATTCAGTATCTTTTCGCGAGTAGGAGATAAAGAGTTGATTCATGTTTTCAGGCATCCTTTTATTTGCTTGGTTTTTGTTAATAGCCAACATGGTATCACAATTGTCGCACATAATTTCTTCACAATATCAAGGTAAGAGTGCTTTTTATATTCCCGTCAATGTTCAAAGGAAAACAACATGCCAAAAAAACTGCTTATCTTAATTGTATTGACGTTGACCGCCTGCGGTCCAATTGTGCGGCCGAATGGACCTGCCATCAGAGGCACTCTCGGTCCTTTGCCGACCCAAATGGATGCATCCCCCAATAATATTCCCGCCGCTCAAACAGAAACTGCCACACCTGTCCCTGCTACAGAACCCACAGCGGATATTTTCTCTGCGCTTGAAATGCCCGTCTGTTCAGGAGTAACACCGCAAGATCAAGAAGGCCCATACTATACGCCCAACACTCCCGAAAAAAATTCATTGCTCGAAGAAAGTATGCAGGGCGATAAACTTATTCTCATCGGCTATGTTCTAAATGCAGAATGCCAGCCGATTGCCAATGCATGGCTTGATTTTTGGCAGGCAGACGCGAACGGCGAATACGACAACACAGGCTACACCCTGCGCGGACATCAATTTACCGATGAGCAGGGACGTTATTATCTTGAGACGATCATCCCCGGCTTATATTCATCCCGCCCGATCAGACATATCCACGTTAAAGTGCAGGCCCCAAATGCAGAAATACTGACCACTCAATTATATTTCCCCGAACAGCCGATCGAAGGATTGACCGTTCAATTGACTGAGACAGAAGGTCAATATCAGGCAATATATAATTTCATACTGCCATAATTGGTTTCACTGAATAAAGTGACTTGTTAAATACAAAAAGTGGATGATGTGCATCATCCACTTTTTGTTTTGATAATTTATCTATGGAATATATACTTCACACGTGCCTGCATCAATTTGACAGCGGGCGACTTCCTCACCGACCCATAACACACGGAACTCAGTGGAGCCTTCTTTTGGATACCAGAAGAATAGTCCGCGGTGTTCATCGGGGCGTAGTTGGATGATGCTGGCGTACGCGCCGCTGCAATCGAGCGGGTCGATATAAGGCGGAACTTCGTCGCCGTAAATTTTGATGCTGACACAATATTTTGACGGGAAGTTGGTGTAGTTTCCATTTTCCCAACGATGGCCGGTGAAGCGGTCTGTGGGCTGTCCGCTTTCATCGAGACGTTCAAAAGCAAAGCCTGAGAAACTACGGGCGACCCGTCCGCGGTAAAGCATATGAAAACTTGTCTCGTTCCAGAATAATGTGAAATTATTTCCGTCGGGATATTTGATCGTAGGAACAACAATCAAGGCGGTGGGGGAGGGCGCAGGTGTTTCTGTGTTTGATACTTCGGATGCAGTGGGAAGCGCTGTGGAAGATGCAATCGAGGATGCTGTAGGCAGTGGCTCCGTTGAAGTGGCCGAGGGCGGAGCGAATGTTTGGGTCGGCTGAACAGGCGTAACGGTTAAGGCAGGAGGCGGGGAGGTAAATGTTGCAGTGACTGATTCTTTCAGAAAGGGCAATCCGCCCTGCATAAAGTACCAGCCGCCGATCCCCAGTAAAACGAGCAGCAAAATGATGAAATAGATCCAGCCATATCTTTTTTGTGGACGATCCTTTGTGCTTGTCACGACGGGCAATTCCGGCGCTGGTCTTTGAAATGTGCGTTCTTTTGCTTTTGGCACATCGCGTTTTGCGATCTGCGCGATGGAAGTTTCACTGCGCCTGATGGTGGGTACGCCGGCCGGCAAAGGAGGAAGACTCATTTTGGGCGCCGAGCCTGTGGTTTTAAATGCGATGTCTAACGCAGACATTAATTTTGCGCCGGTTTGATAACGGTTTTGTGGATTTTTTTCCAGCGCCTTTAGAAGGACTGCTTCAACGGCGGGGCTGATCTCAGGGTTGATACTGCGGGGCAGCGGGGGAGGCTGCGTGATGTGCAAAAGGGCAACACTGGCAGGCGATGGGTCGTTGAAGGGGACTGCGCCAGTGAGGATTTCATAGAGGACGACACCCAATGAATAAAGGTCGGATTGTGGAACCGCATCTGCCGACCTTTTGGCCTGTTCGGGCGATATGTAATGAGGCGTCCCGAAGATGCTTCCCATGGAGCCATCGCGCACTTCGAGTGCCATGCCAAAATCACCAAGCAGGACGCGTCCGTCTTTTGAGATCAGAACATTTGATGGTTTGATATCGCGATGCACCACGCCCTGACTGTGCGCGTAATCCAATCCGCTGGCGATGGCGTTACCGATCCGCAGGACATCTTTGATGGGCATCAACTCATCTTCGTCTGTATACACAGACATGACCGTTGAAAGGTCCTGACCATCCACATATTCCATTACATAATAGGAGTATCCCTGAATATCGTCGGCATAATAGATCTGAACGATATTTTCATGACGCCACTTTGCCATCATGCGCGCTTCATTGACGAAACGGCTGGCGTAGGCGGGTTCGTTCTTATAACGCTTGTCAATTACTTTTATGGCAACCGGGCGCTCGAGTTTAACATCCAGTCCATAATAAACAGTAGCCATACCGCCCTGGCCGAGCAGCCGTTCCACACGAAAATTTGCAAGCTGTTGTCCGATCAATGGATCTTTCATATTTTGTTTTGGTTCTGCTTTCTGGTTCTGGATAAGGGTGTGGTTTCACGGCTTGCAAGAGTGATGCGAGACAGGTCGTGGATATAGACATTCAGCCCATCGGCATAGGCATCCAGATAATCCTGGGTGACCATATTTGCAAGGTCTTTGCGGCCAATGGACAGCAGTGTTGCCACTTGCGGACGGAAATCGCGCAGATGAATTCGCATGACCGATCTGGAGTCTGTCATTACGCCCCAGGCAAGTTGCTTTTGCGTATTATCATCTTTGGCTGTCATGAAGCGGGTTAACGTACTGGTTGAGACCACCGCGCCGACATTTGAAAATACTTCGCGTCCCTTTAAGATGTTGTTCAGCACTTCAAATTGTTCGGGAATCTTATCCAAAAGACGCTGAAGCGGCAGGGGTAAGTGAGCGAGCAATTTTATCGCACCTGTGCTGGCACTTTGCCCCTGTGTGGCGATCTCTTTGGCGCGAGTTAAAAATGCGCCAAAGCCAGCCAGCGATGCAAGATACAATTTTTGCAGATGATCGAATCCAGAATACATGGCAGGACGATCTTCTGTAGAGGCTTCGTAGGCATCCAGCATTTTCATGGTCTGCCCGTGCAAGCCAAGCAGATTAAGCTCCATGAGCGGCACTTCCATATTAAGTGGATAGATCCGTTCACGCGGGACTTTGAGACTGGCATCCATTGGAATCAAAATGGCCGGATTGGTGCGGCTCGCTTCTTCCACAAGCTGACGCAGGGATAATGCAATTTCAGGCTGAGTGGCGGCGAGAATATCAATTTCAGCCAGTAATTTTCTGGAGGGTTTATAAGTCGCGGCATGAATGGCGCGGTAGAGTACCAGCAGATCGTTGATCGTTAATTGGATCAGGTCATTCCTTTGCTTGAACTGTTTGCGCAAAGCGAGACAAGCCTTGAGATTTACCTTATCGGTTTCTGCGCCTGCTTCAGGTGAAATACGCGGTGCCTGCTGTACGAGGTTAATATCCGCTGGTTGTAGTTGAAGTGTGAGTGATGTATAAATGCGGGTTTGTGCCGGGGCAGGGGAGGGCAGCATATTTAAATAACGCGCCCACGATAAAGCCTCATTGGTCATGATCTCAGACAGGGCAATGCCCCAGGCTCCATCAAAAAAGATATGCGATTGATCGAAGACAAAGGTTTCGCCTGTGTCAAAGATGGTCAAGGCGTGCGAACCAATTCCACGCTCCGCCTGACGCAGCTCTGAAAGCGGAAGGGAACGCGTACGAACATCCGCTGAAATGATGATCGGCGCAAAGCGCAGATTATCCATATCGTTAACCAGCATTGGATTTAGTTTATTCCGCAATCCCGGCAGTGCTGAACGTTTTACCCGTGTAAGCGAAGCAATTTGTGAAGGTGACGAAAACGGCGAGCCCAGCATGGCTGAAATTTGAGCGCGGGCATTCATGATGTCGATCGGTTTATTGGAACCCTGCTCGCAGATCGGCAGTAAATAATAACTATCGCGATAGATAATTCCAATTTGTGCATCTTGCAATCTAAAGGGTACACGGGTCTCGCCGTATTGTCCCGGGTCAAGGTAGGCCAAAATGGACATTTGCTGTTGATAGGCGCCCAGATCCTGCTGTTTGGCGGATCTTAACTTTGAAGTCCATGCTTCATGGGTGGAAGCCGGCATGGATTTTAAACTATCGAGTAGAAATTGCTCGAATTTAAATTGACGATACGCGGGGTAGTCTTTATCTCCGGCATCTTCTTCACGGCGAAAAGGACGTTTTGTTTCCCATTCACGGAATAGCTTCTTGGCTCGTTTGATATCCGCTTCTTCAAGGGTTGATATCGAAACACGTTCGGTCCACTCATTTCTTAATAGGTCATTGTATTGATGCAGACACATGACAGAAGCCATAAACCATGCAGTCAGGCGGTCTACTGCACTTAAGTGGATATTGTGCTCATTAAGCAGGGTATCAAATCCGTGTGTCTCGTTGGTATGGCGGGCTGTGTCTTCGCGCAGGGCGTACCCCGCGTAGAATTGCCAGGCCCCTTCGGGGAAAGCAGCATCGGGGTCTTTTCCAGCAAGTTTAAGTAGATTTTGATATCCCCAAATAATAGCGGCTGGCCCGGCAAAGATGGCGCCATACATGGCCTGGTCTAGAATTTGTTCCACGCCGCTAAAGAGTGCGTTGACATCCTGCTGCATTTTTTGAACAGGAATACGTCGTCCGGGCAGGCGGGCCAGTCCGCTGAGGATCATACCG
Source organism: Candidatus Villigracilis proximus (assembly GCA_016715195.1). GTDB lineage: Bacteria > Chloroflexota > Anaerolineae > Anaerolineales > Villigracilaceae > Villigracilis > Villigracilis proximus. The sequence continues at coordinate 7,786 of JADKBB010000027.1, forward strand.
GGCACGTTGCCTGCCGGAACAACTTTTGAGATCAATTCCACCACTGCATCCACTTCGGGCAGGGATAGGCGCGACAATTGCTGAACAGAGATTGTCCGGGCAACTGTCCGCAAGTCTTTTGCGGTGTATTGAGTGGCTTGCTGATAGCTTGGTTTTTTATCGGTCATCTTTGAACTGCCTGATCTTTACGAACTGGAGAATTATATAGTACTTCCATCCATTCGTACTTGTAATTTTTCTATCAAAAATGTTATTTGCAGCATAAACGTGTAGAATCAAACTATGAACATACTTGAATTCAAGATTGACCCGGCAGGTAATCTGCCGATCCAAACACAAGTAAAGACCCTGGACGAAATGACGCAAAATCTGCCGCAGGGATTTTACACAACCTTTAGCACGCTATTAAATGGGACAAAGGTTTTGGGTTTGCACACACATTTACAAAGATTATACGGTCCCGCACTGGAGCAGGGACTCTCTCCATCTGTGGATGAGCCGACTTTGCGTATCAGGATCGCAGACCTGGTCAAAATAAATCTCCCAAAAGAATCGCGTGTCCGCTTAATCTTGACAAAGAATGACGGCGCCATTCATCTTGGCCTTCAACCGTTTGTGCCGATCGCAAAGCAGGTATACGAAAACGGAGTTGCAGTCGTCACTACGGAATTGGCACGCGAGTCACCGCGTGTGAAAGATACGGGGTTTATTTCCTCAAGCGCCGACCAGCGCAGGCAAATGGGCAGAGATGTGTTTGAAATTCTGCTTACAAAACACGGCGAAATTCTGGAGGGTATGACTTCCAATTTTTATGCGGTACAGGGAAATACGCTGATCACAGCACAAAATGGAATTCTACTTGGTGTGACACGGCATGTGATCCTCAGGCTGGCGCGAGAGCAGGGGATGTCGATTGAATATCATGCGCCGAAGATGAACGAAAAATATGACGAGGCATTTCTTACGTCCAGTTCGCGGGGTGTGGTGCCGATCGTTCTCATTGATAACAAGCCAGTGGGGCAGGGGAGAGTCGGTCAATGGGCGAAAATGCTCTCGAAAGCGTATCAAGCTTACGTTTTAGAAAGAAGCGAGGAAATTAATTAACCGTATCCCATACTAATATTGTGAGACTCGTCTTACTAAAGTCAGATGGTGAATTTCAGGAAAAAGATAGTCATTTTGATTTACGTGATACGCCTTTTTCAAAGACATCATGATACGCCTTGTCAAGTTCTTCATCAGACAAGTGAGTATAGCTTTGTGTAACTTGAATATTTTTATGCCGCGCAAGTTCCTGGGTAATTCTTAAGTTTCCCGTGCCGCACAATGCAGAAGTAACAAAGTAATGACGAAATGAATGCGGAGTGATCTTGCCTGTCATTTCTTTGCCTAAAAATTGATCCACGCGTTCTTTAACGATATTGCGGCCTGTGGTGGGCGTCATTGGTTTTACTTTTTTACCGGCGCCTTTATCATGACGGGCAAAGACGGGCAGGGAACTCAATTGTTTTCCAGAGCTTCCGTCGAGTGTGGCACGCTGTGATAAATATTCCTTGATGACTTGAAGCGCGCGCGAAGTAAAACGAACGACAGCCTGTTTATTCCCTTTACCAATGATAACAGCGCGACCTTCATTCCAGTCTACATCGCCGCGCCTGAGATTACAGGCTTCATGAACACGAAAGCCTGTGTCTGCTAAAGTGAGCAAAAAGGCACGATCACGGTATGCGCGTAGCTTAGCGTTGGCCGTCTCGTCTTCGCTGTCGGCTAAAACGGTCAGATTTTCAACATCCTGAACCTTGTCTAAAAGTTTTTCAATCTCATCAATGGGAAACTGTGGAATGCGGACGCCAGGGCGTCGTGAACGTTGTCGCATAAGTACCACCAGACGAGATTGGTTTACATCAATCAGTCTTTCCGAATCTACATAAAGGAAGAAGCCCTTGATCGCCTGCAAATACAGCTGCTCGGTAGCTGTGGCATAGACATTGAGGTAATCCACAAATTTGGAGAATGTTTCTTCCGTAAGGTTTTCAATGGGGGTGATCTCGGGTTTGAGAGATTTTTTTTCCAACACTTCACTGAAAACATGCAAGGCGTTCTTATACGCAAGCATTGTGTGCTTACTACGAGAACGCTCTACCATCCGCAAATATGCATTCATTACATCAGAAATGGTCAGGGATTTTTTCTCTGTAGGCTCATACATACGCTTATTATATAGATTTTAACGAACTGTCAATGTTTGCGATAATAATACTTATCGAAAGCATAAAGGAGGAAATGCGAATTACAGCCTTTGACGACTCCCCCGCTGCTATTTATTTGACCGCAGACAATAGACAACAGACGATAGACCACACGCATCATTCCAACAGGCCGGTTGCTCTTGTTTCTCATTCAGTATTCTACCTTCTGCATTTCCTCTACCTCCCCCACCCCACAGGGTAATAAGACGTAGTTCATAGAGATTTAAGAGTTGCAATTCCAGACTATCCATTACTCACCCGATGTTTCCAGTTGTCAACATGCCCGGAAGTCCAAACCATCGCCACGGATTTCCTCATATAGCACGGATTTTTTCTTAAATTCGCGAAAATCCGTGTAACACCGCTGGCGCCGGGGCAAGTGTCCGGCAAAAACGGGTCTAATAAGATGAGGGCAATTTCAAGATAGCAGCTTGAGTTAATTAAGTGTTCTTACTCGCTTACCACACACCCGCCGCCCCGGTCACCATCTCCCTTGGATGCAATGTGATCGCGTTTTGTTACAGCTCGCGCGGCACACGCCGCATCCATAACAGGCCGTCGGGTCAATGCTCACTTTTTTGTTATTCGATGAATATCGTATCGCCCCGTATTGACATTGCCTCATACACAGCCGGCAGCCATTGCATGCATCCATCGAGACGGCCGCCACCCATTCCGCGCGAAACATCACTGGGTAATCCTTGCGCGCATGTGTAATGCGATACGCCATGCAATCCTGATCGCAATTGCACAACCCGCCAATGAACGGCGTCTTGAACGTCCATACCGAATGGACAAGTCCCTCTTTATCCAGCTTGCGGATCGAATCCAAAGCCTCGTCTTTTGAAAGAGTCTCCAGGCTGAAGGAATCATCCAGCGAGTCCATCAATTGTTTATCCATGGTCAGGCCGTAGCAATAGCGGGCATTCATATTGCCCGTGGTCACCCGCCGACAGACACAGGGCAGGCGCACCGCTCCCTCCACCATGTCAAAGATCTTTTCCACATCTTCCATCGGCACAACCTGACCATAATGATCCTGCTTCTGCGCATGAGTCAGCACAGGCTTTGCAAGTTTCATCAACGGCGTCTTGCGGATCTTGTCCAGCTGCTTGATGCTTTTCGGCACACGTTTATCGAATCCATTCAGGAATTCTGCCGCGTATTCGCGCCTCTTATTTTGATCGAGCAAATCCTTTGAATAGTTTTCCATGGTCAGATACCACTTCTCCCCCTCTCCATGCTGCGTACAAAATTCACACATGCTTAGCCTCCTGTTTTTTTATTCAGTATAGCTTTTACACGTGTAACTCCAAGTGACATTACTCCCTATTTTATTCCATGGAGTCCATCAACTTGCTAATGGACTCCAAAACGAATTACTTCAGGTATCTCGCAATAGACTTACCCGCCTTCATTCCCTCAATTGCACAGCGGTCAGCAGTCTCCACACCACGCAATAGATTCCCGGCCACGAATACACCATTCACAGAAGAGCGAAACTCAGCATCTATCTTCGGTCCGCGCGTCAGCGGATTGATGGTCAGGCCGCCGAGGCGGGCCATCTCATTTTCGGGGATCCAGTTTCCGGTAAGAATGATCGTGTCACATTCCACAGTAAAACTTCAGGCGTAGAAAATCCGCTTCGGGTGAGTTCGATTCCTTCCACGCGTTTTTTTCCAAAAATATTTGTCACGCGCACGTTTGTCATGATCGGCGTGCGAGTCAAAATATCTGCCACGGCCCACTTCATTGCTATATATGGGAATTCAATTTGGTGTTTTGATTCTTCCGTGGTCATCATGACGCATTTTACATTTGCGTGTTGCAGCGTCATCAAGGCCGAAAGACTCACCAACTCCGCGCCGACAATGACCGCGCGTTTGCCGACCGGCAGATGCTCCTGATAAACATAGCGTTGCAGCGAGCCAGTTGTAAACACACCCAGCGGACGTGTGCCCGGAATCATCCGCGCCGCCCGCGGACGTTCACGCACGCCCGTTGCAAGCAACACAGCCTGCGCTTCAATTTTCCCCAATCCGTTCGGCGAAGTGAAAAGAACTTCAGAAACAACTTCGGAAGTCTTTCTTAAGTCACTTCCACCATCAGACCCCAAAAAAGACTTCTGAAGTTTAGAGTCAGAATAAGAGTCAGCATCACCCCATCCCGTAATCGTCGTAGACGTGCGCACCTCAACATCATACTTCTCAGCAAGCTCGCGATAATATCGCGCATATCGCGGGCCGGAATACATGCGCCACAGATCCTCGCGCCCAAACCCAGTATGATGACACATGCGTGGCATCCCACCCGCTTCGGGTTTACGATCAACAACCAGAATATTTTTAACGCCCTGCTTCTTCAACTCGATCGCCGCCGAAAGTCCCGCCGGCCCCGCACCAACAATCAATGCATCAACACTATGGAGTGCAGGAGCTCGCTCCTGCACTTTCTGCACTTGCATCTGCGTCTCACCACTCAAACTCTTCACCAACGCCGCCTGACAATTAAATCCCTGACATCGCCCCTGCGACGCACGCGTCCGTCTTCGCAACCCATCCAAAGTCGTCGCTGGAATCGTCGCGCTCATCGCATCGGACAACTCACCGCGTGAGACTCGCTCGCAGTGACAAACCATCTCAGCATACTGCGGATTCTTCGCGATCATCTCTGCATCCTGATGCGGACGCACATCCGCCTGCCCGATGGTCGGCATGTTTACAGATTTAAAATCATCCTTCAATTGCAAACGCAAACCCGCACCCTGCAACAACTCCACCGCATACTCGGCAATTCCCATCGCCGCCGAGATCCCCGTGGACCGAATACCCCCAACACATAGATATTTTTGTTCCACATGCATCTCGATCTGATAATCACTGTGTTCCGTTGCTGCGCGCAGGCCCGAATACGTGGCGGTCACTTCTTCATCCAACAACTGCGGCAAAATCTCACGTCCCTTACCGATCAACATCTCCAATCCATCGGCCGTGGTTTCTGTGGCTGTTTTATCAGGCAGATCTTCCGCGGTCGGCCCGAGCAAAATATTTCCATACACCGTCGGGCTGATCAACACTCCCTTTGTCTTGGACGTCGGCACCGGAAGCAGCACATGATTCACTAAAGTCCGCGCCAATTTATCGTAGATGATTAACTGCCCGCGTCGCGGCGTGACCGTGAAACTGGTGTGGCCAAAATGGGCATTGATCTCATCTGAAAACAATCCCGCCGCATTGACGATATACCGTGCATGAATGACACTTTCAGACGATAGACCGTTGACGATGGACCATGGTCCGCCGTCTGCTGTCTGTCGTTGAATTTTATTTACCTGAAAATTTAAAAACAACTCAACCCCATTCAATACAGCCTGAGTTGCAAATGCCAGCGGAACAGTGAATGTGCATAATATCCCCTCGCCCGGCACAAGTAATCCGCCCAGCGCACCCTGATTAATATGCGGCTCACGCTTGTAGATCTCATCAGATGAAATGATCTTTACATCCATCACGCCGTTTTCGTGCGCTTTCTTTTCCAGTGCAGGCAAAGAATCCAACTGCTCCTGATTCCATGCGATTAAGATCGCCCCCAGCCTTTCGTGCGGAATATTCGCCTCAGGCATGAATGTATCCATCAACGCATAACTGCGCCGCATGAGAGTCGCTTCCAGCGTGCCGGGTTTCGCATCAAAGCCGGTGTGCCAGATCGCCGTGCTCGCCTTCGAAGTTCCCATCCCCACATCCGGCGCGGACTCGACCAACGCAACCTTGAGTTGATAACGCGAAAGTTCACGCGCAATCGCCGCCCCCACCACCCCCGCCCCGATCACCGCCACATCATAAATAGTATTTGTCATTTACCTGCCTACCGTTTGTTTACTTGTCCCTTCCCATACAAACCTTTACCAACCCCCAGCCCCAACTCACCCATGAAATCCCTTCACCGCATCCACAGCCCGATTCCACTGCTCCAGCTTCTTTCCTCTTTCCTCTTTCTTCATCTTCGGCATATAAACTTTTTCAGACTTCCAGTTCTTCGATAACTCTTCAAACGAAGTACCCAAAGCCGAAACACCCGCCAGATTCGCAATTCCGATCGCAGTCGCTTCCAACGCCGCCGAAACGCGGACTTCGAGATTCAGCAGGTCGGCGATCATCTGCATTAAGTACGGATTCCCCGAAGGGCCGCCATCTACTTTGAGATGCGGCGGCGTTTGTCCCAGGTCCTGTGACATGGCCGTCACCACTTCGTAAACGCGGCAGGCGATTCCATCCAGTGTAGCGCGGACAATATCATCAGCGCTGGTGCTGCGATTTAGCCCAAACATTGCACCACGCACATCGGTCCGCCAGTGTGGGGCGGCAAGTCCTTGCAAAGCGGGCACCACTACCACGCCTGAGTCTGTAGATTTATTCGCTGCCTCGTTGCTTGAAGCAGAATCAAGGATCAACTTGAAATTATCTCTCAGCCACTGCACCGCCGAGCCCGTCACAAAGATCCCGCCATCGAAGGCGTAAGCTGTTTGTCCATTAAAATTCCAGCCGACGGTCGTCAGCAGGCCGTTGTTTGATAGTTTTGGCTTATCACCGATATTCATTAACAGAAAACTGCCTGTCCCAAACGAACATTTCATTTCCCCGGCTTTGAAACAAGCCTGTCCAAATAATGCGGCTTGTTGATCTACCAATAATGCATGTAAGGGCAATGGCTTGCCATTACCAAAGTCCACGTCACCGATATACCCAGCGGATGGTTTCACTTCAGGCAGCATACTGCGTGGTACGTCGAATAATTTCAGTAGTTCATCATCCCACTCAAACTTATTCATATCAAACAAAAGCGTGCGTGAAGCCGTGGATGGATCAGTGACATGCAACCTGCCTTGTGTCAAAATCCAGATCACCCAGGTTTCTGTGGTTCCAAATAATAATTTGCCTTCATGGGCTTGCTTGCGAAGTTCAGGATAATTTTCAAAGACCCACTTAAGTTTTGGCGCAGAGAAATAGCTGTCGAGCAGGAGTCCCGTTTTGAGGCGAAGCAGGTTCGGGTCCACGTGCGAAGCGATGCTCTTACAGACAGACTCCCCTCTCGTGTCCTGCCAGACGATGGCGGGAGTCACAGGCTGGCCCGTAGACTTATCCCAAACAAGAAAAGTTTCACCCTGATTATCAAACCCCACTGCTGAAATATCATACTTATCAAGCAAAGGCGCGCAAGCCTCTTTCACCGTGCGGACAATATCCGCGGGTTCCTGCTCCACCCAACCTGCCTGTGGAAATCGTGCCGGCAGTTGAGCCGAGTTCTTTTCCATCATCTCACCAAACTCATTAACGATGACCGCCGTCGTTTGCGTTGTACCTTGATCAATGCCGAGCAGATATTTCATAAGTAGCTCCTCGATATTTGAATAAGAGCGGTATCCCTTGCGAGATACCGCTCTTAATTTTACTTTACAACAGAATATTATTGTTCGCCGTATTTCTTTTCGATGTCGGCAATCAACTTCTGGCGTTGAGTGATCTTATCGCCTTCGGGAACACCTTCAAAGCGTAGATCTTCACCGCCAGTCATAAAGGTGATAACTGCCGCAACAACTGCAACGCCAATGGCGATATAGGAAGTTGTTGCATCAGGGATAAGGAAGTGCATGACATTTTCTTCAGAAATCGGGAGAAAACCCAGCAACAAACCAACCACGGCAAAACCAATACCAATAGGAGCCGTTTTCTTTGACCAGAAGCCAAGCAGGGCAACCACCATCACAACTGTAAAGTAGAAGACTTTCTCGTTAGGCGGGAAGAAACCGCTGATCGCCAATACAATACCGAAAATGATAGCGAGGACGGCGTTTGGTTTGGAAAGACCGCCAAGATTAAACGGACCTTTTTCCTTCCACTTGGCGCTGCCTTCAGCAATAAGACCTGCTGCGATCGGCATAACCATGGAAATATAAAGGAACACAGCACAGGCAACAGCCAGAATGAGGTAAGCAGGAGCATAGAGCGTGCTTGCAAATGCAAAGATTGCTGAAACCCAAACCGCAGTTCCAGGAGTGCGATACACAGTGCTGACCTTGGCAAGCGCCTCAGAAGCGGGCAGACCGCCATCGCGGGCAAAGGCATACATCATGCGTGAGGTGGAGGTAAGACCAGCCAGCGCACAAATGTAATTAACAAGCACCATACCTATAGCAAGGAACAAACTCAAGGCATACGGCATCCTCGAGGCGCTCCACATATAGAAGAACGAACCCCAGCCGAGAGCAGCGGCTTCCTTTAGATCTGGCATCGTTAGAACATAAGCCGCAACCGCCACGAGACCGAAGACCCATGACCAGAACACAGCGGTCCACATACCCTTGGGCACATTGACCTGAGCATCTTGAGTTTCTTCAGATGTATGAGCAGAGGCATCAAAACCTGTGATGGTGTAACACACATATGAAAGACCAAGCAGGAAGGCAAATGCCACATTCTCAGTGCGGAACGGAACCACACCGCCGCCGGCATCACCCGTCACATTTTGGAAAGTCCAAAGGCGGGTAATATCCAGAGGGACAGAGCTGAAAGCAAACAAAGTGACGATCAAAACAACGGTCAAGCCAAGAATTACATATCCACTTAAATCCGTCAGTTTGGTGGTGATATTAATGAAATAGTGGTTCAAGATTGCCTGAGAACCCAGAGCGATGACAAGGAAGATCGTTTGTTGGGTAGCGCCCCAGCCGGAAACATCCACACCCAACACGGTTGCAAGCAGCAGGTCTTTGAAAAACACGGTGTAGAGCAACACATCCACCGAAGAGACCACACAGATCAAACCAATGAGGTTAAACCAGGCCGTGGCCCAGCCCCAGAATTTACCGCCGAGGTGGGAACTCCAGTGATACAAACCGCCAGCTGTTGGAAATGACGAAGCGATCTGTCCCATGCCGACCGCCACACTCATTGCAAGCACGCCGCCGACCAACCAGATCAAAAATGCGCCGCCGGAACCGAGAGCATTGAACGCAGCGGGAAAGGCAGAGATACCACCAGCCAAAATACAAATGATTGAAAATGAAATTGCGAAGTTTGAGAAACCGCTCATGCGGCGTGAAAGTTCCTGTGCATACCCCAACTTATGTAGAACCTGCTTATCGTGCGCCTGACTTTTATCTGCCATTTTCGTAACTCTCCTTAGGACTTGAATTTATTTTGAAATCAAGAAACCCAACGTACGAAAGTGAAGTTTAAATATGTACGATACGCATCCTCCCCTCCCATTCGGGAGTCATCCTCTGAGTAGTATGTGTTGAAAACACTGACAATGAAAAAAAGGTGCGGTCAGCTTGAAGCATTATGTCACATTGTGAAATAATTTGACGCATTATGACACAAAACACCACTTGTGCAAATAGAATTAATGTTCTAAAATGGATATATGGACTCAGTCGACACCCTAAAGTTGTTAACCTCCCAAATGTCTTTCGAAGCAGACGGAGAACCGCGTGTCACTTCCCCCGCCCCAACCTGCTTCAGTCCGAAAGAAAGGGACCACGCCTTTGCACATCCTGCCCAACTCCCCAACGGACAGAAGATTCTGCTCCTCAAGACTCTGCTTTCGTCAGCCTGCGAGCGTGATTGCTTCTATTGTCCATTCCGTGCCGGGCGTGATTTTCGCCGCGCCACTTTTAAACCTGATGAATTCGCTGGGCTGTTCAGTAAACTGAATCAGAGTGGAGCTGCCGAAGGTGTATTCCTCAGCTCCGGCATAGCAGGAGGCGGAGTCAAGACTCAGGATAAGCTGCTCGATACAGCAGACATCCTGCGCAAGAAATATCAATATCGCGGATATCTCCATCTAAAGATCATGCCGGGCGCAGAAAAAGATCAGGTCTATCGCGCCATGCAGCTCGCCGACCGTGTCTCGGTTAACCTTGAAGCGCCGAATACCGAAAGGCTTGCAAAGCTTGCGCCGCATAAAATATTCATTGAAGAATTGTTACAGCCTTTGAAATGGGTTGAAGAAATTCGCAGAACAGTCCCTGCTCATAAATTTTGGAATGGACGCTGGCCTTCAACCGTCACTCAATTTGTGGCAGGCGGCTCCGATGAAAGTGATCTTGAACTATTAACCATCACGAATTGGTTGAATAAAAACGTAAGACTCAAACGCGCTTACTTTTCTGCATTTCATCCCATTCGAGATACGCCGCTTGAAAACAAAGCCGCCGTAGATCCGATGCGTGAACACCGTTTATATCAAGCATCATTCCTTTTACGAGATTACGGCTTTGACCTTGAAGATTTGCCATTCACATCATCCAGCAATCTACCGCTGCACGCCGATCCAAAACAAGCCTGGGCACAAATGTATCTGGCAGACAAACCAGTCGAGATCAACAAAGCCGACAAACAAGAACTGATCCGCATCCCTGGCATTGGATTAAAAGGCGCCGACGCCATCATGAACGCGAGAAGAATAAACCAACTGCGCGATCTATCTTCATTAAAAAAGTTGGGTGTGATCGCCGAACGAGCCGCACCTTATTTATTATTTAATGGACATCGCGCTCCGATCCAAATGAAATTACTTAAAAACACAAAAATATTTTACGCATTACATCCAACAACATCTAAAATAAAAAAACATCAGACATCATGTTGATGTTTTTTTATTTTTTTAATTACTCAACCTTAATATATTCAAAAGCCATCCATCAAACCCTTGTAATAAAATTTATTAACGCTATACTACATCAATGATGTTTTATGTTTATGAATTAAAAAAATAAAAGGAGAAATAAAAAATGGTTTCAACAACAATGGAAACACTTTCAATAAGAACAGAAAATAAATTTAGAACTTTGATCACAAAGCAAACATACAAAAAAGGTGAAGTGATCTGTGTCATGCCGAGCGAAAACATCATGGACAAACCCAATCGTTTCACAGTGCAGATCGCAAAAGACAAGCATACACACGTTGGTAAACTTGCCGCGCTCAATCATTCCTGTGATCCCAATGTAATTCTCGACACAGAAAACATGCTAATGATCGCCCGCCGTGATATTGAAAAAGGCGAGGAGCTTTCATTCTTTTACCCATCCACTGAATGGGAAATGCAGGCGCCTTTCATTTGTCTGTGCGGAGCAACGAACTGCATCCACGTGGTAGCAGGTGCGCGCTTCCTGCCCCTCTCCACATTGGAGACTCAATATCTCAGCAAACACATCCGCGAGCAAATGATCGACCTGCTCAACAACACCAAGCAACATCTAAAGAAGATTCAAGGCAAATAACAAAAAAGGCTCGCGAGTTCTCGCGAGCCTTTTTTGTTATTAATTAAAAAGCAGTTTATTGTAATTTTCGGTGTAACGCCAGCAATGTGTACGCGCCTGTCCAGGGCTTTCCCAGCCGATGATTATCTGAAACGATGATCTTGCCAAACTTCGAGGCGATCTGCGGCATGAGCATGGCGATCGTCGCCCAGTCATCGCCGAGGACAGCCGCCTTCATCTTATCTGCCAATTGTCCGGCCCACATCCATTCCATGCGGAATTTATCGGCCTTCACCCAGTAATCACGTTTTTCCCATGCGACGACCGAGACTTCAATACCCTCAGAAATAGCCTGTAACGCCAGGGCAATGTATGAAGCCTGGTCCTTTGTCTCGGGCGTCACTTGCGACTGCTTTGCAAGCTCACGAATGCATAAAACAATTGATTTTGTTAAACGGGTTCTTTCTTTTCCAACAGAATCGGGGTTAATAACGCGGCTCAAGAAGATTCTCCATAGTCAAAATAATTACAAGAGCGCGATTATACCGCCAATATTTCATCGAAAAACAACAAATCGAAAATCGAAAACTTGTTGACGCTCCTCTGTCCGTGCTTTATAATTCCGCCCGCTCATTGGATGACCGGGGATGTGTTGGAATTGGCAGACAAGCATGTCTTAGGAACATGTACCGCAAGGTGTAAGGGTTCGACTCCCTTCATCCCCACTGAAAATTTATTGGACTCACTCAGGTTATTAGGCCTTTTGGGTCTGGAGGAAACTTTGAATATCGAAAAACAGTACCAGGAAGACCATTCCGTAAAACTGATCGTTGAAATCGATCAGGAAAAAATGAACACCTTCAAACATCGAGCTGCCACAAAAATTTCTTCGCGCAGCAAGGTGCCGGGCTTCCGCCCTGGCAAGGCTCCATACGAGATCGTAGTGCGCACATTTGGCGATGCTGCAATCACCGAACAGGCCGTTGACCTTTTAATCGATGCGGAATACTCCAACATTCTTAAAGAAGCGGATGTAAACCCCGGTGCCACTGGTTCTCTCGAATCAGTGGATAGCCTCGTTCCTCCAAAATTCACATTCCGTGTGCCCCTCGCTCCTGAAGTGGACCTGGGTGATTATTACTCTGTCCGTATGCCTTATGAATGGCAGGCTCCTGAGCAAAAAGATTTCGATGCCGCCATCGAAGAGCTGCGTCAGATGTATGCCAGCACCGAAAATGTAGACCGCGCCATTGAAGTCGGCGATTATGTTTTGGTGGACGTAGTTTCCGAAACCGCTGAACTTAACCGCACTGGCTTTGCGACCTTTGTTCGTAAGGGAGACCGCGATACCGAATGGCCCTTTAATGGTTTTGCAAAAGAACTTTCTGGTTTGAAGGCTGGTGAGAACAAGACCATTAAACATTCGTTCCCTGAAACCTGGGAAGTTGAAGAACTCAAAGGCAAGGATGTTGAGATCGAAGTGACTGTCAAGACCGTGCGCGGTGTGACTCTCCCCGACCTTGACGACGCCTTCGCAAAAATGACCGGCGCCGGCGAAACCATGGAAGCGTTGACCGAAGCTGTGAAGAAAGATGTGGAAAGCCGCTCACAGAATACATATGATGATGTATATTTTGTAGACTTGATTGAAAAGGTCAAGGAAATTGCAACCATCAAGTATCACGAACACGCACTTGAACATGAGGCCGAGCATGTCTTGTCTGATCTTTCCAATCGCCTCGCGCAACAAAGCATGGACCTGGAAACCTATTTCAAAGTCCGCGAGACGACCCGCGAAAAATTCATTGAAGAAGAAGTAAAGCCAGTTGCAAAAAAACGTCTTGAACGTAGTTTGATCCTTGATGAGATCATCCGCAAGGAAAGCGTTCAATTGGATAATGAAGCACTGGACGCTGAATACAATGCGACCCTCAACGCTCTTGCCATGCAAGGTATGGATTTTTCCAAACTGCAAGGCGGACGAAAAGGCCAAAAGCAATTAAGCGAAGCGATTGCAATGGAATCCGCAAGCCGTGTGATGACCCGCAAGGCGCTCGAAGTGCTCAAGTCGATCGCGATGGGTGAATACAAACCTGCCGAAGTAAGTGAATCCTCATCTGAGGCTGAAATTGTTGAAGCAGAAGTAGTGGAAGCACCCAAGGCGAAGAAAAAGTCGAAGAAAGCCGCAGCAGTTGAAAGCGCGGAAGAGACCGGTTCCTCATCCACAGAAGAAGCAAAACCCGAGTAGAAAGCCCAAGGGGCAGGTTAATAGCCTGCCCCTAAAACTTTAACAAAATTCCAATATAGTTTGTGTATGATTGTCCCAACAAAAAAAGGAGACAAACTCATGATTCCAAATTTTAACAATGTAGTTCCTATGGTCGTTGAAAATACAGGCCGCGGCGAGCGCGCCTATGATATTTATTCGTTGCTGCTCAAGGAAAGAATTATTTTCATGGGCACTCCGATCGACGATCAGGTTGCAAATGTGATTGTTGCACAATTGCTTTTCCTCAATCATGAAGATCCTGAAAAGGAAATTCGCATGTACATCAACTCTCCCGGCGGACAGATTTATGCGGGACTGGCGATCTATGACACGATGCAGATCATTTCCAATCCGATCAGCACTGTGGCTGTCGGTGTAACCGCTTCCTTCGGGACCGTTTTGCTGACCGCTGGTACGAAAGGCAGACGCTACGCCCTGCCCCATGCGACGATCCACATGCACCAGCCTCTTGGCGGTGCGCAGGGTCAGGCAACGGATATCGCCATTCAAGCCAAACAGATCATGCACTTGAAGACTTTGCTCAATGGTGTAATGGCGAAGCATACAGGGCAGCCGCTTGAAGTGATCGAACGCGATCTTGACCGTGATTATTATCTCGATGCGCAGCAGGCTGTGGAATATGGTTTGATCGACCAGATCATTGAAATGCCAGAGAAGGCCGCAGTTAAATAGGTCGGTAGTTCATATTAATAATTAGTGAAGGCCTCGAGGAGAAATCTTCGGGGCCTTCCGCTTATAATAGAACGCATCTCGATCAAAAAAACAGAAACTGGAAATCAAATATGACCTTTTCAATTGTGGCATGTGACTTAAAAGAAAAAACGTGGGGTATTGCCGTAGCTTCAAAATTCCCGGCGGTTGGTGCAGTTGTCCCCTGGGCACGAGCAGACGCGGGGGCAGTAGCGACGCAATCCTTTGCAAATACATCCTTTGGTCCGCGTGGTCTGGAAATGATGGCAGAGGGACTATCTGCTGACGAGACCCTTGCGAAATTACTGCTCGATGACCCCGACCGTGAACTGCGTCAGGTTGGGCTTGTAGATGCATACGGCAAAGCAGCCACCTTTACAGGTCTTGGATGTTTTCCATGGGCCGGTGGTGTTATAGGTAAAGGATATGCAATTCAAGGAAATATTCTGGCTGGTTCGAAAGTTGTCCCTGCGATGGAGAAAAAATTCCTCTCGACCAAAGGCGATCTGCCAACCCGGTTGTATGCGGCGCTCCTCGCAGGCGATCGTGCAGGCGGCGATAAACGCGGACGTCAATCTGCGGCGATCTATGTTGTAAAGCCAAATGGCGGCTACGGCGGATTTGTTGACCGGTGGATCGATTATCGCGTGGATGATCATGAAAACCCCGTTCCACGACTTGGCGAGCTGCTGGAGTTGCACCAGTTATATTTTGGTCAAAGCCCTGAAAGTGAGCGGGTTATGCTAAAAGGGAAAGTCCTTGAGCAGGTCACTGCTATTTTGAAACAGGAAGGATATTTAAAAAAGACCACTACCTTTCAATCGGCCTTCAACGAATTTATTGGAAATGAAAACTTTGAAGAGCGTGCCGATACCACAGCGCAATGGCTGGACAAACCTGTTTTGAAATATATCGTAAAGAAATACAGTTAACTTGTATTTATCGAATCACAAAACTCAACAAATCAAAAACCGGAAATCAAATGATCCCATCAACTATAAAAGCTCTTATCCTTGACATGGACGGTGTCGTCTGGAAAGCGGATGCGCCAATCGGCGATCTTGCCGCCATATTTGCACGCATTCGTGAACGTGGACTGAAATTTGTCTTTGCCACAAACAACGGCACGAAGACTCCTGACGAATATCAACAGAAATTAGCCGACCTGGGCGTGGAAATTGAGTCTGGTCAGGTTATTACTTCTGCCATGGGGATTGCCTTCATGCTCGCCCAGAAATTTCCACGCGGGACAAAAATCTTTATGATCGGCGAGGATGGCATCCGTGTGGCGCTCGAAGAAAAGGGATTCGAAATATTGTCTGTGGAAAACGCACCTCAGGCGCAAGCCGTTGTGATGGGGATTGACCGCAGTATTAATTTCTATAAAGTAGCCGAAGCGACTCTGCTTGTGCGTGCGGGCATTCCTTTCTACACAACCAACACCGACCGCACCTTCCCCACTCCACGCGGAGAAATCCCCGGGTCAGGCTCATGGTTATCTGTCATCACCAGTGCCACCGGCATTGAGCCGATTGTGGCGGGCAAGCCTTTTCCATACTTAATGGAACTCTCACTGGAAAGACTCGGCACGACAAAAGAAGAAACTCTCATCGTCGGCGACCGTCTTGAAACTGATATTGCCGCAGGTCAAAGCGTGGGATGCCCCACTGCGTTGGTGCTATCAGGCGTCAGTTCATTGGAAGAGGCAAAATTATGGCAGCCTACTCCGGATCTAATTGCAGAGAGTTTGAGTGAATTGGTAAGTTAAAAGATAATAGTGCAGCGGGTAGAAAATCAAAAAGGGGCGTGCATGATTTGCACGTCCCTTTTGATTCATCTGAATAATGATTACGGTATAGGGGTTGGAGATGCTGTTTCGGTAGGAATCACAATCTCACTGGTTGAAGTAATGGTTGGCGTGAAAGTTGGGGTAACTGTCGAAGAGACCACAGTGAAGGTTGCTGTAATTCCGGTCTGTGTGGCTGAAGCTGTTCCCGATGTGCCAGATGTAATGACGACCGTCAACATGGTGCCAAATGGCTGGGATTTATCATTGGATAATCTCCATGTTCCTGTAGTATTTCCTGCTGTTGCAGGAGCAGTCAATGCAACTGAAATATCCACAGATTCACCCGGGTTTACTGTCTTCCCAATGGCTGTCGCCTTCCCGCTCATTCCGTCTCCAGCAATGAAAATGATCTGATAGGCTGTTGTCCATGCACAGGTGCCGGTATTGGATACTCTCCAGGTTTTGGTGAAAGTTTGTCCGGGCGTGACGACGGTCCCATCTGGAATGGTCACATCGCTGATGTAAACAGAATTATCGCAGCCGGTAACGCCTCCGCCCGCAAGCGTAGAAGTTGGGATCAGAATGGGCGTTTGCTGTGACAGGGTTGGGCTGGGAAGTGAAGCCAAAGTGGCGGTCGGCGAACTCAAAGCAGGGTTGGGAGTTGCCGAAAATACGCCAGCCTGCAGAGTTTGCTGCTGAACTGCGAGTGTTGAAGCAGCATTGGTGTACGCTGTATTTATATCTCCTGCGGCTGTATCTTTTGATCCGCCAAAAGAAAGAATGAGTATCACGATGCCTGTAATCACAAGCACCGCCATACCTGACCACAAAAGAATTGTTTTTGTTCTTATATCCATTATTTTTCTCCTTATACAAAGCTGGGATTATAGTGTGAAGGGAATGCCAGAAATGAAACGATTCGCCTACGAAAACCCCACCCTTGTCATACAATTCTATACTACTTTTACCATTGGTGTTTTTCTCGAAATACCGAGTTTCCTTTTTAATTGACAAATGAATTTCAACTTGAATGGGTTCCCGGCGGTTACGTAGAGTAAAATCAAGAGATGTTCATCTATGACCTAGACTTCCCCGCTCTTACAAACCTCCTCCAACAATGGGACGAACCCGCCTACCGCGTTAAACAGGTCTGGCAGGGACTGTATCAACATTTGTATAACTCAGCCGATGAGTTCACGACCCTGCCCAAGTCTTTGCGCGAAAAACTCGCCGAGCGTTTAAGCTTTTCTCCCATCAAAGTAAAGTTATTTCAAGATTCTTCCGATGGTCAAACACGAAAAACCCTCTTTGAATTGCAGGGCGGACACTTGATCGAAGCTGTTCTGATGCGTTATGACCCGAGCACAAACTCAGGCAAGGGTCGGCGCACGCTTTGCATCTCTACGCAGGCAGGCTGCGCCATGGGATGTGTCTTTTGTGCCACAGGTCAAATGGGGTTTAGCCGTCACTTGACCAATGGCGAGATCGTGGCGCAAGTTATGTACTATGCGCGTACACTTAAAGAGGAAGGGCTTGCCGTTACAAATATTGTTTTCATGGGCATGGGCGAACCTTTTCATAATTATGAAAATACCATGGCTGCGATTGATACGCTCAATGACCCTGATGGATATAACTTCGGTGCGCGGCGTTTCACGATTTCCACTGTTGGATTGGTGCCGCAGATCAAACGCTTTGCTGATGAAAAACGTCAGGTTAATCTCGCGATTTCCCTGCATGCCGCGGATGATAATGAACGCCTCGCGATCATGCCGGTTAACAAGCGCTATAAGATCGATGATGTGATTCAGGCCTGCAAATATTATGTTGAACAAACGCATCGCCGTGTGACCTTTGAATGGGCATTGATCAGCGGTGTGAATGACACACCCGAAGTAGCGCGCAAACTTGCCTCACGCCTCAAAGGAGTCATGTGCCATGTCAATGCAATTCCCCTCAACCCCACTGAAGGCTACCATGGCGAAGCAACAGACCGTCAGCGGGCGATGATATTCAAAGAAACGCTGGAGCAGGCCGGGATCGAGTGTACGATCCGTATGCGTCGCGGGATAGATATTCAAGCAGGGTGCGGTCAGCTTGCGGGGGCTTCCACTTCCTCATAATTTAATAGTTAAAATAATAAAATATAAAATCGTAACTTATTGACTACACGCAATTTACTGATGTCATGATTATACTTTGCGTTTTCTCACTTGAAACTAAACTTAAACGAATATCATTTCTTGTCAGAACTGATTGATTAAAGTATAGTCAGTCAACTTTTTTAAGTAGGTGAAATCAATGGAACAAAAACAAAATTGGCTCGAACGCCCCATTCATCCAGCGCTGCCCAGTATTACCAATGAGATCATGATCTTCGCGGCGGTTATCCTGCTTGCGATCATCACCCGCTTTTACGATCTCGAAGCACGCGTGATGAGTCACGATGAAAGTTTGCACACTTATTTTTCATGGCTGTTATATCGCGGGCAAGGCTATGAACATTCGCCGATGATGCACGGTCCCTTTCAATTCCACATTGTTGCGCTCACCTATTTTCTATTCGGCGCGAGCGACCTCACATCACGCATCCCCGCTGTTCTTTTCAGCATTGGCACAGTTTGGATGGTCTGGTACTGGCGCAGATACCTGGGCAAATGGGGCGCTTTGATCGCCGGCTTGTTGCTGGTTATTTCGCCGTACATGTTGTATTACGGCCGGTATGTGCGCAATGAATCGTTTGTAGGCTTCTCGGGCATTCTTATGTTATACGCCCTCCTGCGCCATCTTGAAATGGGCGGTAAAAAATATCTCTATTTGTTGGCTGCTGCGCTGATGCTGCACTTTACAACAAAAGAAACATCTTTCATTTACACGGCGCAAGCCCTGCTGTTCCTTGCAATTTATTTTATTGCCCAGGTCACTCGTCGTCCATGGAAAGATGCAAAAAACGACTACCGCTCCTTTATCATTTCACTTGGTATTACCTTTGTGCTCGCCGCTGCAGCAGTTGGATATGGAATGTACATGTCTGACGCAGCGACTTTCGCCGGGAATGAGACCGCCATCCCAAGCGACCCGGCTGCGATAGCACCGCCTCTTCTCGCCCCTGAAACTGCCTCTGTTTCCCCGGTCATTGTCATCGCTCTGGCTGCTTTGGTTGCGTTCATCTTCGCCGCCGTATTTCTCATTCGCGGCTATACATGGGAACGGCTGCGCAATGAACGTTCATTCGATCTGTTAATGGTTTGCGGCACGATCGTTCTGCCCATGCTCTCTCCATTTCCACTCAAATGGTCGGAACGATGGCTGCATGTCAACATCCCCACCACTGCTCCTGAAGTGCAGGCATTAACCACTGATATAAAATCCATTTTGACCATCGCAGGCTTTCTGCTTGCAATGTTCATCATCACGATAATTGTCGGGCTGATCTGGAATAAGGAAAAATTCTGGCAAACAGCGCTGATTTTCTGGATTCCCTATACCATTTTCTACACCACCGTCTTCACCAGCAGTGACGGATTTTTTACCGGCACAATTGGCTCGCTCGGCTATTGGATCGTGCAACAGGAAGTCGAACGCGGCAGTCAACCGTGGTACTACTATCTTCTGGTACAAATCCCCATTTATGAATTCCTGCCTGCGCTCGGTTTCATTCTGGCGCTTGTAGTCGGTTTGAGAAGAAAAACGGCACCCGACCTTCAATTTGAAGAAGATGAAGAACATAACGAAAGTGAAGTCATCAGTCTGCTTCAAGAAGAAACTGACACAAACACCGAGGAAAAGAATTTCCCGAATATGTTTAGTCTGCTCGTCTGGTGGAGCATAACCAGCGTGGCGGCATTTTCAATTGCCGGTGAAAGAATGCCCTGGCTCACCTATCACATGGCCTGGCCCATGATCCTGATCACCGGCTGGGCGCTGGGACATATCATCGAGACCACCGACTGGGTGAAACTAAAAGAACGACGCATCCTGCTTACACTTGCCGCTGTTACAATTTTTATTGTCAGTGTCACAGGTGCGATCATTGCACTGACGGGCGCAACTCCCCCATTCCAGGGCAAAGACCTGGCGCAGTTACAGGCAACCAGCGCGTTTCTGCTTCCCGCCATTGTTACCATTCTAAGTGCAGCCGGCGTGACTTATCTCTTCCGTGAGTGGAACTTCCGCGAGATGAGGCATATCTTTACTTTGGTCATCTTTGCATTCCTGGCACTCCTCACCAGCCGTGCAGCATTTAGAGCTTCTTATATCACGTACGATCAGGCAACAGAGTTTCTTGTCTACGCGCATGGTGCGTCCGGAATCAAGGAAGTGATCGCACAGGCAAAAGAAATCTCCGAACGCACAACCGGTGGAATGGGCGTGGCGATTGCTTACGATGCGAGCGCGCCAGATACGGGCGTGTCCTGGCCTTTTGTCTGGTATTTGCGTGACTTTACCAATCAACGCTCCTTTGATCAGCCAACCCGCTCCTTGCGTGAATCAACGGTCATCATCGTTGACGAAAAGAATTTTGACAAGATCGAGCCGGCCATTGGCCCCGGCTACTATCGCATGGATTACATCCGCATGTGGTGGCCGATGCAGGATTACTTTAGTTTGTCTTATGAACGCGATGAAACCCTGCCCTTCCCGGAAGATTACGCCTGCAAAGGGATGCTGGGAATCTTGAAGCTGGCAAAATCAAAAGATTACACACTTTTCTGTGAAGGATTCACCGATCCGCAAATCCGGGCAGGCATCTTTCAGATTTGGTTAAACCGCGATTACACCAAGTACGCAGAAGCAAAAGGCCGCCCCGATCTGACTCTCACGACATGGAATCCGGCTGACAAAATGCGTCTTTATATCCGACAGGATGTGGCATCTCAAATATGGAATTATGGCGTAGCGCCAGCCGCCGTTGCGGCAGTGGAAGACCCCACTGAAGGCAAGTATGTTCTTCTCGCTGCCGAGCCTGTCATTGGGGCTTTGCAAAACAGCACCCTTCCATTGAACGCACCCCGTTCCCTGGCTTTTGCAAAAGATGGGACGATCTACATTGCCGACTCACGCAATCATCGCGTTGTACATCTTGATGTGCAGGGGAATGTTCTTAATGAATGGGGCACCTTTGCCGATGATGTAGCCATTCCGCTTGCCAACGGCACATTGAACGAACCCTGGGGCATTGCAGTCGGCCCGGATGGTTCGGTCTATGTGACAGACACCTGGAATCATCGCATTGAGAAATTCACCGCCAGCGGAAGATTCATCAAAGCCTGGGGTATCTTTGGTCAGGGAGAAACTCCTGACTCGTTCTATGGTCCGCGCAGTTTGGCGGTGGATGCCAAAGGGAGAGTCTACGTTTCGGATACCGGGAACAAGCGCATCGTTATATTTGATGCGGATGGTAATTACATCACGCAGTTTGGTTCGGCAGGCCTGGAAGCTGGTCAATTCGATGAGCCGGTCGGTGTCGCTGTTGATAAAAACGGAACTGTGTATGTTGTGGATACCTGGAACCAGCGCATTCAAACATTCACCCCAATTGAAACAGAAACCAGCCTGACCTTTATCCCTGACAAACAATGGGACGTATACGGCTGGTTCGGTCAGTCACTGGACAACAAACCATTTATTGCGGTCAATGATGACTTGCATGTCTTCATCACCGACCCCGATGGATACCGTGTCATTGAATTTGACTCAAACGGCGAGATTATCAAGACCTGGGGTGACTTCGGTGACACAAGCACAAGTTTCGGTCTGCCCTCCGGCATTGCCGTGGATAACGAAGGTGGTGTGTGGGTCACGGACGCGTCTTCAAACCGTTTGTTGAGATTTGCACCGTAAAAACATGAGTAAGAAGTAAAAAGGATGAAGGGTAAAAACCTTCATCCTTTTTACTTCTGGTATAATGCCTTTGCTTTCACTGATTGCTGCACAAACAACTTAATTTCCATAAAGAATTACGAGTTAATAAATAATTTTATGGCATGGGTATTTATGTGCAGAGCTCTGTAGCAAAAAAACATATCCCCGAGGGAGAATAATGAAACTCCACGAATATCAATCCAAAACAATTTTTTCGAAATATGGCATCCCGATTCCGAAAGGAAGGGTTGCGGCTACTGCTCAAGAGGCAAGACAAATTGCTGAAGAGCTTGGTGGCCGCGTTGTCATTAAGTCACAAGTACTGGTGGGCGGACGAGGCAAGGCAGGCGGAGTAAAGCTGGCCAAAGATTCCGCAGAAGCTGAACAGCTTGCCACACAGATCCTAGGCATGGAAATTAAAGGCCTGCCTGTGCGTAAAGTGCTTGTTGATGAGGCGTCTGCTATTGATAAGGAAATCTACTTTGCGATCACCGATGACCGCGCAGCCAAGAAGCCGGTAATGATCGCTTCTGCCGCTGGCGGCGTGGACATTGAAGAAGTGGCCGCGACGACTCCTGAGAAGATCATCAAGATTCACATTGACCCATTGCTCGGCCTGCGTGAATATCAGGCGCGTGATGTGGCCGTAGCCATGGACCTTCCGCGTGAATACTGGAAGGATTTCGTCAAGATCGCCATGGGACTGTGGGAAGTTTATAGAAACACAGATGCCACACTGGCCGAGATCAATCCGCTGGTGATCACCAAAGACAAGAAGATGATCGCGCTCGATGGCAAAATGATGATCGACGATAACGCCCTCTTCCGTCAACCGTCCTTGAATGAAATGCGCGACACCGACGAAGATGCGCCTTCCGAAATTGAAGCCCGCAAATATGGTCTCTCCTTCATCAAGCTCGACGGCAACATCGGCTGTATGGTCAACGGTGCCGGTCTCGCCATGACCAGCATGGACGTGATCAAACTCTTCGGCGGCGAACCTGCCAACTTCCTCGATGTAGGCGGTGGTGCCGGTTCTGAAAAAGTTGCCGCAGCCATGCGTATCATTCTTTCAGACCCCAATGTTAAAGCTGTATTGTTCAATATCTTCGGCGGTATCACCCGCTGTGATGAAGTTGCGCGCGGTATCCTCGTTGCAATGGATGAAGTGAAACCCAAGGTTCCGATGGTGGTTCGTCTCGTCGGCACGAACGCGGAAGAGGGACGCAAGTTACTCGAAAACGCGAATATGATCACCGCTGAAACACTGGCGGACGCGGCTAAAAAAGCAGTAGCAGCCGCGAAAGAAGGTAAATAACCCATGAGCATTCTTGTAGATAAAAACACACGCTTGATCGTTCAAGGCGTTACTGGCAATGAAGGTTTATTCCACACCACACAAATGGTTGCCTACGGCACCAACGTGGTCGGCGGCGTAACACCCGGTAAAGGCGGCGAATGGGTTCTGGATGGCAAGCTCCCTGTCTTTGATTCAGTGAAGATGGCGAAGGCCGCAACCGACGCGAACGCAACAGTTATCTTCGTCCCTGCCCGTTTTGCACCTGACGCCATGTTCGAAGCCGCTGACGCGGGCATTCCCCTTGTCATCTGCATCACCGAAGGCGTTCCGGTTCAGGATATGATGCGCGTGCGCAACTATCTCGATCAGAAAAAGATCCGTCTCATCGGTCCGAACTGCCCCGGTTTGTTAACTCCCGGCGAAGCCAAGGTCGGCATCATCCCCGGTGACATTGCCATCTCCGGCAACGTCGGCGTGGTATCCCGCTCCGGCACCCTCACCTACGAAGTGCTCTATGCCATGAAGAATCTCGGCATGGGCGCATCCACTTGTGTGGGTATCGGCGGTGACCCGATCAACGGCACGAACTTCCTCGATGTGTTGGAAATGTTCGAGCATGATCCCAAGACAGAAAAAGTCATTATGATCGGCGAGATCGGCGGCAGTGAAGAAGAAAAAGCCGCGCAATATATCGCAGAAAAAATGACCAAACCCGTCGCGGCCTTCATCGCCGGACAAACCGCCCCTGCCGGCAAACGCATGGGCCACGCAGGCGCGATCATCGAAGGCGGAGCAGGCACAGCCGCTGACAAGATCAAAGCCCTCGAAGCCGCTGGCGTAAAAGTAGCCAAGCACCCCGAAGAGATCCCCACCCTGTTCTAAAAAATATTGTGGCTGTAAAAGCGAAAAGATCCGCCTTTACAGCCACAATCAATTTCTATCAAAAAACACATAGAGCCGCCCGACATTCAAATGTCAGACGGCTCTACGGTTATAATCGCAAAGATCAATTATTTCTTGTTTGAGTCGATGTAAGCAACCGCTTCACCGACAGTTGTGATCTTCTGAGCAGCTTCGTCAGAGATCTCAGCGCCGAACTTATCTTCAAAAGCCATGATGAGTTCAACCAGATCGAGAGAATCGGCTTCAAGATCTTCACGGAAACGGGCTTCGAGTGTGATCTTCTCCTCATCCGCGCCGAGCAAATCCTTTACGATCCCTTTGAGTTCAGTATATGTGTCAGACATGACAACCTCCATTTAAAATTTGATTGGCTTATTGTAATCGGTGTACAAACCGTGTCAAGCCAGTTTTGACTATCACACTCAGGAACACTCCCTTATGACAAAAGTTGCGCCGATCGACCAAAGAAAAGCTGACCACATTAAAATTAACTTAGAACAGGATGTCCGCTCTGCGCTGACCCCCGGGCTGGAGAATTATCGCTTCACGCACGAGGCATTGCCCGAGCTGGACTTAAACCGCATCGACACAACCCTCAGCCTGTTCGGCAAGAAATTAAATTCGCCAATCCTCATCAGCTCGATGACCGGCGGCACCACTGCGGCCGAGATCATTAATCTGCGCCTGGCCGAAGCGGCACAGGAATGCGGCATCGCCATGGGAGTCGGCTCACAACGCGCCGCCATCGAACACCCCGAACAGGCATCCACATTTCAAGTGCGGAAAGTTGCGCCCGATATTTTATTATTCGCAAACATCGGCGCGGTGCAATTCAACTATGGCTATGGCATTGACCAATGCCGCAAAGCCGTGGACATGATCGAAGCCGACGCGCTCATCTTGCATCTCAATCCCGTGCAGGAAGCCGTGCAGGATGCAGGCGATACGAACTTCGAAGGGCTGGCAAAAAGATCGAAGAAGTTTGCAAAAAAATCGAAGTGCCTGTCATTGCAAAAGAAGTCGGCTGGGGCATCTCAGAACGGACAGCAAAACAGTCGTCAGATTGCGGAGTATCCGCCATTGACGTGGCCGGCGCCGGCGGCACAAGCTGGTCACAAGTGGAAATGCATCGCGCGCCCGATGAGTTCACCCGTCAACTGGCCGCGACTTTTATCGGCTGGGGCATCCCCACTGCTGAGTCCATCCTGAATGTAAAGAAAGCCGCGCCCGATACCACCATCTTCGCCAGCGGCGGCATCAAAGACGGACTCGACATCGCCAAATGCGTAGCCCTCGGCGCCACCCTCGGCGGCATGGCGGGACAATTTCTGAAAGCCGCTGCCATCTCTACTGAGAACACAATTGAGATCATGAAATTAACCCAAAGACAGATCGAAGTCACCATGTTCGCCAGCGGCGCCGGGACTTTGGAAGAGCTGAAGGTTGGTAAGTTAATAAAAACACAGATGGCTGTATAATAAAAACACCCGCAGCCATGACAACTTAAACCTCCATCCTTCCTCCTACTAGCGCAACATCCAACAAAAAAAAGCCTGGACACAGGGTTTCTTTGGTTTGGCAAATCCCTGTTGCGCAAAACAGGAGATTGAAATGGATACCATCAAGTTTGTCATCGAGAACTACGTCAACGAAGAGTTCGGCTACGCCCTCCCCACCATCAACATTTACATCAACGACCGCGACCTGATCGATCTGATCAGCGAAGTTGAGCACAAGCTGTTTACAGCGGACAGGGAAACAATTGTCCGCTCAAGTTATATTGGCTATGAAACTGTCAACTTCGAGAGATTTCACAGGGAAATGCAGGGCCGGAAAACATATCCGCGCAGCGTTCTGTTGACATGCACCTGCACCATTCCGGAGTGCAACTGCATCATGGCCGATATTGCCATCGAAGCGCAAACCGTAACCTGGAGCGGACTGAAAAGTCCGTGGCTGGGCGGAGCAACTCCCAACGCCTTTATGGAAGAAGCAGAAGCGCAGGCGTTGGGTTGGAAACCTCTGAGCTATGCCGAACTGGGCCCCTTCATCTTTGACCGCGAGCAATATTTTTGCGCGCTGGAAGAAATAATCAGCGAAATACAACGGCAAAAGCTGTAATACAGAACGAGGTACTGCTTTATGACCTCAAGGACTCAACGGCAGGCATCTTCCGCAAGTGGACAGAGAAGTATGGCTTTCTCAAAGTAGGTTGACACGTTTTCAATTTTGTAGCGAGGCTTAACGCGAAAATTCGCCTGGTTGGCGTTTTTCGCGTTAAGCTTTGTCGACTTTGAGAAAGCCATGGACAGAGAAGCGCGATGCAGCAGATGGTTCCACCGGCTCTGGTGGATTTGAGTTATGGCGATTGCACGAACCATAAATAAAACCTGCTAAAATAAATCCCATGACCTCACACATTCAAGCCATCATCTTTGATTTCGGCGGCGTACTCGTCGGCTGGGATCCACGCAATCTATATCGCCGCTTCTTTCCCGATCAACCGCAAGCCATGGAGGATTTCCTCGCAGAAGTTAACTTCATGGAATGGAACGCACTGCAAGATAAAGGACGCCCGTTTGCAGAAGGCGTCGCGATCCTTTCAGAACAATTTCCACATCACGCAGATTTGATCCGCGCCTATCATGAGAATTGGATCGAATCCATCACCGGCCGCATCGAAGGCACAGTGGAAATTTTGCGCACACTCAAAGAAAAGGGATACCAGCTATACTGGTTAAGCAATTGGTCGGCTGAAACCTTCCCAATTGTGCGCGATGAATTTGATTTCCTGCAATTATTCGACGGCGTGATTCTTTCGGGTGAAGTAAAACTCATCAAGCCGGAACCAGCCATTTTCGAAGCGTGCCTGCAAATGGTCGGCAGACCCGCAGAAGTCTGTCTGTTCATTGACGACTCACTGCCCAATATTGTCACCGCCCGCAAATTGGGATTCGATACCGTTCACTTTGAATCTCCCGAACATCTAAAAAGCGAATTACAGGCACGTCAACTTTTATAAGCCTACACAGAGGACCTCATGAATCTAAAACAACACATTGAAATCATGCTGCCCGAGATCGAGCAGGAATTGCAAAGCCAGGTGCAGCGCCTTGATGCACAGCGCACCCTGCCCTTTCACGAGATGCTCACCTATCACATGGGCTGGACGGGCGAAGGCGCCGGCAAAGAAGCCACCGGAAAAAGAATCCGTCCGCTGATGGTTTTGCTTGCTGCCGCGTCCACGGGCGCTGAGTGGAGGAACGCGCTACCCGCCGCCGCTGCCGTTGAAATGGTGCATAACTTCAGCCTCGTGCATGATGACGTGCAGGACAATTCAGACAAACGCCGCGGCCGCTTTACCGTGTGGAAAAAATGGGGAGTACCGATGGCGATCAATGTCGGCGATGCGATGTTTGTCATTGCCAATCAGGCAGTGATGGACTTGATCAAAACGCATCAAGCCCTGACCGTTGTGCGGGCTGCCACGATTTTGAATGACACCTGCCTCGATCTGACTCGCGGCCAATACCTCGACATGTCCTACGAAGAACGCACAGATCTCAGCCTTGAAGATTACTGGCCGATGATCGGCGGGAAAACATCGGCCCTGCTTTCGGCCTGCACGCACATCGGCGCATTGCTTGGAAATACAAACGAAGAGGAACAGGAAGCCTATCGCCAGTTTGGTTATCACCTCGGGCTTGCCTTTCAGGTGCAGGATGACATCCTCGGCATTTGGGGCGACGAGGCCGTTACCGGAAAATCTGCGGCCAGCGATCTGGTGGAAGGCAAAAATTCCCTGCCGGTCTTATATGCACTTGGCAAACAGGGAAAATTTGCAGAAAGATGGAATCAAGGCCCGATCACAGTGGATGAAGTCAAAACCGTGGCGGCGTTGCTTGAAAAGGAAGGCGGCAGAGCTTACGCTGAAGAAATGTCTGAAAAAGAGACTCAAAAGGCGTTGGGATTCCTCGAAAGCGCAAATCCACGCGGGGCGGCTGGTGAATCCATGCTTGAGCTGGCGAACATGCTGCTTAAACGGA
Source organism: Candidatus Villigracilis proximus (assembly GCA_016715195.1). Classification (GTDB taxonomy): domain Bacteria; phylum Chloroflexota; class Anaerolineae; order Anaerolineales; family Villigracilaceae; genus Villigracilis; species Villigracilis proximus. The sequence goes on from JADKBB010000027.1 coordinate 36,180, forward strand.
AGCAGTAAACAGGTCCAGTTTGACCCGATGCTCGTCATTTACTTGACATGCCTTTTCGGCGTAGCGTATAATGTTCGCTACGTATTATGCGGGTGTAGTTCAGTGGTAGAACGCTTGCTTCCCAAGCAAGATCTCGTGGGTTCGATCCCCATCACCCGCTCAAAATTAAGTCGAGGTCAGGGTGCCTCGACTTTTTATTATACGATTTGTAAGGTTGCTGTCATGTGGGTGTTTTGGCCTTACGAGTAAAATCTAAGTCGGAGAAAATCGGTATGATGCCAGACGAAAAAAAAGGTACTATACTGTACGTGGAAGATAATCCTGACAACAGAAATTTAATCCGCAGGGTTTTAAATGCGGAGGGGTATTCTGTTGTTGAGGCTATTAATGGAAAGCAAGCCATTGAAAAGCTTGAAAGTAATTCTGTTGATCTGATCCTGATGGATATCAACATGCCAGACATGGACGGTTACACGCTTACCGCCAAGATCAAAGCAATTCAAAAATATTCAAAAATCCCTATTGTTGCGGTTACTGCCAATGTAATGCGCGGCGATCGCGAAAAATCACTGGAAGCAGGATGCGATGGCTATATTCAAAAACCAATTGACATTGACGCACTCGCCCAGCAGATTGAGCGATTTATCATAAGGAGCACCAATGACTGAGCAAACACCTGCTGTTTCTGATACACAACCCATCCGCAAACCCACGATTCCAAAAGACGCAGCGGTATTGGTTGTGGAAGACAATGTTTCCAATTTTGTGCTGATCGCGCGCATGTTGGGGTATTTGGGAATCCATTGTGAATGGAAAACATCAGGCTATGAAGTTGTGGAATACGCAGATACGCTGCCGCGCCTTGATCTAATTCTGATGGATATTCGCCTCCCCTATGAAGATGGCTACGGCGCGTTGAAAAAAATCCGCGCCTCAGAACGATTTAAGACTGTGCCGATCATTGCTGTGACAGCCGAAGCCAGCGTTGAACAAATGAACAAAGCCAAAGACTCTGGTTTTGACGGCTTTCTGGGCAAACCCCTTGACCCAGACCGCTTCCCCGACCAGATCCGCCGCATTTTGAGTGGAGAGCCAGTCTGGGAGTTTAGTTAACTCTGCAATGACAGTAACTCATACGACGCCCAAGCTTTCCTCAAAACAAAATAGATTTAAGGGCAGTCTGGCAGGGACCCTTGTACGAACGCTCTTGATCTTTACCTTCATTCCCCTTGCCTTAATGGCAGGGGGCGCTTACTTTCGCGCACGCACTCTGCTGCGCGAACAGGCCGTTGCGCAATCGCAAAACCTGCTGGGTACTCAGCTAAAGCTGATTGAAGACGAGGTTAACAACAAGGAAGAACATCTTCAACATTTAATTGAAAGCAGCGATTTCACGATCTTGATTGAACTCGCGCTTCATGCCAATCCTCAAAGCGCTGAATTCCGAAAAATTCGCGAAAGTTTTATCAAAGAGTTTCAATCTCTAAATGCGCAAGCCGACAGCCCCGCTTTCAATCAATTTATTCTATTGGATTCAAGCGGAAATATCAAAATATCCAGCAATACCGAATGGCAGGGTTTGACTCTCAACCCATCCCTGTTCGCTCAAACTTCAGATAAATATCGTTCAAAATTTTTATATGGGGCGTCCCCGCTTTACAAAGATCAATTTATTCTTGTTACGACGCTAAATTATCAAACAGACCGCGGCTCCACCATTGGAACTTTGATCGGAATTACAGAGAAGGAAAATTTACAAAGCCTGATTCAGCCGTTGAACGGTTTGTCTCCACTGGCCGATGCTTATTTTATTCTTCCAAACAATCAAATTATTTACAGTGACCAAACCGCAAAAGAATTCGTGCTTATCACTGACACCTCGGCTTCACAAAGCACAACCGTTCAAGAATCAACACAGAACAGAAGGAAAGTTTACAGTCAGAGGCGTTGGATGTTACTGCGCCCAATGGCAACGCCGCACTCGCACAAATTCAATGGTCGCCTGCCATTCAAGCCGGTGTCATATTGGAAACAGACGCAGTTGAAGTATATGGTGACGTGACAGGTTTGGCTCCCTTCACAATACTGTTGATTTTGGCAACTTTGGCAGCCACAGGTCTTGTGTTGCTGTTCGGTGTTAACCGCGTAATCAAACCCCTGCGCACGCTTTCCGAGATCACACAGGGATTCGCCGAGGGTGATTGGGATAGACGCGCGGAAGTTTTAAGTAACGATGAAGTGGGTCTGCTTGCCAGTTCTTTTAATCACATGGCCGACGAGCTTGGTGGTGTATACCGCTCGCTTGAACAAAAGGTTGACGAACGCACACGCCAGGTTCACACAGCGGCGGAAGTGGCTCAAAGCGTCACTACGTTATCAAATCTTGACGAAATGTTCAACAAAACTGTTGCGTTGCTCGTGGAGCAATTCGGCTTTTATCAGGCGAGTATCTTTATGCTTGACCGAAACGGGAAATACCTTGAGTTCAAAAACAGGGTTCGGGGCAGCATCAAAGGAATTGGCTGAAAAGAAATTCAAATTGGAAGCCTCGTCCACATCCATCATGGGATGGGTAAATACATACAACCAGGTACGCGTTGCATCTGATGTTTTGGATGATGAATTCCACTTAAAGAATGAACTGCTTCCCGAAACCCGCTCCGAAGCTGGCGTGCCAATTTCTCTTGGAAACACAGTCATGGGTGTTCTGGACGTACAAAGCACACAGCCGGATGCTTTTAATTCCGAAGCGATTGCCATGCTGCAAACGCTGGCAAGTCAACTTGCCACGGCAGTGCAAACTGTAGGGTTAACAGAAACCAGCCAGATCAATCTCGAAGAACTTGCGCGTTTATACAGGTCAAGTCAATTGATCGCCGAAGCAGGCAATGAAAGTGAAATTATTGAAGTCAGCGGGAAAATTCTGCAAGACGCGCCCTACCCTGTTGTAGTCTTCCGATTGAAAGATGATCAACTGGAATTGTATTCCTATTCAGATGCCACCAGAGGTACAGAGTCGTTTGTTGAGCTGTCAAAATACACTCACGTAAACTCGGAAGAAGTTGAAAATACCTCGAAAACGGGACAGTGACCACCGCACCAGAGCAGGAGAATATTCCTGCCGCGTTAAAGATTGTGGCACAAAAGCTAAGTTTTGACAGCGTGGCATATATTCCGGTAAAAATATATGGCAGGACAAGTTCCATTATCATGGTTGGAATGCGAAAGCAAATCCTTTCAAGCGGATCAATTCAACCCTATACCGGATTTGCAGATTTAATGTGCATTGCACTGGAAAGAGCAAGTTCAATGCAGCAAACAGAGAAGCATCTTCGTGAGGTTGAAACTCTGGCCTCAATCGGCGAAATTATCTCTGTCTCTTCAGATCTGCATGCCTTTTTCGATGCACTACACGCCATTATCAAACAAATCATTGGCGAATATAGTTTTATGGTCGCTTTGTATGATGATAAAAGCAATACGATCAGCATTCCCTACAGCCATGAAAACGATCAATTCATGTCCATTGAACCATTTCCACTTGGAGAAGGATTAACATCCATTCTAATTCGCAGCCGCCAACCTTTGTTACTCGTGGAAAACACAGAACGCAGAGCTGCCGAATTGGGAGCAAAGATCCAGGGCAAGTCAGCCAAATCCTGGATGGGCGCTCCTATGCTTATTCAAAACAAACCGATTGGCGCCATCATCATTCAAGATACAGATAAGGAATTGGCTTTTACAGAAGATGACTTTAAGTTTTTCATCACTCTTACCAGTCAGGTTGCAGGAGTGATTAACAACGTCCGCCTGCTGGATGAAAGTCAACACAAGGCCATTCAATTGGAAACTGCGGCTGAAATTGCACGCGATATCAGTGGATCGCTCAATATAGATGAACTTTTGATCAAAGCTGTGAATTTTATCCGCGAACGATTTAACTTTTATCATGCCTCCGTTTTTCTACATGATCTGCCCGGAGAGTTTGCTGTCATCCGCGAGTCCACGGGCGAAGCCGGGGCACAAATGAAACGCGCCGGATACAAGATCGGCATCGGATCAAAATCCATTGTTGGTTTTGTAAGCGGCAAGGGTGAATTACTGGTAGTCAATGATACAGCCAAAGATGCCACCTATTATGCGAATCCATTATTTCCAGATACACGCGCAGAAGCAGCCATCCCGTTAAAAGTTGGTGAACGCATCCTCGGTGCATTGGACGTACAAAGTACAAAATCCTATGCTTTTTCTGATGACAATCTGCGAAGTTTGCAGATCCTCGCAGATCAACTCGCCATTGCCGTGGTTAATACTGAGTTGTTTGCAGAAACTCAGGAACACCTTTCACAGCATCGCCTTTTACATCACATCACCACCACAGTGGCATCTGGAACCACACTGGAAGAAGCGCTGGAAAGCGCAGTCAATGGATTACAAGTAACCCTGGGCGGAGACCGCGTAACAATCATGCTTGTTGATCGAGAAAAGAAGAATCTTGAAGTCAAAGCCTCCATGGGCTACGCAGACGAAATCAAACGCGTCCGCGTCCCAATCGGGTGCGGCGTCACTGGCTGGGCAGCTTCACACAAGCGCCCGTTGCGCATCAAGGATGTAACCGCAGACTCACGTTACATTCAAGTCAGTTCAAACACACGTTCCGAGCTGGCTATTCCGTTGATCTATCGCAATGAATTGCTGGGTGTTTTAAATGTGGAAAGCGAACAAATCGACGCGTACACTGAAAACGACGAGGAAATGCTCGGCACTCTTGGAGGAAGCCTTGCGGCCATTATCGCAAACGCCCGCCTGCTGGAGCAGATCCGCGTGCAAGCTGAGCGGGAACGCTTGATCTATGAAGTCACAAGTAAGATACGCAGATCAACTGATATTCAATCCATTATGATGACAACCGCCAGCGAATTAACGCGCATTACCGGAGCACGTTACACAAAACTGCAAGTAAAGCCCGAAAACGATCAAAAAGGAAAAGAAGGCTCTTAATATGGCAGGTATTTTTTCAACCAACAAAGCCTTTAGCCCGGAAGAATCAACACGCACACTATATAAGAACTGGCGTGAAAGTTTTGCGTTTCCTCTTCTGATAGGTGTACTTATATTTGGTGCATTTCTTTTGATCCCTGCGATTAATAGTGTAAAAAGCTCGATTGTAGGAATCGTCTTCATTGCAACTTACGTATCCACTGGCATCGTAACATTCATTCGCTTTTCCTATTCAATTCGCATGGGTGTTTTTCTGCTCAACATTTTTGTGCTGGGACTAAGCGAGCTGGCAACCCACGGCATCCTGGGAGACGGCATTTTCTTTTTTCTGGGATTGATTATTTTCTCCACCATGCTGCTATCTCCAAAGGCGGGAATCATTGCAATCGTGTTAGATATATTGGCATGTATCATCTTTGGGATATTCATGCTCAATGGAAGCCTGCTTCCGATCAACCCCAACGCCGTTCCTGCCAAATTGGATGACTGGCTTAGCAAAGCGGCGCGCTCATCATGTTCGGCGTGGTAATTATTTTTGGGATTTCAACGCCTCGAAAGAGAATTCCTCGCGGCGCAGAGGCAGATCGACTCAACCCTTTCAGAACTTCACGACGAGCGCAATATGCTCGAAGAGAAGGTGAACGAAAGAACGATCAAATTAAGAAGGGTCAATGAGATCGGTCGCACCGTCACATCCATTCTTGACCCGGATGAATTACTGGCTCGAGCCAGCTACCTGATCGGAATGAGTTCGAATGTTACTACACAGCGATCTTCCTTCTGGACATCACCGGTCAATGGGCGGACCTTAAAGCCACTGGTGACGCAGGAAAGGTTTTACGCGAGAACAGGCACCGGGTAGACATCAATGGAAAAAGCATCTTAGGGAAGGTGATCCGCGACCAGCAAGTACAGATCGCTCTGGACACAGGATCATCCGATCCGTTTTGACAACCCCTACTCCCTTACACCCGCATCCCAGATTGTCATTCCGTTGGCTGTTGGTGAGCGCGTGATCGGCGCTTTGGAAATGCATTCCACCAAGGAAAACGCCTTTCAACAACAGGATGTTGACACCTACCTCAACATGGCAAACGAGGTTGCCATTGCGCTTGAAAACTCGCGTTTCTTCCAAGAAGCGCAGCAAAGCCTTTCAGAAATGCGGGCGACCCAGCGTCAATATCTTCAAAGCGCGTGGGCAACACTCACCTCAGAGCAGGACCTTGAATATTCCATCGGCGACAAAGAAAGCCAGGAAAACGAGATCCTCGTTCCGCTGGCTCTTCGAGACCAGATCATCGGGCAGATCCAATTATCGTCCACCGAAGATTGGTCACCCGAGCAGAGAAACCTTATCGAATCGATCGCGACACAAGCCGCGCTTGCCTTGGAAAACGCCCGCCTTGTGGAAGAGAGTCAAACCATAGCTGCAAGAGAAAGACTTGCAAACGAGATCATCGCCAAAGTATGGGCATCTACCAATATGGACGGGATTCTCCAAACGACTGTACGCGAACTTGGTCGCGCCTTAGAAGCCGCCGAAGTGGACATTGAGATCTCAATGGATTCGAAAAATGCGTAGTCCAAGCCCGGCACTCAGAAACCCGCCTAGGACTCAGTTGCTTCTGCCGCCTTTGACTACAAAGGGTGGCGGGAAAAATTTATCCTGGCGGTTCTGCGCGTCTCCTGCGTCGTCGGCGTATTGCATTAATCGCTTCTCCTTCCACCGCTTCCCTCACGACCGCATTCTTTTTATCAGCCTTTACCTCATCCTGCTTCGGTATCCATTCTACCTGCCACTTATAATATTCGGGCATACTCGTTACTAGTGATCATCTTTGCTGTTGGCGTCAACTCCATTTGGCCTTGGGGCCATGGATCGACGGAAGTTTTTTCTATTGAGCTTTGTGGCTTTATCCGCTCTCCTTTTCGACAACAGCCTGGAACACTCGCTCTGATCGCCTGCATTGCGGTACTAACATCTCCATCGGTGCCGCATTTCTACAGCTAGGATCGTTTGAATTCACCAACAAAAGGGCACCCATCACAACCATCGCAGATTGGGCCACATATGGCGCTGGATTTTGCTCTGGTCAGCGCGATCATTGTTTTTGCTGTCAACCAACTCAAAGGTGCTTTTGGACGGGTCCTTCAGGAAGTGCAGATCGCACTCGACCTTCTCACGAAAGAACGCGTTCAGCTTGAAGAAAGGATCCAGGAACGCACCGAAGAACTTGAAACAAAAACCGCCCAACTGCGGTCTTCTACGACCGTAGCGAGGATTGTTGCCGAGATACAAAGCATCGGCGAACTAATGGAAGCGGCCACAAAGTTAACCATCCGAGCAATTTGGCTATTATCACGTTGGGTTATACCTGTTGGATGAAGGCAAGCGGAATGCGTTCCTGCAAGCGGCATCCTCTGTCACCGGCAAACAGATGATCGGGCAGGGATTCCGCATCGAGCCGGACCGGCGCAATGCCCTGCATCTGGTGATCGAACAAAAGCGGGTGTATATCGCCTCCGATATTGGAGATGCAAGTTTTATTCGCGAAGCGAACTTCCCTCTCACAAGATCAAGGATGATGCTTCCATTGGCCGTTCGCGGAGAAGTGATCGGCGTTTTAGATATGCACTCGGAACAACCTCAAGCATTCACAGCGCAAGATCGGAAGTCATGCAAACCCTTGGCAGACCTGATCGCGATCTCCATCGACAACGTCCGGTTGATCAATGAGACAAGATCTCTGATCAGCCAGCTTGAATTAAACACTTCCCTGCAAACAAAGCAGACATGGTCAAAACTAACCAGCCGTCACACACCTGCCTATCAATACACCCCGGCTGGCGTTCGACCAATATTTCCATCAAACGAAAAAGGAAAGTAAGAACGGCTTAAAAGTACCCCTTGATTTTGCACGGGCAACAGATCGGCACGATCAAATTGTTGGAAAAGGCAGTTCAGCACTGGTCTGAACGCGAACAAAACTTGATCGAAAAAATCGCAGACCAGGTGGCTTTGGCGCTGGAGAACAGCAGACTCGTTGAAGAAGCGCAAAAAGCGCTACGCGATCAAGATGATCGCAAACGTTTCCTCGCGAGTGCGCGAAACTTTGGATATCGAATCAGTCGTGCGAACGGCGGCGACTGAACTGCGCCGCGTGTTCGATCTTAAGAAGCCGAGATCACGATCGGCACCACACAAGCGGCTCCTCCTCCCCCAAGAAACAACAAGCAATTAAACTTGAAAATGATTCAGGTGAATTTATGGCGCTAACCAAGGAAAGAGGTAGCCGTGTCTCAACTAAGAAGCCCAATCATCTGGCGGCTTACGATTTGGTTCTTGGTGCTATCACTGATTCCAATCGCGATTGTCGTTATGTTTATTCAAAGACAGGTACGTGACAATATCATCACGACCCAACTGGAAATCATACGCGATCATGCTCACATATATTCAGCCCGCATGGAAATTGAACCTGATAAGGAACAAGCCTTTGCTGAAGACATGATGAATAACACAGCAAATGGCGATGCCTTCTTTCTTATTGCTGTAAACGGAACCTATCTGGCACATTCCAACCCTGAAAAAATTGGACGCTCAGCGCTGGAAGATTTTAATTTTGACACTTTGCAAAAACTACTGGCAAGAGAAACCACAACAATTCTCGATAATGAAAATGGACTTTTAATTGGTTCCTACCGCACCACGCTCACCAACCCGCTGGCGGTTTCTGTGGGGAACATCGAAGAAAACGGTGGCGCTCAATTCTTTGGACCAGAAACATCCTGCTGCAATTATTTTTCGCTTACTTCTGGTGTGGATTGGCGCAGGCATGGCGGTACTTTCAATCCTCAGACCGCTGGTAAAACTTGCGAATTTCGCTACTGAAGTCAGCCAGGGAAACTTTAATGCAAAATTTGATGACCGAAGACTAAGCGGTGAATTGGCAATGCTTTCCTCCAGCATAAAAAGCCTCACATCCAGCGCACAAAATTCAATTCTATCTTTGGAAAACCGTGTTGAAGATCGCACACGCGAACTTGAACACCGAAGCAGCCTGTTAAAAGCCGTAGCCGATGTAGGCAAGGCAATTACATCTTTTCGCAGCCTTTCAGAACTTTTACAACAAACAACCTATCTGATCAATGAAAACTTTGGCTATTACCATGTAGGCATTTTTCTTCTGGATGAACACAAAGAGTACGCAATCTTAACCGCCACAAACAGCACAGGCGGTCTTCGTATGCTCGAAAATAATCATCAGCTTAAAGTTAGCGAAACCAGCATTGTAGGATACGCAACCCAAAACGCAAAAGCCCGCATTGCTCTGGATGTGGGCAAAGACGCTGTATACTTTGATAATCCAGATCTCCCAAATACCCGCTCAGAAATGGCACTCCCGCTTGTAGTAGGCGGACAGATACTCGGCGCATTGGATGTACAAAGCACAGAATCCCAGGCTTTTTCCGAAGAAGATGTTGCCACTCTTCAAATTCTTGCCGAACAGCTTGCCGTGGCAATTCAAAATGCCAACTTACTTAATGAGACTGAAAAGGCGCTTGAAGCCGCCCGCACGGTCTATGGTGAAATCAGCCGTGACGCATGGATAAAATTCTTCGCAACCAACCCCGTGTTGGATACCTTGCCACACCACCCGGAACAATTCAAATGCACTCTGAAGTTCTGGAGACAAATCTTGCAAAAGCATTTGAAACTGGAGATGTAGTACTTGGAAGTGATAACCTCACAATCAGTGTCCCGATCAAAGTACGCGGTCAAACCATTGGAGCAATGCGCTTAAAGAAATCTGAAATTGCAGAAGCATGGACACAGGATGAAACCAATCTCGCGATCGCATTATCAGATCAACTGAGCGGCGCGTTGGAAAGCGCCCGTCTCTATCGCGAATCGCAGCAACGCGCAGCGCGCGAATCATTGGTTTCAGATATTTCAGCGCGGATTAGCGCCGTATCTCATACAGATGCCATTCTACGGGAAACTGTTCAAGAACTTGGACAAACTCTGGGTAAAGCCTCCGTCACCTTCCAATTGCTGGGTTCAGCCGATGGGCAGGCTAAAAACCAGGAAAAGAGAAGCGAATCATTAGATGGTACTGGAAAGGCAAAAAGGTAAGCATGTTAAATCTGCGACCTGAAAATAAACAAGGCAATTCTTTCATACAACGCGCCGGGCAAACCTGGTTCAAGTTGATTGCCCCCCACCCATCCATAAAAGCGGTGGGAGAATATCGCCGCGCACAGTTACTCTCAATAATCACGCTGATAGAAAGCATCTCTTTCTTCGCAACCATTTTTTTTAACCCCAAAAGCGTTGGAGCATTTCTTGTCCTGAGCATCATAACCCTGACAGCCTATGTCCTCAGCAGAACAAAACACTATCGGATTGGAATTTACATCTTCACATACGCCTTTACAGCGTTTGGTTTCTATAGAATATATCAAGGCACGCCAAACTCCATCGCTTCATCCATTGACACGACCGTACACATAGCGCTCGTGTTTTCAAGCGTACTGCTTTCGCAAAGAGGCTTTCTTACTCTGGTCTTACTTGCCACAATCGCATCATTCGCAGCGCCTTATTATTCAAACATACCCACTCCTGAAATTGAAAATATTTTCCAGACAAGCGGTGTTGTCCTGGTGATTGGAGCGGTGTTGTATGGCATTCAAATTTTCCGCGCAAATTTGGACAAGGAACAACTCAAAGAATTAACCAACACAAACCGCGAACTTGAAGATATCACAACAAATCTTGAACAACGCATCGGCGCGCGCACGACTGATTTGGAAAAAGCCAATCAACAGATTAAGGAAAGAGCCGCCCGGTTTCAAGTCATCTCGGATATTTCACAAGAAATATCCGCCAACGTGGAGCAGCAGCCCAAAGAGTTACTTAATCGAATTGTCCGAACGATCAGCGACAAATTCAACTTTTATCATATTGGCATCTTTTTATTTGATGAAAACCGTGAATATGCCGTATTACGTGCCTTTTCACTCGACACAGGCTCAGATGCGGTCTTCTTCAACAACCCCGACCTTCCAAAAACACGGTCCGAAATGGCGCTGCCCCTTAAATATGGCAGCAAAACCATTGGCGTACTCGATATACAAAGCACGCTCCCATCCGCATTCAACAATGAAGATGTAAACCTCTTAAGTGCGCTTGCAAATCAGATCGCCATCGTCATCAATACAGTTCTCCCAACTGAACGGGCGGAGTACTCGCGCGTTTCAAAAAAAGCAACAGGCATCGAACAACTCGAAAAACAAAGTGGATATTCCTATCTGCCGGACGGCACCATCTCGACGGCACGTACACTCAATAGCGCCACCCTCGACCAGGCACTCGCATCAGGCGAGACTGTGATATTGGCCCGGCCTTCGAAGGAGAATCCCTCCACCCTGGCAGTTCCCGTAAAATTCCGCGAACAAATTATCGGATTTATACACGTGGAAGCATCAGAAGTGAACAGAAAATGGACAGAGGATGAAATCTCGATTATTCAATCCATTTCAGACCGCGCCTCTTTGGCAATAGAAAACGCCCGCCTCTTTGAAGAAACGGAACGCCGCGCAGAACACGAACAACTTATTGCCCAGGTCACATCGCGTATTGGCGCCTCCAACAATATGGACAGCATCCTGCAAACAACCATTCAGGAACTCGGCCGGGCGCTAGGCGCTTCACGCTCGTTTATCCAATTAGGCGCATCTCCTGACAGTGAAAATACAATTGAATAAAAAATCTCCCTTAATACTGCCATCGAAAAGGTTATTATGAGTCAGAGTAGATCAAAGCGAATACAAAATATTTCAGGCAAAAAAAACAACAACTTATCGCTGCAAACGCGATTGGTAATATTTATGTTGTTGATCGCTCTGATTCCCCTGGTCATCATTGCTGTTCGCGATACTATTCAAACACAACAGGCACTAACCAAAGGGGCTGAAATCTCCTTGAAAGCAGGAGCAACACAAACTGCAAACAGTCTCGATAACTTCATCCAAAACACATTGAGCACCGTTAGCTCGGAAGCGCAGCTTGCTGATTTTATAACCTATCTGACAGTGTCCCCAACCGTAAGGACGGGAACAGTGATACAGGCGCGCACCCTGGACCTGTTGGAAAACCTAAGCAAGAAAGACAGCACCAACATTATCTCCTATGCCCTTGTGGACACAAATGGAAATGTTATCTTAGACAACGCCTCAGATATACTGCGCAACGAATCTACAGAACCGTACTTCTTGCCCGTACAATTTAGTGATAACCCGGTCGTTTCATATGTTACATATGAAGAAGATAAAACAACCAGCATAACTTTTGCGAGCGCAGTTAAAAATATAAATGGCGGCTATATTGGAGTTCTGCGCGTAAAATATAGATCGGCTGTTTTACAGGATGTTATTACCAAAAGTATAGGTCCCTCCACAGACACACTGGTTTTGCTTCTCGACCAACTCAGCATTCGCCTTGCCGACAGCCAAAACCCGGAGCTTATCCAAAAATCCATTGTGCCTCTTAACCCAGTCGATTTTTCCATCGCTGTGAATAATCATCGTCTTCTAAACACCTCACCTGAAGAACAAGCTACAAATTATACCGATTTTGAATTGGCGCTGGATAACGCAGTAAATCAACCTTTTTTTCAAGCCGACATTACACCCAATATCAATGGTGATGACACAATCGCAGTGGCATTCCTGCAGACTCAACCCTGGGTAATTGCCTACAGCCGTCCTACAACCATCTTTCTTGCCGATGTTCAGAGACAAATTCGCACAAATATTATTTTTGTGCTTGGCACGTCAATTGTTGTAGCGCTCATCGCTGCCTTGATCGCAAACTCATTAACAAATCCAATCATCGCACTCAGCAAGGTCGCCAATTCAATCTCACAAGGTGACTATAACGCCCGCGCCAACGTCAAGAATACAGATGAAATTGGTGTACTAGCTTTAGCGTTCAATTCAATGACAGATCAGCTTCAATCTATACTCGTCGGACTTGAACAGCGTATTGATGAAAGAACCGCCGACCTCAAGAAAAGTACTCTCGAATTGGAAACAATTGCCGAAGTTGCGCGTGACATTACCATCATCCGCGACTTAGCACGCTGCTCAATGTATCTGCCAACTTGATCCGTGAACGTTTTAATTATTACCATGTC
>JADKBB010000028.1 GCA_016715195.1 Candidatus Villigracilis proximus
GAAGTGGTTGATGTAAGACCGTTGACCGCGGACAGTGGACGGCAAAACACGGTCGATGGTCAACCGTCCACCGTCAAATATGAAGTTACGTATCAAAAATCCACTTCCCTCTTTAAGAATAAACAAACTGTCCGCGCAAATAATGTTATTTTTTCTGCGGGCGTGATGGGGACGATGAAATTATTATTGAACCTGCGCGATGTGAAGAAGTCACTGCCGAATCTTTCGGGGAGACTCGGCACAATGGTCAGGACCAATTCCGAGGGCTTGTTGGGAAGCGTGGCTCGCAAGTCTGATATTAATTATTCAGAGGGCGTGTCCATTTCGTCCATCTATAATTTTGATGAGATGACTCGCATTGAGCCTGTCCGCCGATCCTGATGGATCGTCGCTGATGCGCTCTTCGCCGCGCCGCTGATTGGATACCGGATGAGTGTGCCGATGCGACTCTTGAAATTTATCGGGTGGGCGTTGACTCATCCGATCGATTTCTTGAAGGCTTTGTTCCTGCCGGGCTGGGCGCACAATGTGACCATTCTGCTCGTCATGCAGCACGCGGATAATCGCATGCGCTTCCGTATTGGGCGCAGCCTGTTCACACTCTTCCGCACCGGCATGGTCGCGGATGAAGAACCCGGTTATGAGATCAATGCACAGGTCAAAGGGTCGCATGAAGTGACGCGTGAATTTGCAAAACGCACGAACGGTGTGGCGCTTGGTTCGATCGGCGAAAATCTTTTGGGGATGCCTACTACCGCTCATATTTTAGGCGGCGCACCGATTGGCAAAAATGCGGATGAAGGGCTGGTGGATGAAAGTTTTGCTGTTCACAATTACGAAGGTCTATATATTATTGATGGTTCGATCATGCCTGCCAACCCGGGTGTAAATCCTTCGTTGACAATTACCGCGCTGGCAGAGTACGCAATGAGCAAAGTACAATCGAAGAAATAAACTTTAAAGGTGAAACATATATGTCTGAAATTAAATTAAAAGAGGCATGGAATTTTGATGATGCCGATCTCGGCGCAAATCGTCTGGGACAATTAACCCAAAATCAGAAAGACCTGCTGACCGAGAAGGCAAAAAGCCACAAGAGTTCCAATACTATTATTGGGGTAGTCTTTGCAGTCATATTTGGCGGCACATTGTTGACCGCTATCTTTGCGCCGATACTTGCCGCAGCGTGGGGAGTTTTTTTGGAGAACGGCGGGATCACTCAGGAAACCATGTTGATCAGCCTGCCGCTCATCTGCATAGGATTATTCGTGCTGATTGTGTTCGGCGTCATTTTAATTTGGATCGTACGATTTATCTTTGCGCGCGCCAACCGCAAAGTGGATATTGCTGTCCGCCGTGTTGAAGGCCCGGTTAACTTTATGTGGGTTGAGCGGCGAGAGCGCAATCACAGCAAGTCCGGCTCCACGTACAAGACCGTCCGTGTGTTGGAGATGCGCATTGGCAGCGAGACTTTCAATATCGATAACAACCTGCCGAATATCATCAATCAGGGTGAAGAGTGGATATTTTATTACACCAGTCACCCCTTCTTATTTTTATCCGCAGAAAAAATCTTAAAAGGAAAATAAACCATGTCTGAAATCATTCAACAACTCTGGAACTTTGACGACACCGATCTTGCAGCCAACCGCATGGGGCAATTAACTGCCAAACAAAAGACCATGCTGGCCGGGGAACTTAAATCATACAAAATGGTTTATCTGGGAATTGGAATATTTATTGCCGTTATTTTCTGCTGCGTTCCGATAATTGCCTTGCTGGGCAGAGGATTATTTTCCACACTGATAAGCGGACTGGCCTCCCCATCACAAAATTCGCCAGCTGACCTTATGGATACTCTGCCTTTATTTGCAATGGGCGGCTTTGCAGTGATCTTTATAGCGTTCGCTGTATTGATCGTTGGGATCGTCCTGGTTGTCTATTACATACGAGGCAATAAAAAGGAAGATATTACCGTCAAAAAAGCGGAAGGTGTGGTTAACTTTGTGCAAGTTGAAAAACGTGTCCGCACCACCAGCAATAATAGAGGATACAAAGACATTAATGTACTTGAAATGCGAGTAGGTACCGACAAAAAATTTACAGAAGTTAACGACAGGCTGCCGAATATCATCAATCAAGGCGAAGAGTGGACCATTTATTACACATCTCATCCATTCAAATTTTTGTCTGGTGAAATTATATCCAAAGGAAAATAGTGAAATTGGATAAAACTTTTCAACCCTCTCCAACATACGCGCTTCAACTCGATGCGCAAGATAGACTCGCCTCCTTTCGGGAGGCGTTTATCATTACTGACCCGAATCTGATCTATCTCGACGGCAATTCATTGGGACGTATGCCCAGAGTTGCCGCAGAAAAAGCAAAACAGATCGTGGATGAACAATGGGGCAGGGATTTAATCCGCGGCTGGAACAAAGGCTGGTGGGATGCTCCCGCGCGCGTGGGCGATAAGATCGGGCAGATCATCGGTGCCGCGAAAGGGCAGGCAATCGTCTGCGATACAGTCTCTGTCAACTTGTATAAACTCGTCATGGCCGCGCTGGCTTATCAACCTGAAAAGAAACGCATCGTCACAGACACGATGAATTTCCCCTCTGATCTATATATCCTGCAAGGTTGTGTTGAACAGTTGGGAAGTCGGCACGAAATTATTCGCATCGGTTCCAACGACCATGAACTCACGCCCGATCTCGACGCGCTCGAATCCGCTATCACCGAAGATACCGCGCTCGTCACGCTTTCGCATGTACTTGTCAAAAGCGGCTATCTTTATGATATGAAACGCATCACCGAAATGGCGCACGAAAAAGGCGCACTCGTTCTTTGGGATCTGAGTCATTCGGTTGGCGCGTTACCCATCGCGCTTGATGATTGCAACGTTGATCTCGCCATCGGCTGCACCTACAAATATCTTAACGGCGGTCCGGGCGCGCCCGCATTTCTTTACGTCAACAAAAACATTCAGGAAAAAATTTCCTCGCCCATTTGGGGTTGGTGGGGGCAAAACAATCCCTTCGCCTTCGGTCTTGATTACGAACCCGCCCCCGGCGCAGCGCGTTTTCTTGTTGGCACACAACCGATGATCTCTTTATTAACCATGGAAGCCGCCCTCGAACCGACTCTGCAAGCAGGCATCGACTCACTCCGTGCCAAATCCATTTTGATGACAGACTACGCATCATTCTTAACTGAAAACTGGCTCGCCCCCTTCGGCTTTTCTCTCGGCTCTCCGCTTGACTCTGCCAAGCGCGGATCACACATCAGCATTCGCCACCCTGAAGGCTACCGCATCAACCGCGCCCTGATCGAAGAGATGAACGTCATCCCTGATTTCCGCGAACCTGATAATATTCGGCTGGGATTCGCTCCGCTCTACACATCCTTTATGGAAGTATGGGAAGGGTTTGATAGAATCAAACGTGTAATGGAAGAAAAGAAATACGAGAAATATCCAAAGCAAAGACTAGCAGTGACTTAAATTTATGGAGTACTATGGAGTGGAACGGCTTTGTTGTCTCAAAACAGGGACACGCCCTTCGGGCAGTCCTGCACTCCAAAAGGAATATACATGGAAACCAAACCTGACACGATAAAAATATCCACTTCGCACAAAGAAGAAATATCCGCAACACACGCGGACTTGTATGTCACTGTCAAAGGCGCATCTGTCATCAGTGGCAATGAGGCGATGAAAAAAGCCCGGGAAGTAAGTCAACTTGTAGATGAGTTGACCCGCTTTGGGATTTCGGCTGAGAACATTCACTTACAAGGCGTGCGAGTCGAAACTTCCAGCGGGGCGCTGCTCAAATCGTCGAGTGCCAGCTACCGGTTAAGAGTCCGATGCGAGGAGTTGAGTCAGATCGCCGAGTTGCTGGATATCATCACATCCCAGAAAAATGCAGCGCTTGAACGTATCGATTGGAAATATCCTGATGAGGAAGCCAATGAGCGCGGACTGGAAGCTGCACTTGCGAAGGCAAAAGTAAAGGCTGAAAAGGTCGCGGCAAGTTTGGGCGTGAAGTTATTGGGCGTTTATGATCTTATTGAAAATATAATGGATCAGGAAATGTCGATGCCGGCATATTTTGCGCAGACCGCAGCAAAGACGCGCGGAGCGGGGTTGATGGCAGAGCCAAATCTGGGCATGGATGTGCAGCATAGCAAAATGATCCATGTGAATGTAGATATTTGGTATCGTATTTCTGAATTTTAATTACTCGATAGCGTTTTTCAAAAAGCCAGAGACTTTTGTCACTGGCTTTTTTTTTCATCTGGATTATGATGTAATGCATAAAAAATGAATTTATTCCATTTAACCCCGGCTTCAATCAGTTATTTGAATCAATTTCTGCTCGCTATGCTCATTACTGCATACCTTTTTCTGCGCGCATTCGTATGGCAGCACAAAAAGTCATCCACCCTGGAAAATTTACTGATCGGTTTTTTTGCCAGCATGACCGTCTTTTCAGCGCTTCTGTTTTTAGATGCTTCACTGCTCCCCGCTCAACAACTAAGCATCGTTTATCTGGAAAATACGATCCTCAGTATTGTCTTGATTCTGCTTATTCAGTTTTCATATCACTTTCCCACATCGCACCCAAAACAAAAATATGAAAGATGGACCGCACTTGCCCTCAGCTGCATATATATGCTGGTGGAAGCGGGCATCGCGGTCTGGCGTTTTTCATTGCTCAACCACAGTCAGGTTGAATACCGTCCCAGTTACGTGGATTATGCACCCGCGTTCGGATTCCTTTGGGTGGTCTTTATTTTTGCACGCGGCGCGCTTCAAAACCGGAACAGTATTGCCGGGCGCAGACTCGCGCTGATCTTTATCCTTCCGCTATATCTGACCATTCTCAATGTCCTGCGCTCATTCTATTATGTATCCACTTCGCTCTATCATGTCAGCATGTCTGTGGGAATCTTATTTACGCTTTACTTTTTTGTTCTAAATTTTTTATCTTCACAACCAGAGTCGACCACCTTCTCGGCAAAATTCTCCGGGGCAATTCTCACCAGTTGTCTGGCGGTATTGGGAACCATCGCCTGGTTGATCACACCCGTCTACGCCGCTGAATTTTCGCCCGCCATAATTGATCATCGCAGTATGTTTTTTTCACCCAACAATATGGATGGATACACCGTTTCAGAAATTCCTTTTATCTTTCAAACCAACTTCGGAGAAATATTACCGCTGACCGACTCGCGGGTTAATCCCACGCAAAAAATAAATTTTGATTTTTCGTTCTTCGGCCGGCAATATCAGGATATCTATATAAGCAACGACGGCGCGCTCGGCATCGGTGCCGATATTGACTATAAAGATTTTCAATATAACTTTACCCAATCACCGGCCATCTTTCCATTATTGCTAGACCTCGACCCCGAAACCCAGCCGGACGGAAAGATCTACCTGCGCCGCGAAAGCGATCAACTTGTCGTCACCTACGATCACGTTCGCTCATTCTATCAGCCCAAAGAGATGTACACTTTCCAGGTCATCCTCTATTCCAATGGAAATTTTAGTATTACATATAACGGTCTGCCCACGCTGCCGCATTATCATTCCAACGACCGCCCCGAAGCCTCGATCTGGGCCATCGGAGTCAAACCGGCACAGGCGCCCGATCAACCAAACAACTTTCTCACCCTGCCGTTCGAAAGCGGGCCAGACGGAATCATTCAGGATGAATATTTATCCTTTCGCCAATATCAGCATCGGTTTCTACTGCCGCTTGCCATCACAATTTTTACGAGCAGCTTAGCGCTCTTGTTGAGTGTTCCACTTGTCATCAATTACAGCCTTGCGCAGCCGCTCAAATCACTGCTCGACGGAATCAGCAGCATGAATCAGGGCAACCTGAATGTCATCATCCCGGTTCAATTTAATGACGAGATCGGATATTTAACAAACGCCTTCAATCACCTAAATGCAGATCTAAATAACCTGTTCATGGAATTAGAGAATCGCGTCTCAGCGCGGACCTCGGACCTGGTCGCTGTTAATGAGCAGTATCGCAAGCTGTCGGTTGCTGTTGAACAAAGCCCCAGCACCATCGTCATCACAGATCTGACCGCCAACATTGAATACACCAACCCCGCATTCACAAAATCCACTGGCTACACCTTTGAAGAAGTTAAAGGGAAAAATCCGCACATTTTAAAATCAAACTTAACCCCGCCGGAAGTTTATCGTGAAATGTGGGAAGACCTCACAGCGGGAAGGTCTTGGCGCGGCGAATTGATCAACAGGAAAAAAGACGGGCAGATATTCTGGGAATATACAGTCATCACCCCCATTCAGAATATCCACGGAACCCTGACACACTACGTCGCCATTAAAGAAGATGTCACCGGGCGTGTATTGGCAGAACAGGCCTTGCGTGAAAGTGAAGAACAATACCGCCTGTTATTTGACCTTGAATCAGACGCCATCTTTATTATTCGAAATGAAGATGGACAGATCCTGGAAGCAAATAAGGCAGCCATCTCTTTATATGGATACACGCGCGGCGAATTATTATCAAGCAAAAACACCGATCTTTCAGCAGAGCCAGAATCAACCAAAAGCGCAACAACTATGCATTTACCCAGCGATCAGGTCATCGCGATTCCCTTACGCTATCATCGCAAAAAAGACGGAACCATCTTCCCCGTGGAAATTACCGCCCGCTTCGTCACCTGGGAGGGGCAGTCTGTTCATATCGCGGCCATGCGTGATATCACCGAACGAAAGCAAATTGAAGAGGAATTGGTAAAACTCTCCATCACCGATCCGCTGACAGAAGTTTCCAATCGCAGATATTTCTACATCCAAGCTGAACAGATATTTAATCGTATACAACACCCATCCGACGCGCTTGCCATTCTAATGCTGGATATTGACCACTTCAAACAAGTCAATGATACCCATGGTCACGGCGCCGGAGATGCCATATTACATCAACTTGCCAATCGCTTAAAACAAAACCTGCGCCCTACAGACATTCTAGCCCGCTATGGCGGTGAAGAGTTCGTAATTCTTCTGCCGCGTACACCCAACAGTGAATCTGCATTGATCGCAGAAAGACTTTGGCGTGCAATGGAAGAAGACTCCTTAAAATAGGGAATAAAACCATTCAGGTCACCATCAGTATCGGAGTCGCAAACCTCGATCAGGACACACAGGATATTGACGCCCTGATGCGTCATGCAGATCAGGCGCTATATCAAGCGAAACAAGCGGGACGAAATCAAATTAAAATCTGGAAACCTAATAGTTAAACGGTAATCAGCCAAGGCTATCTAGCACTTTTGTTCTACTAATGATACAATTTTTTCTTTTATAGGAGAGATTGTAAATGCCCACAAATTCCATTACTGTTGAACAACTGAGCAAGACCTATCAAGTGCCTGAGCGTGAAGCGGGATTTAACGCGGCGGTTCGTAGTTTTTTCAAACGCAAATATAAAGATGTAAAAGCTGTGCAGGAAGTGAACTTTAATATTGCGCAGGGTGAGATCGTTGGTTTCCTCGGGCCGAACGGCGCGGGCAAGACCACCACGCTCAAAATGCTTTCCGGTTTGCTGCATCCTTCAAGCGGAAAAGCCAGCGTGTTGGGATTCACGCCCTGGGAGCTCAAACCTGAATACCTGCGTTCGATGACTCTTGTGATGGGTCAACGCAACCGCCTCTCATGGGATATTCCCGCCGCAGATTCGTTTTTGCTTAATCAGGCTATTTATCGCATTCCTGATGATGAGTATAAACAAACTTATAAAGAACTTGATGAACTGCTTGAGCTTGATCCCTTAATGAAAAAGCCCGTGCGCAATCTTTCGCTTGGTGAGCGCATGAAATGCGAGATCGCCGCGGGATTATTGCATCGTCCAAAAGTTTTATTTCTCGATGAGCCCACGATCGGATTGGACATTACCGGTCAGGTGCGCATCCGCGAGTTTTTGCGTGAGTATAACAAGCGCACCGGCGCGACGATCTTGCTCACGAGTCATTACATGGCCGATGTGACCGCACTATGCGAGCGCATCATTATCATTCATCAGGGTCAGCTTAAATATGATGGCGGCATCACCGACCTCTCGCACAAGATCGCGCCCTTCAAGTTGATCGGTGTCATGCTCGCAGATGCTGACTCTCACGATCTGAGCGGATACGGCACACAGGTCCAAAACGAAGAGGATGCGGATAAACGTTATATCCAGGTCAAGGCGGAGGATGTGACTCGCATCACATCCAAGCTGTTAGCTGATCTGCCGGTCCACGACATTACCATCACCGATCCGCCCATCGAAGATGTGATCGAACAGGCGTTTAATCAATAGTTACTTTGGAGTGGAGTGCACGAAAGGCCGAACGCCGCTTGACTCCAAAGGAGTTCCCATGTTTCTTATCATCAAACGACTCTGGCAGGTGAACTGGGCCGAGCAATGGCAATACCGCGCCAACCTGCTGATGTACTTAATGTACTGGCTGGTCTCCCCCATCATTTATCTCGCCGTATGGACAAGCATCGCCAACGCAAAAGGCAGCGTGAACGGATTCACCGCCAACGATTTCGTCACTTATTACATGGTGCTGTTGATCTGCGATCAGGTCACCAGCAATATTGTCATTCATACATTTGGATATAAAATTCAAGATGGCAGCCTTTCAGGTGAATTGATCCGCCCGATCCACCCAATGCTGACAAATGGACTGGTCAACAATATCGCATTCAAAGCCCTGACCATCATGGGGCTGACTCCGATCTGGATCATTTTATATTTTCTATTCAAACCTGATTTCAGCAGCGTATCCATGACGGGCATTTTGCTTGCCATTCCGGCCATGATCATGGCTTTCTTTATCGGCTACCTGCTATCGGCCTCCATCACCGCCCTCGCCTTTTGGACAACACGCATCTATTCTGTGCACGAATTTTATTTCGCATTGATCCTGCTCTTCTCCGGTCAATTCGTGCCGTTGACTCTCATGCCGCCGGTGATTCAAAACATCGCCCAATATCTTCCCTTTCAACTGCTCATCTACTATCCCATTCAATTGATCCTCGGCAGATTATCCACGGAGCAGATCATTCAGGGATATGTGATGTCGTTTATCTGGTTGGGCGTCGCATCCCTATTATTTAATTGGGTCTGGCGCAACGGCGTGAAACGTTATTCCGCCGTGGGAGCATAACGAATGCAAAATATAAAATTACTCTCCGCATTTCTTAAAGTAAATATTCAAATGGCGCTGGCCTATCGCGCAGATACAGTGGTCAATATTTTGCTCAACCTGATGTGGCTCGGCTGGGAACTACTCAGCCTCAACATCATCTTTAGCAACACCACCACTCTCGGCGGCTGGGGCATCGGCGAGTTGATCGCATTGCTGGGTGTCTTCCGTCTCGTCAACACTTTGATGATCGCGTTGATCTGGCCCAACACCGAAAAATTCAATCAAAGCATCCGCGATGGCTCCATGGACTACACCATCCTGCAGCCGGTCAACAGCATGTTCCTGGTCACATTTTCACGCATCACCGTCTGGCGGATTTGGGACCTGGTGCTGGCGGTCATTTTGATCGTGGTCGGTATCAACATGGCTGGAGACGTTACCACCCCGCTCAATATCCTGACCTTTATCCTGCTTGCCATCACAGGCACGCTCATCATCTACAGCCTGTGGATCGTCTTGATCGCGATGACCTTCTGGTTCACCAAATTTGACAACAACGTCACCATCCTGCAAGCCCTGCTTGATTCAGGGCGTTACCCTGCAACGGTCTACCCCGCATGGTTAAGGATCATCGTCACATTTATTATTCCCATCGCCGTGGCAACCACGATCCCACTGCAAGCACTACGCGGAGAACTGGGAGCGGGTCAAGTCGTTTTATTTGTCGCGATCAGCATCATCAGTTTTTGGGCAGCCTCCATCGTTTGGAAACTCGGACTAAAAAGATATAGCGGAGCAAGCAGCTAAAAACAAAAGCCAGTGACAAAATCACTGGCTTTTCCTTATTACTTATCACTTTTTACTTCTCACTACTTTCCTTCTTCTTCCCCGCCACATACACCTTCACAGCTTCAAGCATAAACGCCGCCAACTGTGGATGCATCTTATCAAAGTTGGCTTTGAATTTTGGATCATCGTTATATCCACTGGCGAGAGCGAGCAACTGCTCAAGATTCGGCGTCCAGAAATAATCCATGTGCTTGCGCCAACGCTCCACAATCGCCTGCACTTCCGCGCTGGATGCGCCCTTCGGCATGGCAGCGATCATATCCTGATATACCTGTTTACCTTCCGCTAAAATGGCCTTCTTTCTTCCCGGCAGAATACGCCTTCCATTTGCGATTGGATTCGCGCACGGTTTCGGGGTCATATAATTTTTCCGCTTCCTGCGCGTATTTTTCCTGCTCTTCTTCGCTAAAGCCTTCGAACAAATCTGATTGGCTCATGATCTTTTCTCCTTTTAAATGATTAATGGTATTGTCCACTGTGACGAGTAAGCGCTTCGTTCTTTCCATTTGCCTGCTCAGCGATTCTTTATGAGTCTCCAACGCTGACAGCACATCAAAATCACGGCGTCCCATGATGTGCTTGATGTCTTCGAGCGGAAATCCCAACTCACGATAAAAAAGAATTTGCTGCAACTTCAGCATGGACTCCTCCCCATAGTAGCGATAGCCATTATCGCCAATGTGAGATGGCTTGAGGAGGCCGATGTCGTCGTAGTGATGCAAAGTCCGCGGGGTGACGCCTGCCATTTTGGAGAGCTGTTTTACAGTGAACATGGATGTAATATAAACCCTCACGTAACGTTAATGTCAAGGGTTTATTTAAATTTGAGATGTATAATTAAATTTATTAACATTATTGTCCATGCAAATTCATCCCATCTTTTAAGAGGTATCCAATGAGTGACACAAAAAGCAACTCCCCCTTAATTCAAACCGGCTCCATCGCTCGCAATGATTTCAAACCCAGCCCCATTGAACCCTCCTGGATCATGGAAGGCAATCCAACCGCCCGTTCTGTTTCGCTGGCAAAGGCAGATGATAAAAATTTCTCGTGCGGACTATGGGAATGCACCGCCGGTAAATTCAAATATATTTTCCCTGAAGACGAGATTGTCCATATCCTGGAAGGTGAAGTATTCATTCAGGAGGAAGGAGCCGAGCACACCTTGCGGGCAGGTGATACAGCCTACTTCCCCGAGGGATTGATCACAGTCTGGACTGTGCCAATTTACATCAAAAAATTCGCAATATTCCGTTCTGTATCGCAGCCGCTCTCCGTAAAAATCATTTCAAGATTAAAGAAAATTCTCAAGCGGAAATAAACGATGAGGAAAAGAAGTAAATTGGTACAATAAGGTTGGAAACCAACATGAAAAATAATATTATCCATCAAGACGAACATATCCTCATCATCAACAAACCCGCCGGACTCTCAGTGCTCCCCGAAGGCTGGGAACCCGACGCGCCGTATCTTGTCAAAATGCTAGAAGAAGAATATGAAAAGATCTGGGTCGTTCACCGCCTCGATAAATTCACCAGCGGCGTATTGGTCTTTGCCTTAAACGCAGAAGCCCACCGCTCGCTGAATATTCAATTTGAAAAACATGAAGTTGAAAAAGTTTATCGCGCCATTACCGTCGGCGCCCCGCCGTGGAAGGAACGAATCACAAAATTTCCCTTAAGAGTCAACGTGGGGCATAAACACCGCACGATGGTCGATAACAAAAACGGAGTCCGCTCTGAAACAAAATTCAAAGTCTTAAATTGGATTCAGATTTCCCCCGAACTGGCAGAAGGCGCTGCATTGGTAGAAGCCCGCCCGATGACCGGACGCACGCATCAGATCAGAGTCCATGCATATGCACTGGGATATCCGCTTTTAGGCGACACCCTCTACAGCGCACCTGAAACAAACATCATTGCGCGCCCCGCCTTGCACGCGCACTCTTTAACTTTTAATCATCCAGTTTCAAATGAACGGGTTTCATTTACCGCGCCTTACCCCGCTGATTTCAAAAAAGCATTGGAACGTTTAGAGTTAAACATTCAACACTAAACGTTCCAATCAAATTATGAAATTTTTCGCGCTTCCATATAGAAGCGTTTTTCGCGCGCCTCGCCCATCGAAAAAGTTTTTCTTGGAAGAGCGCCGTCCAAAATCACAGTTTTAAACAACTCAGATTTGTGCATACCCGCCAGATAAAAACCGGCGTTACCAGCCTGCAAAGCCAGCCGCTCCACCACATCTGCGCCATGCACATAATCGATCTTGTCCGCGCCGCCATCTTTTAAGAAAGCATCGAGGAAGGATTGGATGGTGCCCACCGCCAGATTGGACGACGCGTGCGCAATCTCGATCACGCCGAATTTATGACCGCCTCCAACCAGACCGATCGCCTGCTTCTCACCCTCAGCAGAGTCTACCCGTTGAATCATCTCTTCGCCGCTTGCAACTTCTGTATAGGTGAAGTTCTCACCAAATGTTTTCTTAAGTTCGGCAAACAGATCTTTCTTAAGATTAAACAACACACGGTGAATGGGTTCAAACTCCAACCCTTCATCGTGGACGTTCTCAATCTCAACCAACGCATAGCGTGAAGGATGGTCCATGCCCACCTGCGGCTTCATCTTTTCCCAAATGGCCTTGGCTGTGGCGAGAGAATGATTGCCATCACCCATCGCAAAGAGCAGAACAGGTTGGTCTTTGCCGATGCCATATTTGGCGGCGAAGGTTTCAGGTTTGGCAAGTCCGCGCAGAGCTTCGACCACTTGATTCTCAAAATCCGCATTGACTGCGTATCCGGCGAGATGTCCGCTTTCGAGCATCAGGTCAAAGTCATATAGTTTTTCAAGTTTGGATTTGGCTGCGCTTAATGGCTCAATGACTGTATGGTTTGGATCATCTATCAAAACGAGAATATGCGGTAATTCCATCGCCGCACCCTGGCGGACTTTGATGCGCGGAGGAAGGCGGTCCACAATGGTTCCTTCAGTAGCACGGATCAAACTGGAAGAACCTTTGTTGTAATCGTAGCATTCAAGGTCAAGGCACAAAACTACACCTTTGCGGGTCTTCCCGCCCACGGTGCGTTCCACATAGATCAGGCCATCGTGCGGCTGGAGAATGCCCTCATCCATGTATTTACGCATGGTCACTTGAATGCTCTGAATGCGTTCCTCTTCACCCGGCTTTTCAAGATGCACTTCGGGGAAGGTCAAATTCAAAGTGGACGGCGCGTCACCGACGATCTTTTCAACATCGTGCCAATACTCAGGTTCAGAGGTGAATTGATCGCAGGCAATGACTGCCCATTTGTTTAGATCGGTGCCGGCCTTGGGCAAATATACTTGCGGGATTTGAATACCAATATCATTGATAATTTTCATACTCGCCTCGTTAAGTAGTTTGAATTTTAAAAATCACGTTTCACGAATCGCGTAAACGTGATTCGTGAAACGTGAAATACAACCTTATTTTCCGTTCTTGGCAAATGCGATCAACTTATCTGCAACTTCTGCGCCAACACGGCCTTGAGCTTCTTTGGTGGCAGCGCCAATATGCGGTGAACCGATGACGTTATCCAGTTTGAGTAGTTTCCAATCTGTGGGGGGTTCTTCAGCGAAGACATCCAACGCGGCGCCTGCGACTGTGCCGTTGGTCAATGCTTCATATAGAGCATTCTCTTCGACGATGCCGCCGCGCGCGCAATTGACAATGCGGACGCCCTTCTTCATCTTTGCGAATTGTTCCGCGCCGATCATATTCGTGGATTCTTTGGTCTTTGGAAGGTGCAAGCTAATATAGTCAGCTTGTGCCAATAACTCATCGAGGGTGACTAATTTAATTCCAGCGATCTCTTTTACGTAGGGATCATACGCAAGCACGGTCATGCCCATCACGGCTGCGCGTTTGGAAACTTCCTTGCCGATATTGCCCACACCGATTAAGCCAAGGGTTTTGCCGCCGATCTCGTCGCCATTGAAACTCTTTTTGTCCCATTTATCGGCTTTCATTGTAGCGGTCGCCTGATACAAAGAACGCGCCATCATCAACATGTAACCGATCGCCAACTCAGCCACCGAAGCGGAATTTGCCAGCGGAGTGTTCATGACAGTAATGCCCTTGGTCTTGGCATACTCATGATCAATCGTATCGAGTCCGGCACCGCCGCGTACGATCACTTTCAGGTTGGGGCAAACATCAATTAATGGCTGGCGTACTTTGGTGCGGGAGCGGACAACCATGCCATCATAGGCGGGTAAAACACTGGGGAGTTCTTCAGGGGTGATGTCATCACGCACATCCACAGTTAACCCTGCGGCACGCATTTGTTCGATATATTCTTTTTCAGTTTTATCGCAAATTAAAATCTTCATGGGAATTCTCCTTGTAGATAGGGGTGAAATTAATAACAGGAACCAAACCGGTGGCCCGGCTGATTCCTGTTTGAAAGAGCGTTCTAATCACAAATTCATTCTAACAATGAGGTATGGCTTTGTCAACGACATACATCAGGGGAAAACCATGCTAATTGTTATTGTGAATTTGTCTGACAAAAAGATATAATGGGATTGTCCTTCTACTACGCTCAGGATGCGACTACACTCAGGATGTAGAATCTGAAATCGAAACAGAACCAGTTCAACGGTTAGGAATGAACCGTAAATCTTTTTAAGAGGAGTATCCAAAAAATGTCTGATCTCAAACGTGCGTACAATTTCAATCCCGGTCCCGGCGCTTTGCCGTTGGAAGTTTTGCAGCAGGCGCAATCTGAGTTGCTCGATTTCAAAGGCACGGGCATGTCTGTGATGGAAATCAGTCACCGCTCGAAGGAATTTGAAGCTGTGATCCAAACCGCTGAAGCAGACTTGCGTGAACTGCTTGGCATTCCATCTAATTACAAGATCATGTTCCTGCAAGGCGGCGCTACTTTGCAATTTGCGATGCTGGCGATGAACCTGCGCCCCGCCGGCGCTTCTGCCGATTACATTGTGACCGGTGCATGGAGCAAGATCGCGTTGAAGGAAGCGCAGAAACTTGGCACAGCCCGCGCTGCCGCCAATACCGAAGCGGACGGTTTCAATTGTATTCCAGCAAAATTGGATCTTGATCCGAAAGCTGCGTATTTGCATTTCACTGCCAATGAGACGATTCATGGCGTAGAGTTTTTCAGTGAGCCCACGCCATTAGATGGCGTACCACTGGTATGTGACACTTCGTCTGATTTCATCAGCCGCCCGGTGGATATTTCAAAATATGCATTTGTGTATGCTGGCGCACAAAAGAATGCGGGGCCTTCCGGCGTGACCGTTGTCATTGCCCGCGATGATATGCTTGAGCGCACACCCGCGAATTTACCTGTGATGCTTGATTACAAAACTCTGGCCGCGAGTGGATCGTTGCACAATACCCCTCCGAGCTTCGCGATCTATATGGTGGGACTTGTTTTCCAATGGGCCAAGAGACAGGGCGGTCTCGCCGCGATTGAAAAGGTCAACCGTGTAAAAGCAGGTTTGGTTTACGATGCGATTGACCAAAGCGGCGGCTTCTATCGTGGACATGCAAAACCCGAAGCCCGCTCATTGATGAACATCCCCTTCCGCCTGCCTTCCGAGGAATTGGAAGAGACCTTTGCGAAGGAAGCCAAGAAGAATAACCTGATCGGTCTTAAGGGACATCGCTCTGTGGGCGGTATGCGCGCTTCTGTTTACAATGCTGTGACCGTTGAAGGTGCTCAGTCGTTGGTTGATTTTATGAAGGAATTTCAAAAGAAGAATGGATAGGTAAGTAAGAAGTGATTAGTAAAAAGTAATCAGTTATTGGAAGACCTCCGAATCCTTTATAGACTTCGGAGGTCTTTTGATTTAATTAAACCTGGTGAGTTGTTATTATTCGTATGTATTTATTTTTTCATGCTTAAGGAATGTTCCGATTCATTACTTCGCCGATTATCCACTCACTTGCGCCAAAAGGAGACATTGTGCCATAACATGTCCATGCCTGCGGTTGAAAGTCGTTTTGGATCGGAAATTCTTTGGCTGAACTGACAGCCAGTTTTTCCGGGTCAGATAAATCAAACAAGTATGCAGCGGCGCGCCCTGCCGAAAGATCATTTAAGGGGGCATGAATCTCATCAATTTTCAATCCAATGGTTTCAAGGTAGGTAATAATCAAGTTTCGTTCATCAAATCCAAAGGCACCCGATCCGTGCGCCATCAGTATCCACACTCGTGCGCGGCCACGTTCAACATCCACTTGATGCAGATATGCACGCGGGTCTGATCGGTTACAGTCTCCAATATGAATATCTCCAGAGATGGGAATAAGTTTCCTGTAATACTCAAACGCCTGTCCTGCACCATAATAAACCCATAGCGAATCTTCCGATTTCCAATGATCCGACACATACTGTATTACAGGGCGAAGATGTTCTTGCGTACGCGGCGGCAGCTGCTGTGAAAAAGAAAAAACTGCAAAAGGCAAAAGTAACCCGGGTATGTATTGCCCGATCTGGTGCGGAATAAGCAGCCGTCCCAAATCGTCAGCACCAGCCACCAGAATAATCAAAATTAAGGGCAGAAGAAAGAGACTCACACGAGTGCCAAATTGATATGCTTGCGCTGCAGACGCAAGCAAGGGTAACAGGAGCGGTCCAATAATCAAGCTCCCATGTATCGGCTTCCTGATTATAAAAATCACACTTCCATATATAAAGAGAACTGTAAATAACCCCGGCCACTTGTAAGACAGCGATCCATCAAATGCGTTTGCATTTGCAGACCCCGCAAATATTCTTTGCGCAGTATTCCAGAGCCATCCTCCCCAGCCTGTTTCCGGCAGAAATGCATGTGCCCAAAAGTTGTGTAAATAGGCATTGTCAGCAGACGTTATTGAGAAAAAACTGTAACCAATTGCAATTAATACTGCCGTTGCCCACCATAACACAATTACAAAACGACGACGCCAATCTTCCCTTTTCGAAATAAATGCATCAAAAAAAATGACCGCACCGGAAGCAGCCAGAGAAAAAATTGCCACTTGCGAAAAAAAAAGTAGAATTACAGGAGCAAGTGCAAACTTCATAATATTCTGGTCTGTAATTGAAAAGCGATGAAGTTCTAAGGTAATCAAAATGACAAACAGCGTGATCGCAACATCTGACGAATATTGTTTTAGATTTGACGAAAAAAAGATCAGCGGAATCGCAGTGGAAAACATAAAAGTTGCCACGATGGATGCAAAAGGACGCAGTACAACCTGCGCAACAAAAAAGAACAAAACAACACTCACCACCCCGGCGGCAATGGGAAAAAGACGCAATGCATATTCCGAAGATCCAAAAGCTGCCGCCGATAACTTTACGCCAAACAAAAAGCCGGGCGGGGCGAGCTGGGCATAATCAAGAGGCTGAAATAGTTGTAATGGCTGGCGGTCAAGAACGTTGCGGGCAATTGCCGCTTCATCCACCCAAATGGAAGGATTGGAAACATATTGCCATAAACGTACAAAAATCCCGAGAAAGACTGTAGCAACCACTGCCCAACGCTGCCAAACCAGATTACGAATATCCATAATTTATCCCGATAAAAAATTTATGCTTGACTTGCAAGTCTCACAATATCCTGAGTCACAACTCTCGAATTCATAATGAAAGTATGCAGCACAGAAACAGTTTGTAAAGGAACCCCCGTCAAAATAGTCTCCTTCACCGTCAACAGGCCATCATTAAAATTCTCTCCAAAAGGCGAATACCGTCCGCGCGGACCGGCGATGCCGGCGTAGATTTTGGTCGGCACATCGGGCAGAGGCAGAGATTGCATAAAGCGTTCATTGGTCAACACCCTCCCCACATCTCCCATAAAGAGTTTAATCAAACGTTGATGCGCAAAAATGCGAGCCGCACCACACACCTGAGTTGGAGGTGCGAGAAAGAAGCAGGCTTTCGGCTTGTACAACAAATCCGGTAAAACGGCGCGCGTCAAAACCGTCC
The DNA here is from genome assembly GCA_016715195.1 of Candidatus Villigracilis proximus. Lineage (GTDB taxonomy): Bacteria > Chloroflexota > Anaerolineae > Anaerolineales > Villigracilaceae > Villigracilis > Villigracilis proximus. The sequence goes on from JADKBB010000028.1 coordinate 18,026, forward strand.
CCAGAGAATGCCCCACAATAATATAATCGTTTACTTGAACGCGTTTCTCAATGAAATTTTTATACCGCTGGATACATTCATCCCATCTTTCAAAGGTAACAGAATAGCCAAAAAGATGAGGCCGTATATTCGACCTCCACAACCGCGCCGCCAACAAAGACATCGCCGCCGGCGTACGTCCCATCCCATGAATAAGGATCGCATCCACCCACACACCTCCTGCAACACATCAACACAACGTCTTCGCAAAAACAGGATCGACCGCCCATTCTATTCAAGACAAATTTTTGATATTGGTCAAAACATAAATAATGTGCTCAAATGCCAAAATACTTTAACACGAATGGCACGAATTCCACGAATATTTTGGTTTTCGCGTCATTCGTGTCATTCGAGAAATTCGCGTTTAGGTTCATCTCTTCAACTTACCATTACCAATTTTTTTACCGTACAACCAACATGGTTACCATTTTTGCAGTAAGAATAGTTGGTTGTACATTCGAGAAACACAAGCCAGATTCTCAAATTATAACCTTCTCCAAAACTAATGAAACTGTAATCCAAAACTTATCCCTCGCAAAGGCCCTCAACTTCTTTTATGGTTATAATACCCAAATGGACTTTTTCCTCCCCGAAGACAATCTCACCCGCGCTGTTCCCGAAGAAACAAAGATCAGCTCGCTTTCCGCCCAGCCATACCCCGATGGCCGCCGCCTGCGCGTCAACATCGAAATCACCCCCTTCCAACAACGCCCCTACATCGAAGTCATCCTTCACGACTCAACCGGCAGCGAGATCGCATCCACCAGCATCGTTGAACCCATGAGCTGGAAACTCGAATTCACCATGCACATCCGCGGCCAACTCAACAACCCCTACGCACTTCACGCCCGATTGTATTATCCCGAAGGACCATCCAAAGAACCGCTTATTTTTTCTTTTGATGTAGAACCGCCTTCGGCGACCGCATCTGACTCACCCGAAGCTGATCCCGCTTAATTGACATCCTTCATGCCTTCGCATATTGCCACCTCCCCCGCGAAAATATTATTTGCATTCACCATTACCAGCCTCCTGCTCTTTGGCTGTTCCCAATCTTTGGAAGCAACGCCTCCACCAGCAGCAATCACCACAGAAACACCCATTGCCACAAACACACCAGATACCATCCGCTATAGCGGCGAAGGCAATCTCATCTTCCTATCCATCGAAGAAAATGGGCACGCCCATCTCTTTGTCCAAAGCAACCGTCCGCAAGACCTGCCTCTCACCCGCATCACCAACGGCGAATGGAACGACATCGCCCCTGCCCTCAGCCCCGACCGCACAATGATCGCCTTCGCCTCAGACCGCAACGGCGGATACTGGGACCTCTTCACCATGAACCTGCAAAGCGGAGATGTAACCCAGATCACCAACACCCCCGAATACGACTCCGCCCCCTCATGGTCACCCGATGGACAGTGGCTCGTCTTTGAAACCTACACAAACGAAAATCTTGAGATTTCCGTTGTCTCCGTCAATGACCGCACCCAACCCATCATCCCCGTCACGCAAGACTCTGCCTCAGATCACTCTCCCGTTTGGGCACCCGATGGCCGGCACATCGCCTTCATCTCCTTGCGCGGCGGCGAAAGTGACGATGTCTGGCTCGCCGATCTTGATCTGACCGGCGAAGACCGATACCAAAATTTAAGTAACACACCTTTTGCATCTGAAAACCATCCCGTCTGGAATTATGACGGCTCGCAATTATTATGGGCATCCATCTCTCAAACCGTCGGCTTTAGCGGACTGTATATCTGGGAAGCCAACGACCCCAACCGCACCGCCCGCTGGATCGGCGACGGCATTTGGGGCGCATGGAATGAAACTGCCGAACAGATCATCGCCATCACCAGCGGACCCAATCAACAATATATTTCATCGTATGATGTTCGCGGAAATTTACTGCTACCTCCCACCCCCCTGCATGGCCGTGTGCGCGGCCTCGCCTGGGGACTTGCGCAAATCCCCACCCCCTTTTCCAAACTCATTTAATCAGGCTGCAATCTTTACACCTGCAGCATTATGGTCACCGATCATCACCCCTGGCGCTGAAGTACCCAATCAACGCTGGTATGTTGTCGCATTGGATGATGTGCAGGCTCCCTTCCCGCAATTGCATGACCTGATCGATGATTCATTCAACGCGCTGCGTGACCGCATCATCCTTGAAACAGGCTGGGATGTGCTTGCAAGCATCGAAAACGCCTTCGTGCCGCTTACCACCAACCTCGAACCCGGCCTCGAAGAAGACTGGCTCTATACAGGCCGCGCTTTCGCCATCAACACCTTGATGACCGATGCCGGCTGGATGGTCGTCTTGCGTGAAGATGTTGGCGCACAAACCTATTGGCGCATCTATGTCCGCGCCAACACACAGGACGGTTCATTCGGCGAACCGATCCACAATGCACCCTGGAATTTAAGCGCACGCTACGAGCTTGATCCGCGTACCTATGAACAGGGTGGAAAATACGCACCGGTGCCTGCTGGTTACTGGGTCGATATCACTGCTCTCGCAGCAGCCTATAACTGGGAACGTTTACCCGCGCTTCCCAATTGGCGCACCTATTACGCCGGCAGCCGCTTCACCGAATTCACACTCACCAACGGCCTGACCTGGTACGCAGCCATGCAGGAACTATATCCAGCCGAAGCGCTTATCACGCCAACCCGCGTCCTACCGCCTACATTAACTCCAACACAGACTCCTTCGATCACTCCCACACCACGCCCTTCACGCACGCCGCGCCCAACCAGTACACCGTCTTCGACGCGCACGCCGTCTGTAACCCCAACACCTTCCTACACCCCAACATTGACGCCCACACCGCCAACGATCATTCCGTAACCTGTTGCAATGATTTCTCTATAATGAATTCAATATAATAATTCGCCACAATAATTCGATACAATAATTCTCTACAATAATTTCCCTATAATAATTTCACTCCTTCGGAGTTTCATATAGTTTTTATATGTATCTATCAATAGACAATCTTCTCTTAATAAACGGATGTTACGCAGTAAACAATCCCGAAGGGATGGCAAGATTATAGAAAATAAGAAAGCATCCAACGTAACCCCAAAGGCGATGTGTTGACGGTTCGTCTTATCGCTCACCGTGTCGAAACAGGTAACATGATTTTAGAAACAAAAAACGCATCCCACAAAAACCCGAAGGGGTTCAATGATTATAGAAAATAAAAACGTATTCACCAAGCGAAGGGTGCCAGGGTTGTAGAAATAAAAAACGCATCCCAAAACCCCGAAGGGGTGTGATGATTATAGAAATAAAAAAACGCATCCCAAAACCCCGAAGGGGTGACATGGAATTAATGGACACAATCTCTATCGGTTACACAAAACCCATCTGCCAAAAATTATCGTGCGTAAGGCAAACGAACAAACCATGAAACTCAAACGAACACTCCCCGCTTTATTATTGATCGTGATCCTCTCTGCCTGCGGACAAGAAATAGCACCGGCCAACCCAACGCCAGTAGTGGCCGAAGCGGCAGACCAGCTTCCGGTCCAGATGGATGCGGAAATTACTCCGTCACCGATGCCGTTTCAATTCGTCCTCCCCGCTCCGGGAGCGGAACCTATCTCGGGCTGGCGTCCTCCACTGTATCCCATTCCATGGGCGATGTCACCTTATGATCATTTTTATTTTGCGCGCCCCATCGCCGCAGATCAGGTCAACTGGCCGATCCCTGATTATCGCTATGGCGGCATTTTCTTTGCGCCAAATATTGTGCATACCGGCGTAGACATTCCCACTCCCGAAGGCACGCCGATCATGGCCGCCGGCCCGGGGACTGTGGTCTGGGCGGGCTGGGGTTTATTTACAGAATCACCTTTAAATAAAGAAGACCCCTATGGTTTGGCAGTTGCCATTCGTCATGATTTTAGCTACAACAATCAACAGCTTTATACGGTTTATGCCCACATGAGCGAAGTGATCGCAATGGTCAGCCAACATGTTGAAACGGGCGAATTGATCGGGCTGGTCGGCTCAACCGGCGCAACGACCGGGCCGCATGTACATTTTGAAGTGCGCTTCCCAACCAACTCATTTCAAAATACAGTCAATCCTGAGTTATGGATCTCGCCGCCGCAGGGCTGGGGCGTATTGGTGGGACGTGTGACTGACACAAAAGATAAAACTTTACAGCAAGTGGAAGTTACCGTGCGCTCGGAAGAAACAGATGAATCAAATATTGTCAAAAGTTACGGCGGCGGCGGAGCGATCAACGCGGACCCATACTACAATGAAAATCTTGTCCTCGGTGATTTGGCCGCGGGCATTTATAAAATTTCGCTTAAATATGATGGTAAAACCCGCCAAACATGGGTTGAGATTTTCCCCGGCCAGGTGACTTACTTTACATTTCAAGGTGACAATGGCTTTGGCACCGAACGCCCAGCTACGCCGAAACTTGATTCTTTACCCAAGCTGACTCCCACCCCTTGAGATAAACAAAACGGCTTGCAAAGAAAACATTTTCCTTTTGCGCAGCGCTGTATTTTGTTTTATTCAACGGGGAAGATTTATATTTTTATGCAAGTTTATGCTTGAGGGGCAAAGCCCAATCCGCTTTCAAATTTTGCGCGGATGGCGGTCAATTCCAACGGAAGCTTGTCCTGCATTTTTTCAAACAATTGATCATGCTGTTGGAGTTCAGCCTGCCAATGCATCGGGTCAATGCTGACCAGGTCCTCAAAATGTTCGTTGAGAAAATGATCCATGCCTTCCCATGTTAGGTCTGCGTAGGCGGGAATCCACCCGAGCGGACTTGGCACCGCCGCCGCGCGCCCGTTGACGCGTTCCACGATCCACTGTAATACGCGCATATTTTCGCCATAACCCGGCCAGAGGAAAACGCCGTCTCCATTGGTGCGGAACCAGTTCACCCCGAAGATGGGTATCGGGCTCGCAAGTGTTTGACCAAAATCGAGCCAATGCTGGAAGTAATCAGCCATGTGATAACCGCAGAAAGGCAGCATGGCAAACGGGTCACGGCGAACCAATCCGAGTGCGCCACTGGCAGCGGCTGTTGTCTCTGACCCCATGGTGGCGGCTAGATAAACGCCATGTTTCCAATCACTGGATTGGAAAACAAGTGGGATGGTATTGCTGCGGCGTCCACCAAAGATAAAGGCTTTGACCGGCACACCACGCGGATTTTCCCAATCAGGGTCAATCGACGGGCACTGACTGGCCGGTGCTGTGAAACGTGCATTCGGGTGAGCAGCTTTGCGGCCACAGTCGGGCGTCCAGTGTTGACCGGTCCAATCGATTAATTCAGCCGGAGGAGTCTTGGTCATTCCTTCCCACCAGACATCTCCATCGGGGGTCAGGGCTACGTTTGTAAAAATCGTATTCTTGTTGCTGGCGGCCATCGCATTGGGATTTGTCTTTTCAGAGGTGCCCGGCGCGACGCCAAAATAACCGTTTTCAGGATTGATGGCATAAAGCTGTCCATCCGCACCGGTCTTGAGCCAGGCAATATCATCGCCAACCGTTGTTACTTTCCAACCCTTAAAAGCCACCGGCGGAATCAACATGGCAAGATTGGTCTTTCCGCAAGCGCTCGGAAAAGCCGCCGCAAGATAAGTCTTTTCACCTACTGGTGATTCTATTCCGAGGATCAGCATATGCTCGGCCAACCAGCCTTCGTCACGCGCCATTTTGGACGCAATACGTAATGCCAAACATTTTTTACCTAACAGAGCATTTCCACCATAGCCGCTGCCATAAGACCAGATGGCACGCGTTTCAGGAAAATGCACGATATATTTTTGCTCTTTATTGCAAGGCCACGCCACGTCCTTTTGACCCGGCTCCAGCGGCGCTCCAACCGAATGCAGGCATGGCACAAACTCCCCATCCCCCAGCACATCCCACACCGCGGCGCCCATGCGCGTCATGATGCGCATGTTGACGGCGACGTAAGGTGAATCGCTCAATTCAATACCGATCTGGGCAATATCTGAACCAAGCGGCCCCATGCTAAATGGGATCACATACATGGTACGGCCGCGCATTGACCCATCAAATAGTTTTTGCAACGTCCCTTTCATTTCAAGCGGATCAACCCAGTTGTTGGTGGGACCGGCATCCTCGGGCTTGACACTGCAAATGAAAGTTCGGTCTTCCACACGCGCCACATCGCCCTGATCAGAGCGGGCCAGGTAACTATTTGGGCGTTTGCTTTCATTGAGTTTGATAAAAGTACCGTTGCTGACAAGCAAGCTGCACAAATGGTCATACTCAGCCTGGGAACCATCACACCAATGGACTTGTTCGGGTTTGCACAGCGCGGCAACTTCTTCGATCCATGCGCGAACTTTTGAATTTGTGACATATGCGGGAAAACGAATAGCGTTCATGATTTATTGATCCTTAATCCATGCCAGTATGTGTTTTATATGTGCAAAATTTCACAACTAAATTCTGAGGATTATACTGGGTAATGGTTAATTACCCTATAAAAAAACCATTACCCATTTGGGTAATCTTTTTAGCCTGTCTCAACAAGTGAAATCGCGTAAGTTGATTTTGTAGTTCATCAGCTTGCTGATGGCATTTCCATATTAAAAAAATGATACGCTATTATGCTCTTGACGCACTGAACATCTGTGCTATACTCTCGCAACACATAACTTTATTAAACCTTTGTGACCATCGCGTCCTTTGTGTTTAATATCCTTCAACCTTTACACTTATATTGGAGAACTAAACCATGGCAAGAAAATCATCCCGCACAACAGAAACACCCGCACAAACTCAAAACATCGATAACGCCAAACGCGCCGTCCTGGACAAGGCCGTTGGCGATATTTTAAAACGCTATGGTGACGGTTCCATCATGCGCCTTGGCGAAGCCCATGGCATGGTGACCGAGGTCATCCCCACCGGCTCACTCTCACTCGATATTGCGCTCGGCGTCGGCGGTATTCCACGCGGACGTGTGATCGAAATCTACGGTCCTGAATCTTCCGGTAAGACCACTCTCTGCCAACACATTGTGGCAGAAGCACAACGCCTGGGCGGAACCGCTGCCTTCATTGACATGGAACATGCACTCGACCCAAGCTATGCGGCCAAAGTCGGCGTGGATATTGATAACCTGCTCGTCTCCCAGCCAGACACCGGCGAACAGGCACTCGAAATCGCAGAGACTCTCGTCCGCTCCGGTGCAGTGGATGTGGTCGTCGTTGACTCAGTTGCCGCGCTCGTGCCACGCTCTGAAATCGAAGGCGACATGGGCGATGCCACCATGGGTGTGCAGGCTCGTTTGATGTCTCAGGCGCTGCGCAAACTTTCCGGCGCGATCAACCAGACCAAGACATCGGTCATTTTTACAAATCAACTTCGCCAGAAGATCGGCGTGATGTTTGGTAATCCTGAAACCACCACTGGTGGTCAGGCCCTTAAATTCTATGCATCGGTTCGTTTGGACGTACGCCGTATTCAATCCATTAAGGTCGGCGAAGAAGTCATCGGTAATCGCACCCGTGTCAAAGTGGTTAAGAACAAACTCGCGGCGCCTTTCCGTACCGCAGAATTTGACATCATGTTCAACGAAGGCATCTCGAAATCAGGTGACGTGCTTGATCTCGCCACCAAATTTGAAGTCCTCACCAAACGCGGCGCCTTCTTCTCTTATGGTGATATCCGCATCGGCCAGGGACGTGAGAACGCCAAAGAATATCTGCGCGGCAATCTCGATATGATGAACGAGATCGAAGGCATCATCCGCCAGAAAGCGCTTAGCGGCGAGATCGCCCTTCCGCTTGATATGGGCAACGAAGGCGGCAACGCCATGGATGCCGGCGCGGCAGTCGAAGAAGAATTGTAAGTCAACCATAACATACCAGACTTCGGAAGTCTTTCTTGTGGAACTCCAATCGGGAGATCTCGAAAAGACTTCCGAAGTTTTATTTAATACATGGGACTTTATGGTTTAATAAGGATATGCTTCGTATCCGTATCATGCTCCGCCCATACCTGCTCGCTGTTCTATTTACATTAATCTTCGCTTCAGCCTGTGCGCCGCAAGTCACCCCTACCCCATTCCGCCCGCCGACAAAACCTGCGGCCACACAGATCCTTTCCACCACCACACCCATCCCCGCACTTTATACGCCCGTTCCCACATCCACGGCTACAGCCACACCCACCGAAGGCCCGTGCAGTAACAACCTTGAATTTTTACAGGATGTCACCATTCCAGATGGGACTTTCATCTCATTCGGCGCATCCATAGACAAGCAATGGCTGGTCAACAACAACGGCACCTGTGACTGGGATTCCACCTATCGCTTGAAATGGATCGGCGGCGATCCGCTCGGTGCAGCGCAGGAACAAATTCTCTACCCGGCACGGGCGGGCACACAAGTCACATTGCGCATTGTCTTCACCGCTCCCACAGCGGAAGGAACTTTCGAAAGCGCGTGGCAGGCTTACGGTCCAGATGGAACCGCGTTTGGTGATCCAATTTTTATGAAGATTGTTGTATCCCAATAGGAATCCTCAACATGACTACTCAAACTCAATTTCCCCTTGTCTTCAAAAAACTAAAATCCATCCTTGAGCCGTATTCATCAAAGCTAATGATCAAAATAGACACCGCAGATGGATTCTCATTGGATGGTGCGCACAGCGAAAAGTGGAAAAAGGAACTTTTCTTTGGCGCGGCGCAAATAAAAAAGAATTACGTTTCTTTTCACCTGATGCCGGTTTACATGTACCCCGACCTGCTTAAGAATATTTCACCTGAATTAAAAAAGCACATGCAGGGAAAATCGTGCTTCAATTTTAAAGAGATCGAAACATCCCTGTTCGATGAATTGTCTCAACTCACCCAACAGGGATTTGAACGTTTTATAAAAGAAGAGTATTCCTAAAACAGCGGATCAGCTCACCCGCATAAATCCGAACATGCTCCACAATCCGCGCATAAATTTATGACCGCCATCCGGGTCTAAAAATTGATTCGGGCACGAACCGGGGATCACTTCAATTCCGTTTGCCTTGCACATCTCCACCGCAGATTGTGAAACGCTGGTCATGCTCTGCGCCAGGCCGGGCTTGGTGCCCATCATGCAATGCATCCAGACATGCTTGATGCCCAGGTCCACGCATTGCTGCACGATCTCTTCTGTTACTTTGGGATTGGTCAACATAAAGACCGCATCTGGTTTTTCAGGAATGGACTTCAGATCGGGATAGCACGGCGCGCCATCGTAGGTGGAGATACGCGGATTCACCGCATATACCTGATAGCCCGCATCCTTGAATTTTTTATAATTCAAATTACAGCCGGTCTCACGTTTATCCGACACCCCGACGACAGCGATCTTCTTCTGCGCCAGAAACCCCTTCACCAGTTCATCAATTTTTTTCATACAAGCTCTCCCATATCCTATATTCTTTTTGGCTCTTTGAAAGAGCCACTCTGCAATATACGTTCCAACTCAATTTTGGATTCTGATTTAAAGTATACAAAGAACAATATCCAAAATATAGATGATGAAAATCACCCGTTCAAAATCGCATACTGAGACCGAATGGAAATGGTATCATTGCCGCATGACCCCGACCCAAAAACGTATCTTCGCCATTCTGATCTTTATCAGCGCCGCCTATTTCACTGTTTTTATCTTCCCCAACAACACCGGCGCAAAAGACCAGATGATGATCTCGCTCTTCGAGCCGGACGAATTCGCACAATATCCCGTTGTGTTAAAAATGCTCACCCCCGGTGAGACATTCAAACAAACCGTTTACAACTTCATCACCTACGGGCATTATTATTACGGCTCGCCTTTTTATTTTTCAAGCGCCCTGCTCCTGCTGCCGGTCAAACTCACCGACAGTCTGCGCGCATCGTCCCAGCTTAATATGCTCCTCCTGCGTCAGTTCATCAGCGTTTTGCCCATGCTCGGCGCGCTCCTGCTTCTGACCTACACCCAAACCAAATTCAAATCCGCGGCCAAATCCATCGGCTTATTTATCTTTCTGCTTTCGGTTTCCGCCGTTGTTGAAAATAATCTCTGGTGGCATGTGGATAGTCTTGCGGTCTTTTTCACAGCCCTGACTTTATTCTTCCTCGACCGGGATGACCAGCGCTTCGGCATTAACTTTGCCCTCGCCGCCGCATCCACCGGACTGGCAACTGGCACCAAGGTAATCGGCCTCTTCTTCGTTTTGACCATTCCCACCTACCTGTTGATCGGGGTGCTCTCCAAAAAATTAACCTGGCGTGCCGCAGTTTTACAGGGCGCCTTATTCGTCGGCATCATGGCCGCGGCCATCGTCATCTCCAATCCGTTTTTGCTGCTCTCCAGTCAGAGAGACCAAATGATCCTGACTCTCTCGCGTCAATCCGGCTCCATGTCTGAAGGCTGGACTCTCGCCTATGATGTCGGCCCGGCTTCGTGGCTGAATATCATCACAAGACTATACGGCCAGTTGATCTTCATCACGCTGGCATTCATCGCCCTCGCCCTCGGCATCTGGCGCGGAGAAAATCGCACCCGTCATTTAATGATCGCGACCTGGGCCTTTCCGCTCGGGTTGTATGTTTTGTTTACGATCGCGATCAAACCTACACATTTCTTTCTGCCTATTCTGCTCCCGGTTTACAGCAGTTTGATCGTCCTGTTTGAGTTTCCACCCTTCACCGATAAAAAATCGCGCACACCCGTCTCCCTGCTTCTCGGCGGACTCGCGCTCGCGATCATTGCCTATCAATTTGCGATCTACATTAACAAGGATGTGGAACTCTATCGCGAAGTGTTGACACGCGAAGAACACGAAGAGTCTCTGATCTTTTACAGCACCATCGAAAAAGACTACCTGCCCCTCATTCAGACAGATCAGCAATTAACCATCTTCCGCGATGTGCGCATGTACTTCCCCGATAACGACCAGTGGAATGTCCGCACGTATTGGAACAGCAAATACAGCACCATCGAAAAGCTCAGACCCGATATCATCATCCTCTGGTCGCAGCGCATTCTCGACTACACCCAGGAAGGCGCCCTCGAAAGCGCCGTGGACCCGGTCGCATTTCAGGATACCTACACCTTCTTCGTCGATGCTGATAAAGACCAGATCCGCGGTTATCGGCAGGTCTATCGCGACGGCGAAGGATTAATGTTCGTCAGCGACGCAGTCTACGAGCAATACTTCCAAAAATAAAAAAATAATACTAGCCACCTGACTTTTTTTTGGACGCCCGCAACATCTGCGTCCTGTTTAAACGGGGTGGCGAGGTCGATTAAGGTATGGTTTTATAGGATTGGGTGGATGTCTATTCTCTATCAATCCCGAGGGATGAAATGATTGTAGCAAAAGCATATTGAAAACCCCCCGAGGTGTCTGGATTTTCGATCTCTGACACCCCTTCGGGGTTGAATGTTGCGGTATCTACTTCCTATAATCATTTGACCCTTTCAGGGTCATAAGATTGGGTTATGAAACATGGTGACAAATTCACTTTACATGGTCGATTACCAGCCACCTGACCCTTTTTTTTGGACGCCTGCAAAGTGATCTGCGTCCTGTTTAACTGTCGGGTGGCTAGGCACAGAAAAAAACGATAAACTCTGTGCTTATATTATTTCATACGGTTAGCCAAATTTGCACGCCCGCAGACAACTCAGGCAAAGGCAAATTTCCATTCATGACAGTACTGGTTTGGCCTGTAAATAATTCCTGAAAAACGGTTCCATTCGAAATTGCGCCGTGCTCAACAGAGAGCAACCCTGCCGGATGCGCAGCGGGACCGCGGTTACCAATGACGATGATCTGTTCTTCGTCCGTATCACGCAGATAGGCCAGTAGATTTTCTTCAGCCAGTAAAACCTGAAAACCGCCATCGATCAATGCCGGGGATGTTCGGCGCAATTTGATCAATGTTTGATAAAAAGACCGCAGATCCGCATCCCATTGAGTTGAATCCCAGATCATGCAATTCCGTGCCTCGAGCGCATCCCTGCCGGTCATGCCGATCTCATCACCGTAATAAATACAAGGCACGCCCACGTAGGTCAAAAGAAAAGCAACTGCCAGGCGATTACGCGCTTGATCGTGATCAAGGACATTAATGAAGCGCGGTGTATCGTGCGAACCCAGCAGATTAAATTGCTGCCTTGCGATCACCCACGGAATGGCGGCGCGGCTGGCCTGCCATGAATCCACCAATGCCTGCGTAGACCATGTCACTTTTGATTTCACATTGCGCGGCTCGGCGTGTTGATTCACCTCAAAACAATTGAGCCAGTATCCGATCGGATTTGCAAACCCAAAATAATTCATACTTGCATCCAGACGATCGCCTTGCAATTGCTGGCTGCTGTCAAAGAAATTTTCGCCCAGCAAATACGCCGATGGATTCTCTTCCTTCACAGCCTGCCGAATCCCTTCCCAAACTTCTGCTTCCAGTTGATCTTTGCCATGCCGGGCAAGCATATTTGCAACATCCACGCGCCAGCCATCCACGGCATAAGGCGCTTTTAACCAATAACGAAAAATTGCGTTCGACCCCGCATAAACTGTATCGCGCAGATTTTGACTGCGATAATTTAACTTGGGCAGGCTGCGCACACCCAACCATGATTCGTATTCGTCGGGGTGTTGATGGAAGTTGAAATAATCTGCGGTCGGCGCGTTGGGATCCTGTAATGCAGACTTAAACCACGGATGCTCCACGCCGCAATGATTGGGAACAATGTCAACGATGAAGCGCATCCCTCGTTCCGCAGTGGCAAGCCGCAGGGAGGTCAGAGCCGAATCACCGCCCAGATGCGGGTCCACGTTGTAATAATCCACGACATCATAGCGATGATTACTATAAGCCGTAAATATCGGGTTGAAGTAAATGGCGTTCACGCCGAGGTCGGTTAGATAATCAAGGCGCTGTTCCACTCCGGGCAAATCACCGCCATAAAATTCGACCATGGCCTCCGGCCAGCCGCTCTGTTTTTCTCCCCATTCGCGCGATCTGGACTGTAACCCTTGATATTCAAATTCATCATTGCGGACATTACTCGCAGGGTCACCATCCCAAAACCGGTCGGGAAATATCTGATAAAAGACGCTGTCGCGCACCCAAACAGGCGCTGCATAATCTGCCAGCAGACGGAAGTCTTCCGCATCAGTCGGTACATGACGATGCAATCCGCTTCCGTTGTACCACCAGATTCCATCTTTGGTGAAGAGCAGGAAACGATAAGAGGTCAACGGCATACTCAAGCGGAGTTTTGCCTGCCACCAATTGCACGCGGATGAATTCCCTGAATTCTCGATCTGCATCTCGGCAAAAAATTGTTCTCCATCAGGACAGGTGCGCAGCAGAATGCGCTCAATGGGCGCATCTACTGCGGCGCGCAGCCGGATCGTAACTTCATCTCCCAAATGCAAATCTGTATCTGTGGAGGAAAGTACGTAGCGTTTGGAACCATCGTGATGAATTGATAAATGATGGGAGGAAAGTAAGGTTGAGGATGTCATGCCGCCTATTCTATCAAAAGCGCGTCCATGCATAAACAAGCTTCCAATGCGGTTATGAGATAATCAGCAAAGACGCAAGGCTTAATATTCTGTCTGGTTTCAACTGACGCAAAAATAGTAAGGTAAAATAATCCGCTTCCCCAAAGCCAATATTCTGCGGAGAATACTTTGTAGTTTTTCCCCGCTTACATGAAAAGAACGATCAAGAGGATTTCCGTGGACGAAATATCAGTACCCAATCAACCCAGCTCAAATACAAGCCTCGAACAGGAGACATCCATCCGCCGGACGTTTGCGATCATTTCGCATCCGGATGCAGGCAAAACCACATTAACCGAAAAGCTGCTGCTCTATGGCAACGCCATTGAACTGGCAGGCAATGTGCGCGCCAAGCGCAATCAACGCAGCACCACCTCAGACTGGATGGCGATGGAGCGCGAGCGCGGTATTTCCATCACCTCCACCATCCTGCAATTTCCATATAAAGGTCATGTCATTAATCTGCTGGACACTCCCGGCCATCAGGATTTTTCTGAAGATACCTATCGCACCCTTTCCGCCGTGGACAGCGCCGTGATGGTACTTGATGCCGCGAAAGGCATTGAGCCGCAAACACGAAAATTGTTTGAAGTCTGCCGTAAGCGCGGCATCCCGATCTTTACCTTCATCAACAAAATGGACCGCCCCGCCCGCCCGCCGCTCGAACTGCTGGACGAGATCGAATCCATTCTGGGCATGGAACCTGTCCCGATGAATTGGCCGATCGGCGACGGTCCCCAATTCCGCGGAGTCTATGACCGCTACTCGAAGGAGTTTATCTCTACGAGCGCACGGCGCGCAACGAAACCATGGCCATTGAAGAATTTGTGCCGATCAGCGAAATCCACAATACCACGCACATCTCTGAAAATGAACAAAAACGCATCGATGATGACATTCAGCTTTTGGATGGCCTCGGCATTACCTTTGAAGTTGAACGCCTGCGCAAGATGGAGCAGACCCCTGTCTTTTTCGGCAGCGCGTTGACCAACTTTGGCGTGCGTTTATTCTTAAACGCCTTCATTAAATTTGCGCCTCCGCCGCAGCCCTACTTAAGCGATGAAGAATTGATCTCACCCAACCGCCCCGAGTTCTCGGGCTATGTCTTCAAGATACAAGCCAACATGAATCCCAAGCACCGTGACAGTGTGGCATTTTTGCGGGTTTGCTCCGGCCGCTTCGAGCGCGGACTTGTCACCACGCATGCCCAAAGCGGCGGCACTGTGCGTTTGATGCGTCCCTATAAATTATTTGCCAATGAACGCGAGATCGTGGATGAAGCCTTCCCCGGCGATGTGGTGGGCATTCCAAACAACGGCACGCTTGGCATCGGAGATACACTGTATGCCGGCTCCCCCGTCCGCTTTGCGGCAATGCCGCACTTTCAGCCTGAGCATTTTGCCTTGTTGAAAAACACAGACTTAAATAAACAAAAACAATTTACCAAAGGATTGCAGCAGCTTGAAAGCGAAGGCGGCGTGCAAGTTTTCTACAATGCGAACGCCTTCAAGCGCGAGCCTATTCTGGCGGTGGTGGGACAACTGCAATTCGATGTGGTGCAGGCCAGATTGGAAATGGAGTACAACGTTCCGACAGTGATCGAACGCCTGCCGCATGTTTTTGCGCGCTGGGTCGAAGGGACGGAAGAAGCCTTCAAGAATCTGCCTTCGCGCACAGAGGTAATGCTCGCCCGTGATTCTGAGAATCGCATGGTGGCGTTGTTTAGCTCAGCCTTTCATTTGAAGTATTACACTGAAAAACACCCCGAAGTAACCTTTAAAGAAATGGGTTGATCTGCTTCGATAAATACAATCAAAGAGACCAGAGACGTACAAGTCTCTGGTCTCTTTAAGAAGGAAGAATTTTCAAAGATTTACCACAGATGAACGCAGACAAAAAGATTTTTGAAAGGACACACCTTCCCCTTTTATCCGTTTTTTATATCTCACGGCCCCCATCTGGGTTGATAGTCACAATATTCGTTGTTGGTCAGGCGGCGCAGGTCTGTGCCATCCACGCGCATGATGTAGATCTCACAGCCGTGGACTTCGTATCGGTCAAAGTAGGAAGTGAAAGCCACCCACTGACCATCAGGTGAAAAGGACGGTCCTTGCGAGTTGCCGCCTGCCGGTGAAATTTGACGTTGGGCAGAGCCATCGGGATTCATGGCGAATAGTTCACGCATCCACGGTTTGCCGGAATACGTGACGATCAAATTTAAAGGTGACCAGTCGCTTCGTCCGCGCAGATCGGGCAATTGACTGACCTGACGCAGACCGGTACCGTCTGTGTTGATAATGAATAATTGGGTCAGGTTATCAACAACGGATGCAAATAAAATTTGTTTTCCATCGGGTGACCAGGTTGGGTCAATGGCTCTATCGGGAGAAACTTCTCGCGGATTATCGCCATCACGATCAATGAGCCATGTGGTGGGTCTTTCGGGGTCAATATAAAAACGGGTTAATACAATCGTTGTGCCATCGGGCGATATTTCGGGGGCATTGAGATCGCCCAAGGCAAAAGTTAATTGTTTAATTTCGTTTGTTGAAAAATTCAACTCGTAAATTTCGTAGTGTTTGGTTTGTTCATTATAAGCAGAATAGACAACACTTTGCCCATCGGGTGAAATGGACGGATAAAAATGACGAATAGTATCTTCAGAGGTCAGGCGGCGATAATCTGTCCCATTGGCATTGACAACGCAGATCTGTTCGCTGGAAACATCTTTGAATAATTGACAGGTAAAAGCGATCTTACCCGTTGGTTCAGTTAATGCAGCAGGTGCTGGCGCAGCAGCCGTGGCAGTCGGAGAAACCGACAGCGGCGTACTGGCTTGTAGTGTGGCTGGCAGGTTGAGGGCGGGGGGTGAAGCGGGCGCAGGTAAATTACAGGCCGCCACAAAAATCATCGATCCGATAAAAATAAGAATATATTTATTCATCATCCATCCCGGTTAAGTAGATTAAGCATTCTACACCATCCCATTATCAACTTGCATATCTGCAATGCAAAACGTTGCTGTAATCATCCTGCAAGGTATTCTATTCATATTGGTGCTATAGTAATAAATATAAACGACATCCGATAAAGGCAAACCTGGTGAAAACCAGCGACGCAAAGCCACGGGTCTACCGTCACTCATCAAGTGACCACGATCGCCAGGCCGCCGAAGATCACAAAATTACTTGTGTTTATTCGGCCTGGCTTATCACAAGTCAGGCTTTTTTTATCAGGATGGCTGATATACCTTGATCGTTCCTGTTTTACAAGCGCAGACCCAATGAAAAACGAGTCTGCAAAAGGAGAAAGCCATGTTCCGCAATTTCAAAGTTTTACTAACCGTTATGGTTATCGTCATCGTTTCAGCAAGCGCCTATGCCTTCGCTGCACAAAATACAGTAGCAGACAGCGCCGCCGGTTACAAGGCGAATGTGATTCCCGGTTACACAGTGACCAACATCGCGTATGACCTGGATGCAACCGACCCGACTCTGGTGGATGCAATCACGTTTGCTGTCGCGCCAAGCAGCGGGACCGTAGTTGCCGCGACTGTTAAAGTGCAGACCGCCACTTCCGGCTCATGGACCACCTGCACACTCGTCGCCGGTACCGCCCCATCCATGACCGCCACCTGCACGTTTACAGATCTTGAACTCATCGACCTGACCGCGTTGAATATTGTGGCCAGCAGCAGCGCCGACGCACCGTAAGAACTGCGAATCAACAAAATCTTAATTGCTTCACCTTAAAGGCAGGGACTGGTCTATGCCAGTCCCTGTTTTTCAAAAAATCAAGCACTCATTCAAACTCTGTCCATCCCGTATGAAACACGCTCAACGCCGACCTTCCATTTTCTCAAACCTGACCCTGATCTTTGGATTGATAATTATTTGGGCCGCCTTCGCGCCCTCCAAACTTGGCGGACAAACCTCGTATGTGATGGTCAATGGCATCAGCATGGAGCCGCGCTATCATACCGGCGATCTGGTTATCATCCGCAAAGCACAGACTTACAAAATCGGGGATGTGGTCACATATCGTGATGCCGAAATGGGCGCGTATGTCATTCACCGCATCATTGGCACCGATCAGGGACAGTTTGTGATCAAGGGCGATAATAATTCATGGATCGATGCCTATCAGCCCACCCAGGATGAGATCATCGGCAAACAATGGATCTATGTGCCGGGGGCGGGACGGGTAACGCAATGGTTCCGAAAACCGATCAACCTGTCACTTGCTGTCTTTTTGCTGGGAGGTGTTTTTATGACCCGTGTGATGGCCAAGCCGCCAAAAAATCAAAAGGGAACAAACCGCCCGCCGATTAATTTTGGCGGAATGCTCGAACCCGCATCATATTTGATGGGATTTTTATTTATCGGATTCCTCGGCTTGTCCATTTTCTCCTTCTCACGGCCAGCCACCCGCACCGCAGATACCATTCCCTATCAACAGGATGGAGAATACACCTATTCTGCAACCGGAACACCCGGAGTCTACGACACAGAGATGGTACGCACAGGTGAGCCTGTCTTTCCCAAATTAACCTGTTTCCTTAATATCGGACTCGCCTATAACATTTCAGGAAATCAACTTCAAAACGTCAGCGGGAACAGCCAGATATTCGCGCGCATCATGGATGAACCAAGCGGCTGGCAGCGCACAATTCCACTACTTTCACAAACAGCATTTACCGGCAGTTCCAACTTCAACATGGCAACCCTCGACCTTTGTGAACTGGAAGCGTTGGTGAATCTGGTTGAACAGGAAACCGGCTTACGCACAAACACCTACACAGTTGAGATCGTTACAAATATCGCATTCACCGCCACCTCCGCAGGCCAGGCCATCGCGGGCACATTTGACCCAACACTGGCCTTCAAGTATGACAAAGTACATTTTTATCCTGCCAACACAAATGCAGAGATCAACTCCATGCACATCACAAAAGAAGGTCTTGCAGGAAGCGCGGATATGCAAGCCAACACCCTCTCGTTTTTGGGATGGGAAGCCACCGTTAATTTCATTCGCATGTCTTCTCTGATCGGGTTGGGAATTTCGCTCAGCGGCCTGATCCTGATCGGACTGTTCATTTTTAAGACAGCCCGTCAAAGCACAGATGCGTTGATCCATTTACGCCACGGGTCGCTGATGGTGGATATTTACGAAAAAGATCTGCAACCCACAGCAACCACCATTGATGTCACCAGCATGAATGACCTCGCGAAAATTGCCGAACAGCAGGGAAGCATGATCCTGCACATGACCCGTAATTTTCTGCATTACTATCTGGTTCAAAACAACGGCATCACCTATCGCTACGTGATCAGCACCGGGAAAAAGGGAATCACAGAAACCGACGAGCAGCCCGAACCCATCGCCGCCGCTGCAGAAAAAACAAACAACCTGCTGAAAAATCCGCCCGCGCACAAACACCAAAACACCGAATGACGATCCAAAAAAAGAACAACGGAAAACCCAAGTCTGCTCAAAGCAAAACACCGCGGCCCGCGATCGTGGAGCAGGATGGCAGATCGCCGAAGAAACGCCCGAATACATCATTCACACAGGCGCGATTGGATTTGTCATGCCGGAGACGGAAATATTAAAAAAAATCGGACGGTAAAAATAACCCGCGCATCGACTCTTAATCTGTAAACTGGTCAGCTCCATCAACATTCCCACACTGACAGATTCCACTGCCGCAAAATATCACGCACCCATAACCAAATGCAGGGGTAGACATCCCTGCTTGCAAAATCCACAGGGTGGATTTCAGGCCGTATCAGCAAAAAATCATATCTACATTCCAATGATCGATTCTTCCGGCTTGCCGTTATACTTGACTATAAATTTCAACGGCAGACAATCAATGAGTCGGGATATACAATTCATTGATCTTTGAAAAGACCCAACCCGCTGATATTTTTCTTACGAAACTCTTACCGCCAGATCAACATTCAAGATTTAAAATCCCGTCCGAAAACACCATCGGAATCATTCCATTTTCCCGCAGGAGATCCTCATGACAGACACAGCTCATTCACCCGAACAATTTTCTTTCAAAGCAGAGACCAAGCAGCTGCTTAATATTTTGATCCATTCGCTGTATAAGGACCGCGAGGTTTTTCTGCGTGAGCTGCTCTCGAATGCATCTGATGCGCTTAACCGTCTACGTTTTGAGATGGTGACCAATCACAACGTGCTCGACTCCGCCGCAGAGTTGAATATCCGCATCACAGTGGATAAAGATGCGCGCACGCTGGTTATTCAAGATACAGGCATCGGCCTGACGCACGATGAAATGATCGAGAATCTCGGTACGATCGCTCAATCTGGTGCGCGCAAATTTTTGGATGCGACCAAGGATCAGAAAACAGACTTTGCCCAGTTGATCGGTCAATTTGGTGTGGGATTCTATTCGGTGTTCATGGTGGCGGAATGGGTACGGGTGACGTCACATTCATTTGATCCGCAGGCTGAAGCAGTGAGTTGGTATGCCACGGGTGATGACACCTATCAGATCGAAAAAAAGCAGAAATGAGCGAAAGAGGGACGCGCATCGAGATCAAGCTCAAAGAGGATGCGGCTGAATTCGCCGAGGAACACCGCGTTAAGAACATCATCCACAAACATTCAGATTACATCGGCTTCCCCATTTACATGGGCGAAAGCAAGGAAGCGGTCAACAAACAGACTTCCCTCTGGCGCACCTCCAAACAGGAAGTGAGCGCGGAACAGTATCAGGAGTTTTACCGCCAGACCACTCTGGATTTTGAAGAACCGCTGACTCACATTCACATCGCCACTGATGCGCCGGTGCAGTTGTATGCGTTGTTATACATTCCCGGCAAAGCCGAGCGCGGCATGTTCTCTTCCAGAAAAGAAGATGGGTTGAAGTTATACACACGCAATATTTTGATCGATGAATATAACAAAGACCTGCTGCCCGAATATTTGCGCTTCGTGCAGGGCGTGGTCGATTCGGAAGATCTGCCGCTGAATGTTTCGCGTGAGACGGTGCAATCGAGCGGATTGATGCCGAAGCTGAAAAAGGTGCTCACCAATCAGGTCATTCGAGAGTTGGAAAATATCGCGAAGAACAACGCGGAAAAATATAACGCCTTCTGGCAGGAGTTTGGTCCGTATTTGAAACAGGGCATCGCCGCCAACCCGATGGAGACCGAGACCATTAATCCGCTGCTGCGCTTCAAGACGAATTTAAATCCTGAAGCGTGGTCATCGCTTGAAGATTATGTTTCACGTCTCAAGGAAGGCCAAACGGAAATCTTCTACATCATCGGCGAAGATCCGAAGTCTGTGCTGCGCAGTCCGCATTTGGAATACTTCCACTCGCAAGGAACCGAAGTGCTGCTGCTGACCGATCCGCTGGATTCGTTTATGTTGATGGGTTTGCGCAAATATAAAGAGTTTGAATTAAAGAATGTGGCGCAGGCCGATGTGGATACAAGCAAGAAATCGCAAGACGAGCCCGAAGCCGAAAAGATCGCCGATGAAGATTTCAATTCACTGGTGGAACGCTTCAAAGCAGTGCTCGGTGAAAGTGTGGCCGATGTGCGTGCCAGCACCCGTCTTTCGCAATCGGTGTCACGTCTCACCGACCCTGACGGGACGATGAACCCGGAGTTGCAGCGTGTGTATAAATATCTCGGCAAGGAATATGAAATTCCGAAAAAGATATTGGAGTTGAACCCGTCGCATCCGATGTTGAAGAAACTGCTCAAACTTGAATCAGGCTCCGAGCTGCAAAACGTGATCATCGAGCAGATCTACGACAGCGCGCTGCTGGTCGAAGGTCTGCACCCCGACCCATCGAGCATCGCCGCGCGCGTGCAACAGATCATGGAAGCGGCCCTCGCCAATCAGTGAGCTACATGACATGCAAATGGAGTCGTCCGTTTTTGCGGGCGGCTCCATTTTTTATATGGAAAATCCACCCTGATAAACAGAGATGAACAGAGATAAATAATGATTTAATATATCCGTTTATCTCTGATAAAAAAACAGGTAGAGGAATCATTATCATGGATATTCAAAACGCATACAACGAATGGTCTGGGATCTACGACTCGAATACAAATCTGACCCGTGACCTCGATCAGGATATAACCCGCAGCCTGCTTGCCAACCTGCAAGTGGACTCTACGCTGGAGCTGGGATGCGGCACCGGCAAGAATACAGTTTTCCTGTCACAGATCAGCAGGCAAGTCCACGCGCTGGATTTTTCATCAGGCATGATCGCGAAGGCCAAAGAAAAAGTGCGGACTGATAACGTCAAGTTCTCCGTTGCAGACTTGACTCAGCGCTGGCCGTGTGACGATCAAGCTTATGATCTTATTTCCTGTAATCTGGTGCTTGAGCATATTCAACAACTCCCCCACATTTTCTCTGAAGCGGCGCGTGTACTCAAAGTGAAAGGCATCTTTCTGATCAATGAACTCCATCCCTTTAAGCAATATAAGGGAACCAAAGCCAAATTTGAACGGGGCGAGGAAATCATTGAAGTGGATGCGTTTGTGCATCACATCTCAGATTTCACAAATGCCGCATCAAACAGTGGATTAAAACTGCTGAAGTTAAATGAATACTGGCATGAAGCTGATGAGAACAAGCCGCCGCGCATTGTGTCGTTTCTTTTCGAGAAGTAAACTCCCCATCGACGGAGATCAAAAATCTTACAGCATTGTAATTGACTCACACCCGCTTATACTGTACACTGTAATTACTCCGATGGGGAGTAGCCGCCCAACTTTTTTGGGACGAGCAGTCGTCATGACGGAAAGAAATTTCCCGGCTGCCTGATTGAAAACGCAAGACCATCGCTTTCTATAGCGCTGGTCTTTTTTTATTTTCTAAATGGAGGCATTGTGAAAACCCAGTTTGTGTTCTTTTTGCTCGATCTTCTGCTGGTTTCGGCATATCTTTTGGCGTTGATCCAACAACATATTTCCAGGACCTTCGCCAAAGTTGGAAATCGTTGACCCTTCTAAGAAATCAGATGAAAACAAAAACACGCGGCGAAGCGGAGGCAGAGATCACCCAGGCGGTTGTCAAGTTCGAGAAGGAATATCTCGGGCATGGGCCGCTCGATGCCCGGACCTTCTTTGTCAACGATATGGTGTTGATCCGCTTGCGCGGTGTGCTCACAGCAGGCGACCGTAAAATGGCTGAGACCCGCGAAGGGCAGGCCTTGCTCAAAGAAACGCGCCGCCATCTGTTTGAATCGTCCATCCCTATATTCGAGGAAATGATCGTACAGGTCATCGGCTGCAAGTTGATCAGTCTGCACACAGATCTAAGTTCCAAGACAGGCGAGCGTATTATTGTTATAACCACCGACAAGAATCTGGAATCACTTTACCGGTAAACAATTTAATCCGGAAGACAAGGCGAAGCGCAGGCTTTTTACAAGGCAGGCGAGTCGCAAAGTAGGCCGGCATTTCTCCCGCAGAATGGGAGGAGTGCCGGTATTTTTAATCTACGAAAAGGAGATTTCCATGTCCAATCACTCGACACACCCTGTTCTTCGAAGGTTCTGGAAGCCCGTTGCCATCACCGGCGCAGGCGGTACGGCAGTTGCCATCTGGTTCGAGGAAATTTTAATATTCGGCCAGGACATCCTTGCATTGATCTTTCTGCCTATTATGGCAGGCGTGATCTACTTGCTGGATATTTTTATTTTCAAATCCCGCCTGCCACGGCGTGAAGATCTGGAAACCCCAATTGATAAAGGAGCAAAAAAATAATCTTATGCAAACCAAACTCTGGCACACCCAAACCATTGATGAAGCTTTTACACAACTTAACAGCCAACCGATTGGGTTGAGCGCTGCCGAAGCGGAGACGCGGCTGCAGGAATACGGCCTGAACGAATTAGTAGCCGCACACCGTGTTTCGCCGTGGGAAATTTTACTGGAACAGTTCAAGAACGTACTTATCCTGATCCTGCTTGGTGCAACAGCGATCTCACTTTTTCTTGGGCATGGTGTTGAATCCATTGTCATCGCGGTCATTGTGTTGTTTGCGGTGGGGTTGGGATTTGTGCAGGAATACCGCGCCGAGCGTGCGATTGAGGCGCTTCGTCAGATGGCGGCTCCTACGGCTACTGTTTTACGGAACGGTGTGGAGATAAAGATCCCGGCGAAAGAATTGGTGCCGGGCGATGTGATCATCCTGCATACGGGTGACCGTGTTCCGGCGGATGCGCGCCTGCTTGAGTCGATCAACTTGCAGGTGGAGGAGGCGGCGCTCACGGGTGAGTCGGTGCCTGTGGAAAAGCATGTCCGCGCGTTGGGAGATGAAGACCTATCCGTAGGCGACCGCAAGAATATGGTCTATGCCGGAACGGCGGTCACATACGGGCGCGGACTGGCTTTGGTGGCTGCGACTGCCATGCAAACAGAATTCGGCAAGATTGCGCAACTACTGCAAACTGTTGAAACCGGTAAAACTCCGCTGCAACAAAATTTGGATAAAGTGGGCTCCGTGTTGGCACGCGCGGCTTTGGTGGTCGTGGCGATCATCGTTGCGGTGGGATTGTTCCGCGGGCAGCCGTTCATTGAAATGCTGATCTTTGGCATTGCGCTGGCTGTGGCAGTTGTACCGGAAGCCTTGCCCGCTGTGGTGACGATTTCACTGGCGATCGGTGTACAGAAGATGGTGAAGCGCAACGCTCTTATCCGACGACTGCCCGCTGTTGAGACGCTTGGCAGCACCTCTGTCATTTGCTCGGACAAAACCGGTACATTGACCAAAGACGAGATGACCGTGCGCCGGATCTTTTCGGGCGGACAGATGTTCAAGGTTTCGGGAGCGGGATATGCCCCAGAGGGAGTCTTCTCCGTCGATGGCGGAACAGCCGTCCCCCCGACTGAGGCGCTTAATCTGATGTTGACCGCCGCCACTCTCGCGTCTGATACTCATCTTATTAATGGGGAAAATGATTCGGGAAATTTTTGGGATATTAAAGGCGATCCGACCGAAGGAGCTTTGATCGTAGCTGCGGCAAAAGCCGGGCTGCAAAAGGAAGCGCTTGACGCCGATTTTCCACGGATGCATGAAATCCCGTTCACATCTGAGACAAAACGTATGACCACGCTGCACACTGTCAACGATGGATTGACGGCCTATGCCAAAGGCGCACCGGAAGTGATCATTGACAGTTGTGATTTTGTGTTGACCGACAATGGAGTGGGTCCGCTGGATGCCGCAGGGAAAACATATATCCTGGAACAGGCCGAGGTAATGGCTGGGGAGGCGCTGCGTGTTTTGGCGATCTCCACGAAGACAAATACCACGCTTGAACATTCGGAAACCAGCATGACCTTTTTAGGGCTGGCAGGCATGATCGATCCGCCGCGGCTTGAAGCGAAGGCGGCGATTGCATTATGCACAGACGCGGGGATTCGTCCGGTGATGATCACTGGTGACCATCCTGTAACGGCGCAGGCTGTGGCGCGTGAGTTGGGACTGCTGTATAACGGCGGACGTGTGGTGACTGGCGCGGAGCTCGAGGATATGTCTGATGAGCAGTTCCAGCGTGAGGTGGAGAATATCAGTGTGTATGCGCGGGTGTCGCCAGCGCACAAGCTGCGGGTTGTGACTGCCTGGCAGGAGCGTGGACATATTGTGGCAATGACAGGCGACGGCGTGAACGATGCGCCCGCGCTCAAGAAAGCGGACATTGGCATTGCGATGGGAATCACCGGCACGGATGTGACGAAGGAAGCTGCCGCCATGACATTGACCGATGATAACTTTGCTTCGATCGTGGCCGCAGTGGAAGAAGGACGCGGTGTATTTGGCAACATCAAAAAATATTTGATGTATCTAATCTCTTCGAACATCGGGGAGATCGGGCTGATGGCCGGGTCGGCGTTGATGGGTCTGCCTCTGCCACTGACAGCGGTTCAAATTTTGTACGTCAACCTTGCCACGGATGGTTTGCCCGCTCTGGCGCTTTCGGTAGACCCGCCTGAAAAAGATTTGATGAAGCGCAAGCCGCGCGATCCGCGCACGGGGATTTTCACACGCCCCGTGGTGACCTTGATGGTCTTGGGCGGACTGTGGTCCACGATGATCAACCTGGGGCTGTTTACCTGGGCGTTGAACTCAGGCCGCGGACAGGAAGAAGCGATGACGATGACCTTTGTCTCGCTGGTGCTGATCCAATTCTTCAAGGCCTATAACTTCCGTTCAGACCGTCATTCGGTGTTGAACAAGCCGTTTGAAAACAAATGGTTGAATCTGGCAGTGGGCTGGGAAATGGTGCTGCTTGTGTTAATTATTTACGTACCGTTCCTGCACGAAGCATTCAGTACCTACGCTTTGCCGCTGATGGATTGGTTGATCGTCATTGTTTTATCTGTGACGATCGTGCCGGTATTGGAAATTGCAAAGTGGTTTGAACGAAGGGGCTGGTTTGGAGTAGTGGACTAAACACAATGAAATAGAAACACACCTCGAAACAATAATTTCGAGGTGTGTTTTTTTATAGAGAAGTTGAACGCAGATGAACGTTAGACAGTATTACTTCGCTGCTTCCAACATTCTGAATACCATCGGACTGAAATAAGGGATCAACCAGATGAACCAGACAGCAATGCTGAATCTATGAAAGTTGGAGATCATCTTTTCGTTTTTTTGCGCAAGCACAAAGGTCGCCCATATCGCGTGGACAAACATCAGCACAATGGCGAGCACGCCTGAAAATCCATGAACATCGTAGCTCATACCGCCTACGAAATCGAACATGAGGCCTGTGCCCCAGGTGTCACAGACCAGCCCGAACCAAAAGAAGACGGTGTGCCAGGCTTTAAGCCTGCCTTGAATTCGTTCGCTCCACACACCAATTGAATAGAAGATCAGGGCTAAATTGATAACGATCACAGCGGTGGAATTCATCGGGGGTTCCCTCCAAAAGGTTTAAACATTTCCATCTTGAATATGACGCAGATCAAAGCAGATAGTCAGCCTGCTTTAGAAGAATACGATCACTCAATTTTTCCAGCGAAGCGGGTGTCTGCGATCAAGCCGATCAACAGCCCGAGAAAAGTGAGAAAAATGTTGAAAGCCAATATTCGAGATGAGAAATCCCAGGGCTTTTGCCAGACCCATAGTTGATTAGCATCTGTCAGCGCGAGTGAGACCACCCAGGGAGTGCCCGCAGACTTGGATGTGCTGCCGGGTGTGTTTTCAGCGAACACAGTGGACGTGAGGCAGGTCTTGATCTTGCGAAATAACGGGTAGACAAAATAATCGTTCAGACATTGACCCTCACCCGCCGTAGTGGTGTCACTTGGGGCGACGGCGGGAACCTCATCCACCTGTTCCCAGCAGGGATCAGTCCCCAGGCATGGGTAGAGGATATGATACGTGTTCTTATCCGCGGCCATGACCCAGAACTCGTTGCCATATGGCTGCATACCAAGCACCTGTTCCACAGGTTGGGGAAAATAATCCACGGGCTTCCAAAAGCTGTTTCCGCCCATGAACCAGAAGTTACTCAACAGAAAACCGGCCAGTGAGCCAAAAATAATATAGCTTAAAAGTATAAAAAGTCTTTTCTTTGAATTCATACCATTCCAAAACCCCTTGGCCCCGCACTCGCCTTGATCGTGCTGATTTTATAGTTGGCAGGCTGTCTATTTACCAGCCCGACGACGAGTATTTTATCCTAAAAGCCTCCTCTCTCCCGCTTCGATATAGGATGACTCCTTCGACATGGCTATTGCAAGGTCAAAAAACCTTTAACGCGAATTTCGCGAAAAGGCGAATTACACGAAAAAAACCTTTTAAAATTTATGTAATTCGTTCATTCAATAAACACCTGCACTGGCGTGCGGCGCACACTTGCCCTGGCACGCCAGGGCGATGTTCAGCGAATTAGCAAATGACACGAATATTTTTTTGAAATTCGTGAAATTCGCGTTCCAAGCACGTCATAAAAGTTAATACTCGTCAATCTACTGTGAGAAAGCCATGACTCCTTCAAAATCATTCTCCACCTGCCAATTCCAAAAGCAGGACAGACTTTAAAACAAAAAACCGCAGGTGATTAGCCTGCGGTTTTTATAGCTCTTCTAATGTTTCCCTCTTCTGCCGCCCGAAAAGCCCAGGATGACAAACACGACCGCCACTCCAAGCAGGAAACCAAGATTGTACAGCGGCCCGGTATTGAAGACATCATACATCTGTATTTCAGGACTAAAAAACGAGATGAAGAGAGTCACAGGGGAAATGATCCCGTGCCAGAGTCCTGTAAGAAGACCGGATACAACCCTGCCTTCCGCCGGCTTATTAAGCTCAGGGTTGGGACCCGGGAGAGTAAACTCTATCTGAGTATCAGATTTACCAAGTTCGGCCTTCGAATCCTTCGAACTGGTGGTGCAAGCTGTCAGCGTAACAAGTAATAGTGCAAATATAATAAAAACATTTTTTTTCTTCATCTTCTTTACCTCTTTAAGCCGTTCAAATTTGATTGAGCGATTAATATCCAATCAAATCATACAGCGGATCTGGATCAGCTACATCCATCGGCTGGGGAGGTTTTATATCCATCACTTGGGGGATGAAATATATGGGATAAAGCCCGGAGCACATTCCTTTGCTCTGGCTGGGGGCTGTTCCACCACTATTCCTGCGCGGACTTCACTCATGATTCAAAACAAGTTCGATAGCCCGAAGAACCGCGTTGACATCATTTTCCACCTGTCCATTCCAAAAGCGGACTACTCTGTAGCCGACAGATTCCAGATAGCGGGTGCGCTTTGCGTCATATTCCTGTTGCTGTGGTTCAAGGTGGTGACTGCCATCCAGTTCGATGATTAATTTCTTTTTGATGGAGACAAAGTCAACAATGTAATTGCCGATGGCGTGCTGTCTGCGAAAGTTTATGCCGTTCAGTTGGTCGCCGCGTAAATATGACCAGAGCTTTTTCTCTGCGGGTGTTAGTTCTTTGCGAAGTTCAATTGCGGGTGCGCTGGTTGAGTTTTGGGTGCTTTTGGCTGGCATGGTTTCTCAATTCTGCAACATTATCATCCATCCCAAATCCACACCCAGCCTCCTCCCAAATGGACTGTTAATTTAAAAGTTATTCTGTCCCATTTGGGGAGGTGTTGAAGGGGAAGTGGGGCCACAAATTCTTAACCTACTCTAATCGAATGACGTAATTTATGCTTTAGAATATCTTTACTCCGATGGGGAGTAGCGCCCGACTTTTTTCGGGAAGAATAGCCGTCAAGACGGAAAGAGATTTCCCGGCTGTTTGAAAGAAAACGCAAGACCATCGCCTTCATGGCGGTGGTCTTTTTTTATTTTTAAAGGAGAAAAAATGCCAGAACGAACTTCACAGGTTGTCCGTATGGGACAGTTGAAAGGGGCGAAAATAAAGATCAAGGAAGTTAAGAATGACGGCTTGCATGAAGTACGTCGCCATCGTTAACCGCGGAACGGTGACTCAGCCAATGTCTGGCTGGGTACTCGCCAGCCTGCGTGGACAGGCGTTTTATCCATTTACAGACGATCTGATGTTGGAGCCTGGCATGGTCGTAAAAATTCAGAGCGGACAGTTGGAACCGAAAGCAGCACAGGAAGAACAAGGCGCTCTGAAAAGATTATTGTGGACCATTGGTCAGGTTTGGAACAATAATGGCGATACTGCAATTTTGTTTGACGCAAATGGTGTGGAAGTTGACCGGCTTTCCTATCCGTACGAGCGTGTGATGGGAAGCAGTGCCAGCCGTCGAAAAATTTTGATAGGCGGCGACAGCGGATTTGAAATTGTCAACGATTCGATGTCCCGATCCAAAAAGGTAACGCGGAAATAAAACAGCGCGTGGACAAAAGCATTCAGAACAGGAGATTACTCAAAATGGACTTTCTAGAAGAGTTGTTTGAAATTGGCAAGCGCAAATATCAAAAAAGCGGCGCAGTCTTTCACGACAAAGACCATAAAGATGACGATCACGATGACGACGATGATGACAAGCGCCGTCAATATCCAACCAGGTCGTATCCCCAGTCACCTGCATATCGTCCGCAGGTGACTTCAAACCCTGTGGTGTTTTTATCCAGTATCGTTTGCCGCAGGTGTTCCACGCAGACTGTTCAAGGCGCAAAGTTTTGTCACAGCTGCGGAACAACCATCGAGCAGATTCTGAAGTGTGACAGTTGCGGTTCAAAATTGCCCCTCAACGAATCGCTCTGCACCCAATGTGGATATGGAAATTAATTACATGGGGCGGGCAGGGCGCTCTGCCGGTTAGAAAAAAGGAGTTTACAAATGGCAGCACAAAAGAAAAAACGCAAACGTGACATTGAGAAGAACTATCCCGTAAAGCAGTTTGTCAAAAAACTGCGGCGTCTGGCGGACTGTATCGAGCAGGGACAGAAGTTTCAGATTCAAGTGGCAGGGGAGCGGATTTCCATCCCCGCTGCTGCGATCATCAACATC
>JADKBB010000029.1 GCA_016715195.1 Candidatus Villigracilis proximus
ACCATCGCCATCATGAAAGACTTCGGCGTGGAAATCGAACGCAATGAATATTCACGTTTCACTATTCATCCTTCATCTTATTTACCAATTACCAGTTACCCAATTGAGTCAGACGCCTCCGCCGCATCCTACTTCTTCGCTGCCCCTGCCATTTGCGGCGGAACAGTCAAAGTGGAAAACATCTCGCGCAAGTCTGTGCAGGGTGATGTTGGCTTTTCTGGATGTGCTTCAAACAAATGGGGTGTGCCGTCGAAGAAACTGACAACTGTTTCACTGGTCACGGTCCATCATCCATCGTCGGCATTGACGTAGACATGCGCGATATCCCCGACACGGCTCAAACCCTCGCCGCCGTTGCTCCTTTCGCTTCATCGCCAACTCGTATTCGCGGCATCGCATCTGCCCGTGTTAAAGAGACTGACCGTGTTCACGCGACATGCGTCGAGTTGGACAGACTCGGCGTCCGCGTGGAAGAGCATGAAGATGGCATGACCATTCATCCCGTAGAAAAGATGCGCCCGGCCGTCATCCAAACCTATAATGATCATCGTATGGCGATGGCATTCTCCCTCATCGGTTTGCGCTTCGACGGCGTCACTATTGAAAATCCATCCTGTGTTTCAAAAACATTTCCTAACTTCTTTGAAGTTCTTGAAGATTTGCGCACACAGGGACAGAGTAACAGGTAACAATGAATTATCAACTTGGTTTGATCGGATTCCCACTGGGTCACTCGCTTTCACCCAGTATTCACACCGCTGCCCTCAAAGCCCGCGGACTGCAAGGCGACTATTCGCTTTTTCCCATTTCCCCCGAAGACAAGCAGGGACTAAAAGATTTGCTCACCCGAGTCCGCGCTGGTGAGATTCATGGACTCAACGTCACCATTCCGCATAAACAAAATGTGATCGGGTTGATGGATGAACTCACTCCAACAGCAAAGTCCATTGGCGCGGTCAACACGATTTACATGCGAGATAACAAACTCATCGGCGATAACACTGATGCGCCAGGTTTCCTTGCCGATTTGAAAAAGGTCTCAAATTCATCATTCATCATTCCGCATTCTGCATTGGTTCTCGGCGCCGGAGGTTCAGCACGCGCGGTTGTTTATGCTTTGTGTAATGACGGATGGAATGTCACAATCGCTGCTCGAAGAATTGAACAAGCACAACAACTCGTAGATTCATTTGCTAATTACCAATTACAGGTTGTTGATTTTTCATCACTCATCATTCATCACTCATCATTGATCGTCAACACCACCCCCATTGGCATGACTCCAAACATCGAAGCCTCACCCCTGCCTGAAATGACAACCTTTGCTGAAAATACATTTATTTATGATCTTGTCTATAATCCACGCGAAACAAAATTAGTGAAAGACGCCCGCGCACAAGGATTGTCTGCAACGACCGGGCTTGGTATGTTAATAGAACAAGCTGCCCTCGCCTTTGAAAAATGGACTGGATCAAATGCCGATCGCGCTGCCATGCAAAAGGCCGTCGCATGAAGCGTATCCTTGAAGCAGCTCATGAGGGGTGGCTGGGTGCTAAAGCAAATTTAGTCCCGGGCCTGGTGATCATCTTTTTTGCGGCATTGCTGGTGGCTGCATATTACGCCTTTGCTTCTGTCCGCGATGCATTGGAAGGATTGCAATCTCTCCGTACTGCGTGGGGACTTGGTTTCTCAATGCTGACCAGTGCCATCGGTGCGGGATTAATTCCAGGCTTGTATCTAATGGCCGTCGGAAAGAGCCGGCACGATGGACGCGGTTTTCTTGACGTGGCTTTTACCAGTCTGGTTTGGGCGACCAGCATGATCTGGGTTGATAATTTCTACAACTTTCAAGATTGGTTCTGGGGTCCTTCTACTACATTTGGTATTGTGATCTCCAAAATGCTGCTTGACCAATTTGTGTTCACAGCCTTTTTTAGCATTCACTATGTTGCTCTTGGTTTTCGGCTGCGCGATCTAAATTATGATTTCAAATCACTCGGTAGTGCCTTGCGTGATGACTGGATCATCAAGGTAACAATCCCAATGTTGGTTAACTGCTGGCTGACCTGGATCCCCGGTACATTGGTAATATATTCACTCCCGCTTCCGCTTCAAATTCCGCTCATGGTTTTGATTCAATGTTTTTTTGCGCTGGAAATGGCTTTTGTTTCAAGCAAAATGAAAGCCTCATCTGTTATCTAATCTTTGGAGTTTCTTATGCCTTTACGTTTTCTCACCGCTGGTGAATCGCACGGACCCTCATTGACGACCATTCTTGATGGCGTCCCCGCAGGGCTTTCACTCACACCAGAAATCATCAACAAAGAACTTGCCCGCCGTCAGCAGGGATACGGCTCAGGCGGACGCATGAAAATTGAAAAGGACACCGTGCAAATTCTCGGCGGTGTGATGGGCGGCGAGACCACAGGTGCGCCGATTGCATTGCTGGTGCAAAACGATGACCATGTCAAATGGAAGGGCAAAGCCATCGAGCAGATGACCGCTCCACGCCCCGGTCACGCGGATTTAACCGGCGCGGTCAAATACGGCTACAAAGATTTGCGTCCCGCGCTCGAACGCGCCTCCGCTCGTGAGACCACCATGCGTGTCGCGGCAGGTGCTGTCTGCAAACATTTCCTTGCGCAGTTCGGAATCATCGTTGGCGGATATGTTTCGTCCATTGGTGAAGTGCAAACCGATTTTGGCGACATGCCTTTTGAAGAACGCTTCACCCGCGCCGAAGAATCCGATGTGCGTTGCCCTGTTGAATCTTCTGCTGTAAAAATGCGTGCTGAAATCGAAAAAACTATTCATGGCAAAAATACATTGGGCGGAGTTCTTGAAATCGTTGCGCTCAATCTCCCTGTTGGTCTTGGAAGTTTTGTCCAATGGGATCGCCGCCTCGAAGCAAAACTTGCCATGGCAATTATGTCTGTGCAAGCCATCAAAGGCGTAGAAGTGGGCGACGCCTTCGAAAACGCCAAACGAATCGGCACACAAGCCCATGATCCAATTCAATTACCAGTTACCAATCACCAATTACAGCGCAGCACCAACAGGGCCGGCGGAATCGAAGGCGGAATTAGTAATGGGCAGCCGATCATCATCCGCGCGGCGATGAAACCGATAGCCACCACGCTTCTTCCCCAGCCGACAGTTGATCTGGCGTCAGGGACAGAATCTCCCACCAAATATGAACGCTCCGATTTCTGCCCCGTCCCGCGTGCCGTGCCAATTTTAGAATCAATGGTTGCCTTCGTTCTCGCGGATGCTCTCCTCGAAAAACTCGGCGGCGACTCGCTCAACGAAATGAAGCCACGCTTTGAATCTTTGCGAAAAGCCACTCTCGAAGATTTGCCGATGGATAATGTTCCGCATATTTTTTGGGAGTGAGAAAGTAAACATGAAAACAAGTAGACAAGTAAACACGTCTTATTCATCATTCATCATTCTGCATTCTTCACTATGACTCATATCTTCCTCTATGGCCCTCCCGGTACTGGTAAATCCACACTTGGGAAAAAACTTGCAGGCAGCCTGAAACTGCCCTTCATCGACATTGACCGCGTGATCGAAACGAATGCGGGCGATACCATTCCGCATATTATGGAAAAACAGGGCGAACCTGTCTTTCGTGATCTCGAATCTGCGGCTTTGAAAAATTTATCAAATGAAAAAGAATGCGTGGTTGCCCTCGGCGGCGGTGCTTTGCTGCGTGATGAAAACCGCGCCTTCGCTGAAGCCAATGGTAAAGTTATTTTGTTAATGGCAGAATTATCTACTTTACTTGAACGATTGCATAATGATGATGGGAAGCGCCCTCTATTGGCTGGGGATTTAAGCGCAAAGCTCACAACTCTGCTCACAAAACGCGCGGACCATTACAACTCGTTCCCCATGCTCATTCATGTGGATGGGAAGACAGCCGATCAGAATGTGCATCGTATTCAAGTCCTGCTGGGACGGCACCATCTATCTGCGATGGGGGAGTATGATGTGATCGTGCAAAACAACGGACTTGAGCAGCTCGGCGAAATGCTTCAGTCTCGTGGATTGCTCAACCCGATCATTGTCACCGATGAAAATGTGGCGAAATTCCATGCTGAAAAAGCAGTGACTGCCTTGCAGAGGTCAGGCTTCGAGCCAAAAGTGTTGACTGTCTCTGCGGGGGAGGCTTATAAAACGTTGGAGACCATCAGTCAGCTTTGGCATGGATTTCTCGAAGCAGGCCTCGACCGTAAGAGTACCGTCATTGCTTTGGGTGGCGGCGTGGCGGGTGATATGGCAGGCTTTGCCGCATCCACATACATGCGTGGAATTGCATGGGTGGGCGTGCCGACTACTTTGCTTTCGATGGTGGATGCTTCGCTTGGCGGTAAGACTGGTTTTGATCTGCCCGAAGGCAAGAATCTGATCGGCGCTTTTTATCCGCCGAAATTGGTGCTGGCCGATCCGCAGTTGTTGGGCTCACTGCCCGAAGCGGAGTTGATCTCCGGCATGGCAGAAGTGGTCAAACATGGCATTATCTCTGACCCCGAATTATTCAAGCTCTGTCTGCGTGGATTGGATTGGGTGAAGAACAATCTTGAAGAAGTGGTCAAACGCGCGATGGCGGTCAAGATCAAAGTTATCGAGGAAGACCCGTATGAAAAGGGAATCCGCGCGGCGTTGAATTTAGGTCACACCGTTGGGCACGCGGTGGAACTTGTCAGTAAATTCAAATTGCGTCATGGAGAGTCGATTGCCATTGGCACAGTGGCTGAGGCGAAGTATGCTGCTCAAGTTGGGCTGGCAGGCGTCGGGTTGGTGGATGCGGTGATAGAGTCGCTCAAAGCGTTGGGGCTGCCCATCCAAATTCCAGATGAAATGCCGCGTGAGGAAATCATCCGCGCGATGCGTGTGGATAAAAAGAAGAATGCAAAGGCCATTCGCTTTGCGCTGCCGGTTGAGATCGGCAAAGTGGAGTTGGTGGATGTGACGGATTTGGAATCGGTTTTGGACGACGGACGATAGACCATTGACCATGTCGTCCATTGTCTGTGGTCTATCGTCAAAGTGAGGAATAATGAAAATATTACTCTTGCACGGCCCAAATTTGAATTTGCTTGGCACGCGTGAACCGGAAGTGTATGGTTCGATGACGTTGGATGATATTAACGAAAAGATCGTTGCGCTGGGAAAGGAACTGGGCGCGGAAGTGAAATGCCTGCAATCGAATCATGAAGGCGCGTTGATCGATGCCTTGCACGATGCGCGGACATGGGCGAACGGCGTGGTGTTCAATCCCGGCGGATACACTCACACATCAGTTGCGCTGCGTGATGCGATCTCGGCGATCGTGATTCCTGTGATCGAAGTGCATTTATCGAATGTGTATGCGCGTGAAGAATTTCGGCATGTATCTTTTGTCTCGGCGGTGTGCAAGGGCAAGGTGAGTGGATTTGGCTGGCGTTCGTATGAGTTGGGACTGCGCGGGCTCGTTGATATAATCAAGGTGTGAACACTCAAACCATACAAACTGCTGAACCGTTTTTTCTGCCTGGTGGGCGTACAGGTATTTTGCTAATTCATGGATTTACCGGCACACCCAAGGAAATGCGTTGGATGGGGGAATATCTCAATCGTGAACTTGGTTTCACCTGCCTCGGCGTGAGGCTGGCGGGACACGCCACCCGTCCCAAGGATATGGTCCGTTCGCGCTGGACCGATTGGACTGCTTCTGTTGAAGATGGTTACAATCTCCTGCGCGGCGCGGTGGATGAAATTTATTTCGTCGGGCTTTCGATGGGCGGCGCATTGTCGTTGCTGATGTCTACAAGATTGGATGTGAAGGGGATCGTGACCATATCCGCGCCATATCAATTAACAGCGCAATATCCCGCATGGCAAATTAAATTGTATAGCTATTTCAGAACATATCTTCCAAAGACCAAGGGTGAGCCGGGTGCTGGTTGGTTTGATATGGAAGCCTATAAGGGACATATTTCATATCCGTTAAATCCGATCCGCTCGGCGGCGGAGTTGAAACTGTTGCTTGATAAGATGCAAACAGCCTTGCCGAAAATAACCGTGCCTACGCTGTTGATCCATTCAAAAGATGATGCGTATGTGCTGCCTGAAAATATGGAGAAAATTTACGCGGGGTTGGTTGCTCTGCATGCATCAGACAAGACAAAACTTCTCGTAACAGGATCAGGCCATGTTGTTACGCGTGATGCGGCCCGTCATCAGGTATTTGAAGCGGCGCGGGATTTCATCAAACGGATAGAGGAAAATTGAATCGTAATTTGTTTTTTGTCGCCGCTGCTTTATTTCTTTGGGGCTTTGGCGAGGGAATGTTTTTTAACTTTGTGCCGATCTATTTGGATGTGCAATTTCTGTTGAGTAAATATGAGATTGGGTTGATTCTTGGCGCGTTTGGCTTTTCGATGGCGATCACACATATCCCGGCTGGCCGGCTGGCTGATCGGATTGGACGCAGACCTTTGCTGATCGGCGCGTGGCTGCTTGGTTTGGTCTCCACGTGGTTGATGGGATTTGCCCAGGCCTTGCCGCTTTTTCTAGTGGGTTTATTTGCGTATGGATTGACCGCTTTTGTTTCATCTCCATTGGCAAGTTATGTAACCGCTGCGCGCGGCAAGTGGCCTGTTTCAACTGTGCTCTCACTTACTACTGCGACTTTTGGCATGGGCATGGCGCTGGGGCCTGTCACTGGCGGATGGATCGGCGACCATTATGGAATGCGGATGAGTTTTTATGTGGCGGCGGTTGTTTTTGTTTTCTCTAATATTTTTATGAGCCTGATCGAACATCAGCCGCTTGATCATCATGACCCTGATTCTCCGCCGCCAACGCTGTTGAGCAATTCAAGATTTATCGCGTTGATGGGTGTACTGGCTTTTGCGATCTTTTCAATGTATATCGCGCAGCCGCTTACGCCCAATTTTCTTGAAGGTGTGCGCGGACTTTCGTTGAGTCAAACGGGGTTGATCTTTACTGCGGGCGCTTTGGGAAACTCAATCATGGCAATGGTATTCAGCCGCATGAATCCGCGCCGTGGATTTTTAGCTGCGCAGGCGGTGGTGATGCTGTTCGCTTTGTTTATTTGGAAAGGTACGAGTCTGCCCATTTTTGCGCTGGGATATTTTCTGCTTGGCGGTTTTCGCGCAGGCCGCCCGATGGTGATGGCGCAGGCGCGTGAGCTTGTGCATGAATCGCAAATGGGAATTACCTATGGCGTAATGGAAACCGTCAGCGCGGTGGTTTCGATCATTACTCCGCCGATCGCCGGGGTTTTATTTGAAATATCGCCCTTTATTGTGTATCCGATCTCGATCGGATTGATCGCAGTCTCGATTATTTTTAGTTCCATTTATATGCCACGGAAGGAATCTCATGCTTGAAATTGTCTCTTTTATACTTGGCCCTGCATCGACCAATGCCTATCTGGTTGCGGATCCTGAAACAAAGGAAGCCGTTGTCATTGACCCATCGTGGGATGGACATATCATTTTGAAAGCCGCACAGGATCGCGGCTGGCGTATTGGTCATCTCTGGTATACGCATGCGCACTTCGATCATATTGGCGGAGCGGCTGCGATTGCAGATGCGCTTAATCCGCTGCCGCATGTGGCGCTGCATCCCGATGACCATGTCCTCTGGCGCTCGGGCGGCGGGGGAGCGGCTTTCGGTTTGGATATTGATCCCGGCCCCGAACCGACCATTGATTTTGTGCATGGAATGAAACTCAAACTTGGCTCAAATGAGTTTGAAGTCCGCTTTACACCCGGACATACCAAAGGTCATTGCGTGTTATATGTCGCAAAGGAAAATATCTGTTTTTGCGGAGACTTGATCTTCAATGGCAGTGTCGGCCGCACCGACCTGCCCGGCGGAGATTTTGACGTGCTTGAAAACAGCATCCGCACACAGATCTACACCATGCCCGATGAAACACTTTTACTGTCTGGTCATGGAACTGAAACGACAGTCGGGCATGAGAAAATGTACAATCCTTTCGTTGGGATGAATTAAATATTTTATAATTCATTTCAATTTATTACAACTGAAATAAGAAAATAACGTACATCAACAGGTAACTCATTACAAGCGAGGAGATGAAAAAAAATGAAAAATCCAAATTCGCAGTCGTCAAAATCAGGATCAGATCCAACACCGCCCAAGCCCAGGCTTTCGTTTCTGCCAGCCATTCCCAGTTGGGTGATCGGTTTGGGAATCGGGCTTATCGTTCTTTTTATATTTTCCAGTGTCAGCAAGTCGTTCTGGTATTTTGAAGTGATCGAGAATGACCAGGTAGGTGTGACAATTGAAGCGGGCGAAATTCAGGGTGTTTTACAACCCGGCATCGCCTACGACTTCGGCCTATTCGTAGATCTGGTTAAGATCACCACCAGCGCGGTCGCCATCACAGTCGATGACCCTGAACTGATCACGATCGACAAACAGCGCATCGGGCTTGAAGTCACAGCCGATGTGTTCCGTCCGCGTGAGGCGGATATTGTTATTTCCAATTATTCGCGCTATCGCAATATTTATTTGAACGATGAATCCTTACAGCAGCGCATGACTGCCTTCACCTTGCAGGCTATGAAGGTTTGTGTAGGTGATAAGAAATTTGATGAAGCCGTGATCGGTTCAGGCGGTGATGATCTGCGCGCCTGTATCGACGATGAATTGAGCGGGCTCGCCGAACCGCTGGGCTTGGAAGTTCGCAATGTGGCTGTGCCGCAAATTTCGATCTCACCCGAAGTGCAGGCCGGTCTTGATGCCATTGTGCAGAGTCGTCTCTCCACAGAAAAAGCCAAGCAGGATGTAGAAAAAGCCAAACAGGAAGCTCTCGCTCAACAGGCTGTCGAAGAAGGCCGCATCCGCGTGGATCAATCCAAATTGCAGGAAGAAGCCCGGCAGCAGGCTATCTTGCAGGATATCAAACGCCAGCAATTGGAAGCGGAACTCGCGGTGATCGAACAGGAAAAGATCAACACACAGGCGCAGTTGGAATTAACCTCGCTTCAACAAAAGGTCGCCGATCAACAGGCTCTGGTGGATATCGCCAAGGAACTTGCCCTGGCAACCCTGTATGAAAAATATCCATCCTTCGTTGCCTTACAGATCGCGCTTGCAAACTCCTCCGCCATTAAAGATACCGACAAATTGATCTTCACTCCTGATGGCGTCTTCCCAAATCTCATCTTCTCCAACGGCTCGACATTGCCCACATATAATGTAACCCCATAATTCTCCGGTGCGGACAGAAACTTGTCCGCACTATTTTTTTGTCAGATGCAAATCATGATGAAACGCGCAGTGTCTGCGTTTGGATGGAAGGGAATATCCGCTTCATGCTGCGCTCAAGCTTGTCTCTGGCATCAAGCAGACTCCACTCTGTGACAGGCGCTGCCTTAAGCACACCCTTGAGAGATTCGTGTTTCAACTGATTACATCCCAATTGGGAGAAGTCCACTTCAAGCAGGCCTTCGTCTCCGCCGCTGTGGATCGCTTGTTACTCACGGATATACATTTTTAAACATGCAGGAATCAAAAACGCAGAATGATTTTTTCATTCTGCGTTTTTGATTCCTGTCAGGCTGGGTGGGGGAGTGCCATGCCACATTTCGATGCGGCGAAATGATTCGATATAACCCATTTGATAAAAAGCAGGCAAATGCGGATCGTTCACCTGTATATTTTCGATCTGTGTATCAAGGCGTGGATATTGATGATGCAAATGTGAGAGCAGGGCATAGGCCACAGTGGCCGGGTCGCCCACTTCGGTTTTGTAGGCAAAGCGGGTCAGGAGAAATTTTTGGCGCTGATAGACCAGCCAGCCGCGGCTGCCATCAGCCAGTGTGAGCATTAAACCAGATACTTCATTTGCATTGATAAGTGACTCCGATTGATTGGTCCAGGGCTGGGTGCCGCGGTCGTGTCCGACAAGGATTAACGATTCGCTCCGGTCCAGCCGTTGCGCATCTGCTATGATCGGGGCTTGCGGTTGGGTGAGCGGTGAACGGCGCAGAACTAATAATTCACCTACTTCGTGAAAGTCAAATTTCAAAAATAATTGATGGGCGGGGGTGTTATTTTTGATAACCTCAAGCATATGGAAATTTATATCCAATTGAGCTGCCTGCTCGATCAGCCCATTGAATAGTGCTTTTCCTATTCCACCGCGCCGTGTGTTGGGCAATACGCCCAGGCGTGTGATCCATGCCCGATCTTTGCGAATGCCCAGCATGATCACGCCCAGCATTTCTCCATCCTGAGTGGCAGCAACCAGCGAATGTTCCAATTTAACATCATAGGTCGCTACATAGTCAGCCAGGCGTGCTGCATTCATGGGCATGGGCACCATATAATCTACACGTGTCTGGTTGTAAATAGCGGCGAGTTGTTCGATGCTAAATTCACTCGCAGGAATTAATCTAATGGCGTTGCTTGTGTCGGCTGGTTGCATCTAAAGTTTTTTTAGGTAGGAATTAACTTGGGCAATAAACTCGTTGACTTTAACGATGGGTTTGCTGATATAGCCGTTGCATCTATAACTTGTTACTACTTGTTTGGCGGCTTCTTCAGGCCAGGCTGTAAGTACAACGATGGGTGTTTTATCGAGTATGGGTTCATCACGCAGCCAGCCAGCCAGAGTTTGACCGTCATAATCCGGCAGGCCGAGGTCCAGTAGAATGAGGTCCGGGATGTGCGCAAGTGCCATTGCAAGACCTGTCTCCGCATCGGCGGCATGCACGATCGTGTATCCGGTTCTGGATAACGCTTTACGCACGAGTTCCACATTATCCGGGATATCTTCAATGAGTAGGATTTGGGTCATGGTTGTATGATGAGATGCAATGTTACTGGGTGACTTTATTTATAGCGAGGAGGGTATAAATGCTTCAACCCGCGCCCATAATTCACGGATATTGATCGGCTTGGACATATACACATCGCAACCCGCGGCAAGTGCTCTTTCGGCGTCACCTTTTAATGCATTGGCGGTAACGGCAATGATCGGAACATAGGTTAGCGCATGTTTCCTGTTGCTGCCTCGTATTCTGCGTGCCACTTCGTACCCATCGATATCGGGCAGGTTAATATCCAACAGGATCAAATCCACATCTTCATTTTCAGCCACAGATACACCATCAATACCGTTCATGGCTGATAACAATTTATAACCGCGGGCTTCAAGTGCGCGTTTGACGAGCATCATATTATCGGGGTTATCTTCAATGTATAAAATATTACTTCCCATGATGTTTCTCTCCTAGGCTCCATTTTTGTCTTCGATGACATTGATTACTTTGTCTACGAATTTGCGCGTTGGTAATGAGCCTTTTTGGTATAACGCTTCGATTCGGCCATTAAGCCGATTTCGTTCTTCGAGGGTGATATCTTTTGCGCTGACAATAACAATCGGAATATCTTTTGTGCGCGGGTCAAGTTTCAATTCTTCCACGAAACCAAATCCATCAATGCCGGGCATGGTCAGGTCGCTGACGATCAGATCGGGCAGGTGCTGACGCGCCATGGCGAGTCCTTCCCAGCCGTCTTTGGCATGATGTACACGATATGATTTTTTGCCTTCAAGCAGGCGGCGGATCAGCAGAGCATCGTCTGCGTTATCATCAACCAGCAGGACGGTGGTCACTTTTTCGTCCAGGTTTTCAAGCGCGGCTTGCAGACCTTCCTGCGGGGCAGGGGATTGATCCTTGCTCAAGTGTACATCC
This sequence comes from Candidatus Villigracilis proximus, assembly GCA_016715195.1. Classification (GTDB taxonomy): domain Bacteria; phylum Chloroflexota; class Anaerolineae; order Anaerolineales; family Villigracilaceae; genus Villigracilis; species Villigracilis proximus. The sequence continues at coordinate 11,748 of JADKBB010000029.1, forward strand.
ACAGCCCATTGGTCGCCAAGAACATGCTTTTCAACGGGGAAGGTATGGCCGGTGCAGTTAACCACCACAGTCTCTTCCTTGCTGATCGTACCATTTCTCAATAGTTTTTCAAGGCCGGCAAATGCAACCGAGGTTGCAGGCTCCACGGCCATGCCTTCGCTTTTGGCAAGGGAACGCATGGCGTCAAAGGCTTCTGCATCGGTCACAGATTCCATGGTGCCGCCATACTTTTGGATGATGTTCCACAGATAGGTATAGGATTTGCCGGGATCGCCGGTGGAGAGGATGATGATGCGCGTATCGGGCACAACTGCATCGGCGGTGTCTTTGCCGGCTTTAAAGGCCTGGATCATTGGTGAACAGCCTTCGGCCTGAATGACGGCTATCTTTGGAATGCGATGGATCAACCCCATATCAAATAATTCTTTAAAGCCTTGATACACGCCGATCGGTCCCATGCCGCCGCTGACGGCTTGAATATACCAATCAGGTGCGCGCCAGCCGAGTTGTTCCACGATTTCATACGCGATGGTTTTCATCGACTCGCGCGAAGGGATGGAGCTTGCGCCGCGATCCAGTAGCAAATGTTTGCGTTGCGCAAATTGACTTGCGATCTGTTTTGTCTGATCGTAATTTCCGCTGACCCGGATGACTTCGGCGCCGAAGAGCGCGGCTTCTCGCAGCTTTTCCTGTGGAACCAGGCTGGTCATAAAAACCCAAAGTTTGATCCCGCCCGGGCACAGGCTGCGGCAAATGCCACCGCCGCGTTGCCAGTGGATGCGATCACGGCTTCACGTACGCCGCCTTCATTCATGGCGGCCACAGCAACTGCGGCTTGACGATCTTTGAAAGAAGATGTCGGGCCGTAGCGTTCGTCTTTGAAATACACCCGATCATGCCCCAGCTTGGGCGCGAAGCGTTGCGACAGCCAGAGCGGTGTTCCGCCAGCGGGGTAGAGATCTAAAGCGGAGGGATCGCTGAGCGGTAAGACATCCTGAAAGCGCCACATGTTGGTGGGGCGGCCGGGCAATCCGCGCAGGATATCGCGTTTGAAAGTTTCGTAATCGTAACTTGCTTCAAGCCATTGTGATTCACATTTTTTGCAAATGGCCGGCACGAAGGGCTCGTAAGGTTGTTGGTTGCCACAGACGGCGCATTGCAGAAATTTTGGCTTTGCCATGATGTTATTTTACCTTTGGTTCATCTTCTTTAATTTTGGCTTCGATGGGCAGGAAAACGTAGAAGGTGGACCCTTCGCCGTCTACGCCGGAGCTTTCAACCCACAGGCGTCCGCTGTGCATTTCGATCAGGCGGCGGCTGATGGGCAGGCCGAGACCTGTGCCGCCGGCTTTACGGGTGGTGGTGGTATCCACCTGGGTGAATTCCTGAAAGACTGATTCGAGCTGGTCGATCGGGATACCGATGCCGGTATCTTTTACACTGATGAGCACGTTGTTCGCTTCGCGCGCCACGTGGATTGCGATCTCGCCTTTTTCTGTGAATTTGATGGCGTTGTTGATCAGGTTGATCATTACCTGGCGCAGACGGATTTTATCAGCATTGATCTCCACTTCATGGTCTGAATCAGGTTCGATGAAGAGCGCAAGATTCTTTTCGTTTGCAAGTGCTGATGTGATGCTGGTTACATCTTCAATGGTCTCCTGCAGTTTGAATTTCTCAATGTTGAGGTTCATCTTGCCTGATTCGATCTTCGCCATGTCGAGCACGTCGTTGATCAGATGCAGCAGATGTTGACCGTTCTTATAGATCAATCCGAGGTCGTTTTGCATGTAATCGGTCAACGGGCCATCCAACCCTTCGAGCATGACATCTGCAAAGCCGAGGATGGAGTTGAGCGGTGTGCGCAGTTCGTGCGACATGTTGGCGAGGAAGGATGATTTGAGTCTGTCGAGCTCGCGTAATTGCGCTACAGTGGCAGACTGTTCCACATACAACCGGGCATTTTGCAAGGCAACGGCCACCTGCAAGGCGAGCGTGGTGTAGATGTTGGCATCTTCCTGTGAGAAGTGATTGGTTGAACTTGATTGAACATCGAAGACGCCGATCACCTTATCGCCTGAGATCATGGGCACTGCCATTTCTGAGCGGGTATCGGGCAGGAATGGGTTGGGGAGAAAATCAGGTTCCAGGCGCACATCGTTAACGATAAGAGCGACGCGTTCGCGGGAGGCGCGTGCGACTAGTGATTTTTCCTTGTCCATTTGAATGGCATGACCGGCCATTACCATGTGCCTGCCGACCTCACCTGCTCCCGAAGCGAGTAATAGCGTATTCCATGATTCATCGGCAAGATAGATGTGCGCGTGATAAAGACCAAAGCGTTCTTTTGTCAGGTCCACCACTGATTGCAGCAATTCATCCGGGTCCAGCACGGTGGATGCAGTTGTACTCACGACCGCTACAGTTTCCAGTTCACGGGCGCGCCTTTCATTCAATTCGAAGAGACGCAGATTTTCAATATGAGAGCTGACTTGCTCGGCGATGTTGTTCGCCAATTCAATCGCGCCGGGCGGAACATCCTTTAAGCCAGCCACTGTCAACTGCCCGATGAGTTCACCGCGCACCATGAGCGGTTGTTCAAAAGAAATATCCTGAGGGATTTGTGTCTTTCCAAAAGGCGTCACTTGAATGGAGTCGTAGGCATAACTCAGGGTGTCATTTTTTTGATTGGTAAAGGATTGCCAGTTTTCACGGGTCAAGCGGCGGGTGGCTTCTTCCGCATTGGTACGGGCGCGCGAAGCCTCAGCCAGCAAGCGTAAGCTTTCAATTTGTTGCGCGATCTGGCGCGCAACGGTCGATACCATTGCCTTGTCCTCGTCTGTCAGAATGCGTGCCGGATCTGTTTTTAAGAAGAGATTGCCAACGTGTTCATCAAGTACATTAATGGTTTCCTGAAGATCGTGTTGATCTGGAGATGATCCGGTAAACGGAGTCACCGCCGCCTGATCGTACGCGTACCCGATACGTTCACTATTGCGAATGCCATCCATGAAAGATTCCCAGTTCTCGTGGGTGAACTGGCGGTTGGCAGAGAGGGCTTCGGCGCGTGCGCGTTCGGTTGCGGCCAGCAAACGCAGATTCTGAATTTGCAGCGAAACTTGTTGTGCAACAGAATTTGCCAGCTCCTTTTCTTCAGGGGTCCAGTTGCGTTCTGCGGGCGGTTCGATCTGCATCTCTCCGATCGGCTCACCACTTGCAGTTAACGGAGTTCTAATGCCATGCTCTGAATTCTCCAACGGCAGGTCGGCCATTGGAAGCGGCATGATATGGTCATCACTGTAAACGTAGCCAACTTTTTCCTTTTCATAAATAAGGGTGGCAGGTGCCGGCGCAATATTAAGCTGGGTTTCCAACTCGCGGATACGTGAGCGCAGCGCTTCCAATTCGCGTAATGCCGTGGATGTGTTTTTTGCGGATGAAGAAACAGCCGCTTCATTCGTAACGGGTGAAGCTGATTCTCTTTCTGTGAGTTTATTCCCGCCCGTAGAGAGCGGCTGCTGAGCGATGTGCTCAATATCCGAAAAGAGTCTTTCAACCCGTTTTTGTGATTTGTCATCGGGGGGCATGGATAATGTCTCCTGGCCTGCGCTGTTTATTTCTTGTCTTTCATGCTTAATTGAGCGATCGTCATGGGAGCGCCCAGTGCATGGCCCAGTTCACGTGCCGCAATTTGAAGCACAGCTTCCACCGTGGTGGCGCTTTGGATCTTCTGACTGATCGTGTTGAGCGTGCTTTCGCGTTCAGCCTGTTGTTGCGCACGTTGGTACTGATGACGGTTTTCCAAAACGGTGGCGATTTGCGGCGCCAGACCTGAGAACAGGCGGGTTTCATCTTCAGTGAAATCATGCGTCTCTTCAGCATGCATTACCAGAACACCAATTTGGTTTGCACCAATAAACAGAGGCAGGAAGGTAACTGCGCGGATGTTGAATGCCTTGACGATTCTCATCATGCCGGCGTCCACGCGTTCACTGTCCAAAGCGTCACTGATAAATACCGGCGTGGAGGTTAGGAACAGTTTTACAGCTGAGAACATCTCCTTTGAAAACCGCGAGCCGACCGCTCCCGGGGCTGTTCCGGTGCCATTCCACCAGTTGGCGATGACCGTCAGACTCTCCAGGTCACCTCTGGCATCATAGCTGAACAGATCCAACTCTGCGCCATTGATCACAGGAATGTCAAATATTTCAACTGTGGTTTTTACCAGTTCCTGCAAATCTCCGACTTGTGTCAGTCTTCGGCTGGCTTCAAATAGTTTTTCCGTTTGTTTGAGCACCGCTGACAATTGCGCTTCACGGGTACGTAGTTCTTCTTCCGCGCGCCTGCGTTCTGTAACATCCTGGTTCGCACCATAGTAGCGGGTGATCTTGCCTTCTTCATCTCTTTCGACCTGAATACTTACAGAAAGATAGCCCACTTCGCCGTCGGCAAATATCACCCGATGTTCAACGGAAGATGAGAAATGTCTCTCTGTGGAATTGAGCGCCTTCCCAATTTCAACGCCTACGATAGGCACATCGTCGGGATGTACAAATCGAGAAGCATAATCGGCAGAGGCGAGTTGATATCCGCCAACTTCCTGCACGGTGGTATGTAGGACCGCGTAGAAATTGTCATTGAATTGGAAGAGATCTTTCTCCACATCGTATTCCCAGTTGGCAAGTTTCGCAATTCCCAACGCTTCCGATAGACGTTCCTGACTGGTTTGAATTTCAGAACGACTTTCTTCTGTTTTTTCCAACAAGCGCAAACTTTCGATGTGCTGGCTGAGGCGCTCAACAACAGCACTGGCGAGATTAAGATTATCCGGGTTATTGGTATCAAAGCCCTGCACAACGACCTGCCCGATTTCTTCGTCACGTATCTTGAGCGGTAGATTGAGATCAGAACTTTGGGGCTGTTCATTGCCCTCATGGTTGTAAGCACGGACTTCCTTCTGATCGTAAAGATAGCTCAAGCTTTTTTCTGTATTTGCCTGCTTGTACTCCTGCCAGTTTTCACGTGTCAAGCGGCGGGAGGCTTGTTCCGCTTCGGCGCGGTAACGCTCGGCGCTGCCCAGCAGGCGTAAGCTTTCGATCTGCTGCGCCACTTGTCGCGCCACCGTATTCACCAGTTCAGATGTGCGGGCGATTGGGTTTTGTCCTTCCATCTCCACAATCAAATTTCCAAGCGCTTCGCCAGTGACAGAGATTGGCGCACTAAACGCGTTGCTGTTTTCGGCGGTTTGCGTTTCCTGTGCTTGTGTCAGCGGGCTGATCTTATTTTGCTCGAATACAAAGCCGATCTCTTCAGGTTGGTGGATGGCATCCAGATAATCCACCCAATTGGCGCGTGTCAGGCGGCGTGCCTGAGATTCCACCTCGGCGCGGGCTTGTTCGGTTTCAGCGAGCAGGTTTGCGTTTTGAATGGCGATGGCTAATTGACCGGCGAGGGCTTCGAACGCCGGTAGGATTTCCTGATTTAAGGAATTGGTTTGTTCGCTTTGCAGATCCAACACGCCTACCACCTTATCACCGACGAGTAGCGGCATTGCCATTTCAGAACGTGTGTGCGGCAGGAGCGGATTGGGACGGAAGGTGGTGTTGGCAGTTGTATCTGTAATCACTACAGATTTTCTCTCAATGGCGGCGCGTCCATTGATCGAGCCTGTATTGAGCGGTAAACGATGATTGCGACTTAATAACTCTTCACCCACTTTTCCCGTTCCAGAAAGCAGGAGCAGGTTCGTCTGAGAGGGATCCGTTAGATAGACTTGCACATAATATAGATTAAAGCGTGAGCGGATGATCTCGGCGGCATTCTTCAAGATCACATCCAGCGCGCCTACCTGTGAGACCGAGCGACCCACCTCAGCTGCTAATTCGAGGTTGCGGGTGCGGTCTGCGACGCGTTGTTCCAGGCTTTGCAGAGTTTCCTGGAGTTGGGCGGTCATCGTATTGATAGTGACGGCTAAGTCGCTAACCTCGTCTGTCGCTTCGATTTTGGCGCGTGCGCTCAGGTCGCCTGCAGCGATCTTCTGCGCGACCTGCGAGAGGCGGATGATCGGGTTGGTAAAGACATTGCCCAGGTACAGACCGAGCAGGGTGACGAGGAACATCGTGCCAAGGGTTGTTCCAAGAATCAGGTAGAGTATGTTCCTTTCCTTCTCAAGAACGGCATCCGCGGCAATATCAATCCCAAGAATCCCTTCCAGAGACCCATCAGCCCGATAAAATGGAGCAAAAGCGGAAAGAACTGAGTTATATGCATCAGTATAGATCTCTTTCTCAACGATTGGACGGTCAGGCGCTTTGAAAAAGGCCTGCAGCGTTTCGCTGGGTTCGTCATAAATCGTTCCAATATCAATGCGTTCGGTGTCATCTGCCCGGCGCGAATCGATCACAAAATAGATCTGGCCTTGCTCATTCAACCGCATCGTATAGGAAAATATCAGGTCGGGGTCGGTTGCAACAATCTCATCACCTTCCGCCATCATTTGCCGATAGGCTTCGGTTTGCATATCCTCCGGGGTTTGAAGGGTGGCGTGCATATCACCATCCAGTCGCATGGCGGTAATGGTTACAATATTCAACAGACGCTGGCGGATATCCTCACGCACCTGATTGCGGTAGTTGATATACACAACCGTCCCTACAATAGCCACTGAGATCAAGGCGATCACGGTGAACGAAGTAACCAGCTTCAAGCGGATATTGCCAGCCCAAGCCTGACGCACAACCAGGGCGATCAGGCTGATGACCAAAAATGCCAGGATCAATGGACCGAAAAAATTAGATGTGGGACTCGTACCGGTTATTTCCAGCCGAAAGGACGGCTGAAAGACCTCGACGGAGGCTGTCAAAATAGAGGCAATAATGGGCGCGAATTGATATTTCTTACGCCATGCCCGTGGCTGCAAATAGAAAATATGGATACTGCTAACCACAAGAATAATGGCGATCAGGAATGGTGTGGTGTTGGTAACCAACAAGGCATTCGGCGGCACCGTGAACAGGGTGGACCAGAACAGGTATTTCAGCCCCTGTTCCAATTGACCACGCGTGATCAATACGACACTAATGACATCAACTATCAGGGCAATGGTTGTGATCGCCAAGATTAAGTAACTCTGCCAGACCGGTGACCCGCCGATCAGGAAGAAGGAAAATACAAACGATATGGCGGCAACGGCTGTGAAGATGATCGACGCCCAAAATACACGTTGTCTATTTATAGATTCGCCTTGGGCAGGTTGATTAGTTGGGTTGTGAGATAAGGAATTATTCATATCACTGTTCCTGTCTAGTTGTCGCCATTTGAGCGGCCGATTTTTGCCTGCACGCGTACGACGCCAGTGGATGAACCTAGTTCGCGGATGGCGATTTGCAGTGTTTCTTCGATGGATGTGGAGCGTTGGATCTTTTGCCCAATGGTGTTTACCAGTGACTCCAGATCAGCCTGCGCTTTGGATTGTTCAAAGGAGTGTACATTTTGAATGGAGGTGGAAACCTGCGCTGCCATAGTAGTTTGAACATTGATATCTGCGTCTGTGAAGCGTCCAACTACATCCGACTGCACATCGAAGACGCCGATCACTTTTCCACCGACGATCATGGGAACGGCAAGCTCGGAGCGCGTATTGGGCAGCAGCGGATTGGGCAGGAAGTCCGGCTCCTGGGTTACGTCATTCACGGTAACGCCTTTTCGTTCGCGGGCGGCACGTGCCACCAATGATTGCGCCTGATTGAGCGGGATGGAGAGTCCCTTTTCTCTCATCTGACGGCCAGGCTCGCCCGCGCCGCGTGCCAGTACCAGGTTTTTACCATCCTCATCCAATAGATAAATGTGTGAGTGGTAGAGGTTAAAGCGTTCTTTTGTGAGATCCACCACGGCTTGCAGGAGTTGATTGGTATCCAAAATGGTGGCTGTGGCGGTTCCCACTTCAGCCACAGTTTCAAGATCCTTGGTACGGGCTTCCACACGTTGTTCCAGAGTGCCAAACAGATTCTTTAGTTCTGCCGCCATCTGATTGAATGTTTGTGCCAACACGCCCAATTCGTCCTGACTACTTACAAGGACTGTTTGGTTTAGATCTCCTGCGGCGATTGCTTGTGCTGATTTTGTTAAGGGGGTAATCGGATCAAGGATTTTTGTTACAAGAAAGTAGACTGTCGTGCCAATTAAAAACATTGTTACGATTAATACTGCAATCAGGGTTGTTGTCTGTTGATTTTGTTGTTGCGTGATGACTGCTTGATCTGAAACGATATCTATGATGCCTATGATGTTTCCTGAAAAATCATACAGCGGTGAGCTTAGAATTGCATAGCTTACACCGTCAAAAGAGACGATCTCGAGGTTATTTTCACCGTTCAGCGCTTTGTTGTATCCTGCGAGTGATGAAAAGACGGGCGTTTCACTTGTGCTGGCCTGGAAAACCAGATCTGGTTGAGGAGGGATAATATCGGCCCGGGTGGATACGAAAGTGGCAATATCTGCTGGTTCCTTCAGAAGCAGAATTTGCCATTCATCCCCATAGTTTGTTTGAAGTTCATTCAAGAGGGTCTGGTCAATATTTAAGCCAAATTCAACAGTTCCGGTGTGTGTTCCCTGGTAGTTGACTGGTACAACACCGCGCACGCCCAAACCGCCTCGTCCAATTTCAATGCCAGCGATTGGCTTTTTTTCTGCGTTGGCTGCTACTACTGTGGAGCGAAATGAAGAAAGATCATCTCCATATTGATCCAATTGGTGGAGGCGCAGGAATGAGGTGGCAGGGGGAAGGTGAAATTGATATTGAGGAATATCATATTGCTGGTTAAGAATTAAATAGGAGGGGAGCGTTAACTCGATCAAACGTTCGCGGTCTTTGTTGGCGAAGGCTTCTTGTACTACGGGGTTATTAGCAACTTCGGTAGCGAGGGCAACAGAAAAGTCCTCCAGGAGGGAGATGCGATTGTTGAATATCTCATTCAAATTTAACAGGCGTTCATTTTCCGAGGCGATGATGCTTCGATTTGTTTGGACGGCGCCAATTGCAATAATGCCGCTGAGGATTACTGCTGAAATAGCCAGAATTGGGACGAGAATCTTATTGCGAAGACTTTTGCCATTCATTGTTTGCCAGATGGCCAAACCTGCAAGAACCAGAATTACTGCTCCTGCAATGATCGGCAACCCTTTTGTAAGCGTTGATGGCGCTGGTATACGGTAGGAAAGCGGGAAGAAGTCCAAACCAAATGTGATTATTGCAGCAATGATTGCGATGCCAATCATCCGAAGAGATTTTGGGCGTGAAAACACCAGGGTTGCCACAATGCCAGTAAGAAGAATTTCAATCAGACCCAGTATCAGCCCAAAGTTGGCAAGCAGAAGCGCTGTTCCAATCAACGAAGCCAGAAAACTGTATAGGATCAGGTAAATCCCAAACTCGGAACGTCCACGTCGAATCTGCAAGGTGGCAATGGTTGTTGCAACACCAAATGCAAATACAACTCCTGCGCGGACAAATTGCTGCCATTCGCCGGTTCGAAAGCCCAGGAACAAGCTCAGGATAAAATTTGCCAGGATTGCCACAAGAAAGACAACGGCGATAATGAATGGTCTGTTGTTTTGAGAGCTATTCTTTTCCAAAATTGGTGCGTTCATTAGCCGCCTCTCATTTTGTTTTTCAGTTCTGTTTGGTTTTCGGATAATGTTTCAGATTCAAGTGTTATCAAGGTTGATTTCATTCCCATGGCGTGACCCAATTCGCGCGCCGCCATTTGAAGAGCTGCTTCTATGCTGGTTGTGTTTTGAATCTTTTGCGTGATCAAGTTCACCGCAGTTTCACGCTCTGCCTGTCGTTGTGTTTGAAAGAGTGCGCGCGCATTTTGAATGGAAACTGCAATTTGTGAAGCCAGTGTCGTTTGAACATCAGCGTCTTCATCAGAGAATGCGTTGAGACGGTCTGACTGTACATCCAGCACGCCAAGAAGTTGATTACCAACGATTAGGGGGACAGCTAACTCAGAGGCTGTGTCTGGAAGTAGCGGGTTGGGCAGCCAGCCTGACTCATTGCGCACATTGTTGATGATAACGGCTTGTCTGGTGCGGGCTGCGCGTGCCACGAGTGATTGTTCCTGAACAAGCGGGATGATTGTTGTTCCGTGTGTACCTTCGTGCTCATCTCCTTCTTTGTAACCACAAGCAGTGATTTCAAGTTGGTCTTTATTTTCATCATATAGAAATACATGGGCGTGATACAGGCCAAACCCGCGTTGTGTTAGGTGAACAACGGATTCCAGCATTTTTTGAACATCACTAATTGTGGCTGCAACGGTACTAATACGGGCAACTGTTTGCAGCTCAACGGCACGCTTGGCTACCGCTTTTGTAGATTTAATGTTTTGAAGCGCAACCGCGATTTGATTGGCAATGGATTGAAGCGAGTCGATATCTTCCTGTTGTAAGCCGTCTATGATGTTTTGTTGCACATCAAGCACGCCCATCACTTCATTGCCGACAGAGATCGGAATTGCAACTTCAGATCTGGTATCGGGTAATAATTTGTTGGGCAGCCATTCAGGATTTTGTGATGTGTTGGATACCAGCACCACCTGGTTACTTTCTGCTGCGCGTCCCACCAGACCGCGTCCTTTTGCAACTTTGTGGAATTGGGCCAGCATCATTTCGCCAGCTTCCCCTGTGCCGCCGGCCATGATCAGGTTTTCATTGGATTCATCAATAAAGTAAATTTGAGTATGGTAATAGCCAAATGCGTTCTTAACCTGATTTACAACTTCATTTACCAATTCTTTCTGATCGAGAATAGTGGATAAACGGCGGCTTACTTCAGAGGAGGTGGCGAGCGCCCTGGTGCGGTCTGCCACGCGTTGTTCGAGTGAACCGATCAGCTCACGCAAACGGCTGGTCATTGTATTGAAGGCTGTGGCGAGCACGCCGATTTCGTCTTTTCTTTCAACATAGGCAACGGATTCGAGGTTTCCTGAAGTGACATTTTCTGCGATTGTCACAAGCTGAGAAATTGGAGTTGTAATACTCCCCGTCACCAGGAAGGCTACAAATGCGGCAATAATGAGCGTAAGCACCATCAATCCCAGGGTGATGCCAAATGCTCGATTCGATGATTGCAGGGCTTCACTTTGATCCTGTTCAGCGATAAGGGCAATGCGTAGTTCCGGGATCCATAGATATGATCCCAGAACAGGGACATTTCTGTAGTCGTTATAGAGGTCTGCACCTGTGGACTGTGTTTCGATCGAGTTTCTTGTGCCATTTGTACGAATGTAGGTTTCGCCAATTTTGAAATTTTCAAAACGGGATTGACTCAATAATGCATAATTTGCACCCACCAAATAGGTCTCACCGGTTTCACCGAGGCCTGCACGCACAAGCATGATCTGGTCAAGAACCGCCAGATTGGCGCGGCCTGCCAACACTCCAATCACTTCGCCGCTTATGCTTTGAATGGGCTGTGAAAAGACGATCGAATACTTTGACAGGGAAATATCATAAGCTGGCGGTGTAAGGTAACTTCCCTTCAACCCTTCATGGAAAATGGCTTGGGTTGAATAGATCTTGCCTTCCTGTGAAGTATTGGTGGATACAACAACCACACCTTCTCTATCAAGGATGAATAGTTCTTCAAAATACCCGGTTGTTTTGTTGACGGAATTGAATCTATTTCGCAAGCTTGTTCTGGCTGTTTCTGCATCCGCTGTTTTTTTCAGAACCGCGCTCATATTTTCACTGAGATCCCTGCCCTGCAGCACCAGATCAAGATTGGTTTGAAGCGTGGATACCCATGAATCAATTTCGCTCGCCTTCAATTGGGCAACTGAGGTTAATTGTGCCAGCGAGGCATTTCTCAAACCTTGCGCATTGATCAAGCCCGATATGATGCCTGTAAGAAGCACAGGCAGCGCCGCCAGTAAAAGAAATGTGATCAACAAGCGATTGCGGAGTGACAGTGTGCCTGTCCGCTTATTGTGAGCAGGCTTGTTGTTAGCTCCGCCAGGAATAGCATTGATGGTCATTACAGCCTCCAATCATTATGTTGCCAATATTTGATACGTATTACTGATACCTTATAGTCTATTATAAAAAATCAATAAAGTGCGTTGCAGATGAATTCTGGTTAAGTATTGCAAGTAGGACGGAAAAGCTGACTGTCGTTTTGAAAGGAAACGACAGTCAGTCTATTTTGATCTTTTATTTGATGAAATCGTTTGTGTAAGCTTTTGTCAAGTCAATCGGAGATATGATATAGCCCTGATCTAATAAAATGGCTTGTGTGTTATTCCAGATATCTTCCTCCATCCATCCAATTTGAGCGTCACCGGTATCCAATAGGGGGATTTGAGCTTCTATGGTTGCCTGTTGAAAGGCGACATCCAGGCTCTCGTCATATTTAAGCGTGAAGGCTGCCACCTCTTGTGGATGCTCAACCGCATATTGATATCCTTTCAGAGTGGCACGGATGAAACGTTGAACCAATTCCGGGTCGCTGGAAATCAATTTGGCATCGGTAAAGATCAGGTTATTGTAGAACTCTACACCATAATCTCCATAGTAGATCGGAACAACATCTTCGCCATCAATTTTGGCTTGAACAAGCTCGTTGGTTGAGAATGTGCCGCTGGTGGCATCCATCCGGTCGGTGTGCAGATCCGCCGCGCTATAAAATTCCTCATTGGGAACAAAGGTGATGCTCGCAGGATCCACGCCCACCTTTTTCAACATGGCGATGAATTGGATATCCCAGGTTGTATCCAAGCCGGGGGAAACAACACCAACCGTTTTTCCTGCCAAATCTTGAGGTGTGCTAATTCCACTATTGGCCAGTGCCATGACGATCAACGGGCTTTTGCGGAAGATGCTTGAAATGGCTACTGGTTCCTGACCTGCAGACTGAGCGCGGATAATCGAGTCGCCGGGGGTAACCCCAAATTGGGATGTTCCCTCAAAGACACTTGCGATCGGGTCGGTTTCCGGTCCGCCAGCGACCAGAGCTACCTCTAAATTCTCGTCGTTGTAATATCCAAGCTGATCAGCGGTATAAAAGCCTATAAACTCTGCGCTGTGAAACCAACTAAGTTGAACAGTCACTTTGTCTTTGGCAGGGCTGCAGGCATTCAGCAGGAGTGCGATGGCAATAATCAAAATGCTGATGGGATTCCCAATTTTTTTGCTCATGATGACCTCTTTTATATATGCTATAAGAAATCAAGCTGTTTAAGGGGCAAGAAATTCGTTTGTATGGACTGTGCTCAAGTCAATTGCTTTTTTGATCAGTCCGAATTCCAAAAGAATATCCTGTGTTGTATTCCAAACATCGTCATCCATGGACCCGATCGGGGCATCGCCAGTGTTGATGAATGGAATCTGTGCTTGCATTACATTTTGCTGATAGGCAAGATCCAAAGTTGAATCATATTTAACTGCGAAGCCGGCGACCTCTTCAGGGTTTTCAATTGCATATTCGTAGCCCTTCATGGTAGCGCGCAGAAAGCGGGTAATTAATTCAGGGCTGCTTTGTGTAAGTTCTTCCTTTACAAAGATCGTGTTGATGTACACATCATAGCCATAGTCTTTATAGTAGATGAAATTCAATTCATCACCGGCATCCTTTGCCATAACCTGTTGATCTGTGGCGAACATGCCGCTCATGGCGTCCATGTTTCCGGCTTTGATTTCATTGGCGCCTTGGAAATCTTCGATCAGCGCATATTTCATTGAGCCGCGCTCCAGCCCGGTGCGGCTTAAGAACGCGAGGAAGGGCATGTCGAAGAAATTTGTCAGATCAAGTGAGTAAACGCCGACAGTTTTTCCGATCAGATCTTCCGGCTTTTGAATATTATCTTTTGTCAGAGATGTGATCGCCAGTGGATTTTCACGGAAAATCGTGGCTACAGATACAAAATTCTGCTGGCTGGCTTTGGCAATGATGATGCTGTCGCCGCTGGTAATGCCAAATTGAGCCTTGTCATTTTGTACTTCATCCATTGGATTAATTTCAGGGCCGCCCGCATTCAAAACGACTTCAATATTCTCCGCTTTGTAGTAGCCTTTTTCCACTGCAGTATAGAACCCGGCATACTCCACACCATGAAACCAGCTTAACTGAACCGTTACCTTGTCTGCTGGAGCAGGAGCGGCTTGATTGCCGCAGGCGCTAATGAAAATTGCGATGATAACGATCAAAACACCAATTGAGTTCAAATTCTTTTTGTTCATGAAATTCTCCTTGTTTTAAATGGCCGCTGCCTGATTGAATAGGATGGGGAATGAAAGACTAAAACTTGTCCCTTTTTGAGGTTCACTTTCCACGCTGATCTGTCCATTGTGCTGTTCAATAATGGATTTCACAATTGCTAATCCGAGTCCGTTCCCCTCTTCTTCTTTATTTTTTCCGCTTCGTACACGATAAAAACGATCGAAGATAAAAGGCAGGTCTGATGCCGGGATGCCATAGCCGTTATCTTTTATTTCGATCAACGCCTGGGTATCCATTATTTTTGCTGTGAGTGTCACTTCGCCGCCTTTTGGGGTGTACTTGATCGCATTGCCGATCAGGTTGCGAAACAACTGACGCATTTGCAGCGGTTCGCCATCTATATGAATGATTTCAGTCAGGGGTAGGACAGAAAGTTTTTGTTCCTTAATTTTTGCCTGGGGTATAATTTCATGCGCCGTTTCAGCGAGGAATTTTCCCATTTCCATTGGTTCATGTTTTGCAGTTGCTTCCAGATCCATTTGTGCGAGTGACATCATGTTTTGGACAAGCTCGGTCATGGTTTGTGCCGCATTCTGAATACGGTCTACGAAATCCTGCTGCTGTTCATTAAGCGTCCCGGCATGGCCTAACAACATACTGAAACCGGCAATGGTCGTGATGGGATTTTTTAGATCGTGCGATGCGGTCGCAATGAACTCATTTTTTACCCGTTCCAGGTCCTTGAAGTGAGTCACATCGTGCAGGATCGCCACCTGACCGCCATCTTCGATCGGCGTGATCAATGCAACAAATGTTCGCTGATCGGGCCAGAGCGCTTCCCCTGATATTGCCACATGTGATAAACGAGCATCTTCCAATAATTGAATAAATGCATCATATCCATGACCGGCGGGTAAGACCTGATTGATATTTGCTTTAAAATCTGTAAATAGTTTTTCGCCTTCAGGGTTTAACAAACTTAATCTTCCCTGCTCATCGAACATCAAGATCGCTTCTGCCGCATGTTGCAGTACAGCCGCAAGCCGTTTTTGTTCCTGTGCCACATTTGTATACAAACGCGCATTCTCAATGGCAATGGCCGCCTGACTGGCAATGGCTTGCAGCAGCAGTAAATGATCCAGGTTGAAATAACTTTCCTGTTCGTGCGTCAGGATCAGCAAACCCAGCAGGTCTTTGCGGCCATGTAGCGGCGCGATCACCACCGAATGAATATTTACATCCTGTTGATCGGTCTGCCACAGCGGATCGTTGTGCGCATCTTCAATGATCAAACCCTGATGTGACTCATTGATATGTTTCAGCAATCTCTCCGGGATGGTCATTGGGCTGTCTGCGGATTCAACAACTGATAACGAAAACTGATAATTTTGTTGAACCTCATTTTCAGAACCCAGAATGATCATATTTCCCTGAAGCGCTCCGAGTGTTTCCACGGTGCGTTTTAGCAATACATTGGCCAGGTCTTTGATGTCTGTGCGCGCGCTCAACTCTTTGCCGATCTCAGGCAAAAGATTCAACTCGCGATTACGGCGGCGGATCACATCCTCCGCTTCTTTCACACGCAATTTTGTGCGGATACGCGCCATCAATTCATGACGGTCAAATGGTTTGGTTACATAATCATCTGCGCCAAGATTTAAACCAGATTGCACATCTGAAGGATCAAGGCGTGCGGCGGTTAAAATAATGACCGGAATATGAGCAACTGCAACATCTGCACGAATTTCTTCCAGCACGGTGAATCCGTCCTTGTGCGGCATGTTCACATCCAACAAAACGAGGTCGGGTAATTCATCGCGCACCTTGTCCAGTGCCTCCAGACCATCGCGTGCCGCAATATGTTGATACCCTTCATATTCCAGATAGCGGGTTAATAAGGTGATGTTGTCAGGGCGGTCATCTGCCACAAGAATTTTAAATTTTTTCTTTCCCACCGCAATATTTCTCACTGGCCGGGTGGAGAGTTTCATTTCTTCAATGGCGTTTGTTGCAATTTGGCAGATCCGTTCGGGGCGCACAGGTTTCACGATCACTTCATTTACTTTCAATCGCTGCGCTGTCACTTTCAGCCCGGGCACATCATACGCTGTGACAAGATATGTATACGCGGGTCGGCCGGCTGGATGATTGTTCATCTTCTCGATCAATTCGAGGCCGGTCATTTCAGGCATGATCATATCGGTAAAGAGAATATCCACGCCGTGAGTCTTTACTTTTTCAAGGGCTTCGTGCCCGCTGGTCGCTGAGATCACATCTACAACAGGCCCAAGCTGCGACAATGCGCGCGCCAACGTCGTCGCTGTGTTTGGGTGATCATCAACAACAAGGATACGAATCTGGTCTTTGGGGGTGTCTGCTGGAGTAGTCATTAAGACCATTATCTGCCAAAACCCGTTTTTAGACGTTAGGGAGAGGAATGTAAAAGTTGGTAAAAGTTTGGGAGCCTGCGACGAAAAACCCGCTTCCAGCTTAAGCCGGAAGCGGGTCTTATTCCAATGAAAAGAATCAGCGCTGAGAGTTTAATCCGCCACAAGACGGTAGCCCGCCCCGCGCACGTTGATCAAAATGGACGGTGCATGTGCATCCTCTTCAATGGCCTGCCGCAATTGATGGATGTGCCATTTGGTGAGTTCCTGCGCTTCACGCGCTTCGGCCTGATAGCCCTGCGCTTCGACCACGAGCGTTTGATAATTCACGATATTCGGTGAGTGGCGCGCGAGGACAAGCAGATAATCAAATGAAGTGGGGGGGATGTTAATGGATTGTTCATTAATAACAAGGCGGCGGGTGTGCAGATCCAATACCAGAGCGCCGCGTTTTAGAAAACGATCTGTGCTTGTGGTGAGCGGCTGCGTCGTGTTGGTTTGAAGATCGCCGCCATTTTCAAGAATCTTAAGCTCGGTTTGCAAGGCTTCGATCTGGGCTGCGAGTTCGCGTTTGCGTTTTTCTTTTTTCTGACCTGCAAGAATGCTTTGTGCGCGTTCGATAATGGCTTGCGGTTTGAGAGGTTTTAACAGGTAATCGGTTGCGCCATTTCTTAATGCTTCCACGGCTGAATTCAAATCAGGCTGGGCTGTAAAGAGCACAACCGGCAGGTTGGGATGCGAGGTGTGGATGATCTTGAGCGCATCCAATCCGGCGATGCCGGGCATGCGGATGTCCATGAATACCAGATCAAAGTTTGTGGTTTTTAAAAATGAAATTCCCTGATCTCCGTTCTCAGCCGTGGATACTTCAAAGCCCGCCTGTTGCAGGATGCGCGCCAGTGTTTGGCGCAGTGTTGCTTCATCATCTATGATGAGAATATGCCCCATGTTGCTCATTTAAAGATCTCTCCATTATAGGTTGGAAGCCAAACGCTGAACATTGCGCCTCCCGTGGAACAATTCTCTGCTGTGATGTGCCCGTTATGTTTCATCACAATATCATACGAAATGGTAAGGCCGAGCCCTGTGCCTCTTTGCTTGTTTGTAACAAATGCTTCGAAGATATTGGGCAGCAGGTCGGGTGCAATGCCTTTGCCGGTGTCTGAAACCGTAAAAAGTATTTCGTTTGTGTCGTGTAAAAAAGAGGTGCCAACAGTTAATTTTCCACCTGTTGTCATTGATTCCACGGCATTCATTAATAGATTTAAGACCACCTGCCTGATCTGATCTGCCAGCGCCGGAATGGATGGCAGGCTGGGGTCGGGGTGAAACTCAAAGGTAATTTGATTATGCCGCAAGTGAGTGGAGATGAGCGCGTACACATCTTCGATGATGTTATTAATTTGAGTCTGGATAAAATCTTCCACTTGAATTGGGCGGTAGGTGGCGCGCAGGCGTTCGATCATGCTTGCCATGCGTTCTGATTCTGCCAGCACGATCTCAAGGTCTTGTTTGCCTTGCGTTGAAAAATTTGTTTCTTCCTTAAGGAGGAATAAAGCGTTTTGTATGGCTTGCAGTGGATTATTCAGTTCGTGTGATACGGTTGCCAGCAAACGTCCCATCACGGCCAGTCGTTCATTTTGCACCAGTTGATCGCGGATGGCTTTTTCCTGTTGCAGGGAGATTTGCAGGGTTTCGTACAAGTCTGCTTTTTGCAGTGCCACTGCCAGTTGATCTGCCACTGCGCTCACCAATTGTATATCGCGTTGTGATAAATACTTGGGGGGCACTTGATGAATATCGAGTAATCCTAAAATTGTTCCATTTGCTTTCACGGGAATTGCCAGCTCGGATTTTGTGTCTGGCAGAAGCGGGTTGCGTGTGAACGAAGCGACATCATCCACGTTATTGGTAAAGAAGGAGGAGCCGGTTTCTGCTGTGTATCCAACAATGCCTTCGCCAGCTGCGATGCGGTGTTCGCGGGCTTTTAATTGCGCTCCGATCTTTCCACTTCCGGCGCGCATGACAAAATCTCCGCTTTCGGGGTCTGCCACATAAATTTGGACATAGTGATAATCAAAGTTTTTTTGCAGGAGTTCCACTGTGTCTTGCAGCAATTCATCAGGGTCTAAAGAGGTGACCAACCCCTGATTGACACGATAGAGCGCATTGGATTCCTTTAAAGCCTGTTGTGTACTTTGCAGTAGGTGGGCGTTTTCAATGGCGATGGAGGCTTGTGTTCCCAACTGGGTTAATAGTTTGATGTCATTTGTGTCAAATGCGAAGGGCAGGCTGCTTTGAATGCTGATCGTGCCGAGTCTTTGTTTGCCGCTTAGTACGGGGGTGACCATTAGGGAACGGTAGGTTGGTTCTGCTCCGAGCTTGATAAAACGCGGGTCGGTTTTTACGTCTGAGATATTGATTGTTTCTCCGCTCAAGATCACCTGCCCGGCAATCCCTTCGCCCAGGCGCATTTTCTTTTTGCCTCCATCGGGGTCGTCAAATCCGATCACGGCTCCGTAGGTAAGGATTTGTTCCTTGTCATCAAGCAGGTGAATGACAGCCTGTTCTGTGTTGGAGATCAGTTCTTTGGCTGAGACCACTATTAATTGCAGTACATTATCCAGGCCGATGCGTTCGGTTTCGCTGAGCGCAAGCGCAATATCTGAGATGGCTTTGGCTTCGCGTAAATTGCGTTGAAGTTCCATTTCCTGCTGTGCGTTCCACAAGGCGAGTGCGATCTGGTTGCTGGCTTGTTCGGCCTGTTCGATCTTTTCTGTTGTGAATTGATGAGATTGGTTGAATCCGGCAATTACGGCGCCAAGTTTATGCTCCCCGTAGATCAAAGGAATGCTGATAAAGGACTTCTCGGGGAATTTCTGGATGATGCGCGGGCTGGATAATTCTGTATTCAGCGTATCTTCCACGATAAGAATGTGCCCCGCGTTGAGCGCCGAGGTAGTCAGATTTTTTTCCCCTTTTAGGTACTCTACTTTAAAAAAAGGATTTTCAGGTGATACATTTGCGGCAACAGGAAAAACCTGTTCTTTGAGCGAGTCCCAACGGGTGATGTAGCAGCTATCCGCTTCAAGCAGGGTGGTCAGGTCTTTTGCAAGGGTTTGCATCATGCGGTCAAAATTCTGCTCGATGATGATGGAGCGGGTCATGTTGTTTAATAACGCGAGGAAATTTTCACGTGAGCGGAGTTGTGCGTTGGTATGGAGATATTCATCATATTTTTTTTTGAGCACCCCCATGCTGATGCCGGCAAATGTAAGCAGGATGCTTCCCAGTAGAAAATATTTCTGATTGGGGGCTCCTGGAAAATCACCGGTATTGGCAGCCAGCAGCAGATTGAAACCGATTGCGGTCAAACTTGCAATGATGCCCCAGACCGTGCCAAAATACCAACTGACCGCCGCAATCGGGAATATGCTAAAAGCGGTGATCACTGGTCCAAAGATTGGCATTAAAAAAAAAGCGCCGAACGCATACAGCAGAGTCAGCCCAAAAACAAGTCCCCATTTCACCAGATGCGAGCGGAAATTTGATTTCATTCCCGTGATTGTAGCATCTTTAGAAATGGGGACTTTCATTCGTAATACCCTTGTAAGGCGGATTATTTTGCGTATTCAGTAGCTCTTGTCTCGCGGATCACGGTCACACGAATTTGACCGGGGTATTGCATGGTTTCTTCGATCTTCTTGGCAATGTCACGTGCCAGCCTGGCAGAGGAGAGGTCGTCAATTTGATCGGGTCGGACGAGAATGCGCACTTCGCGTCCTGCCTGAATGGCGAAGGCTTGCTGCACGCCTTCAAAGGACATGGACATTTCTTCAAGCGAGCGGATGCGTTTGATGTAGGCTTCCAGGTCTTCACGACGGGCACCGGGGCGCGCACCGGAGATGGCATCAGCGGCTTCAGCGATGACCGCTTCCACGGTATCCTGAT
Organism: Candidatus Villigracilis proximus; assembly: GCA_016715195.1. Classification (GTDB taxonomy): domain Bacteria; phylum Chloroflexota; class Anaerolineae; order Anaerolineales; family Villigracilaceae; genus Villigracilis; species Villigracilis proximus. The sequence continues at coordinate 32,304 of JADKBB010000029.1, forward strand.
CCACTTCGTGGTGGTGGGCTGCGATGGCATTGACCACGATCGGGTTGACGCCATACCGTTTGCAGTATTCCGCGCCGAGGCCGGCGTGTGTGCCGTCCTGATTGTGATCCATGGCTTTGCCGATATCGTGCAGGAAGCCGCCTTGTTTGGAAAGCTCAATATTCGCACCAAGTTCTGCAGCGAGAATGCCAGCCAGTTTGGAAACTTCCACTGCGTGGGCGAGTTGATTCTGCCCATACGAAGTGCGGAATTTCAAACGTCCCATCATGCGTAATACTTCGGTGTGTAAACCGGTGACATTCGCTTCATAGGCGGCTTGTTCACCCGCTTCGTTAATGATCTTTTCAACAGCTTTGGTTTCATCTTCGACGATCTTTTCGATGTGCGCCGGATGAATGCGTCCATCAAGGATCAGTTTTGATAATGCGCGGCGGCCAATTTCACGGCGGACAGAGTCGAAACAGGAGACGGTGACAGAATCGGGAGTGTCGTCCACGATCACATCCACACCGGCGGCCTGTTCAAAGGCTTTGATGTTGCGTCCGTTACGGCCAACGATGCGTCCCTTCATTTCTTCGCTGGGCAGGGTGACCACGGCGCGGGTCACTTCGGCCACGTGCTCTGAAGCTACACGCTGAATTGCATCCGCGATCAATTTGCGGGCGCGCTTCTCGCCTTCTTCACGTGCTTCGGCTTCGATCTGGCGGATGATACGTGCCATGTCGCCGCGGGCTTCTTTTTCAACTGCCGCGAACAGATCTTTGCGGGCATCTTCCGGAGTCATCTGGGCAATGAATTCCAGTTTCTTGATCTGATCTTCGTAGAGTTTGTCGATGTCGTTGGCGCGTTTGTCTACTTGTGACTGGCGCTTGTTCAAGGTTTGTTCGCGCTGTTCCATTTTGTCGAAGCGGCTGTCCAACTCACCGCGGCGTTTGTCGAGTCGTTCTGTTTCACGATTTAACTCGGCACGTCGTTCCTTAAGATCAGTTTCGGCACCTTTGATAAGTTTGGCGGCATTATCACGCGCGCCGCTTTCGATCAGGCGTGCCTGCTCGCTGGCAACCTTGAGAATGTTATCGGCTTTTTCATTCCGCGCTTTGGCGGCCTGGTCGGCTTGATAGCGATGGAAAAAATAACCTGCGGCAACGCCGATCAACAGCGTTATAAAATCTATAAAAAAGAAAAGAATCGGGCTCATGATATGTCCTCGTTTTTATTTATCTGTGACTCCGCGTTCGTTTCGCTCCAAATTCTGGAGACGATGGTGGCAATGACGGAGTAGGAAAATCCACGACGGGCAAGAAACTCGCTTAACTTTTTACGAAACTCGCTCCACTCGTGACCTTTGAACCGGGTCGCTCGTTTCAAGCCTGCTTCGTAGGCGAGGGCTTCTTCGTCCACATCGGATAGAGATGCCTGAATTGTTTCGTTATCGAGTCCTTTTTGGCGTAACTCCACCGTGAGGGCTCGTTTACTACGCGGACGGAATGTACTGCGATTTTCCACCCACGCCTGGGCAAATTCATTGTCGTTGGCAAGACCTGCTGTACGAAGTCTTTCAATTGTCCCTTCGATCACATCTTCAGGAACTTCGTGCTTGCGCAGGTTTTGCTGTATTTCTTTTTCAGAACGGGCGCGATAGCTTAAGTAGAGCAGGGCTTGTTGATATGCCCATTCACGCATGTCTTCTGAAAGGATTTTTGCGATCTTTTCATCACTCAGCATGTCGCCGTTCTTGAGCCATGCGGCGGTGATGGTGTGCCAGACCAAAAGGCGAATTCGCCATCAAGGTAAATATTGACCCGGTTGGAATTTTTCTTTTGCACGGAAATGGCGGTTATCTTTTTCATTTAAAAGCACACAGCCAAGGTCTCCGATTCTTTGGGGTCGGCCTTGGCTGTGGAAAATGTCTGGGATGGCTGAGCAGGCTCCACGTCCAGTAAGAGGCGATGGAGGTAAATCAAAGTAAATGACGGATTACGTCACATACAGCTCAGGGTATGAGGTGAAGCCAGTCTGCGTCTCAAAAAATGTCCTAAATAGACTTCACAAAGTAACTCCCATTTATTGGGGGAGGATCGTACACCAGTTTCCAGTCAGTTTCGAGCAAGGCCGCGAACGGCGGAAGTTTCTTAAGTCAGATCCCAAAGATTAGGATTTCCTTAATTATACATGAATTTTACGATTTGTTAACATTTTGAGTTTATATCAAAAATTGAGCGGTAGTTCTTTGGCTGGTATAAAAAGCGGTGTAACAAGGTGAGGGAAGATCAGGCCATCCCGCCTGTTTTTTCGGTATAATAAAATTTCTCTTGAATACAAATCGTGTTTGTGCCCTTGAATGATAAGGATGTAGGTTATTCATTACACGGAGGTATCGATGATGGAAGCACCTGAGAGCGGGGGAGATAACAACAACATTCGGCGGTTTGTCGCTTTTCTGGGTATCTTTTTTATCCTGCTCAGCCAGTTTTTGATTTTTTCAAACCAGGTGGATACTACGGGAGTATTTCCGCCTTATACATGGCTGGCTGTGTTTGGGGTCTTTGTTTTGGCTCTGAGCCAGTTGATTCGCCCGGCAGGTTTTTTGCAAAAAATATCCACCTGGTTTATTTTTCAAGAACGGTCATTTTGGGTTCTGGCTGCATTTTTACTTTCCATTTTGGCTACCGGAGCAACAGCAAATTTTATGCTGTTTACGCGGATTAATTACATTCCCGTGGTTACCATCTGGTTGTTGGGTGCAGGGGCTTATACGTATGCATTTTTTAATGTTTCTCTTACAGCAAATGTCTTGTTTGCATGGATAAAGAAAAACCGCAATGAGATCATGGCCGTGGCCGTGGTGACATTGTTTGCCGCAGCTTTTCGATTTTATCGCCTGGGACAAATCCCGCGCATCCTCGATGGGGATGAAGGCTTGATCGGAATTTTCGCGCAGGAGACTTCCACCGGCTTGCTCGCCAATCCTTTTGCCTTGTGGGAAAACTTTGGCGCCATGTATATGCAATTGATCAATCTTTGTCTGCGGTTCTTTGGAGTTAATTCTTTCGCCTTGCGATTGCTGCCAGCCATCGGCGGCACACTGGCAATTCCTTCACTTTATCTTCTGGCACGCTGGATCGGCGGACGCAGGATCGCTTTCATCACGATTATTATTCTGGCTTTTTCACATTCTCACATTCATTTCAGCCGCATTGTATCTGTTGCGTATATTCATGGAACCTGGCTTGCGCCGCTTGAGCTATATCTGCTGATCAGTGGTTTGGAAAAACGCGAATCATGGAGGACCGCTCTCGGCGGAATTTTGCTGGCGATCCACTTTTCTGTTTATTTGACCGCCCAGTTTATTATGGCGTTGGTGTTGATCTATATGTTGATCGCTTTTCTGTTTTATCGTCCATGGTTTAGGTCACGTTTTTCCCAGGCGCTGGTTTTTTGGGGAGGCTTTCTGACCACAATCATGCCTTCAGCTTTTTATTTTTATAATAATTCCAGTGAATTTTTTAATCGGTTCTCACAAGGTGGAACATTTCAATCCGGCTGGCTTGAACAGACCATGCAGGCAACAGGCCAGGGCAGTTTTGAGATTTTGTTTGGCCGTTTCGTGCATGCCTTCCTTTCGCTGATTTATTACCCTGCTTTCGATTTTTATGGGTCATCCTCGCCCATGATGAGCATGATCTCCAGCACTTTGTTTTTAGCCGGGCTTGTCATTGCCTTATGGCGGATTCGAAACCCCACATATTTGCTGTTGAACGGTTATTTTTGGGGCGCTACTTTTTCAGTGGGAATATTTGCCATTCCCCCCTCTGCAGATTCGTACCGCATGTTAATGGCGCTGCCCGCTGCATTAATTATGGCTGCGATAGGCCTTGACCAAATTCTGGAATTGCTTGGGATCGGATATAACAATACAAGAGTTGCCTACAAGTTTTCAGTATCAGCCGTTCTTACCAGCCTGCTTATCTTTAACCTATGGACGTATTACGGTGATTTCGCAGGGCAATGCCGTTATGGCAATAGCCTGGTGGATCGTTTCGCATCGTACATGGGAAGTTATGTAAAAACCATAGATAACGAATTATCCGTGTACCTGCTCAGCGATGATTTATATTTTTATGGAAGTCACGCCTCCACAGATTTTCTGAGCGAAAAAAGGAAGATTACAAACTTCCCGGATCCAATCGATATGTTGGCGCCGGTCTCCGGTGAAACGATCATTGCCAGCCCTGAGCGTATTCCAGAACTGGAAGAGTGGGCGCGCGCGCATCCCGGCGGGTTGCTTCAATATCAATATGATTGTGCCACTACAATTTTGCTTTCCTATCGGGTTCCATAGAGCGCGCCATTGGATCCGCGTGAATATCAGCTCATGTATCAGGTTGAAGATCGCCACTGGTGGTACCAGGGGATGGAAGCCATCACGCGCACAATGCTTAACCGTTGGGTGCATCTTCCAAACCTCAGAATTTTAGATGCCGGATGCGGAACCGGCGCAGCCATGACAACCTACCTCGCAGAATACGGAAAGGTGACCGGCGTGGATTTATATCCGCAGGCTTTGGAATTTTGCCGCAAGCGGAATGCGCCACGCCTCGCACGCGCATCTGTGCTTAACCTGCCGCTTGCTCCTGCTTCCTTTGACCTTGTTACCAGCTTTGACGTTCTTTACGAGCGGGCTGTTTCCAGCGAAAGCGCCGCCTTAAAAGAATTTTTCCGCGTCCTGACTCCCACCGGACGCATCCTCTTGCGCCTGCCCGCCTACGATTGGCTGCGCGGACAGCATGATAAAAGCGTGCATACCAATCGCCGCTACACAAAAAAACTTGTTCATGATCTGCTTGAACAAAGCGGTTTTCGTGTGGAACATTTATCTTATGTCAACACGTTTCTTTTTCCCGTGGCAGTGATAAAAAGATTAAGCGAAAGAATTTTCCCGCCCAAAGAAAGTCAATCTGATCTTGCATTAAACCCCGGCGTTCTAAATAACTTATTTAGATACATCCTTACCAGTGAAGCGCCTTTGGCCGCCAATATCGGCCTGCCTTATGGTTTGAGCGTGATTGCAGTTGGTAAAAAATGACAGATGGCATGGAACAGAAAAAAATTTCCAGCATTAGCGCCGTATTCCCGGCATTCAATGATGGAGGCACAATTGCCAGCATGGTCGCCGCCGCATCCATCGCATTGCATCAAGTGACTGAAGATTTTGAGATCATCGTCGTCAACGACGGCAGCCTGGACTATACATCCACGATGCTGGCGGAAATCTCCACCAGATACCCTGAACTGCGGGTGATTACTCATCCATCAAATCAAGGCTACGGCGCAGCCTTGCGCACCGGGTTCTCTGCCGCCACAAAAGACTGGGTCTTTTACACAGACGGCGATTCTCAATACAATCCATTGGAATTGGTCAATCTGGTTGGCGCTCTTCACAGTGGCGCTGATGCGGTCAATGGATATAAATTATCGCGTAATGATTCGTTGATCCGCATTTTGATCGGGCGCGCATATCACTACTTTGTAAAATTCCTCTTTCATCTCCACATCCGCGATGTAGATTGTGACTTTCGCCTGATCCCAAGGCATATCCTTGAAGAGATCGATTTGAAGAGTGTCAGCGGTGCGATCTGTCTGGAACTTGTGAAAAAAATCGAAGATGCCGGATATGTCTTTGCCGAGATACCGGTCAATCATTATTCGCGGAAATATGGAGTTTCTCAATTCTTTGTCCCTTCGCGCATCCTTCGCACCCTGTCTCAATTGGCTGGCTTGTATTGGATGCTGGTCATCAAAAAAAGGCATTTGAAAAATAAAAAAGCATAATGGATAGTAGGCATGATCGAAAGGCCGCGACCCGAAGATTTATTTCGAGTAAATTGAGCACCTGACGGCAGCCTTCGGGACGTTTTTCCAGTTGCCGATAAAGTCAATTGCTTCTGTGTATTTCATTCGGAAGAGAGCAGGTGCATGCCATAACTTTTCACTTGAGCGGGGGTAAGAACATATATGGAACTAAGGGTATCGCCCAAAAATGTGACAAAAGGAACTATTCGCTTTCGGCAACTCATGCGATAATTTACAAGTATTGTCGTATTTGAAATTTCCACAATTCATCAAATCACTGGAGGCTCTATGGCTAAGATCACACGTGAAGATGCTCTTGAATATCATCGCTTAAAAGGAAAACCCGGCAAGCTGGCGATTGTCCCTACAAAACCGATGGATACACAGCATGACCTGGGTTTGGCATATTCTCCCGGTGTGGCGGAACCTGTTTTGGAAATTGAGAAAAATCCTGAAGACGCTTACGAATACACATCGAAGGGGAATCTGGTTGCTGTCATCTCGAACGGCACGGCGATTTTAGGTTTGGGTGATCGCGGCGCTCTAGCCAGTAAGCCGTGATGGAAGGTAAGGCTGTACTTTTTAAGAAATTTGCAGATATTGACGTTTTCGATATTGAATTGGATTCACACGACCCCGATGAAATTATCAAAGTGGTCGCGGCGATCGCTCCGACCTTTGGCGGGATCAATCTCGAAGACATTAAAGCCCCCGAATGTTTTTACATCGAAGAAGAACTAAAGAAGATGCTGGATATTCCAGTCTTCCATGATGACCAGCACGGCACCGCGATCATTTCCTCGGCGGCATTGTCGAATGCGCTGGAGATTGTTGGCAAGAAGCATGATGAGATCCGCATTGTCATTTCCGGCGCGGGCGCTTCTGCGATCTCGTGTGCTGAGTTGGCGATCCGCTGGGGTGTGAAGCGCGAAAATATTATGCTGTGCGACAGCAGGGGAGTAGTCTATAAAGGCCGCACTGAAAATATGAATAAATATAAGGAACGCTTTTTGGTGGATACCGATGCGCGTACCTTGACCGATGCCTTACGCGGCGCGGACGTGTTCTACGGCCTTTCTGTTGCGAATGTGATGACCCCTGAGATGGTCAAATTGATGGCGCAGGACCCGATCATCTTTGCGATGGCGAATCCTGATCCTGAGATCAAGCCCGAGCTTGCGAAAGCAGCGCGCAAGGATGTCATCATCGCCACTGGCCGTTCTGATTACGCAAATCAAGTTAATAATGTATTAGGCTTCCCGTTCATCTTCCGCGGTGCATTGGATGTACGTGCGAAGGGTATCAACGAAGAGATGAAATTCGCTGCATCAAAAGCGCTGGCCGCACTTGCAAAAGAGGATGTGCCAGATTCAGTGATCCGCGCTTATGGCGGCGAAGCGATCAAGTTTGGACGCGAGTACATCATTCCCAAGCCATTGGATCCGCGTGTACTTTTGTGGGAAGCGCCCGCAGTGGCAGAGATGGGCATGAAGACCGGTATGGCGCGCAAGACCATTGACCTTGATGAATATCGCGAGCAGCTGGCGTATCGTCAGGGCAAGGGTGAACGTATCCGCTATTTCTTCCAGAACAAGGCGCGTACTTCCGGTGGGACCAAGCGTGTGGTGTTTGCAGAAGGCGAAGAGCAGAAGATCATCCGCGCGGCGCATCAGATCAATGAAGATGGCATCGCCACACCAATTTTGATCGGCCGTCAGAGTGTGATCGACGAGCATGTCAAGAACCTTGGGCTGGATTACAAGCCTCAAGTTGTTGACCCGGATCAGTTCTCCAAGATCGATGCATACGCCAAAGCGTATTATGAATTACGTCAACGCAAGGGCATGATGATGAGTGACGCCGCCAAGAAGGCGCGTGATCCCAACATCCTCGGCTCCTTGATGGTCAAGATGGGTGACGCAGATGCATTTATCTCCGGCCTCACTTTTGATTATCCTGAAGTGATCCGCCCGGCTTTGCAGATTCATCACACGGCTCCGGGTGTGGCGCGTGCGGCAGGTGTGTACATTATGATCTTTGAAGAGAAAGTTTTCCTCTTCACCGATGCCACCGTCAACATTGACCCGACTGCCGAAGATTTGGCTGAGATCGCTTCTCTCGCTGCCGATTACGCGGTCAAGTTGGAGATCGACCCGCATGTGGCTTTCCTTTCCTTCTCGAACTTCGGTTCCACACCGCATCCGCTTTCAGATAAAGTCCGCAAGGCTGTGGAATTGATCAAAGCTCGCCGACCTGACTTGCGTGTAGACGGCGAAATGCAAGCCGATACCGCAGTGATGCCGGAGATCACAGAAGAACGTTATCCATTTAGCGCGGTGAAGGATGCCAACGTGTTGGTCTTCCCATCACTCGAATCGGCGAACATTGCCTATAAACTTTTGGCCCGTCTTGGCAATGCCAAAGCCATCGGTCCCATTTTGTTGGGCGTGGGCGCTCCTGTGCATGTACTCCAAACCGGTGACGACGTGAATGCCATTGTTCAAATCGCTTCCGTTGCTGTGATGGATGCAATGGGACGTGAAGAGAAAGTCGCTGAAAAGAAGGCAGGTAAGAAGAAGTAATCGGTAGACGGTAATCAGTATAACGACCCTGAGTATCCATGCTCAGGGTCGTTTTAGTTGATGTATATGTATAATGTTGAAAATCTTTTTAAAGGAATGTAAATGACAAATCTCGAATCCATTGCCAGAAAAATTACAGGTATTCTCTTTGCACAGCAATCTCTCGCATCGGCTGGTTTTATCGCCGCATCTACACTGAATTCAATTGTTGGCAAGGAGCTTAGTCAACATGCCACTTGGGCGGGCGTGCCAACTGCAGTCTATCTTTTGGCGGGCGCATTTGCTGCATTCATGTGGGGTTATGTTTATGATGCGATTGACCGTCGCAATGGCTTGACCACCGGCTTAAGCCTCGGTGTTGTTGGCTCCGGCGTGGCCTTTTACGCGATCGCCATTCACTCCTTCCCGATCTTTCTGGGCGGCATGGTCTTGATGGGAGTTGCCAACGCGGCAGTTCAACTTGGTCGTTTCGCAGCCGCAGAAGTCAACCGCCCCGAGCATCGCGGACGTGCGATCTCAAACGTCGTCATCGGCGGCACGGTCGGCTCGGTGGTTGGTCCGTTCGTTGCCGGGCCTGCGGGGAATATCATCGGTTCATGGGGCATTGATGAACTTGCGGGTGCGTACCTTGTCAGCCTGGTGTTGTTTGCAATTGCGGCTGTTGTTGTATTTATCGGGTTGCGCCCCGATCCGCGCGAGATCGCAAAACAAGTTGCAGAAAAATTTCCAGAAACAGGTCCGCTCGCGGGTGGTGCGAAATATGTTCCAGATCTTTAGTCAGCCTGCCGCAATGGTGGCGCTGGTCAGTATGGTGCTCGGGCAAATGGTCATGGTGTTGGTCATGGTCATCACATCCCTGCACATGCGCGGACATCATCACGAATTGACCAGCATCTCGATGGTCATCTCGTCACACACATTTGGCATGTACGCCTTTTCAATTATTTCGGGCCGCCTCGCGGATCAGTGGGGGCGTGGGCCGGTCATCATTATTGGCTCGGCTACACTGGTGCTAGCTTGCATCGCCGCCACGATCTCTCCCGATGTCCTGCCTCTGGGCGTTGCCTTATTTTTGCTGGGCCTCGGCTGGAATTTCTGCTTCGTGGGCGGCTCCACTTTGCTGGCCGATCAACTCTCCCCAGCCGAACGCGCACGCACACAAGGCTTCAACGACCTGCTCGTCGGACTCGCATCCGCTGTTGGAAGTTTGGGAAGTGGATTTATCTTCGCCGCGCTGGGATATAACACGATGGCATTTATCAGCGCTGCATTCGCTTTGATCCCCCTGATCCTCGCTTCTTTCTGGACCTTGAAACGGGTACGAAAAACTCAGGCAATATCTTAAGCAAAAAAAGAGCGAGACCGTGATGGCCTCGCTCTTTTGATTCTATTGTTTATCTATTTCTTCTTTGCGCTCGCGCTGCCTTTAGCGCCAAACGATTTAACCGCACCCGCGGCAGAAGGCTTGGCTGTTGGTTTCTTCGCATTTTTATCGATCAAATTGGAAGCGCCTTTACCGACCATGGCAAATGCCATATCCAAACTTTTTGCGGCAGTGGCTTCATCCAGACCGGTCTTCTTTGAGAGTTCCTTGATCATGCCGCTGTTTTCCAAAATACTTGAGTCGATCTTGCCCGATCCCATTTGATCGAACACCTCTTCAAAGTTAAATGAATTTGAGTCACGGCCAGAAGCGGGATGGTGAGCCAGTAATTTATGCGCCACAAAAGAGACAACGATCATGGCAAGTTCAGGGGAAATTTTGGCTTTCTTTGCAAGCGGCTCAATGAAAGGTTGAAGCAACAGCATGACCGGGTCGTTTGCCGCAGACTGGCTTCCACCTTGCCCGCCGCCCATGACGGCTTCCAGCATGCCCATCATGCCGCTCACACCGGCCGTCTGTGATGGTTGCGCACTTGCACCCTGTGATTGCTGTTGACTTGCATTCAGAAATCCGCCGAGCAGACCCGCCACATCTCCAGCATCCACACCATCAGACAGGTTCACCCCGCCTTGTGACTGTCCGCCGAGCAGGCCGCCGATCAGATCGGTCATCGGGTCGGCTGCGTTTTGGGCCGTTCCCTGTTGACGGGAATCGACAAGCGCTTTAAGAATATCTTCCATGGACATATGAGGTTTTCTCCTTGTTTACTTGCATAAAAAATGATAACAAAAAGCGCGGCGCAATTTGCACCGCGCTTTCTCAAAACCTATTTTATTCCGAACTCTCGCTCTTTGAAGGCTTGCTTTCCGTACTGGCGGAAGCGCTTTCCTTCTTCTCAGCTTTCTCGGCTTTTTCAGCTTTTTTTGCGCTGGATGTGTCTCCCGAAGGTGACTTGTGATCTGTCGCGTAAAAACCTGAACCCTTAAAAATGATCTTGGTCGGCGTAATGACTTTCTTAAGCGCCTTCTTGCGGCACTCAGGACAGGTCTTTAATGGGGTGTCGGTGAAGGATTGGTGGCGCTCAAATTGGATCCCACAGGCTTCACAACGATAAGTATAGACTGGCATTTAATTTTCTCTCCTTGCATAACTTTCGGAACAACGTGCGGGATTATAGCGCGGTTGACAGGCCGGGGCAAGCCTTGAACGCGCCATGTTATAATTTTCTAACATAAGTGGTATACATCCTGAGCGAAGGATTGAGCGTTCTTTTGCGAAATCCGCAGCCGAAGGATCGTTATTAAAAGCGGAGAAATCACATGCTCACCATCGAGATCATCTACTGCGCAGTCTGACATTACACCAACCGGGCCGTGAGCCTGGTGGATGAACTGCTCAAAAGTTACGAGCACGTGATTCAGTCGGTGGCGCTCATTCCCTCGGACGGGGGCAGGTTCGAGGTCAGCGTGAACGGGGAGTTGGTCTTCTCGAAATTACAGGCGAAACGTCATGCAGAAGCGGGCGAGATCGTCAATCTCATTCATAAAATGGTTGAAGGATAAAGAATGGCAAAAAAAGGCAGAGTTTTTTCGGGCGCGCGCCCAACCGGTCGTCAGCATCTTGGAAATTATCTGGGTGCGATGAAGAATTATGTCGCGATGCAGGAAGATTATGAATGCGTCTATTGTATTGTGGATGTCCACGCCCTGACCACGGTGGAGACCACTCAGGAATTAAGACAGAACACAATGGAAATGGCGCTGGATTGGCTCGCGGCCGGGATGCGCCCTGAAGATTCGATCATCTTTGTGCAGTCGCATGTGCCGCAGGTGATGGAGTTGCATACCTATCTTTCCATGGTGACACAGTTCGGCAAGTTGACCGACCTGCCGACCTTTAAGGAAAAGGTCCGCCAACAGCCTGAGAATATCAATTATGGGCTGGTCGGCTATCCCGTCTTAATGACCGCTGACATCGTCCTCTACAAAACGGATGTGGTTCCCGTCGGCATTGATCAGGCTCCGCATATCGAATTTGCGCGTGAGATCGTGCGCTCCTTTAATTATCGCTATAAGACCAAGGTCTTAATTGAGCCGCAAGTGAAACATACCGAAGTGCTGAAAGTGGTCGGCATTGACGGTAAAGACAAGATGGGCAAGAGTTTGAACAATCACATCGAACTCGCGACCACACCCGAAGTGACCGTCAAACGTGTGAAGGAAATGGTCACCGACCCTGCACGTCAGCGCCGCACCGACCCGGGCAATCCTGATGTGTGCAATGTATTTACCATGCACAAACTTTTTTCTCCTCAGGAAGAAATAGACATGATCAACAGCGAATGCCGCACGGCAGGCATCGGCTGTGTGGATTGTAAGATGCGCTTTGCAGCCAACCTTAACAAACATCTGGAGCCGTTCCGCGCCAAACGCGCCGAATTGGCCGCCGACCCCAATAAGATTCAAGACATTCTGCACGACGGCGCCAAACGCGCGCGCGCCATTGCTGAACAGACCATGATCGAAGTGCGCGAAGCGATGCAGTTGCCGTAGGAAGTGCAGGGAAGTAAAAAGTGAGAAGTAAAAAGTACACACCTTCTCACTTTTTACTTCTCACTTCTGAACTTTTCTCCCCATGCGTTTATTAATCCAACGAGTTTCACAGGCTAGTGTCACAGTCAACGAGCAGACTATTTCCCAGATTGGAAATGGTCTGTTGATTTTATTGGGCATTGGTCACGGCGATGGGGAAGAGCAGGCGGCATTCCTGGCTGAGAAAACCGCCAACCTGCGCATCTTTGAAGATGAACAGGGCAAGACCAATCTTTCAGTTCTTGATGTGAAAGGCGAGGCGATTGTCGTTTCGCAATTTACTTTATATGCCGATGCGCGCAAAGGCCGCCGCCCATCTTTTACTGATGCCGCGCTGCCTGAGGTTGCCTCTCCGCTGGTGGATCGTTTCATCGAATTATTGCGCAGTCACGGCGTGCCGACTCAAACCGGTCAATTCGGCGCGCACATGAAAGTTGAGATTCACAACGACGGGCCGGTTACGATCTGGCTGGAGAAATAAAATGTCAGGCTCCAACCAAAAAGTAAAAATACTGCTCGCGTTTATTTTTCTGGCCTACGCCATCATTCGCTTAATCACAAATCTGCCCGCACGGTCTGCGCCGCGTGAGTTGGTGGATACCGCCGCCTATCTTAGAATTTCACAACAGCCCGTTTCAGACATTCGTTTTTGGGGAGATAAACGTCCGCTGGTGTTTCCGCTTCTCTTAAAAATTTCAGAACAGAATACCTCGCTGACATCTTTGCTGCAAACCGGATTCGCGATCCTCGCCTGGGGCTTGCTTGCCCTCTTCGTCAGCGCATCCATGCGGACCGTCTGGCTGCAACTGTTATCCTTTGGCATGATCCTCGCTTTGAGTCTCGTGCGGCATCTCGCCAACTGGGACTATGTCATGATGACCGAGTCTCTCTCTGTCTCATGGTTCGTGCTTTTCCTCGCCCTCGGCATCTGGCTCACTCACGGCTGGCGCGTGGACAAAGTCATCGCTCTGTGTGTCGCCGGCCTTTTTCTTGCGTTTACTCGCGATACAAATGCCTATCTTTTATTAATGCTGGCCGGTATGCTGATTCTTGCTGTGCTATTTCGCTGGGCGCAGCCGCGAGTCTTAATCCTCGCCGCTTTTTTTCTCTTCACTTTTTTACTAAACAATATCAACTCCGAAACAGGCGGACGTTGGATCTTCCCATTAAATAACATCGTTGGCCGGCGCATTCTCTTAAGCACAGAAGCCGTGCGTTCTCTTGAATCCTGCGGAATGCCCGTCACACCGGCACTGCTTGAAATGGTCAACAATTATGGGCACAGTCAAGACAGCGCCTTCTACACCAATCCTGAATTGGAAGATTACCGCATCTGGCTGGCGGCGCATGGCAAAACCTGTTACATGAAGTGGCTGTTATCCAACCCGATACGCAGTGTGGGGCAGTCGCTTAATCAATTTCAAGGATTGATCGCCTTTGCAGATGTCAGCAAATTCTTCGCACGCGGATATGATCCGCTGTTGCCGTGGTTCGTTGAGCCGTTTATTTATCCGGTGAAATTCATCCTCCCGTTGTGGATCATTCTGACCATCGGCGCATTGATCGCGATCTGGAAACGCGCGTGGACCATTAATCCGCTGTGGGGTGTGTACATTCTGCTCAATCTGCCCATCCTGCCGCATCTCTTCATCACCTGGCACGGAGATGCCATGGCCCCGGAACGTCACGCACTTTCTGTTGGCTTGCAATTGGCGCTTTGTCTTTGGATCGCAATTTTTCTTTTGTTTGATCAGTTTATGTTGCAACGAAAATCCACTAAAAAGGTAAATGGATAAACTCACATGACAACCCAAAAAATGCCCAATGCTTTTCAACGTTTTACCCATCGTTTCGCCATGATGCGCTCGGTTTCTGCATTTCTCTCAATCGGACTTCATCGTCTGGATACAGTGGTCTTAAAAGTTACCAAAGGCAAACACACCGTCGCGGAACTGGTCGGCCTGCCCATGATCCAGATCACCACCATTGGCGCCAAAAGCGGCGAGCCGCGCACCATGCCGCTGGTCAGCCTGATCGATGGCGAGAGGATCGCATTGATCGGCTCAAACTTCGGGCAGAAGAATAATCCCGGTTGGTATTACAACCTTAAAGCGCACCCGCAATGCACTGTGAATCTCAACGGTCAGGCGGGTGAATATATCGCCCGCGAGACACAAGGCGAGGAACGCGAAAAATATTGGCAGATGGCTGTCTCGGTCTATGGCGGGTACGCGTTGTACAAGATTCGAGCCGCGCATCGCCAGATTCCGGTCATGATTTTGGAGCCAATAAAATAATTGTCAAGATGAGAATTTCATGATAAAGTTGCGTTTGTAGGATGCAAGTGGCTTTTCGTTGTGGAAGTATGAAGATAATGAATCAAAGCACAACCTTTGAAACGTTTTGTTTAACCGCCCGATGAAAGACATACTGCGTCACCTTATTTTTTTATTTGCTGTAGGAGGCAAAAAATGTCTGATCGTGTAATCGGTACGGTAAAATGGTTCAATGGTACAAAGGGTTTCGGCTTCATCGAACGTGAAGGCGGCCCCGATGTCTTCGTCCATTTTTCAGCAATCAAGGGCGAAGGTTTCAAAAACTTGCAGGAAGGCCAGAAAGTCGAATTCACCATCGAAAACGGCCCCAAAGGTTTGCAAGCTGCTGACGTCGTAGTTCTCTAATTCTGAACCGCACAAAAGAGTCTCGCTGAAAAGCGGGACTCTTTTCTTTGCCGAGTTACGCCTAGTGGACTACCAAAGACTTTAGTCACAGCCTTGAGCTTTGTGACTCGTTTATACTGTGGGTAGTCCGAAAAAATTTTGATGAATTCCACGCCCCAGGCTTTTTTTCTACGCTGTTAGTGCGCTTCTTTCGGGACCCAGAAACTGGCATCCATTTCGACAGCCATTGCCCCCGCTGACAGCATATCCGCCGCGTCTTGTTCCGTCCAGATGCCGCCTGCGCCGATGATGGGCATTCCGATCATCGCCGCCGAGTGGACAATATCCAGCGTGCGCGGAAATAATGAACGGCCATACAATCTGCCAGTTGTTAATTTGTTTTCATCATTCATGATCGCCCCGCGCGGATTGGTGATGCTGATGGCTGCCGCGCCTTCCTGAATTAAGCGCGGGCCAAGGGACAGCACCTGTTCGGCGGGCAAAGAAAATATTAAGGGGATTTCTCCGACACACATTTCCAAATTTAATAGAATAATATCGTTTGATAAGGGGAGCGAAACCCAGTTCAACGGCCATTACATTGTCAACGCCTTCGAGCATTTGCACCATGCGCATCGTCTCTTCGGGGCGGTCTGCCATGAGGTTGACGATGATGGGCATGTCGGCGCGGTTCCAGCGGGCGGCATGTTTTTTAAGCACTGCTGAAAGGCCGGGATTCGGCAGCCCGGAATGTAGCAGGAATCCGCCGGGGAATTCGATCAAGGCCGGTTGGGCAGCGGGCAGGCGCGAGCGCAGAGAGATCGGATTCGTAACGAAGGCGCCGAACGCGTCAAAGTTAATCCCCGCACGTGGATCGGGCGCGAATCCCAATAATCCCGCTGTGTTCATGATCGGTTTGCTAAAATATAAGTCACGTTTCATACTTGATGCCCAAACCTGACAGGTCTCATAAGAGCCGTGCCGTTCAAATGATTTATGAAGACCTGTCAGGTTTTTTATAGGAGAGAATTATGCAAGCCTTACAAGGAATTCGTGTCCTGGATCTAAGCCGTGTGCTGGCTGGCCCTTATTGTACGATGGTTCTCGGTGACCTGGGTGCGGATGTGATCAAAGTGGAGCCGCCCGAAGGTGATGAGACGCGCGGTTGGGGGCCGCCGTTTGCGGAAGGGGAGAGCGCGTATTATTTGTGCGTCAATCGTAACAAGCGCGGCATGGTGATCAATTTAAAAACGGACGAAGGCAAAAAGATTTTGCGTGACCTCGCGCTGCAAAGTGATGTGCTGGTGGAAAATTTCCGCCCGGGCACGCTGGAAAGATTTGGCCTGGACTTTGCAACTCTGCATGAGTTGAATCCGAAGTTGATCTATTGCTCGATCACGGGCTTTGGTCAGACGGGTTCGATGAAGGATAAGCCCGGTTATGATTTTATGATTCAGGCACTGGGCGGATTGATGAGCATTACCGGTGAACCTGAGGGTGAGCCAATGAAAACAGGCGTGGCGGTCGTGGATTTATTTGCCGGGCAGAATGCGATCATTGCGATTCTGGCGGCCTTACAAGCCCGCACGTTGACAGGGGAGGGGCAGCATTTGGACATTGCCTTGTTTGATTCGCAATTAGGCTGGTTGGCGAATGTGGCGAGTAATTATTTGATCTCAGGGAAACTGCCAAAACGACACGGCAATGCGCACCCGAATATTGTTCCCTATCAAAGTTTTCAAGCCAGTGACGGTTGGTTCGCAATTGCGGTGGGCAATGACCGTCAGTTCGCGCGCTTGTGCGAGATGCTTGGCAAGCCCGAGCTTGGCATGGATGAAAAATTCGCCACGAATGCTGCGCGTGTGCAAAACCGTGAAGAGCTCATTGCTTTGCTGGTTTCAATTTTCAAAACAGTTTCTGTTGCTGACTGGCTGCAAAAACTGGACGAGGCTGAAATTCCATGCGGACCGATCCAGAATTTTGAGCAGGTCTTTTCGATGTCAAATGTGCAGGAACGTGAGATGCTGGTGAAGATGACTCATCCCACGATCGGCGAGTTGCCGCTGGTCGGTTCGCCGCTTAAGATGAGCGATACGCCTGTGACATATCGCCTGCCTCCGCCGTTGATGGGGAGCACA
>JADKBB010000030.1 GCA_016715195.1 Candidatus Villigracilis proximus
CTCTCCATCTCTGCGATCAACGTCCCATCGGCATGATGCTGTTTTTGATTCTGAATGTATCGTACCACTGCTGAAAGATTTTTCTCGCCAAAAGATAACACGCCATATTCATCCTGCCAGTAAAATTCAAAATCTGGTTTGAGGACATGATTTACAAAATGCGAGCTGTTCCCTTTTACCTCCCCAATAAATTTTGCCGGGGCAACTTTGGGCGGAATGGAAACAGCAAGATGAACATGGTCTTCAACTCCGCCAATGGCATGGACAAATCCTTCCATGTCTTGTGCTTTAGCAGCCATGGCGCGATATAGTTTAGGTTCAAGTGTGGAGATCAATAAATGGCTGACGATCTTTTGTGCTCCAAATAAAATGATAGTAGAGTTTGGAATAGGGCATAAATTTCTTTCATTGTAAAAACAACAATAAACGTTTTCTGGATCAGGCTCATTCATTCTCCTGATATTGCATTACTTTTTGGAATGCCCTTAATAAGGAGCCGCGCTGCTCGAAGCCGGTCTCGCTTAGATCAGCCAGCGCGAGGAATATTTTTTCACGGCAGCGGCTTAAGAGTCCGCTGGTTAAGCGGGCGAGAGATTCAGTCTCAGCGTTGACTTCATCGGTATCCATCCACATGCGGCCCTCTTCCCAGTGACGTGACAAAACGTAAGGCTGAGTCAACGGCTGTAAGAGGCGCTGCACCCATCCGCTGGAACCGGGGTCAAGCCAGAACTGGATTGTGGCGGGACGGTTCATCATTAAGAAAGTGTGCGCCGGTGTGATCAGCACAGTCTCTTTGTTTTCACTGCGCCACGATTCCAAATATTGAGCGGCGATCACGCCATCTTCGAGCATGGTGATGTATTCACGCCCCAGATCAAAGCCGGCCTGATTGGCAATATCCAGCGCGTTGCGGAATTTCTTGATCGATTCGATCAAACTCGCCGCAATGCGGACAGAGTCCATGTTGTGGTGGAATCCATATCCGGGTTGTGAGAGCACTTCGCCGAAAAGTTTTCGCAGGAAATAATCAAACGGCTGCTGCGCTGCTTCACGATAATCATTCAGCCAGTTGCGCAGGGTTGTATATTTTTCGCCGAGCAGGTAGGTGATGCGTTCCTGCATTTCAGGTTTGATCTCTTCAAATGGCGAAAGCCGAAGATCACGCTGACGATAGACAACCTCGGTCAACAATTGCGCGCGGATCAAATCTGTATCCAGTGCGAACATCAGAGCGTGGGTCATGTCAAATTTTGAAGGCTGCGCATCCCACTGCGGATGTGCCAGCGCGGAAAGAGTGAGCAATGTTTTACTGGCCGGTTCATCACGCAATGACCTTGACGGGCGATGCGAGCGCCACGGAACGCCCGCCTGTTCCAAACGATTTGTGATCGAGAAACGCAGCGCATCAGAAAGAAACGGCGCGAGCACCACGATCTCGGATGGGGGAATGCCGTTATCTTCGATCAGCGATCTGATTCGCTCCACGATCTTATCCAGCATTTCAGGATAATAGCGCGCCAGAATAAATTCCATCGCTTCACTTGGATTTGTACTTTCAGGTTCGTGGTGCGTAATGGCAGAGACCAATTGATCAGAAAGCCGGATGACATTTTCAGTAGAGACAAAACTCTCTGTGAATTCGACCCGCTCATCGCAATACTCGCTCAGGGCGTACCCGGTAACTGCATCGCCTCCGAGGAAGTAGCGATACCCCGCGTCATTGTCGTAGATCAGCAGGGCAGAGTCAAAGTCCGCGAGCCATTCGTGCATCAGATCGTGCGAGCGTGCGCCGTCTTCTTCCACGTTGTCGTAGATCAGATGACGATACGTGCGTTTGAGATAATCCTGCACTGGCGCTTGCGGCCAGAGGATGTTGGTGAATATCTCGTGTTGAAGAGAGAAATCAAGCAGGTTGTGCTCAAGGCAATATTCACGGAAGAGAGTCGCGCAATCCTGCGCGTCTTGATAAATGCGGCGCTGCACAGGGTCGCCAAACCAAGCGGCGTCCATGCGTGAGCCGATCTCTGTATATGGAAAGCCAACGACTGCGGCTTTGTTTAAGTTATCGAGAACCTGTGAATATAAACGGTTGCGGTCAATGGTCAGTGATTGGAAGTAGCCTTGATCCAATAATGGCCGCACCAGATGCGCCATGTAATATTGCGCGGTTTCAAGTGTGAGAAATACAGGCGGCTGATCTGGATTCTTAAATCCTGCCGCTTCGGCGGCGATCGGCCAGAACAGGTCGCACAGGCGTTGGGCAAGAGCGCCGATCGTGGCGGATGTCACTTCGCCGCCCGCCTGTCGTTCGGGACTGTAGAGCAGTTCGAGATACGGCTCCTGCATTGTCCGCTGGGGGGTGAGCATGAGGATCGTATCCGCGGGCACACCTTGCGCAAGCAGATAACGCATCCTTTCCACGCCGACAGTTGTTTTGCCCGTGCCGGCGCGGCCTGAGACGAAGAGTCGAATGTTGAGGGGAGATTCAATGACTTGACGCTGAAGCAGGCTGAAGTTATGCATGAAGCGAGGGTAAAGGATGCGTGAAGTTTTGTCAATAAGAAGACCGTTGACGGGGGAGGGCATCCATCGTCAACGGTCAATTGTTTATCGTCTGAATTAGTTTAAATTCTTTGCAAAGAATTTCTTCGCCCGTTCCCATGCATCTTTTGATGCTTCGGGAATGTAAACATTCGGGTCGCTGTCGCGGAAGAAGGCGTGACCTGAATTTGGATACATGATGATCTCGTGTTCCACGCCCACATCATCCAGCAGTTTGTCAAATTCATCAACAGTGCCGGCTGGGATTGAAACATCGGCATCACCGAAAAACCCAAGCACCGGCGCTTTGAGATTTGTGCGCAGTTGATCGAAAATGGTTTGCATGCCGCCGCCATAAAATGTGCAGATGGCATCCACGGGCCGGCTCATGCCAAGCGTGAGTGACATGCGTCCGCCAAAACAGAATCCCACGCTGCCGATTTTTCCATTGCAATCAGGATGAGCCTTGAGCGCGTCAAAAAGAGATTCCAGATCAAGGTGCGCATTGGGAGCATATTTTTGCACGAGCTTCATCGCAGTATCACCATCACCGAGTTGTGCCAGTTCGCCATGATAAAGATCGGGCGCAACGGCAAGATAGCCTTCCTGCGCAAAACGATCCGCGATGGATTTTGTTTGCGCATCCAGTCCCCACCATTCCTGAATGACGATCACAGCAGGGAAGGGGCCGTTTCCTGTAGGCTTTGCCAGATGTCCTTTTACAGAACCAAGTTGAACCAATTCGCTCATGTAATATGCTCCTTGTGAATAAGATGATTCAGAATATACGATATGGTTAAGTTTGTCAATAAGGTTGTTTTTAGAATCGAAGTATTGTATAGTTGGCGCAAACAACCCATACTTTGTAATAGGAGATTTCCCATGCCCGTACCGATCAAAGCCACAGCCAAAGCCGGCGCCATGCCCGCCAAAGCCACATCCTTCGTTAAATTTTCAGACAAGCTCACAGGCTCGATCAATGACATCACCAAGATCATTGAGCAGAACAAAGAGATGATCGACTCGATCCAGGAAATCGCCATCGAGCTGACCAGTTCCATCGGCTCACTTCACACGCTCACCGTTAAGTATGCCCGCACCGCGAATCAAATTTTGGATGTGCTGCTTCCCATCCTCAAAAATTTGCCCATCATCCCCAAAAATGTCATGCAGTTGCTTGTCAATCTTGAAGCCACAACTCAGAAGATCATTGACA
Source organism: Candidatus Villigracilis proximus (assembly GCA_016715195.1). GTDB lineage: Bacteria > Chloroflexota > Anaerolineae > Anaerolineales > Villigracilaceae > Villigracilis > Villigracilis proximus. Next base: position 3,758 of record JADKBB010000030.1, read on the forward strand.
ATGAAGTAGCCACTGCCAAAACCATCACAGATGTCCGCTCGGGTCTCAACACCGGCGACGTGAACAAGATCAGAGGCCACGCCGACCAACTCAAGACTGTGACGAAGACTCTCACAGCCATGCTTCCGAAATAGAATCTGCGCTTCTTTCTTAATCTGCGGCCTGAGAAGTCCCCTTTGACCTCTCGGGCCGCTTCAATATTTCCCTGCCATCCCAAAAAAGCCCCTCGAAGTTGGAGCAAAAATTCGTTGACAGGTGTACCGTCCCGCATGTATAATACCGTCCGCTAAATAACCCAGCTTCCCCGTGACAAGGCGTAGAGTGTAAGTTCTCCGCAGAGTACGCGGCGAAGTGATGACTGGAGAAAATATAATGAGAATTGCAATCGTTGAAAGTGGCGGCAAGCAGTATCGCGCCGTCGAAGGTTCCACCATTGATGTGGATCGCCTCGCCTTTGAAGTAGGTAAAACGTTTGATTTCGAACGCGTCATGCTCATGACTGACGGAGATGAAACAATGGTTGGCACTCCCACCGTGGATGGCATTACCGTCTCCGCCACCGTGGTTGACCATGTAAAAGGCCCCAAGGTTATCTCTTTCAAATATCGCCCCAAGAAACGCATCCGTGTGAAGGGTGGCCATCGCCATTTCTACACCCGCTTGATGATCGATTTCATTGGCAAGCCCGGTGAAGAGCGCAAGGTTGAGGCCAAGAAGGAAGTTGTCGCCGAAGTTGAAACTGTGGCGTCAGAAGAACCCAAGGTCGAGAAGCAGAAGAAGGCTTCCACCAAGAAACCCGCAGCAGCCAAAAAGACTGATAAGAAGTAAAGTGAGGTAGAAATGGCACATAAAACAGGTGGCGGATCAACCCGCAACGGTCGCGACAGCAACTCCCAGCGTTTGGGTGTAAAGCGTTACGCCGGTCAATTTGTCCTTTCTGGCAATATTCTTGTTCGCCAACGCGGCACCAAGATCAAGCCAGGTCTTAATGTATTAGTTGGTAAAGACGATACTTTGTTCGCAATCGCGGACGGTGTCGTGATGTTCGATGTAGTGCATGGACGCAAGCGCGTAAATATCGTCCCTGCTGAGGTAGAGTAACATGCAAGCTGAAATTCATCCTGTAGCTTACGAAGCCAAGGTCACTTGCGCTTCCTGCGGTACCACATGGGTAACCACATCCACCAAGAAAGAACTGCGCATTGACGTGTGCTCCAATTGTCATCCGTTCTTCACTGGTGAATCTGCCCGCATCATGGACATCGAAGGTCAGGTGGATCGCTTCTACAAGAAGCTCTCTGCCCGCCAGACTTATGTCGAACAGCAGAAATCCAAGGAAGAAGCTTCAAACTCTCCTGATCGCTCCATCGATGATCTTGAGCTTTCTCCTCGTGCAACCGATGCCCTCAAGAAAGCTGGTATCTTGAGCATTGGCCAGATCCTCGCCAAACTTGGCGAAGGCAATGCCGCCATGCTGGAGATCGCTGGTTTTGGTCAGTCTTCCCTGACTGCCGCCAAGAAGAAACTCCGCTTGCTGGGTTTTGAAGTTCCCGAAGTTCCCGATGCCCCCAAGCCTCCCAAGGCCCCTAAAGCAGCCGCGGAACCCGCAGCCGCTGACGCTCCTGAAGCCGAAGCGCTAGGATTCCTTCAAGACTAGGCGAACAGGCTTTTCCACAGGACTTTGTCAGGTAAAGATTTCTCAGGTAAACTAGACAGGCAGATGCGCAAGCGTCTGCCTGTTTTTCATAATCCCAATACAACCCTTTCCAGTTGAGGGAGAGGGGGAGAGTTTGAATGAAACATACACACGGTTCCATTGAAGTTGTTTGCGGCTCCATGTTCAGCGGCAAGACCGATGAACTGATTCGCCGTCTGGTGCGCGCAACCATTGCAAAACAAAAAGTTCAAGTATTCAAACCTGCCATTGATATCCGCTATGCGGTTGAGAAAGTGGCATCGCATACAGGCTCAACTTTTGATGCCATCCCTGTTGAAAAAGCCGCAGAGATTCGCTCCAAACTGGATAAAGATACAACCGTCGTTGGCATCGACGAAGCCCAATTTTTTGATGCTGAAGTTGTGATTATCGCCCGGGAACTGGCAGCGCGCGGCGTGCGTGTACTTGTCGCCGGGCTTGATACAGATTTTCGCGGCGAACCTTTTGGTTCAATGCCGATCCTCATGTCTGAAGCGGAAGATGTCGCAAAACTTCATGCGATCTGTATGGTGTGTGGAGAAGATGCCTCCCGCACGCAGCGTTTGGTAAATGGAAAGCCGGCCCGTTATGATGACCCCGTCGTGATCGTCGGCGCATCTGAATTGTACGAAGCCCGTTGCAGACAACATCACGAAGTCCCGCGTTAGTTGAAGTGCGCATTAAAACCAAGGAACTAAAACAAATGCAAAGATACCAGGATGTGCTCGCTGAAATTTTAATTGATTCCGAAACCCTGCAAGCACGCGTCAAAGAATTGGGGACCCAGATCAGCGCGGATTATCCCGAGGGTGAATTGTTGCTCATCTGCATCCTGCGTGGAGGCGTTCCCTTCATGGTCGACCTCAGCCGGCACATCACCACACCGCACATGATGGATTTCATGGCCGTCTCATCCTATGGTGTAGGCGCGCGCACATCTACTGGTTCAGCACGCGTCACTCTTGACCTGCAAACCGATATTCGCGACAAGAACGTCCTCTTAATCGAAGACATCGTAGATAGCGGATATACCATCGCATCGGTATTAAGCATGCTCGAAACACGTCAGCCAAAAACACTCAGAGTTTGCACACTGTTGGATAAACCCGAGCGCCGCGAAGCGCACGTCCCCATAAATTATCTTGGTTTTACCATTCCCAATAAATTTGTCTTTGGGTACGGCCTCGACCTTGATGAGTATTATCGTAATTTACCTTTTGTTGGCGTCGTTGATTTAAATAAATATAAACCATCCGCTTGATTTTATTTTTATAGGGGCTTGCAATGACCGATGATCTTAATCAACTTCATTCGCCATACGCAGGACGCTGGGTGGCTCTTGTGCGTGGGAGGGTGGTGGCACAAGGCGGCACACCCGAACAAGCCCTGCGTGCCTCACAGCACAGCCGCCACAAAGAAAAACCAGAGATCAAATTTATGCCCGCATCTTTTACGCTTCACCCCTTAATTGGAAAAATAGCCGACGCTCTGCCCGCTGACCAGGAGATTTATCTCGTCGGCGGCGCGGTGCGTGACCTGTTACTTTCCCGCATCTCACCCGACCTGGATTTTGCTCTGCCTTCGAATGGCATTTCCACCGCTCGAAAAGTTGCCAATGCGCTCAACGCAGACTTTTTACCCCTCGATGAAGAACGCGATACAGGACGTGTCATTGTCACTGAGGAAGATGGCACACGCATCTTTCTTGATTTCGCAATCTACCGCGGACCAGGCGCCCACACTCTGAAGAAGATCTACGCGCCCGCGATTTCACCATCAACGCCATTGCTTATAACCTGCGCGACGAGACCATCATCGACCCGTTGGAAGGCGGAAAGGATATTCACGCCAAACTTATCCGCGCCTGCTCGCCGACCGCATTATCAGATGACCCCGTCCGCATTTTGCGTGCCATTCGTCTGGCGGCTGCGCTGGGTTTTCACATTGACAAAGGCACACGTGAGTTGATGAAACAATCCGCTGACCAGTTTGAGCGGGTTTCGCCAGAACGTCAGCGTGATGAAATCTTTAAAATCCTTAAAGGCCCAAAACCTGATGCCGCCATACGTGCCCTTGAAATGCTCGGCGTACTTAAGAACCTGATGCCTGAATTGCTTGCCATGAAAGATGTGGCACAGTCCGAACCGCATGTATATGATGTCTGGACGCATACACTGGCCGTCCTCGACCATCTCGATCAGATCATCACCGCCTTGCGCGTTGGGTACGATGCCGAAAAAACCAATGACATGTTTACCGGCCTGCTTGGTTTACAGCTTGGGCGTTATCGCGAACAGATCGCAAAACATTTTGCACAGCCGCTCAACGTTGACCGTTCCCTGCGTTCATTGCTTTTCTTTGCCGCCCTATATCATGATGTAAGCAAACCAGAGACCAAGACAGTCGAAGAATCTGGGCGTATTCGTTTCTTTGGTCATGAGGCCAAAGGTGCTGATGTCGCTGTGCTTCGTGCGCGAGCCTTTAACTTAAGCAACGACGAAATCAACCGGTTGCATGTGGTCATTGCAAATCACATGCGGGTTCATTCCTTCGTTGACCGTCTGGTAAACGAAAAACACGAACCTTCACGCAAAGCCATTTACCGATTCTTCCGTGATAGCGGGGCAGGCGGGGTGGATCTTGTTTTATTAGGGCTCGCAGATCTGCGCGGCATATATGCCCACTCACTCACAATAGAAGTATGGAACGCTTATCTTGCTATAGCCCGCATCCTGCTTGAGAACTATTGGGAACGGCCGGAAGAAGTCATCACTCCACCGCGTCTTATTGATGGGCATGAGTTAATGAAAGAATAAGCCTCAAACCCGGCCCGGTGATCGGGCAGGTTTTGGAAGCCATTCGCGAAGAGCAGGCCGCGGGCAATGTCCACTCTCGTGAAGATGCAATTGCCTGTGCGCACGAATGGATCAAAGTGAACCCTGTTTTATAAGTAAACAAGAGGTAAGAATGAATTATGTATTCTTTGATCTGGAATCGCAAAACCTGTTTCAAGATGTTGGCGGTCGTGAGAACATAGAAAAATTGCTGGTCGCATGCGCCATCACCTGGTCAACACAAACCAATGAATTTTCAGTGTATTGGGAAAAGGATATTCCCACATTGATCCAGGAGCTAAAGTCTGCTACCAAAGTGATTGGATTTAATCTGCGCGGATTTGACTACCAGGTGCTCCAGCCTTATGCGCCTGAAATGCGTTTCGCATCTCTCCCGACCCTCGACCTGCTTCTTGATCTTCAAAAGATTCTAGGCTTTAGCATCAGCCTCGACTCGATTGCCAGCGCCAGTCTCGGTGCGACCAAAACGGCTGATGGTATACAGTCTGTGGAATGGTTTCGTGCAGGAGAATTGGACAAAGTAGCTGAATACTGCAAAGCAGATGTGGATATCACTCGCCGCGTATTTGAATTTGGCCGTGACAATGGTTATATTTTCTATAAATCGAAGTTGGGCAGTAAATTAAAAGTAGAGGTCAAATGGAAGTAAAAATGAAGTTCGTTTCTGTACATGGAATTGATCTGGCCTATACACGCCGCGGCACAGGGACTCCGCTTGTGTTGATTCATGGATTCCCTTTGGATCATACTTCCTGGGATAAAGTCGCATCTCTTTTGGAATCCGAGTTTGAGATCATCACCCCGGATTTGCGGGGATTTGGTCAATCTACTACTTTGGAAACGCCATACACCGTTTCCGATATGGCAGACGATCTGGCGGGTTTGTTGGATTCTTTGGAAATTGAAAAAACTGTGATTGCCGGTCATTCAATGGGTGGGTATGTGGCTTTGGCTTTTGCGAAGAAATATCCACAGCGGGTGAGCGGGCTGGGATTAATTTCCTCGCAGGCCGTTGCAGATGCGCCTGATCGTAAGGAAGGACGTTATAAGACTGCGGCTGAGGTTGCCGAAAAAGGCACTGTGGTTGTTGCTGATGCAATGACCCCGAAATTATCGGCCGATGTGAAGGTGCAGTCTATAGTGCGTGCTGTGATTGAGAAACAGGGTAAATCGGGCGTGATCGGTGCGTTGCAGGCTATGGCAGAACGCGAAGATTCCATGTCCTTTCTTTCCCTTTTTACTTTTCCCTTTTTGCTTGTTCATGGCGATTCTGATCTATTGATCCCAATTGAACGCGCAAGGGAAATTAAAGCCGCGCTGCCGTCTGCAAAATTAGTGGAGTTGCCGGGTGCGGGTCACACGCCGATGATGGAGTTTCCGGAAGCCACGGCAGATGGATTAAGATTTTTTGCAGGGTAGCTTTTGCTCGATGAAAATAGATGGATAAAATAAAATTCCCGTTACACACTCTGTTGAGGTGACGGGAATTTTTATTGAAATAGGAACAGGCAGCGGCGGAGTTTGATCCGTTTGTCAAAGGGGTCAGGATGCAAGCGGGTGGGTATTGCTTGTGATGCTGATACTTTCCTTCGGTTGAACATTCTCAACTGAATCGATTTGCCGGACCATTTTTTTTATGTGCGCGACCAGGACGCTGCTGGGTACTGGTTTGACGAGAAAATCATCTGCGCCTGCGTCTAAAACACTGGCTACCATACTCGGGTCGTTGATTGCGGAAAGGATCAAAATGGGGACGTTGCTAAATGCGCGAAGTGCCTTGCAAACCTGCCAGCCATCCAGATCGGGCATCATTAAATCCAAAAGGACTACATTGGGTTTATTTTCTTTTACAAATTTAACGCCTTCCACACCGCTATTGCATGTGTATACATCAAAACCATGAGTCTTAAGCAACATGCTCATTAATTCGGTAATCGCAAGATCGTCATCAATCACTAGAACTTTAGTACACATTTTTTTTGTTTCCATGCTGTATTATCACTTATTAGTACATAAAAGTACTTTGCAATGAGTTTACAGATTGAAATCCTGAAAGGAAGTGATGTTTGTCAGTTGTAAAGTAGACCGTTTTTGGTAAAATATTTCACAATCAAAGTCGTGAAATTAAAAAATCTAATCCTTGTAGGAGGTTCAAAATGACTAAGTGGGTTTATCTCTTTAATGAAGTGAAAGAGGCTGAAAAGATTTCTGGTGGTTCCTGGGATGCTGTAAAGGCTCTCGTAGGCGGGAAGGGATCGGGGTTGTTGGATATGACGCGCGCAGGTGTACCTGTTCCGCCGTTTTTCACAGTGACAACCGAAGCGTGTAACGCGTATCAGAAAGCGGGGAAGTTCCCAGCAGGTTTGTGGGATCAGGAATTAAAAGCATTAAAAGCAGTTGAAAAGCAAACAGGCAAGAAATTTGGTGATCCCAAGAATCCCCTGTTGGTTTCCTGCCGCTCCGGTGCGAAATTCTCCATGCCCGGTATGATGGACACAGTGTTGAACCTTGGTTTGACCGATGTGACCGCCGCTGGCATGGTCAAGTTGACCGGCAATGCACGCTTTGTATATGACTCGTACCGTCGCTTGGTTGAGATGTTCGGCTCGGTGGTATTGGGAATTCCCGATGAATCGTTCGAGCAACCGCTTCATGAGTACAAGCATGAAAAGGGTTATAAGCTTGACACCGAAATGACCGCCGAAGATTGGGCTCAAATGGTTGAGGCATTCAAGGCTGTTATTCGAAAAGAGAAGGGCTTTGATTTCCCGCAGGATCCGTACAAGCAATTGGAATTGGCAACCGAAGCCGTGTTCAAATCATGGAACGGCAAGCGCGCCATTGACTATCGCAATGCCACCGGCATTTCCCATGCATTGGGAACCGCTGTAAACATTCAGACCATGGCTTTTGGTAACATGGGCGAAGACTCTGCAACGGGCGTGGCTTTCAGCCGCAACCCATCCACTGGCGACAAGAAGATGATGGGTGAGTTCCTGTTCAATGCTCAGGGTGAAGATGTGGTTGCAGGTATCCGCAATACCAGCCAGATCGAGACCCTTCAAGAACGCATGCCCAAGGCCTACGCTGAATTTATGAAAATTGCTGCCCGCCTTGAAAAACATTACAAGGATATGCAGGACGTTGAATTCACGATTGAGCGCGGCAAGTTGTGGATGCTCCAGACCCGTAACGGCAAGCGCACTGCCCAGGCCACCGTCAAAATGGCTGTGGATATGGCGCTTGAAGGGTTGATCTCAAAAGACGAAGCTGTGGAACGTGTGACCCCTGAAAACGTGGACACACTTTTGCACCCGCAATTCGATAACGAAGCCAAGAAAAATGCCGAGAAAGAAGGCAAGCTGATTGCCAAGGGTGTGAACGCTTCCCCAGGCGCAGCTGTTGGTCAGATCTATTTTGATGCCGACATGGCTGAGAAGATGGCAAAAGAAGGCAAACAGGACACCATCATGGTGCGCCCGTTCACCAAGCCTGATGATGTCCACGGTATGATCGCCTCCAAGGGCGTGTTGACCAGTGAAGGCGGCGCCACATCCCATGCGGCAGTGGTGGCTCGTCAGTTCGGTATCCCATGCGTAGTGGGCGCTTCTGCGATCAAGATCGATCTTGACAAGCGCATCATGAATGTTGGCGATATCGTTGTGAAGGAAGGCGAGTGGATTTCTGTTGACGGTACCACTGGCTTGATCTATGTTGGAAAAATTCCCGTATCGATCCCCTCGATCGAAGATCAGGTTGAATTGATGACCCTGCTCAAGTGGGCAGATGAAATTTGTTCCCGCAAGAATATCCGTGCTGCCACAGATGGCGGACCGACACGCGGTTTGCAAGTGTGGGCAAATGCAGATTATCCGAAGGATGCCCAGCGCGCACGTTCCTATGGCGCGGTAGGTATCGGCCTTTGCCGTACCGAGCACATGTTCTTTGAGCCCGAGCGTCTGCCCATTGTTCAGGAAATGATCCTCGCTGATTCTTCCGCAGGACGTACCTCCGCTTTGAACAAACTGCTGCCCAGTCAGCGCAAGGATTTCGACGGTCTCTTTGAAGCAATGGACGGTTACCCCGTTATCATCCGCTTGATCGACCCGCCATTGCATGAGTTCATGCCCGATGAAGAAAAACTTCTCGAAGAAGTTGTGACCATGCGCGTCAAGGGTGAGACCGCTGGTTTGAAAGCCAAGGAAGATCTGCTTGAGTCCGTCAAGGGTATGCACGAATCCAACCCGATGATGGGTCTGCGTGGTGTTCGTTTGAGCATTGTCATGCCTGAGATCGTGGAAATGCAAGTCCGCGCCATTTTTGAAGCCGCCGCTGACTGCACCCTGCGCGGAATTGTTGTGAAGCCCGAAGTCATGATCCCGCTCACCGGTACCGTCAAGGAATTGGACTGGATCCAACCCCGCCTCGAGCGCATCGCCGCTGCAGTCATGGGCGAGAAGAAGATCAAATTCGAGTACAAGTTCGGCTCCATGATCGAAATCCCGCGCGCAGCGATCACCGCTGCCGACGTGGCCCGCGATGCCGAATTCTTCTCCTTTGGTACCAACGATCTGACCCAGATGACCTACGGTTATTCCCGCGATGATGCCGAACGTAACTTCCTCATCACGTATCAGGAACAGGGCATTCTTTTGAAGAACCCCTTCCAAACCATTGACCGCCACGGCGTAGGCACCCTCATGCAGTGGGCCATCTCCGAAGGCCGCAAGACCCGTCCCAACCTTGAAGTGGGTATCTGTGGTGAGCACGGCGGCGATCCTGACTCCATCGAATGGTGTCACATGATCGGTAACAACTACGTTTCCTGCTCGCCCTTCCGCGTGCCGATCGCTCGTCTGGCCGCAGCTCATGCAGCACTCAAGCATCGCCCGGTCATTGCGAAGAAACCGGCAGCCAAGAAGACAGTTGCTAAAAAAGCTGTTGCGAAAAAGGCTGTAAAGAAAGTTGCGAAAAAGAAATCCAAATAAATAGTCTTGAAGCGTCCCCGGCGAACCCGGGGACGCTTTTTTTATCCCTCCAATGGCATCTTGAATAGTACAGAATAGGATAGGATAATCCGGTAAAAGGAGATCATTATGATTAAAAATAAAAGTCTATATATTTTCTTTATGATTCTTATTGCAGCCATACTTGCTTGTAATGCGCCATCAAGTGTGCCGACTGCACAGCCGGAAATTTTATCAACCGAAACCAATATTGCAACTTCTGCACCCGTTGCAGATATACCCACAGGTACACCTACTGTTGTAGTGGTTCATACTCAAATACCGTCTGAGGCTGCCGGAGGCGGCCCGCTGGTTTACGATGTGGAATCTTCAGGAACTGCGCCGGAAAAGCGCGCGCCCTATGGTGATTCGTATGACATCAATCGTATGGAACGGCCTTTTTTACAGGATATGACCTATGTCTCTGATCTTGATATTGTGACCTATTCAGTGATTCAGGATGATGTTTGGTTTTATGTTTCTGTAAAACTGATCGGCAACGACCCAAATAATTCCCTCGGCATTAATTATGGCGTTGAGCTTGATACCGATCACGATGGCTTTGGCGATTATATTATTTGGGCACAACCCGCTTATACATCCACGTGGGATACGGCAAACGTAAAAATATTTGCAGATAAAAACCATAACACTGCCGGTCTTTCCAGTGATAAATCTGATGCGCCGCTAAATGCGGATGGCTATGAAACACAAATATTTAATGGCGGCGCAGGAGATGCTGACCCTGATATGGCCTGGGTACGTTCGAACGCAGGAACGGATGCAACCATTCAGTTCGCGTTTAAAAAATCATGGTCTGGCACAGTGTTTATGCTGGGCGTTATTGCAGATGCGGGTTTGAAAGATGTTACCCGATTGGATTACGTTGATCGTTTTACCGAAGTGGAAGCCGGGTCACCGGTAAAGGATAAGAAAAATTATCCACTCAAAGCACTCTTTGCAGTGGATAATACATGTCAGGAAGCGTTTGGTTTCAAGCCGCAGGGATACGAATCCAAGTTATGCCCGCGAATTGTGCCAACGCCCGGGCCGGGAAATCCCAAAACATGTGTAGAGCCCGGTCAATATAACGACGCCTCCAGTTGTCAGGCTGCGGGGTGTGCATGGAAACAGAACTCAGGCGTTGTTATTGCAGTTTTTTATTACTGCACTTACCCGTAAATTTATACAAACCGTATAAAGACTTGATTCCCCAATAGTCTTCCGCGTTTGGTAAGCCTGTAAACATCCGAGTCGATCTTTGACTCGGATGTCTTTTTTTCCAGCAGACCATTCCCGATCAATTCTTCCAATTCCTTTGGATAGACATCCAAAAGCCCGCTTCCGAATCTTAATCTGAAATCTGATTCTGCAACCCCGGCATTCGTTAGTCTGAGATTATTCAGCATGTACTCGGACATATCGTCTTTCAATGTTTGTTTGTGTTGGTTGACAGTGGCGGGGGAGAGGGGAAAGCATGAATGGAGTGATTGATGAAGGAGATGTTGAGTCGCTCGATGTAGGTTTTGATTCGCAGGGCGTTTGAATAGCGATATCCGTTGGCGTATCCGTGGGCGCCTGCGCCGAAGGCGAGATAGGGGAGGGAATGCCAGTATTGGAGGTTGTGCTGACAAACGAAGGATGAATTATGAATTATGAAGGATGAATTTTTTGCAGAAGTTTCATCCTTCATTCTGCATTCATGCATTATTCTTTTTCGCCCAATTTGATATCTCATAATGCACATACCCATTCGCCTCCAAAAACTCTTCCGCGTATTCGTACATTTCGGCGGCGAGATCGGGGTCGGGGAGGGGGAGCAGACCTTTGGATGACCAACGCCCGAAGGGAGTGCCATGTTCGAGAGTCAGCGCGTAGGCGGAGATGTGCTCGGGGTGCAGGTCAACGATGCGTTGGAGGGTGGTCTGCCATGAGGCAAGTGTTTGCTCGGGGAGGCCGTAGATCAGATCGAGGTTGAGATTGTCGAAGCCTGCTTTTCGTGCAGTGGATACGGCTTCGATGACGGTGAAGAAATCGTGGATACGTTCAAGCATATGCAGTTCTTCGGTATTGGCAGATTGTACGCCGAAACTGATACGGTTGATTCCTGCTTCGCGGATACCATTCAATTTCTCTGGCGAGATCGTGCCGGGATTGGCTTCGATGCTGATCTCCGCGTCAGCGGTGAATGTGAAGGCGGAGCGTAATGCCCGTAGTATGGAATCAAATTGCGGCGCGGAAAGAAGCGAGGGAGTCCCGCCTCCGAAGAAGACGGTATGGATGTTCATCTGCTCGGCGCGATGTCCAACAAATTCAATCTCATTGATTAAAGCTTGTACATAGGCGGGAATCGAATCTTCCTGACCTGCGTAGGTGTTGAAGTCGCAGTAGGCGCAGCGGTGTTTGCAGAAGGGAATGTGGATGTAGATGGAGGTGTTAGGGTTTGTCATGGTGGGGAGTTCAATGATAAGGGCAAGTGGGTCAGACAACAAGAGCCAGATGCTTTTTTTATTATCATTTTTAGCTGTTTTCAAATCGTGTATCGAAAAGCCAAATGAATAATGATTAAGACCTGTAAACGGTGTGTGATGATGATTTTGATTTCAATGGAGTGCTGTGATAATAAATATTCACTGGCAAAAAAGATTGACACTCCGCCATGGCATAGTATAAATACTCTTACATAGAGTCTGTTTGGAAACCGTTTCACACGTTACACAGGGAAAACATCCTGCGGATCGTTTTGAAATGAAAAGATGATGTTTCCGAACGGGTTCTTTCATTTTTTAATACCCTGGAGGTGTGAGTGAACGCGACTTTGAAATTGGGAGAGCATTTTATTTTTGATCTCTCCGACTGCAACCATGAGATTCTCATGGATAGCGAGCGAGCTTCTTCGCTGTTTGCGCAGGCCGTGCGTGAAAGCGGCTTGACGGTTGTGGATGAGGGCTTTTACAAGTTTAGTCCGCATGGCTTTACCTGTTTTTTGCTTCTCGCAGAGTCGCATGCAAGTTTGCATGCATGGCCTGAACATAATTACTGCGCGATCGATCTCTTTACATGTGCCATCGGAAAGGATATGATGCCTTTATTAATGCGCATCAAGCAAGCCTTTGGCGCGGACGATTTTTCGATGCGTAAACTTGACCGTGAAGCGTCGGTTGAAACAGCAATGCCGATTGCAATATAGGAATTTGAATGAGCATTTGGTTTACTGAAGAATTACATCCATATTATCGCAAGGGAATTCGGATCAAGAAGATCCTGGCCGATGAACAAACCCAGTTTCAACATTTACAGATCGTTGAAACTGAGTTTTTCGGCAAAGCCATGATCCTTGATGGAATTATCCAACTTACCGAGCGTGACAATATTGGCTATCATGAAATGATCGTGCATGTGCCCATGCTGGCTGTTGGAAAGCCGAAGAGAGTTTTGATCGTGGGCGGCGGTGACGGCGGTTCTTTGCAGCAGGTGTTGCGATATCCCTCCGTCGAAGAGGCCGTCGTCTGTGAGTTGGATCAGCGTGTTGTGGATCTCTCACGCGAGCACTTCGCATCTTTCGGCGACCCGTGGGCTGATCCACGTGCCACATTATTAGTCCGCGATGCTTTTGGCTTTCTCGAAGAAAACCCCGGTCAATTTGATGTCATCATCTCAGACACGACTGACCCGATTGGCATGGCAGAGCGTTTATTCTCTGACGAATTTTACAAGCTCATGGTGCGCGCGTTGACTCCCGGTGGAGCCGCTGCCACGCAATGTGAACAGCCTTTCTTTGATACTGAGTTGATCAAGCAGATCTACAAATCAGCCAAAATGCTGACGAAGAATCCCGCGTATTACTATGCCAATATCCCGACCTACCCCGGCGGGGGAATTGGTTTCATGTACGTTTCCGATACACCGTGGGAAAATGGTCTGAAAACTCCATTGCCGCCCGGGGTGAATAATTATATTAATCCTGAAGTCCACCAGGCGGCGTTCGCGCTGCCCGAGTTTTTCAGGCGGGAACTATACGGATAAATAAAAACTTCGAGTTCATTATGAACTCGAAGTTTTTATTTAACAAAAAATTATCGTGTTTCTGTCAGTATCAGCGCGTAGGGGTCTTCGCGCACTTCATAGGTTTCTCTTGCCTTTTGCACGGCTTCTGCATTTTTCTCTGCCCACGCGCCGAGCATGGATATGGGTTCCATTAACTCTTTTCCAATGGGGGTGAGGGTGTATTCCACCATCGGCGGGACAACGGGATAGACCTTGCGGTTGATAATTCCGTTTTGTTCAAGTTTACGCAGAGTTTGTGCGAGCATTTTTTTTGAGATGCCGCCGATCTCGCGCAGCATGCGGTTGTGACGGTTGATGCCGCGTGCGATGGAAACGAGTACCAGTGTGGCCCATTTGTCGGCGATGATCTCAAGGGTCTGCCGTGAGGGGCACATTTCGTTTAATACATTGGGCGGGTATTTTTGTGTTTGCATGGTTACCTTTGGGTACCCTGGTTACTAAAAAGTGCGTTCTATGAAGAAAGCCTGACTACGAATAAGATGGGATTATATCTGAATAACGGAGTTGAGCACATGCACATGCGGGTCGTATCCATGCAAATTAAACAGGAGCTGGTGGAGGGGTTCAAGTCTGCTTCCACGGCCGGGATCGAGAAGCTGCTAAACGAACCGGGTGTGGTCAGCACGGCATTGCTGCAGCAGGTGAATTTTCCGTCTCACTTTTTCTTTATCGAAGTGTACACGAGTCTTGATGCCTACAATGAGCATTTGAAATCCGAATGTTATTTGGATTGGCAGAAGCAGGTTGGGCTGTTGCTTGATGAGGCGGCGGTTTCTATGGAGTATGCCCCGATCTATCCGCCAGAGGATGCCTGGGTTCATGAACCAGCTCAAAGTTAGGAAAGATGCGCATCGGTGGTCAGGGACTGGGAGCTGTTTAGAAAAATGTCCGCTCAGGGCAGGCTTCCAGACTCTTTAATTTTTAATACAAATCAAAACAGGAGAGAACAAAATGGAACAGAAGGAAGTTGCTTTAAGTGTGTCGAAGGCCATTCTTAATGGAGAATGGGATAAGTTGTCTGGGATCTTGGCCGATGATTTTACCTATACCGGTGACGGGATGCATTTCAACAAACAGCAATATATTGATTTCATGAAAGGTATGAAATCTGCCTTTAGTAATATGAACATGGAGTTTACCCATGTCATCAGCGAAGGTGATATGGTCAGCATTCGTTTTATTACCACCAGCAAACACACCGGTAATTTTATGGGTGCGGCTGCCACCGGCAAGAATCTTGAAATTGGCGGTAACTTCATTCGCAAGATCAAAGGCGATAAGGTAATGCAGGAATGGCAGACCACCGACCTGCTTGGCACGATGAGTCAGATGGGCGTTGGTACATTGCTAGGTTATGCCATTTTTGGGGTGTGGCTTAAGAAGAAGTAAAGAAGAGATTTTCTACGTTAATAAAAAAAACTCCGAAGTCATTTGACTTCGGAGTTTTGCTTTTACACCAACATTCTGACGGGATTTTCGAGGAAGCCTGCCACACCTATCTCGATGTTTTTTCGAGAGCGCTTGCATGAACTGCGCGGCTTCGGTTTCGTCGCTGACGCGATGATCTACGGAGATGGTGGCTTTCATGACAACTGCTCAACATCGGCAATATCTTTGGTTCTACCGCTTGCTATTTTATTCTTCTTCAGGTTCTCTAAATCAATCACATTGACTTCAACACCATCGAAGTGATCAACAATTCGTAATTGATAACATTCCTCAAATTCAACGCCTGAAATGGAAGTGGTTATTTCCAGTCTTAACGGAGGAAAACCCATGCGAATGATTTTTGGCTTTTGCAGGAATAATTCAGGGTTTATTTCGGGGGTTTCGAAGCCAAAGGCTTTCATGGTAGCGACAAGTTTTTGAGCATTATCAGGGTGAATGGCAACCCAGATATCCATATCTTCTGTGGCGCGGGAGTATCCGTGATAACCCACGGCATATCCCCCGATCAGCAGGTAGCGGACATCATGCTCTTTCAATAATTTCAAGAACTCTTTGAAGTCGGGCGGTAGCGTTAGATCCATAATTGATTCTCCGCAAAAGTTCCATGTGCTGCAGGCGTTCGAGCGGCGTTCTGGAAAGCCAATATTCCCTGTCCTGTTGGTCGGCTTCCTCAAAGGATGAAACAATTGAAAACGCTGTTTTATCTAGTTTAGGAAAATTATTTTCGTCCATGGGTTAAGTATAGCATAAGCAAAAAACTTCCGAAGTCTCAAAGACTTCGGAAGTTTGCATTTCTTACACCAACATTCTGACTGGATTTTCGAGGAAGCCTGCCAGCGCTTGCATGAACTGGGCGGCTTCGGCTCCGTCGCTGATGCGATGGTCTACGGAGATGGTGGCTTTCATTCTCCAGCCTGCTTTGATCTGACCGTTCTCGACCACAGGAATTTCTCTGGCTGAACTAATTGCCAAAATCCCAGCTTCGGGCGGGTTGACGATGGCGATGAATTCTTCGACATCGTACATGCCCAAATTGGAAGTGGAGAAGGTGGAGCCATCCACATCTTCGGGCTTGACCTTGCCTTCGCGGGCGCGGCCTGCCATGGCTTTGACTTCGCCCGAGATCTGGCGCAATGATTTCTGGTCGGTGTCTTTGACGACGACGGTCATCAGTCCGCCGGGGACGGTGACTGCCACGCCGACGTTGACATGTCCGAACTGGATGATGTCGGTGCCTTTGAGAGTGGCGTTCAAGTTGGGGAATTGACGAAGTGACAATGCCACGCCTTTGAGAATAAAGTCATTGACCGATACTTTTTCGTTATCGGGCAAATACGCATTGACCTGCTTGCGCATGTCCATCAACGCATCCATTTTGAATTCGTGAGTCACATAGAAGTGCGGGATGGTGGTCTTGGATTCGACGAGGCGACGGCCGATTGCCTGACGTAATTTTGTTGTAGCGATCACTTTGTCGTCATGCGAGACGATGACCGCGGACGATGGACCACTGACAACGGGCTGACTGCTGACAGCTGACGGCTGTCCACTCGAAAGCGCTGCTTCAATATCCTTGCGGACAATGCGTCCACCGGGGCCGGTGCCTTGCACGTGAGACAGGTCAACTTTGTTGTCGCTGGCAATTTTCTTCGCGATGGGCGAAGCTTTGACAGGACCAGATTCAACGGGAGCAGATGCTTGGGCAACAGGAGCAGTTACCGGCGCGGATTGAGGCGCAGGCTTTTCATCCACAGACTTTTGACCTTCGACCTTCGACGGGCGACAGCGAGTCCACTTTTTACCCGCCGCACCCACGATCGCAATCGGCGCGTTGACAGGAACCATCGTGCCCTGGTCAACAATCAGTTGTAGAACAACGCCGCTCGCGGAAGATTCAACTTCGACGGTGGCTTTGTCGGTTTCGATTTCGGCGAGCACGTCGCCTTTGTTGATGGTCTCGCCAACTTGTTTCACCCAGCGGACGAGCAAACCCTCGGCCATATCGAAGCCGAGCTTGGGCATGGAAATTGTTTCAGCCATTATTTCAAAACCTCCTTGACCGCAGCGACGATGTCAGCCACCTGCGGGAGCGCGGCTTGTTCGAGCGTGCGGTTGTAGGGGAGCGGGACTTCTTTTTGCGCCACACGGATGATCGGCGCATCAACGTAATCAAAAGCTTCTTCGTAAATGCGGCTGACGATCTCGGAGCCGACGCCGTAGGATTTCCAGCCTTCTTCGACGACGATGGCGCGATTTGTTTTCTTGAACGACTCGATGATGGGTTCCATATCGAGCGGGCGCAGGGTGCGCAGGTCAACGACTTCAACATCGATGCCTTCTTTTGCAAGTTCTTCAGCGGCCTTCATCGAAAGCTCAAGACCTTTGCAGTATGTAACAATGGTCACATCTTTGCCAGCGCGCTGCACTTTGGATTTTCCGATCGGGATGGTGTACTCGCCCTCAGGCACTTCACCGCGGACTTGGTACATGGTGGCGTGCTCGATGAAAAGCACCGGATCATTCGACCTGATAGCTGATTTCAAAAGACCCTTGGCATCTTCCGGCGTTCCAGGGCTGACGACTTTCAGGCCGGGGAAGTGCGCGAAGATGGCATCGGGAGTCTGTGAGTGGGTCGCGCCAAGCTGACGTCCGCCGCCGCCGACAGCACGAATGACCATCGGTAAAGTGAACTGTCCGCCAAACATATAGTGAAGTTTGGGAGCCTGATTGACAATGTAATCCATTGCAGAGAAACCAAAGTTGATGGTCATCAATTCTGCAATCGGGCGTTGACCAACCATCGCCGCGCCGATCGCGCCGCCGATGATGGCGTTTTCCGCGATGGGTGTATCTTTGACACGCGCCGCGCCGTATTTATCGAAAAAGCCTTTGGTCACGGCATACGTGCCGCCCCAAACGCCGACCTCTTCACCCATAATAAATACCTTGGGGTCGCGGTCCATTTCTTCCATAAGAGCTTGCGAGATCGCCTCGCGCATTGTAATTTTAGCCATGTGTATCCTCGTGTTACTCAGATGACCACTGACGATAGACCATTGACCACGGTCTGTCGTTCATTGTCCATCGTCTAATCAGCGTAAATATCCGTGTACAACTCTTCCATCGCAGGTTCGGGACTTGCCTCGGCGAATTCAACGGCCTTTGCAACTTCCTCTTCCACGCGTGCTTCGATTTCATCCAAAGCCTTGCGGGTCGCGATCTTCTTATCAAGCAATTGCTTGTTGAAAATACCGATCGGGTCGTTCTCCTGCCATTTCTTTACTTCTTCTGCTTTGCGATAACGTTCAGGGTCGCCCATGGAATGTCCACGGAAGCGATAGGTATCAATTTCAAGCAGATAAGGCTGGCTTTCCTTGCGAACAAACTCAAGCGCTTCCTTTGCGGCTTCGTAAACTTTCATCACGTCCATGCCGTCCACTTGACCGTTCTTCATACCGTAGCCTTCAGCTTTCTGGCGGATCTCGGTCACAGCGGAAGCACGTTCCACGGTAGTGCCCATGCCATACTGATTATTTTCGCAAACCCACAATACACGCAAATTCCAGGTCTTGGCAATATTTAATGCTTCATGAAAATAACCGATGTTGGTCGCGCCGTCACCGAACATACAAATGGTGATGTTATCGTTGCCAGCGTACTGGTCACCGATCGCAAAACCCGAAGCGATGGGGAGGTGACCGCCGACGATGGCATGTCCGCCCCACATATTTTTGGAAGTATCCGCCATATGCATTGAGCCGCCCTTACCTTTGGACATGCCCGTGGCTTTCCCGAGTAATTCCGCCATTACTTCATTGGCTGAAATGCCGCAGTTCAACGCCACGCCATGGTCACGATATGCAGTAATCACACGATCGCGCGGCTCACGGGCCGCGATCAAACCCGTCGAAACAGCTTCCTGCCCGATATACAGGTGCATGAAACCACCTATTTTTCCCTGTTGGTACAGTTCCGCACCGCGTTCTTCCAGGCGGCGGATCAGCACCATCTGATAATACAAATCTATCTGTTGTTCTTTCTTCATTGTATGGAAACTCCAATAAGATGTATGGCGCACGCCTCAAAGGCGCAGCGTAATTAATTTGATTCTTAGGAAAACAACACCAAAAACCTGCCGGCGTTGTGATTCATGTAAACCGAATCGGGGATTATATCAGAGAAAATTTCTCCTAATTCTTAATTTGATAGCAATTGAAAGTTATCAACCAGATACCGCTTTCTTTTTATTATCTTATCAATCAAGTCCTCCCCCAAGTGGACTAGTTATACATCCCCCAGTTGGCGGATGTAGCTGGAGGATGTATAACATAAGATAAACCAGAATTTGAACAAAATCTAATTATCACCAGGAGAAAAACATGAATCTGAAACTCACCCCGCCCAAGGAAGTTACTTTCTGGATCGCTGTCGCTTTAGGTTTGCTTGCATTATTCAG
Organism: Candidatus Villigracilis proximus; assembly: GCA_016715195.1. Taxonomy (GTDB): domain Bacteria; phylum Chloroflexota; class Anaerolineae; order Anaerolineales; family Villigracilaceae; genus Villigracilis; species Villigracilis proximus. The sequence continues at coordinate 23,288 of JADKBB010000030.1, forward strand.
TGAACTCGGCACTTTTACCCTGCTTCCAATCGCAGCTTTTTGGCTTTTATTCATCGGCTTTGCTTTGCTGGTGGTCGCTCTTTTGGTCAAAGGTCTCTAATCTTCATCACTGACGAATTATTACCTCTCCGCGGAAACGCGGGGAGGTTTTTTAAGTTACAATAAAAATATGAATTGGCTGACTGGCAGTCCACAAGGCGAAGCAAAAAAACTTGTATCTCAACTTGCCGATTTGACCAGGCGGGACGTCGCCGCCAGAGAGTTGATCAAACTGGGCGCAGATGCCGTGCCAACATTGATCGATGCGCTTCAGACTCAAGACTTGAGCCTGATTCTGCTCTATCAGCAGATTCTCGCCCGAATATCCTCTGCCACCCCCTTCCTGGCAAAATCTCTTGCAACCGCACATCCCATCACCCGTGGACGTGTGGTTGAGATTTTTGGGATTAGTAAGGATAAATCTGCCATTCCCGCCTTATTGGATGCGCTGAAGGGTGAGTACTTTACCGTCCGTTCGCGTGCTGCGTTGGTTTTGGCAAAATTTGAAGACAGACAAGCTATTCCAGCCCTGTTGCCCCTCCTCAAAGACAAAGAAGATGAAGTCCGCAGTGCGGCTTGTGTTGCAATTGCCAGTTTTCGTGATCCCGCCACTTTTGACGATATTACGAATATTCTATTGGATGATCCGATGATCGAAGTTCGTCAGTCCGCGGCGCGCGCGTTGGGCGAGACAAAACATCCTGCCGCGATGCCCTTCCTGATGGAAGCCCTGCATGATTCATCCTGGTGGTTTGAACAGGAAGAAGCCGCAGAGGATTTACTGACCGCCATTGAAAAAATGGGACCTGTTGTCGTAGACCCACTGATCAAGGCACTTGGCGATAAAGAAGGGACAGTCCGCAAGTATGCGGCGATCGTGCTCGGCAGGATGGGTGATCCGCGTGCCATCGAAGAACTGGGTATGACACTATATGACTTGCATAACGAAGTGGGCAAAGCTGCCGCAGATGCGCTTGCCAAATTTGGCGCGCCAACTGTAAATATTTTTATTGAAGCCCTGAGTCACCCTGAAGCAGAGATCCGCGAAAATTCAGTGGCGGCGTTAAGTAAAATCCAAGATGCGCGTGTGGTTCCTGTTTTGATCGAGATGCTTCGTGACCCTGCTAGAGAAGTTCAAAAGCAAGCCTTGCAGGCGCTAGGTGGATTACGTGACCGCCGTGCAATCCCTGCTATGCAGGAAATCGTTTCCAATCGCGCCGACAGGGAAATGGCTGCATTGGCGAAACAAATTATTGAATCAATGAAGTGATTTTTACTGATTGATGTTCAAATATGAATTGATTGCAGGCGCGATCCCGGTTAAGTCGCGAATTTCCTTTTGGAATTCGCGGCGTTCGTTTAAATCTCCAAACAATAATAACGGCACGTTCGCGGCTGTATGTTTGCGCGTGGATAAATCTTCCATGTTGCCATGATCTGAGGTGAGCAGAATGAGTCCGTCTTTGTTTTGCCAGATTGCGAGCAGGCCTTTTAGCACATCGTCAAATCTTTCCAGTTGTCTGACTGCTGAATCCATATCCTGCTTGTGACCCGCGTAGTCGCTGGCCCAGTATTCAAAGAAAGAAAAGTCGTATTGCAAAGCGAGTTCAGCCAGCTTTTTTCCGGCTGCCTCAGGTTCATGGATTGGCGCATCGGGAAGGTTGAGAAACTCAGCCCAGCCTTTGCCTGTGAAATCTGCAGAGAGGGCGCTGCCTGCGAAATAATCTTCTTTTGTGAAGAGGGGAATGCCCGCATTGGTCAACGCGAGTGGAATGGCAGAATATAGGCGTTTGCCTGAATCGATGCCGTCAAAGTATGGCGGGGGATAGGCGTTTAGCAAGGCTGTTCTTTTGCCTGCATTCACTGTTTTTGCAAAAATTGTTTTTCCATCAAGATATTGGGCAACTTCGGGGTTTGGTTTTGGTCCGTAGTGGTAGCCAAGTTCGGCGGGGATGTTGATTCCGGTGAGCAAAACACCTTGCCCCGTTGCGGATTGCGGCAGGCCTTTATGCCGAGGTTGGGATCAACAGCGAGCAAAGTGGCGTGTTCGCCTTCATAGGGTGCTGATGTGCGGATAAGAGTCTGCCCGCCGAGCAGGGATTGCAGATACGGCATGTTTGCGCGTGCGAAGGGATTTTTTTCCGGGTCGTCGTCGCCAAGCCCGATGCCATCGAGGAAGAGGAAGAGGATTTTCATAAGGGAAAGTATGAATGATGAATAACCTTATACCTGTTTCCCAGTCTACTTGTTTTCATGTTTACTTACTCTTTTGATACAAAAACCATGCCGAGGGACGTCCGCGTTTATCTGGGCTGTCGCGGCGCGAGAGTTGGGTTAAGGCTTGGGCTGAGATCATGTTCAGTTCGGCGTCTGCAAGCCCGGGCGCGGAATGATCCGAATCTGTTTTGAAGAATCCGTACATTAACCAGAATCCATTGGGGGCGAGGATTTTATCCAGTTGAGTCAGATAATCCGCTTTGTTTTCGATGCCGTGAAAACAGCCAATATCAAGTACAAGGTCAAATTGTGAATTGACTTTGAAATTGGTCACATCGCCGACCAGCAGTTGGGCTTGAAGATTTTGCTGTTTAAATTTGCGTTTGGCGATTTGAATGGCGCGTGCGGCAAAATCAATGCCTGTGACCTGCCAGCCTGTTTTTGCAAGTGTAATAATGTTGGTGCCTGTACCGCAGCCAAGGTCAATGGCGCGGCCGGCGGGATGCGATTGGATGAATTCAAAAAGCTCGGGCGGGGTGATGCCGCTATCCCAGGGCGGGTTTTGGAAATACCAAAAATTAAAAGAGATGCGGCGAAGGAAATTCATTTGAGAGAGTCCCGTACTTTTTGAGGATCGAATTCTCCGACCTGACGCCAGACTTCATTGCCTTGCGCATCGAAAAAAATAAAAGTGGGTGTGAACTCAAAATTATAAAAAGGGGCGAGTTCCATGCCGACAGTTTCCTGAATGTTGATGCGGATAATATGAATTGGAACGCCAATACTTACCTGATTGCTGAGTTCTTTTTCGAGCTCGTCAACGACGGGCTTAATTTGGGTGCAGGTAATTCAGAAAGGGGATTGGAATTCGAGCAGGACGGGCGTGCCCGCGCCGATCATGGCCTGCACGCTTTTGGCGTCGTCCATCAACGGGGTTTGGCGTGGATGCAGGATGACCCAGGCGGTGATCAGGGCAGTGAGGATGACACCAAAGGCAAGGTAGTCGTTCCATTTTGGTTTATTTGCAAGCAGGATGATGCCCGCAACGAAGGCCAGCCCAAGGGCGATGGCAACAAAGGAGTATTCTCGAAATAACAGGATCACAAAACCCTCTTGTGTTTTAAATTTTGGACATGTGAGATTCGGGGATTTTTATAAAAAGCGGTAAATGTCATGTTTTGTATATGACGTTCTTACTTTGACAATTCATTTGAGTTCTTTTACAATCATGCGACTTGCTTTATATCCTACATTATAGGAAGGTATTTCCATGAAAGAGTATACCACCGAGTTTCTTCGCAACGTCGCGCTGGTTTCACATGGAGGCGCAGGGAAGACGATGTTGGCGGAGGCATTTCTACATGCAACGAAGGCGACCACACGTCTGGGAAAGGTCGAAGACGGGACCACGGTTTCGGATTATGATGACGAGGAACACCGCCGCAAAATCTCCATTTATTCAAGCGTAATCCCAATCGAGCACCGCGATCATAAAATAAATATTATAGACGCGCCAGGCTACACTGATTTTGTGGGTGAGATTGTCTCTGCCCTGAGTGTCGCTGATGGCGCGATTATTTTAGTGGATGCCGTTTCAGGCATCGAAGTTGGCACGGAACTTGCATGGCGCTATGCAGATGAATTCAATCTGCCGCGCTTTTTTGTTATTAATAAAATGGATCGCGACAACGCGAACTTTGAAGAAACGTACGAGGCAATCGAAGCCTTTGTGAGAGCGCATGGCAAGCGCGCCATTAAAGTCCATTTGCCGATCGGCGAAAAAGCAGGCTTCAAAGGCGTGGTCGATATCATCGGTATGAAATCCTATATGGGCGATGGAAACAACCACCGCCGAGATCCCAGCGGAATTAAAAGAAGCGGCGGAAAAGGCCCATTTTGCGATGGTGGAAGCCGCCGCTGAAGGCGAAGATGAACTGATGGAGAAATATTTGGAGAACGGTTCACTGACCGACGCAGAAATGGTACGCGGACTGGAAGATGTAGTCTACGCTGGACAATTTGTCCCTGTGTTCTGCGCTGCAGGCGCACACGAAGTGGGCGCGATCGCACTGCTCAATGACATCATCGATTTGATGCCTTCTCCTTTAAATGCTCCCAAGCGTGTGGCACAAGGCAAGAACGGCGAAGAGAAATTGAAGCCATCTGATACCGAACCTTTGGCCGCTTATGTCTGGAAAACAACCGCCGACCCGTTCGTCGGCAAGATGACCTACTTCCGCGTCTATTCCGGCTCCTTCAGGCGGATGGGCATGTTTGGAATCAAAACAAGAGCGCAGATGAACGCGTTTCCGGTTTGCACTTCCAACGCGGCAAGGAAGCGATTGCGGCCAAATTGATCCATGCGGGCGACCTTGCCGCTGTTTCCAAATTAACCGCAACCACCACAGGCGATACTTCTGCGAAAAGGGGCATCCGCTCACAATCGGAAAAAGACCGAAATTCCCCGCCGCCCTGTATCGTGTGGCAATCACCCCGAAGAGCCAGGCCGATGCGGCCAAGATTTCCCCCAACCTTAACCCGTCTGTGCGAAGAAGATATGACCCTGCTCTGGCAAAATGATCCCATTACACACGAAACCGTTTTACAGGGCATGGGCGACCAGCACATTGATGTGGCCTTACATCGCGCGCAAGCCAAATTCCAGGTGGGACTTGCCACGCACGAACCGCGTGTTCCTTATCGTGAAGGAATCACCCGCAAGGCCAGCGGACAATACCGTCACAAGAAGCAGAGCGGTGGTTCAGGTCAGTTTGGTGAAGTACATCTTCGCATTGAACCTTTGCCCGGCGCCGACTTTGAATTTGCAGATGAACTGGTCGGTATGAACCTGTCGAAATCCTATTTGCCCCCGATCGAAAAAGGCATTAAGGCCACTATGGAACGTGGTGCGTTCGCGGGCTATCCGATGAGCAACGTCAAAGTGATTGTGTATGACGGCAAGGAACATGAAGTGGATTCCAAACCTGTCGCCTTTGAAATTGCAGGACGTGAAGCCTTCAAACTTGCAGTGCATGAAGCCGGCCCGGTTTTGTTCGAGCCGATCATGAACGTCCGCGTGACGGTGCCAGATGCGAACATGGGCGATGTGATGAGCGATCTCAACACCCGCCGTGGCCGCGTGCAAGGGACGGATTCGGAATTCGGCAATACCGTCATTGTGGCGCATGTGCCGTTGGCTGAATTATTACGCTACACTACACAACTCCGCTCCATCACAGGCGGACGCGGATATTTCACAATGGAATTGGATCATTACGATACAGTCCCATCTCATATCACTGGCCCGATCATCGAAGCGCATAGAAAAGAAATGGAAGCGAAGAAGGAAGAGCAGGGCGGAATTTAGGTGTGGTAAGTGAAATGTAATAAGTAATAAAGAGAAAGTCCCGAAGAAAAACTTTGGGACTTTTTCATCCTTCATCCTTCATCCTTTCCTCATTTATACTTCCCTTATGCCTATTGTTCGTTTTCCTGCCCTAATGAAATTTTATGTTGATAATCAAAGCGAGTTCCCTGTTGCGGGAGCCACTGTTACAGAGTTGCTTGATAATATGGTCGCGCGTTATCCTGCCCTTAAGCCTCATTTATTTGAAACCGGCGGAAATTTGCGCCGTCACCAATATTTTTGTAAATGGCATTCATCTGCGTGAATTAAATGGCATGGACACGATATTGAATGAGAATGACAAAGTAATCCTCATGGCATCAGCGGCGGGTGGGTAGTTTTTTCATTGACAAATCAGGTAAGATAAGTAAAATAACGCGCATCTATCATGAAAATCATGAAATCATTTAACTATTGCTTGTGTATACGGCGGGGCTCGTAGCCACCGCCTGAGATAACTCTCTCCGCAGTCAACGGATTCAGGACGGTTGGACGACCCCCGCTTGCAAATTTTGCAACGTGTGGCGCTTGTTCGCCGTCTTTTTGTTTATCCGTTGACTGTTTTTAATTTAACTCAGGCACATATGACTTTATTGGATATTAGATTAACCAACTCACATACAATTCCTCTGGA
>JADKBB010000031.1 GCA_016715195.1 Candidatus Villigracilis proximus
GAAAGAGCCAGTGCGCCAACACTGGCTCTTTCAATTTGCTAGGAGGAGGAGAAGAAGAAACGTCTTACGAGGTTAACTTTATCACCTCCCTCCCCAAACACGCTCAACGCTCGCCCTACGTCATATCCACGCTTGCACCACGTTATTTATGAGTATTTCTTAACCTTTTGCCTTCGCAGGAAACCAGCGTCGGATATCTCCAAAGCGAAAGAGCGCGAACAGGTTTACAAAGAAAAGGCCGACTCCATAAAACATAAAGGGCACGCCTGCAAAAACAGCTTTTGATACAATGCCGTTGCTTTGAAATAAATCGTCCATAAGAGCCACTTGATAGGTCTGCCAGCCAAATAGCAGAAACAAAATGCCTTGAGCCATGAGAAAGGCCGGTATGGATGCAAGCCAGCCTTGCCGCCCGATGAGCGCTTTGACCATAAAATAGATCAGAACGCCAGCCAGTGCCATGCATAACGCCTGCTGAAAAATAATACCGGCAATGGAAACCATATTCTGTCCGAGAATATCCATCAGGTTGCTGCCTAACAATTCGATGGGATAGGTTGCAAGAGATCCAATGCCCATGATGATGATAATGAGCAAAAAATTTATCATGGTGGTAATGATGCCCGGCGTAATGACCTGCGCTCCGTTCGTGGGGCGCACGCCCAATGCTGCCAACATATTCTCAGGCTGGGGCAATAACTGCGCGATGGCATCGAGATTGCGAATGCCCTTGCGAAAATCGATCCATTGTACATGCGAAAGTTTTTCCGAAGGCTGCGCGGTCTGAATCAAAACGGGATAAACTGCCTGTTGTTCAGGATCAGCTTCCGTGTCTGTTTTGAAGCGGGAAATCAGCACAAAGACCGCCTGTGCGGATTTAATATCCGCTGCGGGGCTGTGCCGATACTTGGTCAGCCCCTTTGAAATATCCGCCGCTGACAATTTATCCTGTGGGCGTGATCGATAAAAAACTTGATCGGTGAAGGGTAGGGGTTATTTGGAGAATATCGATTGGCAAATTTTGTCTTGTTGGCTTCGGGCTTGCCCCAGCGCTGCATGGCCTGTGAATGTAAGATTAAGATCAGCGCGATGACAAGCGCAGGAATGATGAATACCTGCGCCCCCCAAAAAAATGACCAGGCTATATTCATGGTATCGACATTTAAATCAGAAAACTCCAGGATCAATGCCCCGCTGAACAGAATGCCAACGGGCAGCATCCACAGGGCGGTTTGAACCTGCGCAAAATTGTAGCTGCGCTTAAAGACACGCCATGCAAGCGGGATAAGAATGACAGGCAGCAGAATCGTCCAAATCGCAAACAGGGAATAGAAACCAGCGACACAACTTAACATGGCCGTCAGCCAGACAATGAAGGGGGCTTTGAATCCGCTTTCTGGAACAGGATGCGCTTCTTGAATCGGTGAGTTTAACTGCCCGATGAGTTCTTTGATGCCTGCTTCATAGCTGCCGCGAAAATCCACCCATTCATAGTTTTTTAATTCAGGCGGTAATTTTAACGCTTCAAAGATGACGAGGATGATGCGTTTGTTTTTATCGTTCAGCACATGCCGCCATTCCAACTCTACGAATTGGGATGCGATGGAGTCTTGAGAGACAACCAGTAAAACAACTTCTGCTTCCCTTAAGCCTTTATCAATTTGTCCGGCCCAGGGTGTGCCTGGGATCAAACGCCGATAATCAAGCCAGACATTAAAACCTGCTTTTTCGAGTCTGTGGGTCAGGTCATCTACAAATCCTACTTCTCGCCGTGAATAACTCATAAAGATATTAGGTGTCATCATAAAATTTTCCTTTGGCCAAGGCGGATTAATTTTCACAATTATAAAGTCAGTAGTCATAATTCTGGAGACTTGCTGCTGGCTTTAAACTAACATGACATGAATAATGGTTAAACAGAGTTTTTTTGTTTTTCCCTCTTCCCATAATTAAAAGATCGACCCCTGTCCAGCGGCGAGGCAAAAACAGGGGTCTGACTTAAGCGGCCGGCAAAGACCGGGTAAGCTGCATTCATTCTGTCTTACCTTCAAGGATTATTGAGCCCCGTATAAAAAAGAGCAGACCGAAGTCTGCTCAAATTTTCATACCAATAAAAATTACCGATAAATCTACAGTACCGTGATCTGTGTCGGATCAGCAGGATTGTATTTGATCTTGATCTTGTCACCGGCGCGCGGCACGGCAATTCGTGAAACCATGGTTTGTCCGGCTGTGTCAAATTGCGTACCGACCGAAGTGGTCACCTTCAACTGCATCATCACAACGGGATTGTTGTTGATCGTAGCGCCGGTATCCTGCACGCCTATCACTTCGGCATCGGCTGCAATGCCATTTTGAGCAACCCATTGAGCCTGTTGCGTGCCATCCATTGCTGCCTGCCCCAGGGTCAGCGCGTTGTTCATTTTGTCTACGAAGTCCTGGCCCATAAAGCCTTTGGTCAACGCACCCATCAAACCTTTGTTCAAAGCGTTATCTGCTTTTTCCAAAGCTTTCTTTGGATCATCGTCCTGTTTTTTACCAAAATTAAACATTAAGTTTTTTCTCCTGTTTATTTATATTAGACAATATGGCTGCCTTCGGAAAGTTTTTTTAATTACTGATAAAGTCTATTGAATTGATAATACATCACATGCATCGATTACCGTATGACCAAAGGTACTAAAACACTTACCCCACGGAAGTCCTGTTACAGCCTTCCTGACCAAAAGTACTAATCCCGGCTTCTTTCAAAAATTCCTCACTCCGATTCCTGTTTTTCGGGGTTATCATGATATAGCAAGTGAGTAAAAATATGACCGGGTTTGTGTTGCCCGGTATTTCCAAAGGAGGAAATCATGAAACACCGTGTCCTGCTTACAGGACTTCTCTCTATTTTGTTGGCAGCCTGCAATCTGACAGCTCCAAAACCGACCGCCACGCCTTTCCCCCAACCCATAGTTACATCGAGTCCTATTTTTACGCCTACGACCATCCCCACGCCTACACTGGCGAATGTGACCCTGACCATTAAAGACTCCCTGGTCAACTGCCGCTTTGGTCCCGGGGTTGGGTATGCACTGATCAATGAACTCAAACAGGGCGTTTCTGCGCGTGTGATCGGCAGAGATGAATTATCAACCTGGTGGTATATTCGCGACCCGGGCAATCCAAATGGCATGTGCTGGGTCTCTGCCAGCGTAACCGAAACACAAGGGGCGGTGGATCAACTCCCGGTTGTGAATGCTCCGATTCCCGAGGTGACCGATGTCCGCTTGCGTGTGGAGCCGACCCGCATCGTCGTCAACTGTTCACAATTTCCGCAGACAGTTTTCTTTGAAGCGGAAGTCACTGTCAACGGGCCGACATACATGACCTGGCGCTGGGAGGCCAGCACGGGCGTCTCATCTACTGAAGGGCTGCTTGTCTTTGAAGAGGCAGGAAAAAAAGTTCTTAATGATTATTATCAAATTGCCGCCCCGAATGAATACTGGATCCAGCTTCACATTCTCACTCCAACCGAATCGATCACACAGGTGGCCTTCCCTGTCAGTTGCACACCCTGAGCTGCCCGCCTGCGAATGATTTGCGCAAACCAGATCGGCGTAAAAAAATACGCGGACTGATTTTCCAGTCCGCGTATTTTTTTATGTCAGAAAATTCTAATGTTCGAAGATCACCGATTTATATCCAAGCGCGGTAAAGAATTTAAGCAGATACGCCTCCGCGTTGGTTTGTCCATGCGTTAGAATACCATCTTCCAGCGCAGCCTTGCGGATCTCATCTTCCGCCGCCTGCCGCGCCAGCGTTTCAAGATCCTGATTGGCCTTGGTCAGCAAACCGGTATCGCGTTCATAGACATAGGATTTGTCATTATCAAGCGTGGCAATGAAGATCTCAGTCGGGGGCAGTTTTACAAACAGCACACCGTTATCCAACCGCATATCGGTGGGTTGTAACTTTTCCATGTCAATACCGGCGATCACGATTCCGTGCGCCACAAATAAAAGTTTATCGCCCAGCAAAAAACCAAATGTGCCCTGTCCCACTTCGGCAGTGATCACTTTTTCAATGCTGTATTGAATGGTCTCAAGGCGGGCAATTGCACGGATCTCATTGATATAAGTCACCGGGTCAGGTATGATGGTCGGCGTGGGATTCATCATCTGCGCGACCTGTGTTTGCAGCGCCTGATTGGCCTCATTCACCTGCTGAAACGGAGCCGTTGCCGCATCTGCCGCTGCCGCGGCGCTCTCGCGCACGGTCTGTACGATAAAATATACACCGGCGGCCAGCACTGCCAAAATAATGATCGACATGATTGTACTAAAAGCGTTTTTCATAAAACTCCTTTCTAAACTTTCCCTATTATAGCGTATACAATATTGCAAATGAAAAAAATATTACTTACACTCTCTCTCGCAATTCTTGGATGTACATTTCCTGCTCAATTGATTCAAGGCACGCCCACAGCCGCTCTGCCTCCCACACAGCTGCCGACCCCCACACAAACGCCTCATCCTACGGCCGAGCCTGGTACTGAACAAAATCCATTGATCCTCGCTTTGGGTGTTTCCCCGCGCCCCAGCGATGAGATGATCACCGCCGGAGACTTGATCGCCGCGTTTATCGAATCACGCACAGGCTATCGAATTGTGACGGTTGCGCCCGCGTCAGAGACTGCTCTGGTTGAAGCGCTGAACAGGGGCAACGCGCATATCGCTTCCCTTTCACCGTTTGCCTATCTGCTGGCGCGTGAGAATCGTTCGGTCACTGCGGTGATGGCAAGTGTACGTGAGGGACAGGCTTTTTACGGCGCGCAATTCATTGCCAATCGTGAGAGCGGTCTTATTTCTTTTTATGATGCAGTGCGGAATGAGAACACCACCGCCCTGGCTGCGGAAGCCTTGAAACAACTTGAAAACAAAAAACCCTGCTGGAGCGATGACACGTCTCCTTCAGGGTATGTTGTGCCGCTCGGATTGCTGAATCAGGCCCGGGCGCAGACCGGAAACGGGGCCTTCCTCGAAGGTCAACCGAATGTGGTGCGGGCCGTCTATGCGGCGGATATTTGCGACTTCGGCGCAACGTTCATTGATGCGCGCGAGTCACCCATCCTCGAAGCAGATTATGCCGATGTGATGGAGCGGGTGATCGTTCTCTGGCGCGTTCCAAAGATCATTCCCTATGAAAATATTTCTCTTTCAAATGTACTGCCGGTTGAAATGCGCCGCATCATTCAGCGCGCATTCATCGATCTGATGCTGACGCCCGATGGGAAGGCTGCCATTCAAACTGTATATGGCATGGACACACTGCAGATCGCCGAAGATGCGATGTATGATGACTTTGCCCTGTATGTAAGAGCCTCGGGGTTGAGTCTGTCTGATTTGATCAAGTAGGGTGCTCCGGCTGAATTGATATATGCTGTAAAATTATCTCCATGTTCAAGAAAATATTTAAATTCCTCTGGCGTTTCGCGCTGATTCTCAGCCTGCTGGTGTTGACGGGTTTGCTGCTGCCAAAATTGATCGTTCTGCTTTATGCCATGCCCCGCACGTTTGCCGTGCTGGATGTCCCTGCGGAACGTGTGGCAATTGTTTTCGGTGCCGGCCTGCTGCGTGATGGTTCGGCGGGTCCTGTATTACGTGATCGTGTGGAAACCGCCGTGCAGCTCTATCAACAATCCAAAGTGGATAAATTGTTGATGAGCGGTGACAATCGTTTTGTCGAATACAACGAACCTGAAGCCATGCGTCAATACGCGCTTGATCTGGGCGTGCCCGATGAAGATATCGTTTTGGATTATGCAGGCCGCCGCACGTATGACACTTGTTATCGTGCAAAGCATATCTTTCAGGTAGACTCTGCAATTCTTGTGACTCAGGCATTTCATTTACCGCGCGCTTTGTTTTTATGCAATTGGTTTGGCATCGAGTCTACGGGCGTGGAAGCGGATAATCATTATTTTTTGAAACGCTCGCGCATCTACTGGAACACGCGCGAATTGTTCGCCAACTTTCAGGCTGTGTGGGATGTGATGATCGCAAAGCCTCTGCCTGTGCTGGGCGAGCCGGAGCCGATTGAGTGAAGTGGGGCAGGTTGATTAGGTAAACAGGTAAATAAGTTGTGGCAGTGATCTTGTTGCTGTGTAAAATATATAAAATGGAGAAAACCAATGACCCGTGATGAAGCGTTGGATCTTGTGCGTGAGTTTGTAAAGAACGAAGGACTTGTCCGCCACATGTTATCTGTGGAAGCTGCGATGCGTTTCTACGCCGAGAAATATGGCGAGGATGTGGAACAGTGGGGATTGATCGGGCTGCTGCACGATTTCGATTGGGAGATACATCCCACACTCGAAGAGCATCCGCAGGATGGCGCGCCCATGCTGCGCGAGCGCGGCGTGAGCGAAGACATCATTCAGGATATTCTCAGTCACGCCGATCATCTGGAACTTCCACGTGATACGATCCGCAGAAAAGCCATCGCCGCCTGTGACGAAGTGACCGGATTAATTACAGCCGTCGCGCTGGTACGTCCCTCACGCTCTTTATACGATCTTGAAGCATCCTCTGTCAAAAAGAAATGGAAGGACAAAGCCTTCGCCGCCGGCACAGACCGTTCCGAAATGGAACATGCCGCGCAAGTCCTCGGCGTGGATGTTTGGGAGCATGTGGGCAATGTCATCACGGCCATGCGCAAGATCGCGCCTGAGTTGGGTCTGGTGGGGAATATTCAGCAATAATTATCTGCTTATTATTAATAGTGCAAACTCTAATAAGACAGATTGCCTCACATGCCCAACTCTCTTTTTATTAGTTACTCGCGTCAGGAAGTGTCTTTTGTTGACATGCTTTTTAAAGCATTGGAAGGCAGCGGCTTTCAACCCTGGCTTGATTATCAAAGCCTGATTCCCGGCAGACCGTGGTTCGATCAAATTCTGGCGGGCATCGATGCGGCTGAGATCGTGCTGCTGGTGGTTTCGAGATCGTCCATTGATTCGAAAAATGTTGAAGATGAATACCAGCGCGCGCTAGAACAGAAGAAGCGCATTTTGCTGTTGATCTTTGAAGCCGTGCCATTGCCGCCTGTGCTGCAATCCTGCGAGTGGATCGATTTTCGCGGCTCGTTCAATAAACAATATAAATTACTGCTTGAAAAGTTTGAGAAGACGAGTCCGCAGGCGATACCGCCGCAAAAGGGATTTAAAACATCGTTCACCATCTGGCTGGCTTTCATCATCAGTCTGGTGACAGTTGTTGCTTCGATCCCCGGCTGGTGGACGATCTTTATTCCTGTTTTATTAATTCCGCTACCGTTTCATATCTTAAAACGCAACTTTCATTTTTATCGTGTGCGCTTTGCACTGCTGACCCTGCCTGTAGTTTTGGCGTTAAGCTGGGCATTTTTTCTGCCTTACGAATTCACAAATGTGCCATTCACTTATTGTTGGATCGCCGGTACTTTTACTGCGCCCATCTTGCTCCTCCTGCTTGCATCCAAAAGAATGCGCGCCTGGGGAAAGCCAAGTGCATCGGCGCCTCAAACCGCCCAAAGATATATCCCGGACGACCAACTGCACAACGCAGTGCCTTTTTATATTGAGCACGCGCCCGAAGACACAAAATATGCGAATGCGATCATTAAGGGATTGACCAAATACGGCCATCCGCAAGTGACAGATGCGGCGCAGGCGCAAATTAGCTTTGCGGTCATTTCCCGTTATAAAAACACAACTTCTGTTAACCCTGAAAAGCAGATCGTCTTCCCGATCCTCGTGCAGGATACTGTGATCGAAGATGCCGCCCTTCAACGCGTTCAATGGATCGATTTTCGGCGCGGATTAAAGAATCTAAAAAATCTTGCGCTCTTACTGCCTGAACCTGCAAAACTGACGAAGGCGCTCGGAGTCATCCCGATCAGCGGACAGGTTTTATATCCGCGCATTATTCAAATGCTTGATTACTTTCTAACTCTGCTGGCTTTTTTCTCGGCCAGTATTTGGATTCCTTGTGGTTTGAATTCAATCAGCAATTTCTGGCATACCAAAACCTGATTCCCTTTTTGATCGTCAATATCATTGTTTCCGTTTTGATCGTGCGTGCAGTCTTTTTATCAAGGCGCGCGCTGGTCAACAGGGAAGGGAAACTCGCCTCACTTGGGAGATTGATCGTCTCCATCCTGTGGATCGGATTTCTGGGCATAATCCAAAGTTTCTACATTGCCAGTGTCCTCCTGATTTTGACCGATGCAACCGAACCCGTACTCGAACGAGGCACAGCCATCACCTTCCTGCCGCTTAGCTTTGTAGTGGGTTTCGTGTTGATCGCTCTCTTCGGCCTGATGAACTGGGGCGATCTGACAAGATGGTTTCCGCAGAGACAGAGGAAATAAAAAAAGTGGACAGCGGATTTTATATCCACTGTCCACTTGAGATGCGAAACACAGAAATGTTTATAAAACCATCAGCAAGCTGATGGACTCCAAATGGGCTCCAAAATTGCGGACTGCTGAATATTAACTCCTCAATCAGATTTCAGCAGAAACTTTTTCACCGTCAACAAAAAACTCCAGAACCTTAATGATTCTGGAGTTTTCAACTTAAATCCTACTTCTTCTTTTTCTTCGCTACACTCTTCTGTACAGGTTTCTTGACCGCAGCTTTCTTCGCGGGCTTGGCGGGTTTCTCTTTCTTCTTTCCACTTTCCTTCTTCCCGCTTTCGGCTTTCTTTTCCTTCTTCTCTTCCTTCACCACTTTAACAAATCTTTCCACGGTCCAGCCTACGATGATGGAAGTCACTGCTTCACCGGGTTTCACTTCCACAAGCATGTCACCTTTGGTGGCGGCACGTTTGCGGATCGTGGCGGCATCTAATCTGGCAGATTTGGGCGCGCCTTTGCTGGTATGGATGGTGGCGATGTGATTCGGCTTGCCCGAGGCAACACCCGCAATGGTGGTCTTCTTCGGCAATGACCAGACCGTCACGCCCTTGCCATAGCGTCCCTGAGTTGGGAATTCCTTTTCGCTGACGCGTTTGGCTTTGCCGTCAGATGCCATCAAGAGGATTTCACCTTCGGCGGGCAGAATTTCAGCGCCAACCAATTCGTCAGTATCATCGAGTTTGATGCCGTTCACACCGGCGGCGACAAGTCCCATGGGGCGCACGTCATCTTCCTTGAAGCGGATCGCCATACCTTGTGCTGTGACCAGCAGAACGTCTTTCTTCGCGCCATCGGTTAATCCAACCCAGCCGAGTCTGTCACCTTCGTTCACTCTGGCGAGGACAAACGTCTGCGCTGAGGGGCCGGGCATTTCTGTGATGAGACTCTTCTTCACCATGCCAAAACGTGAAACGGTGATGACACAAGTTTCGGGCGGGAATTCAGAACGTTTGGCAGGCATGGAGAATACAGCCGCGAGTTTATCGTCCTGAGTTAAGGGCGATGCTTTGAAGTATGGAATGCCATCGTGCAAATGTCCGTTCGCGCCGATCTCGGGCAGGGTGTGCAATGCAATCGCGGCGGCTTTGCCGTTTTCAGCCGCCAGATAAAGTGTATCGGTCGAGGATGCCCTCACTAAAAAGTGCGGCGCATCATTGCCGGAAGGACGCGGCGCTTTATCGTCATGTGTGCGTGCCATGATGCCATCTGCTGTGACGCCGATCCATACAGTTTGTTCGGTGATCAGGTCGGTGGCGGTCAGTGACTTCGAGCCTTTTCCGCTCTTCTTCAAGTTGACAATTTGTGTACGGCGTCGGTCACCATAGGCGGCTTTCACGCGTAATAATTCATCTGATACTACTGCGCGCATCCGTTTTGCAGATTTTAGTAAATCTGTTAAATCTTTGATGATGGCGCTGATTTCCTTGTATTCAGTTTCGATCTTCTTGCGTTCGAGCGCGGCCAGACGGCGCAATTGCATGTCAAGGATCGCGTTGGCCTGCAACTCTGTCAGCTTGTAGCGCTTCATCAGTTTTTGCCGGGCAGTTTCAACGTCTGGTGCGGAGCGGATGATCTGAATGATCTCATCCAAATTCTTGAGCGCGGTTAAATATCCTTCAAGAATATGTGCGCGGGCTTTGGCTTTATCCAGATCAAATTCGGCGCGGCGTTTGATGATCGTTAAACGATGTTCAACATAAACACGCAGCGCTTGTTTCAAAGTGAGTGTGCGCGGTTCGCCATCCACCAATGCCAGCAGATTGATACCGAAAGTGGTTTGCATCGGCGTGCGTTTGTATAACTCACGCAGCACGGTTTCGGGCTCAACATTCTTCGTCATTTCGAGGACGATGCGCATTCCCTGTCTGTCAGATTCATCGCGCAGATCGGATAAGCCTTCGAGATGACCATCGCGTGCCAGCTCGGCAATGCGCTCGATCAAACTGGACTTGTTGACCTGATACGGTAATTCTGTGACAATGATCCGGCTTTTGCCTCTTTCCATCTCTTCGACATGCGCCTTGGCCTGCACGACCACACGTCCGCGCCCTGAGCCATACGCGGACTCAATTCCGTCTTCGCCTTTTTCCTGAATGATGATGCCGCCGGTGGGGAAATCCGGGCCTTGCACGAATTCCATCAATTGTTCAACATCAATATCATCGAGCTTGTCCCACTTCTCGATCATGTATACGAGCGCATCAACAATTTCGCCAAGATTATGCGGCGGGATGGAGGTTGCCATACCGACGGCAATACCTGTTGCGCCATTCACCAAAAGATTGGGAATTGCCGCAGGCAGTACGCCCGGTTCTTCAAGCGTGTCGTCAAAGTTTGGGACGAAGTCAACAGTTTCTTTGTTCAGGTCGAAAAGAATATCAAGCGCCGCCGAGGTGAGACGCGCTTCTGTATAACGCATGGCTGCCGGCGGATCACCATCCACAGAACCGAAATTCCCCTGACCATCCACGAGCAATGTTCGCAGAGAGAAATCCTGCGCCATACGCGCCATCGCTTCGTACACTGCCGAGTCGCCATGCGGATGATATTTACCAAGCACTTCACCGACGATACGCGCAGACTTCTTGTACGCCGTATCCGCGCGGATGCCCATGTCGTACATCGCGTATAGAATACGTCTCTGTACGGGCTTGAGACCATCACGCGCATCGGGCAGGGCGCGTGCCACGATCACACTCATCGCATAATCGAGATACGACTGCTGCATCTCTGTATCGATATCTACTTTTCTAACAATACCAAGTTCCATAGCTGCTCCAAAAATCTTTTACCACAAACGGCACCAAGGGACACAAAGGAAAAGATTTAAACCTTCGTGCTACTTCGTGTCCTTCGTGGTAAATATATGAATGTATGTTCTATTGCGGGGCTTATCTTACGGGGAAAGATGGAAGGCGTCAAGTCATGCAGGGCGGTTTATCACTCTTTTAGGTGATTGTATCGAACTTTTGGATTCGATAAAATTTCACTCATATAGAGGTGACTTATGAAACTTAATACTGCCAAGGAAGTTTGGATCGCGCGCATTATCGCCTGGGTTGTGATTGGTGCTGTTTCGTGCGGAATTATTTTTGTGACAACTTTCATGCTTGGGCCGACACTTTTTGTCATCCCAAACCTGAGTGACAAGATCGCCGTGGCAATTTACTGCCCCGGCGCGGAAAATTCTTCGACTCAGGATGGCGCGTCCATGCCCACCACCAGCGACCCAAACGGCACCTACGGGCACACGGTGGAGATCACCTGCACCTTTGCCGATGGAAGCACACAGATCATCCGCAATGAGCAATTTGCGCTGGCATCCATTGGCGGCATGTTTGGCCTTGGCGGGTTATGCGGCGTCGGATTATCCATTCCACTTTTTCTCGCGCCCTTGTTTTTAATCCGTAAGAAGAAGGAAATTTAGTAAAAGACCAGACAAAGCCCCTCTTAATCCTTGCGTAGTAAATATCTCCAAAAATAATTCGCACTTAGAATTTGCATAAACTTTAAAGTCGCGTTAAAAAATTTGGGCATTTTTTCGATATGTACGGTAGAAAGCAAATAAATAAAAGTTGAGGGTGTGGCGTTTACGGAATAATTACACCGACACCCCGGGTTGAGCAGAGTCCGTTCAGATCTTTATCAGAACATATTGTGATGGTTGCTTTTATTTCGTGTCCGGATAGGTTGTAGCCAAACAAAGGGGAGCTTTGGATGTAGGTCTCGCCTGCTCCAAATGAATCTTTTGTATTGCTTCCCGAACAGCCGTCGCGGCGGGAAAATTCGTTTTGTAGTTGCACCTGCGTTATATTCGTCGTTTTATCCTTTATCGAGATATAAACTGACTTAAATAAAACAGAACTGGTATTTTTTAGCTTAATATTAACCCACCATTGACCGTTGCAGGTGTCCACACCGACATAATCTGCGTTGAAGGTTGGCGGCGGCGGGACAGTGTTTGTAGGGATGAAGGTTGCTGTGGCAGTGGGTGTGGGCGGCGGAGTATGGATTGGCAATTGCAAAGTAGGGCCGGTCAATGTTGCATATTCTCCCCATACCCAGCAATATTCTGCGGCGTTACTTGCATCCGGATTGCGGATATACCAATAATTAGTGGTCGGGTCAACAGCCAGAACCTCGGCAGTTTCACCAATCAATAACGAGCCTTCCCGGGGATAGACCTTTCCTGGTCCACTGCGACAATTGGTATCCACCGAAACAGTGATCAACGTAATGGACGGTGTGGACGTAAATTCGAGTGTGGGGGTGGCGGTCTCGGTCGGTGTGAGAGATGGCGTGAAGGTAAAAATTGCCGTTGGTTCCAGCGTGGGTGACGATGTTTCCGTTGGCGCGTTCAATGTCAACGCTGCTACAGTTTGGGCAATGGCATTGTTGAGGTCTATTGGAGTTGCGGTATCAGGCACGGTGGAGATTGCAGGCACTGCACATGCGATGCTCGCGATCAATAATACGGTTATTGGAAAATAAATTCGATGAGAGCGTGACATAATTTTTTCCTTCTTATTGATTCCAGATTAACCAGCCTTTACTTAACCATTTTCTGTGCAGGTCTATTTTATACCCCTTTGCAGCCAAACTCTCCGCAGAAGCGACAAACCATTGTCTCAACCCAAACACTTTGGCAGAAGCCGTCTCTGCCGCAGAACGTTTCCAGGCTTCCACGAAATCATAAATTTCATCACCCGGCACAACATGATGAATATAATTCTTGGGCAGCACAGCTTGAAAATCTATAATATCAAATCCCATGCGGAAGTTTGTACTGAATACCAGCGCTTCAAATTTCCAATCTTTTTCCTGCTTCCTCACAACATTCGCCGCCCAAAGCTGCCCAAACGGCGTGGATGTGCCTTCGATCATTAATCCGCCGGGCAATACATATTCAGCGAGACGTTCGTACGCGGGCGCAAAATCCTTTTCTTCATATTGACGCAGGACATTAAAAGCGCGGATCAATCTTACCCTTTCGCCTGATTGCAAAGGCAAGTTAAATCCGCCCAGCCGAAAGTGTGTGATCTCGTCTGCATAAGGTAATGCCGCGTCGACACGTTCCTTGTCAATTTCAACACCGAGGATCGGCAGATCGGGATTGATACGCCGAAAGCGTTCGGCGCTTTCGAGGGTAGTGCGAGGATCAAAGCCGTAGCCAAGATCAATGAAGAATGAATCAGCGAACAGGTTATCGGTCCGCGTGAGAAGCGAGGGCTCATAGAGCAGAATAAAATTATCGACCCGGCGCAGTCGATTCGATGCAGTCTTTCCACGGGTGGGAAGTCCAATTGGTTTTTTGCTTAAGGATTTTTTCATGCACGCTTATTATACAAAAAAGAAGGACGACCTTTGCAGATCGTCCTTCTTTTTATTTTGTTTTGACTTACAAGTTCATGTCCGGAAGATTTGACCACTGTGTGGCGTTGTTCTGAACCTTCTCGTCTGCGAAGCGCCCGTGGATGAAACCTGTGCCCGCGGGGATGAGCTTGCCGATGATCACGTTTTCCTTCAAGCCGTAAAGCGGATCGGTGGTGGAGCCGATGGCCGCGCTTGCCAACACTTTGATCGTGTGCTGGAAGGAGGAGGCCGAGAGGAACGAGTCGGTGCTGAGTGAGGCTTTGGTCACGCCGAGCAAAACTTCCTGTGAGCGCGCGGCGGTCTTGCCTTCAGCCAGTAAGGCTTCGTTGATCTTGCGGATCTCAAGGCGGTCGACTGCATCACCGGGCAGGTACTTGGTGTCGCCGGGGCGGGTGACCTGTACCTTGCTCAACATCTTGCGGATGATGACTTCAAAATGTTTGTCGTGGATGTTCTGACCTTGTGAACGATACACTTTTTGCACTTCGGTCATAAGATACATCTGGCAGGCGTCGCGTCCCTGGATCTTCAACACGCGGTGCGGGTTGAGTGAACCTTCGGTAAGCGGCTGACCAGCCTCAACATGTGCGCCGGCTTTGACGAGCAAGCGGGAGGTGGTGGGGATGTCTTCAATGACCTCTTCGCGTTGTTCGTAGGAGACGATGATCTTGCGGTCTTTCTTTTCCACGGCCACACGTCCGGCGTGCTGGGCGGTGATGGTGGCTTTGTCTTTGGTTGCGAGGATCTCGCCAACCTGTACTTCAGATTCATCCTTGGCGACGAATTTCCAATCTTCAGGAAGTGCGTATTCGTCGTGAACCATTTCAGCGTGTTCAATGCGGACTTCGCGCATGTCTGCATATTTTTCAGATTGTTGAACGAAGACCATACCGCTGATCTCAGCGACAACGGCTTCACCCTTTGGCATCTTGCGGGCTTCGAAGATTTCTTCCACGCGGGGCAAACCAGTGGTGATATCGGATGCGCCGGTTGAAGCCACACCACCGGTGTGGAAGGTGCGGAGGGTCAACTGTGTACCAGGTTCACCGATCGACTGGGCGGCCACGATACCGACTGCGGAGCCAAGCTCAACCATTTCGCCGCGGGCGAGGTCAATGCCATAGCATTTGGCGCAGATACCGTGACTGAGCTGACAGGTCATCGGGGAGCGGAGTTTCATTTCCTTGATGCCCGTGTTGGCGATCTTGCGTGCCAGATCATGGGTGATGACATCGTTGTACTCAGCGAGGATTTCGCCGGTATTTGGATCAAGTACGCGCTCGGCAATCAGACGGCTGTACATACGGCTCATCATGGACTGACCAGCGACATCGTCTGTGCTGCGAATCCAGATGCCTTCGTGCGTACCGCAGTCAACTTCGTTGATGATGATGTCCTGTGCAATATCCACAAGACGGCGGGTCAGGTAACCGGCATCCGCGGTACGAAGAGCGGTATCCGCGAGACCTTTACGAGCACCATGGGTCGAGATGAAGTATTCCTGAGCAGTAAGACCTTCGCGGAAGTTGGAACGGATCGGCATCGGAATGATGCGTCCTGAAGGATCGGCCATCAAACCACGCA
Organism: Candidatus Villigracilis proximus; assembly: GCA_016715195.1. GTDB lineage: Bacteria > Chloroflexota > Anaerolineae > Anaerolineales > Villigracilaceae > Villigracilis > Villigracilis proximus. The sequence continues at coordinate 15,400 of JADKBB010000031.1, forward strand.
TACCAGCCAGCTGCGAAATGGTGGAGAAACCACCCTTGGTCGCGCCGGAGGTCGCCATGGTCGAAAGATTGCCATCGGGATCCATGTGTCTCTTCACGGCCTGACCCACACGGTCTGTGGTTTCCTGCCAGATCTGAATTTCACGTTCGTTCTTTTCCTGCTCGGTCAACAAACCACGGCGGAAATCGCGAAGTACAACTTCAACGGCCTTAAGAGCTTCGTCGATGATGCCCTTACGTTCCGGCGGGATGGAGATATCGGCCACCGCAAGCGTGGTGCCGGATTTTGTAGCGTATTCAAAACCAATGCTCTTGACTGCATCGGCCACATCGGTCGTGACTTCCTGTCCGCAGAGTTCGTAAACTTCAGCGATCAAATCCTTCACGCCGCCCTTGTCCAGTTTCATATTGACGAACTGAACTTGTTCAGGCAAAACGCGATTGAAGAGTACACGGCCAATGGTTGTGTTAATAACGCGAGTCTGAGCCTCGGGCAGACGGTCATTGTTTTCGTCGTACCAGGTTCTGGCGAGGAATTTGATCTCGGTGTGAACATCCACTTGATCGAGTGCGTACGCGAGTTCCACTTCATCAATGGTCGCGAAGGCACGACCATCACCACGATGAACAGCTTTCTTTTCCATGGTCAGGTAATAGACGCCCAATACCATATCTTTGGAAGGGGAGATGATCGGTTCACCATCCGCGGGCTTGAGCAAGTTCTTCGAAGCGAGCATGAGTTCGCGGGCTTCGGTAACTGCCTTCTGTGAAAGCGGAACATGGACAGCCATTTGATCGCCGTCAAAGTCCGCGTTGAAAGCGGTGGTGACGAGCGGATGCAATTGGATGGCGGAGCCTTCCACAAGAATCGGCTCGAAGGCCTGAATACCAAGGCGATGCAAGGTAGGCGCACGATTGAGCATTACCGGACGATCGCCGATCACGCTTTCGAGAGCTTCCCAAACTTCGGGTCTGTTGCGTTCGATCAAACGGCGCGCGCCTTTAACATTGGCGGCGTAATTATTTTGTACAAGTTTCGCGATCACGAACGGACGATACAACTCAAGCGCCATGCTCTTGGGCAGACCGCATTGATTAAGTTTCAACTTCGGTCCAACCACGATCACGGAACGGCCGGAATAATCCACGCGCTTGCCGAGCAAGTTGCGGCGGAAACGTCCTTTTTTACCTTTGAGCATATCGCTCAAGGATTTAAGTTCGCGGCGTCCACGGCGGGAGAGAGCTTTGCCGCGCTGCGAGTTATCGATCAAACTGTCAACGGCTTCCTGTAACATGCGCTTTTCATTGCGAATGATAACGTCAGGAGCGCCGAGTTCGAGCAATCTCTTCAAGCGGTTATTGCGGTTGATCACGCGGCGATACAGATCATTAAGATCGGATGTCGCGAAGCGGCCACCGTCCAACTGAACCATTGGGCGCAGATCCGGAGGAATGACCGGAAGAACGGTCAGGATCATCCAGGCCGGACTATTGCCAGAGCGGCGGAACGCTTCCACGACCTTCAAACGGGTTGTGGATTTCTTGCGCTTCTGCTTGCTCTTGGTGGTGCGGACTTCATGCCAGAGTTCTTCAGAAAGTTTATCGAGATCGAGGCGTTCGAGAATGTCGAAGAAGGCTTCTGCACCCATGTCGGCGCGGAAGACCTGTCCCCAACGCTGCTTTAATTCACGATAGCGAATTTCACTGAGAAATGTAAAGGGGCGAAGTTCCAACAGTTCATCACGCAGGCGTGAGGAGTTGTTCGAAGAAGCGGTGGTCTGATTCTCCAATTCGCCGCGCAAAGCTTCCATGTCCTGATCGGCCTGTGCTTTGATGGCAGCGGCTTGAGTCTTGAGACTCTCGATCTCGCGGATCTTCTTGTCATTTGATTCGCTCTCAAGTGTTTCCAATTTCTTGGCAACGGCCTTTTGAACAAGAGTAATATGTTTGCTATGGATCTTGTCACCAGCATCGATGATCTTCTCACCGGTCAGCTCAAAGACGATGGCTTTCTTGGCGGCTTCACCCATTTGTTCCTGAAGCTGCTTCTCAAGTTTTTGGCCTTCCTTGGTGATGGGTTCCATCTTCTCGGCGATGTTTTCATCGTAGCCTTGTTGCAGAGAAGCCTGCTTTTGTTTGAGTTCGGCAATATCATGATCGCGCTTTTGCTTGATCTCGGCAATTCTGGAATTTACGCCGGCAGCCTGCTCACGCTCAGATACCGAAATCTCATCTTCAAGACGTTGCAGGGCTTTCTTGCGGGCTTCCTCGTCTACATAGGTGACGATGTATTGCGCGAAGTACAACACGCGGTCAAGATTGCGGCGTGAGATATCAAGCAGCATTCCCAATTGAGAAGGGATGCGGCGCGTATACCAAATGTGCGCAACAGGTGTGGCAAGTGTGATGTGCCCCATGCGTTCACGGCGGACTGCCGAGCGTGTTACTTCCACACCGCATTTATCGCAGGTGATGCCTTTATAGCGCGGGTTCTTATATTTTCCGCAGTAACACTGCCAGTCGCGGGTGGGACCAAAAATGGCCTCACAGAATAACCCGTCCTTCTCTGGCCGCAAGCGGCGATAATTGATCGTTTCGGGTTTGAGCACCTCACCATACGACCAGGACATGATCGTTTGCGGTGAAGCAAGGCTGATACGGAGTGCGGTTAATCCCTTGGTTTCCACTGGATTCTCTCCTAAAAATAAAATACGATTCGAATTGTCTCTGCAAAGCGTGTAGCTGGTCTATACCAGAGACAAACAAAGGCAAGCGCCATGAGAGTTTTCTCAAGCGCTTGCTGTGAATGACTTGTTTTTTACATCCAACTAGAGGATTATATGCACGTAGGGGATGCGCGTCAAGGGTGTTAACTAGTGAAGAGTCCCTGATTTTAAAGCGGAATCAGCGCTTCTTCCCTAATCTGGAGCCTGATTCTGTTTACTGGGGCACTTCCCGCAGTTGAAGATCTGAGAAAACCACCCAGATGGTTGATTTATTACTGGGTTCTGCAGCCAGATATAGTCTTCCCATTTTGAATTTTTCATCTTTAAACGATGCTGCCAGCACGCCATTTAAATAAACCCGGAAATTTTCCTCGTTGCAGATCACGCGCAGTCGATTGTTTTCGTTCATGCTGGAACGTAATGCAGTGTGATATGACCAGGCCATCAATTTATAAAATAACAATTCGCCTTTTTCATCTTTCGCAAAAGTTCCAAATGTGTAGGATGACTGGGCTGAGACGAGAAACCCATATCCGCCTTCGGGTGAGAAGCGGGCGTAAATTCCGGCGCGCACCCATTCCTTGTCTCCTTCGGTAAATTTGATGTTCACGCTAATATCAAAGTTATCGAGCAGGCCGGAGCTTTTTAAAACATAATATGAATTCGTCTGTGGGTTGAACTTTCCGCGCAGTTCAGATGGGGAGCCTTTATGAAAGGTTAAGTTACCTTCGTTAACCGCTTCCCAGCCCGGCATGATCTTATTGCCAAAGTCAGCGCCGAGCAGCAAGTCGCCCATGTCTGGCTGGGGTGTCAGAGTCTTTGCGAGGCGAAAAGAGGTGCCGCAAAAGTCGCAGGTGACAATATCCATTTTTGCTGAGTGGGCGGGCAGGGCCGCGCCGCAGTTGGGACAGTTAAGGGCATTCATAGGTTTAGGTTAAGGTGTCGCTATCGGTGTTTCGGTTGGGGTTTCGGTGGGAAAGAGAGTGGGGCTGGGAGTCTCGGTGGGGATGATGATCTCAAGCGTGGGAGTCTCTGTCGGGGTGAGAGTGGGGGCAGGAGTCTCTGTGGGTGTAGACGTAGGCACCGTGGGAAGAGGCAGGCTGAGGTTAAGGGTGATGCGTTTTTCCACTTCCGTTTTATCGCCGATCAGAGTCAGGCGTAATGAAATGATCCCGTTCGGAATGCTGGTTAAATTCCATGAATAGAGTGTGTTGTCTTTGACCGGGTTGTTGCTTTCGCTTAGGACAATCCATGAGGCGGGGTCGGCGCCGGAGCCGTATTCGAGGATCCATTTTTTGAATCCTTGATCTGCGGCTGCGGAGCCTTTGATTTCCAGTATTGCGGATGTGATCACTTCGCCGTCGTTAAGGTTGATCTCGAGGATGGGCTGCGGATCGCTGTCATTGCATTCGCGATCGGGCGCGTAATATGGTTTGCGCGGCAAGCCATGATCTTCAAGCCAGAAGCGGCCATCTTCAGTGCCGAGCCAGTCACGCGCCCATTTGTCGCTGATGTTTAAAACCGTTTCATCTTCTGTGGGGCCTTTGCAGGCGTCGGATGCTTCAAGCCCGGTCCATAAGTCGATTTTGACGCGGCGGGCGAGGTCTTGTCCTGATGGAAGCGGAGGCTGGTCAGATGCATATACTTCTGTGTATTGATTGTTGCATGAGTTGGATGGTTCTGTACCTGAGAGGCGGCAGACTACTTTATCCATGATGCCTGCTGGACGGTTGAAGGGGGTTGGTGCGCCGTTGGTGAGATAGGGTACGGCGAATTCCATGAATTGTGACCAGACTGGAGCCGCGCCGCTCAAACCCGACGAGCTGACCATGGGAGTGTAATCTGCGTTGCCGACCCAAACACCGGTGACCAGGTCGGGAGTGTAGCCCATTGTCCAGTTATCGCGGATGTCGTTGGTGGTGCCTGTTTTTGCTGCAACAGGGAACGACAGGTTGAGCGCGGAGTTGCGTCCAAAGGTGAACGAGCGGGCTTCGTTGTCTGAAAGAATGGATGAGATCAGGTAGGCATGTTCGGCACGGATGACCTGCTCGCCGGCTTCTGGTTTGTATTCATAAATAATGTTGCCTGCAAAGTCGGTGATCTTGAGAATGGAAACCGGCGGCATTCGCTGCCCGCCGTTGGCGATGACGGAATATGCCGAGGTCATATCGATCAGGCTCACGTCACCGCCGCCCAGAGTGAGCGAGAGTCCGTAGTCATTGCGGGTGAGTGAGGTGATGCCCAGTCTTTCAGCCATGCCGATCAGGCCTTCTTTTTCGGGCGTGTTCGGGTCATCATAGATGCCGACAAATTCAAGGGCTTTGACTGCGGGAATGTTAAACGAGTTGGAGAGTGCGAGTCTTACTGTCAGTCCGCCGTGGAATTTTCCATCATAGTTTCGCGGTTCATAAGGTGGATTTACACCATCAGGAAATTGAGTGGGCACATCCCAGATCAATGTGGAGGGGGTCCAGCCTTTTTCAAAAGCAGCGATATAGGTGAAGGGTTTGATGGACGAGCCCGGTTGACGTGTGGGGCTGGTGGCCATGTTGATCTGGCCTGAAATCGCATCGTTGTAAAAATCGGGCGAGCCGACCATCGCGAGAATTTCACCTGTGGATGGGCGGATGGCAACCAGCGCGCCATTATGGGTATTGTTATCCACCATGGCGGCCACTTGATCGGTGATAAGTTGCTGGGCTTTGTCCTGCATGACAGGGTCAAGTGTAGTGTAGATCACGAAACCGGAGCGGTAGATGGTTTGCGCATCGTATTGTTCTTCAAGCTGCGAACGGACAAAGTTAACCCAGTGCGGGTACTTGGCATCAAACGAAGGGGTGCGGAATGCGTAAACCTTCATTTCGTCTGCGGCTTGTGTTGCGATCGTGGCATCCACGCAGACGGGTGTGTCGCTGTTGCTGACTTCAATACAACCTTGCTGGGTGCTTATCTCAAACATTAGCACCAGCACCTGCTGCTGGCGGATCAAGGTGGTATCTGCATTGGTGTAAATATCATAGACAGCCGGTGACTGCGGCAAGCCTGCCAGGAAGGAGGCTTCGCCCATCGTCAATACTTTGGCAGATTTGCCGAAATATGTTTCAGCGGCGGCTTCGACACCGTAGGCGAGGTTTCCGTAATAAATCTCGTTGAGATACAACTCAATGATCTCGTCTTTTGTATAGCGGCGGGTGATCTCAGCGGCCAGAATGATCTCGCGCGCCTTGCGGGTGACCGTGCGTTGACTGCGTTCTTCGGGCGAAAGGATCAGCGCACGCGCCAATTGCTGGGTGATGGTGGATGCGCCGCCGCCCTGTCCGCCGGTGACATAGTTTTGCCACAAAGCGCGGACAATGGCGACCGGATCGAAGCCCGGATTGCTGTAAAAATCCTTATCTTCTGTTGCGATGGTTGCCGCTACAAGATTGGGTGAAATTTCTGAAAGCGGAATGTAGGTGCGGCGGCCCGCGTTGGGGTCAAGGATTTCGTAAAGCACCTGTCCGTTGCGATCTAAAATGCGCGTGGTTTCAAATTGTGAAGCGCGGTCACGCAGATCTCCCACCTCGGGTAATTCGCTGGCGATCGAATAATATTTATAAACAAAATAGGAGCCGGTACACAGCCCCATGATCACAGCGATGAAAGCCGCTGCGATCAAACCGCGCAGAAAACATCCCATATTCCGAAATGACGCAAAGCGGAAGGATGAAGGCGGAACCACAGACGCGGCTGCCTTTGCAGGTGCAGATTGCTGCGGCTGCGAATTGGGAGCGATCTGATACGCGGCGCGTGTGACGCGTGTGCCTTCCACATCAGTTTCATCCACGCGGCGCGGCAGGGGCATGTTGTCCTTATCCAGCGCGGGACGATAATATTTTTCGGTTGTTTTGGCGGGAGGTTCGATCGGGGCGGGGTTATACACCCCCTGGGTTTCTTCTTCTGACTTTAAAATTCGGCGTAATCGGTCGTTGTCGTCGTTGCTCATTTGTAACCTTCGATTCTGCCCATCTCCGCGAATTTATGGAGCTTTCATTTGTAAAGGTCGGCAGAGATTGGCAGAACTGGAACTTATTTTGGTTTGCTTAACACCAGCAGATTCAAAGAACCGCGTTGGCAGATTTCGTCATTTTGATTCTTTACAATGATGGCCGCGATGATCGCGCCGCCGCCAATGCGCGGCAGAGCCTTGGTTTCGGTGATCGTTAACTCGGCAGAGATCGTGTCACCAATAAAGAACGGCTTAACGAATTTCCATTCGGTGATCTCGCGGAAGGCCAATACTGTGCCTTCCAGAAATCCCGTCTGCATGATCAAGCCTGTGGCGAGAGACAGGCCCAAAAGTCCATGGGCGATGCGCTGACCGAATTGAGTCTTGCTTGCAAAAGCCGCATTGGTATGGATCTGATTAAAGTCGCCTGTTAATCCGGCGAAGTTAAAAATATCTCCTTCGCTTACCGTCCGCCCAACAGTGTTCACTTTTTGACCAACAGAAAATTCCTCAAAATAAAGCCCTGCCATATATTTCTCTCCTCTTTTTGATTAGACACAAACGAAAGGCAAAATTGCCAGTTCATTTATTTACTGATCCATCCGTTTCTCCGCTGGGCGGAGCGATCTGTTACTCAAATTATACCCGTTTGACCTGACACCATTTCGCCCGTACAATAGGCGCCATGCGCGATTGGTCTTTACGTCTCGGCGACCCGCTTTACCTTTCTTTGGCAGCGGATGCCCGCCTCTGCAAGCCTGACTACCTCAACGACCACATCTGGGAAGTGGAACTCGGCGCGGCAGACCCGGCTTTTGTTTCACTCTACACCACCTTTGGCTTGCGCGCACGTTCCATGCGTTTGTACCTGCGCTTCACAGAAAATAACACCTCTGTTACAGACCCTAACACCTTTGTCGTCAAACCGACACTGCGCCGCTACTACCCAAACTTCCTAACCCTCGATTTTGTTCCCCTCGAAAATCTACATGTCACAACCGAATACTGGGTTCCCGAATCCCATGCGGTTGCCGGACGTATCATCTTCACCAACAAAAGCAACGCCATACGTCAGATCAAACTGGAACTATGCGCCGCGCTTTCTCCGCTTGATGGACAATCCATCATCCCCACACAACAACAATTAGTAAATATATTAGCCGGACAAACCAGCGGAATCGCACCCGTAGTGTTTATGACCGGCGGCCCCAAACATGGTCCCGGACCTCAACCCTCGCTTCTGCTCGAACTGGAGCTTGGTCCTGGTTCAACGAGACAGATCAGCTTCGCTGAAGCAGCGCTCGATACCGTGGCCCAATCTTTTGAATTGGCACGCCGCAGCGCCGCACGTCCCTGGGAAGCCGAACGCGCCCGCATTGAGATGCTCGATGCCTCACAAGTATTAGACATCCGCACCGGTGACCCCGATTGGGATGCCGCACTCGCGTTCAGTCAAAAAGCCGCGCATGGACTGTTCTTCAGCGGCAGTGAACAATTGCCAAATCCATCGTTTGTAAATGCGCGCCATATTGACAACGGCTTCTCACGCAAAGGTGACGGTGCAGATTATCCGCCCTCATGGAACGGACAATCTCCGCTGGAGTCCTATTACATCTCCAGCATTTTGCAGGGCGCGCCGCAGATCACAAAACACCTGATCCTGAATTTTCTTTCCACTCAAAATGAAGATGGCGAAGTGGATGGCAAACCCGGCATCAACGGTCAGCGCGGAAAGTTGATCGCTGCGCCCTTACTCGCCAGCCTTGCATGGCGCTATTATCAAACCACACAGGATGATGCCTTTCTCGCAGAAGTATTTCCAAAATTAATTAAATTTTTCTGGGCCTGGTTCTCTTCCACGCATGATCGCAACCGTGATGGCGCGCCTGAATGGGATCACATTTTACAAACCGGTTTCGACGACAATCCCATCTTTGATGTTTGGAATCCCTGGTCACAAGGTCTGGATATTTCCCTCGTACACAGCCCGTCACTTGAAGCCATGCTCTATCGCGAAGCCAGATCCATTGTGCAGATCGCAAGAAAACTCGGCAAGCACGAAGAAGAAACCATGCTTGTGCAATCACAAGCTGAGTTATTAAAAACTTCCCTTGCGGCCAGCTGGAATGCGAATCAAAGTTTTTATTCGTACCGCGACCGCGAAACGGGACTGGTCTCAACCGGCAAGGTCATCGCAAAGAAAAGAGGTGACGGCAACCTGCGTCCGAAAGTGGAGTTCGAGCGTGGAGTCCGCTTGTTGATCGAGATCCAGACCAAAAATCCGGCAGCGAGGCGCCCCGAAGTGGAGATCAGCGAATACTTCACAAAATCCAAAGGTGAAGTTGAAACCATTTTGGGTCATCAATTCCAATGGCGCACTGGCGGACTGGTTGCCACCACTCAGAAATTATTTACACGCGTTGGCCGCATCGGCATCACCGGCCTCGATGAAAAAGATAAAGTTATTGTGAAATTAATTGACACCACCGGCGAAGACATCACACTCGCGCTTCCGCTTTGGGCGGGCATTCCCGAAGCACAACAAGCCAACGCCTTGATCGGACGTAACATTTCCACAGCGGATAGATTTGACCGGCCGTTTGGATTTCCCTCCCTCGCCGTTTCACCCGACCCCGAAGCGGATGCAGTTTCGATGAGCGTTACCTTCCCGTGGAATCAGTTGATCGGCGAAGGTCTGCTCATCTACGGCTTCCGCGCCGAAGCCACACTCTTGACCGTGCATTTGATGAGCGCAGTCATTCAAAACTTAAAACAGAACCGCTCTTTTTATCAACGCTATCACGCAGAAAAAGGGACGGGCATCGGCGAACGCAATTCATTGCAAGGCTTCGCACCTGTGGGATTATTCATGCAAGCGCTGGGCGTGACCATTCTCTCTTCAACAAAAGTAAAACTCGAAGGCCGCAATTTATTCCCCTGGCCGGTGACCATTAAATACAAAGGCATCACCATCGTGCGCGGACTGGAACAAACCGTGGTGACATTCTTAAACGGTGAAAGTGTGATCGTAAAAGAAGAACAAGCCTGCATCGTTGAAATGTAAATTTTACAAGATTCATTAAGAGACAGCCTTTGCTTTATAAAGCAAAGGCTGTCTCTTTTTATTTTACAGGGAATTAATCTTAAGCCAAAAAAAGCATGATATAAAAATTTATGACTTTTAAAGTTAATCAACATAAAAAAAGCATGGCAACCAGCGAAATTCTCAATCATCTCATCTTTTTGTATGGAGAAGATCAAGCGCCTCAACTGCTTGACCGCGTGCAAAAGTTACTGGATGCGTATCGTCCACGCATTCAGATGCGCGATGGCGAATTGACCGAACGCGATTCCATTCTCATTACTTATGGCGATCAAGTCCAATCGCAGAATGAAAATCCACTGCAAACGCTAAGTAGATTTTGCAAACAATATTTGACTCACAGCATCGGCGGGATTCACATTCTGCCCTTCTACCCGTGGACCTCTGACGATGGTTTCTCAGTTGTTGATTATCGCAAAGTGGATTCATCTCTCGGCAATTGGGAAGATATTTCTGCCATGCAAAATGATTTTCGTTTAATGTTCGATGGCGTCATTAATCACATCTCGGCAGAAAGTGACTGGTTCAAGGCTTTTTTACAGGATGATCCGCGTTACAAAAAATATTTTATTGTGATCGAAGATGCGCCCGATCTTTCACAGGTGGTTCGTCCACGGGCTTTGCCGCTGTTGACAACCTTCAAGACGCCATCTGGCGAGAAACAAGTTTGGACAACCTTCAGCGCAGATCAGATCGATCTCAATTTCAAAAATCCCGAAGTGTTGCTTGAAATTCTGGATGTTCTGCTCTTGTATGCGGAACACGGCGCGACATTTATCCGCCTTGATGCGATCGCGTATTTATGGAAAGAGATCGGCACGAACTGTATTCATCTGCCGCAAACTCATCATGTGATTCAATTGCTGCGTGCCGCATTGAATGAAGTTGCTCCGCATGTGCATCTCATTACCGAAACCAATGTACCGCACACCGATAACATCTCCTATTTTGGCGACGGCACGAACGAAGCTCAACTCGTATACAACTTCGCCCTGCCGCCGTTGACTCTGCACACTTTTCATACGGGTGATGCGCAGGCATTATCCAACTGGGCGAGGACGTTAACTCCGCCTTCTGATAAAACAACCTTCTTCAACTTTCTCGCTTCACACGACGGCGTCGGCCTGAATCCTGTTCGGGGAATATTATCGAACGCTGAGATTGACTCGCTGGTTAATAAAACACTCGCGTACGGCGGACTGGTTTCCTACAAACACAACGCTGACGGCACACAAAGTCCGTATGAAATGAACGTTAATTATTTTGACGCGCTCTCGAATCCAAACGGAAACGAATCTTTGAGTTTGCAAATTGAGCGGTTCATTGCGGCGCAAGCCATTATGCTTTCACTGACCGGCCTGCCGGGAATTTATTTCCACAGCTTATTCGGTTCGCGCGGATGGCTCGCAGGCGTGCAGCAAACCGGCCGCAACCGCACGATCAACCGTGAGAAATGTGATTTTGATATTTTGCAAAGTGAACTTGCAGATGAAGACTCTTTGCGTTCAAAAGTTTTCACAAGATATTGTCAGCTATTAAACGCGAGAAAAAGCACGCCCGCCTTTCATCCGCATGGACGGCAGAACATATTAAATATTCATCCGGCCGTGTTTGCTGTGGAGCGTGTTTCACCTGATGAACAAGCGCGTGTGTTATGTTTACACAATGTCAGTGCGCAAAAAATTATGGTTGCAACAGAATTTGAATCAGCAACAGACCTTTTTACAGGCCGGTCTTTGCCGATCTCTGAGATCACACTTGAACCATATCAAATTTTATGGATGAGACTATGACACATCATATCGGTTTTATTTCCACCCGTTTCGCGGGCACAGACGGCGTTTCACTTGAAACGCAAAAATGGGCAACGGTCTTCGAGCGGCTTGGGCACAGGTGTTTCTATTTCGCTGGCGAATGTGATCGAAACAGCGACCAGTCTCACGTCACGCCTGAGGCGTTTTATCGTCATCCTGAAATTGAAAAAATAAATCAACAGGCGTATTCGGGCAGTTGGACCGTGACACAGGAGGCGCGCGCCACACATCCTGAGATCAAAAAATTGCACAAGGATTTTTTCTCGGTGTATATCCGCCCGCCGCAAATGACGCGCCGTGTGAATGAGTTGAAGGAATATCTCAAAGAGCAGTTGTATGAATTTGCGCATCGTTTTGATCTGGAGATTCTGGTCATCGAAAATGCGGTGACGATCCCGCTTAATCTGCCGCTGGGTTTGGCGATCACAGAATTTATCGCCGAGACGGGCTTTCCCACCATCGCGCATCATCATGATTTTCATTGGGAGCGTCAGCGCTTTCAGGTGAATTGTGTGGGCGATTATCTCGCGGCGGCTTTTCCGCCCGGCCTGCCATCGATTCGACATGTGGTCATCAACTCGTTGCAGGCGCAGCAGATCGCATCACGTTATGGATTGGCGTCGCGTGTGATTCCCAACGTGATGGATTTTGACTCCCCGCCGCCCGCATCAGACTCGTACACCGAAACTGTCCGGAAAGACTTCGGCATCACTGACGCTGAATATTTTTTTCTACAGCCCACACGAGTCATTCAACGCAAAGGCATTGAACACGCCGTTGAACTTGTGCGCAGACTGGAACTGCCCGCAAAGCTGGTCATCTCGCACGCCTCTGGTGACGAAGGCACAGACTACGAACAGCGTGTGCGTGAATATGCTCATCTGTTGGATGTGACCGTTCGTTTTGAATCAGATCAGGTGCAGGATGAGCGCGGAGTCACACCGGATGGCAAAAAGATTTATACACTTGGTGATGTGTATCCACAGGCCGATCTGGTTACGTATCCATCCAGCATTGAAGGGTTTGGAAATGCATTTCTTGAAGCTGTATATTATCGCCGTCCGATTTTGGTAAATAACTATTCGATCTACGAAGTGGATATTAAGCCAAAAGGATTTCGCGCGGTCTGGTTTGATGGCTTTATCAATAAAGATACGCTTGAAATGGTGCGGCATATTTTGAAACATCCCACACAGGCGCATGAATGGGCCGAGGAAAATTATCAACTTGCAAAACGGCATTTCTCTTTTACAGTTTTGGAACGCCGTTTGCAATCGATCCTCGCTGATTGTTTGGGACAGCAAATATGAACATTGCTATTTTGCATTATTCAGTCCCGCCGATCGTGGGCGGCGTGGAAAGTGTGGTCGCGCATCACGCCTATTTAATGTCTGCCGGCGGACATTCCGTGCGGTTGATCGCAGCACGCGGACAATCTCTGAGTGAAGATATTCCACTGGTTGTGATTCCTCTCGCCGATTCGCGTCATGCGCGTGTGACAGAAGTGAAAGATCAGTTGGATCGCGGTGAAGTATCAAAACATTTTGAAATCTTGCGTGATGAACTTGGCGAACAACTACAGTCCGCTTTGATCGGCGTGGATGTTTTGATCGTGCATAACATTTGCTCGCTGAATAAGAATCTCGCACTGACCGCCGCGCTTTATCAATTGCATATTGCGGGCAAACTTCCGCGTTTGATCCTCTGGCATCACGATCTGGCATGGACAACGCCGCGCTACCAAAAGGAATTGCACGCAGGCTATCCCTGGAGTTTGCTAAAAACCGCATGGCCTGAAGCAGTTCAGGTCACGATCTCTGAGATGCGTCAAATTGAGTTGGCTGAGTTGATGCAGATCGACAAATCCCAAATCCATGTTATTCCCAATGGTGTGGATCTGGGGAAGTTTCTCAAACTGGAAGAACAGACTCTTGGCTACATAAAAAGACTTAACCTGTTACAGGCCAGCCCTTTGCTTTTACTGCCCGTTCGGATCACATCACGCAAGAATATTGAATTTGCTTTGCAGATTTTGGCATCATTGCGAAATGAATTTCCGTCTGCGCAAATGATCGTGACTGGTCCGCTGGGCCCGCATAACTCTGCCAATCTTCAGTACTTTGAAAAACTGATCGCCCTGCGCGAAGCGTTGGGATTAAAAAACGCCGCGCATTTTCTCGCAGAATTAACAGATGAATATATTTCTGACGAGGTCATTTCAGATTTCTATAAACTTGCCGATGCGCTTTTGCTTCCCAGTTTCGAAGAAGGCTTCGGCATTCCCATTTTGGAAGCCGGCTTTGCAGGCCTTCCCGTTTTTTGTTCGGATATTGCCCCATTAAAAAAGCTTGGCGGTGAATTCGCCGGTTACTTTTCTCCAAATGAGGATCCAGAACGCGCGGCAAAAATGCTGGCTGAACATTTCAAGCAGGATAAAGTTTTCGGCCTGCGGACGTCTGTCCGCGAACAATTTACATGGGAGCGTATTTACTCAACAAAGATCGCATCCATACTGAAACCATAAAAGGAGACACAATGTACCCCATCCCTCAAAACGCTTTTATTGCAAAAGTTCTTGTGCCTGTTCTCGCTGGCTGTGACCAGAAATCCGCGATCCATGCCGCGCATTCGATCGCGGGCGATGAAAATGTTTATCTCTCCGGCTTTATCCATGTTCCCAAGCATCAGTCACTCAGCACAGCAACCATCGATGCGCGCAAACTGCGGCAAACGCTCAAACAACTTTACAAGGTAAAAAGAGGAGACAAGTGGGCGCAGGTGAATGTCTCGCACGATCCCTGGGGTGAATTGGTAAATGTTGTAAAACGTGAAGATATTGACCTGTTGCTGCTCGAATGGCCCTGTCACTTTGATTCCCTGAAAGTAACGATCGCGGAAGTTTTTGCACAGGCGCCATGTAACATTGCCATTGTCAATCAACATATTGGAGCGGCCGTTAAGAACGTGCTGATCCCCATTCGCGGCGGGCCATACGCTGAGCTAAGTCTGCGCATTGCATTATCGATCCGCAATTCAAACAACGCCCAGATTTCATCTCTTCATCTTTTCCCAAACGACATCACGCGCGATCAGGATGTCGCCTTCAAAGGCGTTGACCGTGTGCTGAAAAATCTGCCTGAAATTAAGCGCGAAGAAATTGTGACCGATAATCCCATCAATGCGGTTTTTGAAGCTGCAAAAAAATATGATCTGCTGATCATGGGCGCATCAGCGCGCCCGATGGACGAAGTCCCATCCATTGGGCCGGTGGCTGAAAAGATCATGCGCGAAAGCCGCAACGGCGTGATCGTTGTCAAAACAAAACTGCCTTATGAAATAAATCCGGCCAGTGAAGAGGCCGGGCAAACCGCCATTTCTGTTCTGGTGGATAAGTGGTTTGCAGAAAACACATTTCACGCCGATGAATTTTCTGATCTGAAGTATTTACTTTCCCTGAAGCAAAAACAAAACCTGACCATCAGCCTCGCACTTCCGGCGCTCAACGAAGAGCAGACAGTCGGTCGGGTGCTTAGAACGATCAAGAATGTTTTAATGACCCGCTATCCGCTGTTAGACGAGATCGTGTTGATCGACTCAAACTCCACAGACCGCACACGCCAGATCGCAGAAAAGATCGGCGTGCCGGTTCACATTCATCAAGAGATATTGCCGCAATACGGCGCACGCAAAGGAAAGGGCGAGGCGTTGTGGAAGAGTCTATATTGCACACGCGGAGACATCGTCATCTGGATCGATACCGACATCGTGAATATTCATCCGCGTTTTATTTATGGATTAATTGCCCCGCTTCTTCTGCGGCCTGAAATTGATTTTGTCAAAGGGTTTTATCGCCGTCCCTTGAAAGTCGGCAATAAAATGCAAGCCGGTTCCGGCGGACGTGTCACCGAGTTAACTGCGCGCCCGCTCATTAATTTGTTTTACCCCGAGCTCTCCGGCATGGTCCAGCCGCTTTCAGGTGAGTATGGCGGCAGGCGCAAAGTGCTGGAACAGCTGCCATTCTTCTCAGGTTATGGCGTTGAGATCGGCTTATTAATAGACATGCTCGACAAGTTTGGATTAAGTTCGATCGCCCAGGTTGATTTACAGGAACGCATCCATCACAACCAACCGTTGGAAGCATTGGGCAAAATGTCCTTTGCCATTATTCAGGCAGTCATCAGAAAACTGGAGATCAAATATGGGCAGGGCATTCTCGAAAATATTAATAAAACCATGAAGATGATCCGCTATGAACAGGATCGTTTCTTCCTTGATGTTGAAGAGATCGCCGAAGGCGAACGCCCGCCAATGATCGAACTCAAAGAGTACCTTGCTAAATTCAAGGGAAAAGTTTAATCCTCATATTTTTTCGAGTTATACTATTAAAAACAATGACACTATTCCTTCAACTCGCATTTTTCCTTTCGATCATTCTGCTCTCTGCAAAGATGGCGGGGTATTTAAGCATTCGCCTGGGACAGCCATCTGTATTGGGCGAATTACTGGTCGGGATCATCCTTGGCCCGTCCGTTATTAATATACTTAACCTGCCATTCATCGAACATGAATTAACCGAAACCGTTGCCAAACTTGGCGAGCTTGGCGTATTGCTATTGATGTTCCTCGCCGGCCTGGAATTGCATCTCGGCGAGATGAGAAAGAATTTGCGCGTGGCCGCCTTTGCCGGATTGATGGGCGTGATCTGGCCTGTATTGTTGGGATGGGGAGCAGGCCTGCTCTTTGGATTGGATCAATCTGCCTCGATCTTTCTTGGCCTGACGCTTGGTGCCACCAGCGTCAGCATTTCAGCCCAGACATTGATCGAACTAAAAGCCCTGCGCAGCCGTGTTGGATTAAGCCTGTTAGGCGCGGCTGTATTTGATGATATTTTGATTATCCTATTGCTTTCTGTATTTCTCGCCCTGCAAGGCGGCGGTGGAAGTACATACGATGTTTTGATTATCGTTGTCCGTATGGTCTTGTTCCTTGCTCTCTCGGTCATGTTCGGTTTATGGGCATTGCCATGGGCCATTCGTCGTTTTTCCAAACTTCCCATTAGTCAGGGCTTGCTCACCATATCCCTCGTTATTATGCTGGCCTATGGAATCGCTGCTGAATATTTTGGCGGCATGGCTGCCATTACCGGCGCATTTTTAGCAGGGCTGATGCTGGCGCGCACACATGAAAAAGAGAGAATCGAAACCGGCATGCACGCGCTCGCATACGGCTTGTTCGTGCCGATCTTCTTTGTCAATATCGGGTTATCCATTGATTTGCACGAGTTTCAAATACAGGCATTATTTTTTACAGTTGTTATAATTCTGGTGGCAATTGCCGGCAAATGGATCGGGTCGGGTTGGGGCGCGCGGCTCGGCGGACTTTCGCGGCACGAATCGATTCAACTGGGCGCAGGCATGATCTCGCGCGGTGAAGTGGGGCTTATTGTTGCCAGCGTGGGCGTGAAGGATAATTTGGTAAACGCTGAAGAGTTTTCTGCAATTGTCGTTATGGTGCTGATCACCACACTGGTCACCCCGCCTATTCTGCGGGCATTGTTTACGCAAAAAGAAGATCAGGAAAGAAAGAGCCCATTGAGGCAGAGCAGGCCCCAGTTACGGTTGAAACGAAAGAATCGGAGGAATCCTAATGTATCTGGTCATTTTATTTTTGTATAATCCTGATCTGTTGGAGGAAGTGCTTAAAGAATGGAATGACGCCGGCGTGAATGGCGCAACTGTCCAATTCAGCACCGGCATGGAGAGGATCCTTCAAAAGCAGGGCATACGCGATGATATTCCGCTCATTCCCTCGCTTGATGATTTTTACGAAGCGCCGGAAACGGTCAGCCGCACGATCTTTACTGTCGTGAAAGAAGAAGCCATGATAGAAAAGATTCTCGCCGCTACACAACGTATCACGGGCGATCTAAACACCCCCAGCACTGGTGTACTTCTTGCGGTGCCCGTGTTTAAAGCATATGGTCTTGATAAATTAGGAGAATCAAAATGACAACATCTCCAGTCCATTTATTATTGGTGGCTGTTATTCAGGATCAAGACCTTGAAACTGCAACCAAAGCGCTTCAGGGAATTGGCGCATCGTTAACTTATCTTTCAAGCGCCGGCGGATTTTTAGGCCGCCGCAATGCGACCTTGTTGATCGGCCTGCCGGTTGCAAAAGAAAAGGAAGCGCTCGATGCCTTGCACACGGCCTGCCGTCAGCGGATTGAATATATGACTCTGCCGCTCGAAGGTTCGCCGATGCCGATGCCCGCGCCTGTGCCCGTCACTGTGGGCGGCGCCACGGTCTTTGCCCTGCCTGTTGAAAGATTTGAACAAATCTAATGGGAGATACCACCATGAAAATGATCATTATTATTGTGCAGGACAACGACGCCGATACGCTGACACGCGCTTTCACGGCTGAAAATTTTCGCGTGACGCGTGTGGCATCCACGGGCGGATTTATGCGCAGCGGAGTTGTGACCATGCTGCTGGGTGTTGAAGATCCCCAGGTGGATGCGGCCATCAAAGTTGTGCGTGATGCACTGCCTTCTTCAGGCGAAAAGAAACGCGCAACCCTGTTCGTTGTTCCGGTGCAGCACTTCGAACAAGTGTAAATATTCATCTGCTCAATAAAGACGTTAAGCATGGAAATCCCCACTTGTTTAACGTCTTTTTTTATATGAGGTAACCATGCAAAAAAAATCAAAACTTTTTTTCGCGCTCATCTTTCTTTTGATCGCCGCCCTCGCCTGCGCCAATCCGCTGGGAGGTTCGGCTCCCGCTCCGGTTAATGTGGAAACAATTGTCGCCGCCACATTTCAAGCGCTGACAGCATCCGCGCCCGGCTCAGAACCGACTCAGCTCCCGCAGCCGCCGGTTCAGGACTCAACCTCAAGCCTGCTCCCGCATTCGATCTATTTTCTCAACACGGACAGCGCCGCGCTGGCACAAGTCTATCGCCTTGAAAGAGACGGCAAGACCGTGACGCAGATCACCTTTGAACCCGCAAAGGTGGAATATTATGATGTTTCAGTGGTGGATGGGAGCGTGGCCTATATCACCAATAATAAAATGTACACCGTCAACGCCGATGGCAGCAACCGCGCCATGATCGTGGATGGCGGAGTCGCTGATGAAAACAATCCTTACCTTACAAATATTTCCAATCCCGTTTTTTCACCTGATGCGCAAACGATCGCCTTTGGATATAAAGGTCTGAATTTTTATTCGATCGTTTCAGGACAATCCAATCGCGTGCTGGAGAATCAAATCAATGATCTCGGGGATGGATTGCTTGTGCCGCAGGAAATGTACTGGCCTGAAAAATATACAGCCGATGGCAGCAAGTTGATCATTACCCTTGGCTATTACGAAGGCGCTTCGGCTGCGGTCTATTATCCGAACGGTAACGCGCTTGTCCGCTTGAAAGATGGAGAAGGCGCATTCATTTGCTGCGGCAATACAGAATTAACCGCCGATGGTTCCGCTTTTTACGCGGCCTATCCATCACTCGGCATGTTCGCGCCCGGCTTATGGCGTGTGGACACATCCACCGGCGCGGTGACCACGCTGATCAACGGCGACCCGGGCAACGGCACATTTCACTTTGCAGATGATCCCTACCTCGCCCCCGATGGACAGTTGTATTATTTTTACACCAGCCTGCCTTCCGGCCAGGAATTCATTAATCGTCCGCCGCTGCAATTGGTCCGCGCTGCGGCAGATGGAGTCACCAACCGCACGGTGCTGCGGCCTGAGACCTACGAAAACGCAAACGAATCACTCTGGGCGCCTGATGCAAGTTTTGTAGTCATCGCAGAAGCGCCGATTCAGGAGGTCTATCAGGGCGGCATGGTTAAGTTGATCTATACTGATGGACAAAAGGGAGTCATTTCGCTGATCCCCTTTGCGATGGAAATGAAATGGGGACCGTAATATGTGGTATATAGTACATAAATCAACTTTCGCCACGAATTACCTGCCTGGCGCTCTTTCCTAATCCCAAATTCCTAAATTCCTAATCCCCATTCACTCCCCAAAACTCTCATCAAAAAAACCGATCACCCGGCGCTGATATTTGCGCGGATTATCCCGAAACATTCCGAGGTGAACGACATTTTCCTCGACCCACAAATAGCGCGGTTCGCCAGCGGCATTGAATAATTTTTCAGCTGAGTCTGGTGATGCCACACTGTCTTCGCTGCCTTGAATAATATACACAGGCCGCGGACTGATCTTATGGATCAGCGCAGCCGGACTCGTGTCATTCAAGTCCACGCCGAGACTGATGCCTAATAGAAATTTTGCCATCGGATTCACCAGCGGATACGGCGCGAGAAAATCAATTTCAGCATCCACGGATGCGAAGGAACTATCCACAACCAGCGCTTCGATCTGTGGAAACTCCGCCGCAGCGCGGATCATTGTCGCGCCGCCCATCGAACCGCCCCAGGCGCCGATATGTTTAATTTCTGGCTGTGCCAGGGCAAAATCCAGCGCGGCTTTTACATCCAAAACTTCCTTGTAACCAAGCGTGGAAATTTCACCGCCGCTTTCGCCATGAGCGCGGGCATCCCAGGCCAATACGCCGTACTCTTCACGCGCAAGCATGGCATACATCCACTCGGGGCGGTTGTCGCCATAGCCATGCGCCAGCAAAATGACCGTCCCATTTTTGGGCGGGGTGTACCAGGCCGTCAGGCGGATGCCATCTTCTGTGTACAAGTCCACTTGCTGAAAGCGGATACGTTTTTCAATCAGGGTGTAGCCGGGCGGCACAATGCGCGGCGGATGCAGTACATCATATAGGCCAACAAGCCCAAGAATAAGAAGCAAAATTCCCGCACCTAAAATAATCCTGCCTGCAATTTTCAACACAAAAATACCCTCTGCCAATAAATCATGCTTATTTTCCCAATAACCATTTATCGAAGAATTCAGTCATCCGTTTTTTATAGTCCAGCGGATCATTTCCATACGTCCCCAAATGCGGCACACCATCTTCCACCCAGATCTGTTTCGGCTCATTGGCCGCATCATATAAACGATAGGGTGAATTCATGATGACCGCCGCGCCCTGCCAGCCGTCGATCACAAACACCGCCCGTGGACTGATCTTCCCGATCTCGTCCACCGGGCGCACCTGATCTATATCAGAGACACTTGACCATTCTCCGAAGAACACCGATAAAGGCTGCAAGGCTTCGATCGGCATGTTAAGCCTCATTACATCTTCCAGCGTGGGAAAGGCACTGTCGCTGACAACGGCTTCGATCTCTGTCCGTTTGGCGGCTGTCAGGATGATCGTCGCCGCGCCCATTGAGCCGCCCCACGCGCCGACATGTTCCACATCCGGCTGTGACAACGCGTAATCCAACGCGGCTTCCACATCGAGTTGTTCATAATAGCCAAGTGTCGAAAACTCACCGCCGCTTGCGCCATGTGCGCGAAAGTCCCAGGCCAAAACGCCGTAGCCGCTTTGCGCGAACATCACATAAATATCTTCGGGACGGCTGGAGCCATATCCATGCGCGACCAAAATCACCGCGCCGTTTTTTGGCGGCGTGTACCAGGCCGCAAGTTTGACTCCGTCTGCGGCGGTTAGTTCAATTTCCTGATAGGGAATATTATTTTGCTTAAGCCAGTTTCCAGCGGGAATATAGCGCGCAGGATGCAGGAATGACTGAGTCCAGCGATTGCTGGCATGGAAAACCAGAATAAAGAAAGTAAGCGCAAGCGAAAGAACTGTGACCGTGGTCAGGTTGAGCCAATAGCGCAGGCGGGGTTTATTTTTCATATTTATCCCAGCACAAAATTATCGATCAATCTTGTCTTTCCGAGAATCACTGCCATTGAAAGCAGGGTTTTGCCTTTCACTACTTCCAACTCTTCGAGCGAGTCATAATCGGCGCACGAGACATATTGCAATTGCGCGCGCGGCTCGGCTTCGATCACTTCTTTCATCTTTCTTCTTAGCGCTTCCGCGCTCCGTTCTCCGCCTTCATATTCTTTTTTCGCCGCGTTCAACGCACGAGACAACACCACCGCCGCTGCACGGTCTGCGCCTTCGAGATATTTATTACGGCTCGACATCGCCAACCCGTCCGCTTCGCGGATAATCGGGCAAACTACAACTTCAAGCGGGAAATTCAGATCGCGCACCATCTGACGGATGACCGCCGCCTGCTGCGCGTCCTTCTGGCCGAAATACGCTTTATGCGGTTGCACTGCGTTGAATAACTTCGCCACCACAGTTGTGACCCCTTTGAAGTGACCTGCTCGAATGGCACCTTCCAGCGGATGAGTGAGCGCATCCACCTCAACCCAGGTCTGGTAGCCAGCCGGATACATGATCTCAGGGGTGGGATTCCAAACCACGTCCACGCCGAGGGGTTCGATCAAGCTCAGGTCACGCTCCAGATCACGCGGATACTTCGAGAGATCTTCGTTGGCACCGAACTGTGTGGGGTTAACAAAGATGCTGACGAAGACATGTTCACACTCAGCCTTGGCCTGGCGGATAAGCGAGAGATGCCCTTCGTGCAGATATCCCATGGTCGGGACCAGACCAACTGTCCCGTTGAAAGAGAGGCGGGCGGTTCTTAAGTCAAAGAGGGTGGATACGGTTTTCATGTTTACTCCTGAAATTTGTCTATACATATTTACGTTTAGGGGCTTGACAGGCTAGAAATTTTGTTCTACACTTTCTTTATCAACCAGACAAAAGGAGATAATAATGGCTTATTCACATACCAATTCAAAAGGCACCACCTACTACCTGCACACCAATGGCAAGATGTTCTTCTTCTCACGCGAAGTAAAAGAAGGCGCCATCGATGCCCTTCCTGCGGGCAAGGTCGTCGTTGAAATGAAGACCGGCATGCTCGTTTTGAAGAATGTTCCTGCCGAAGGCGAAGCGAAACCTGCGGAGACCACAGAAGCATCTTCGTAAAGTATAAACCTGTTCGACACAACCTAATTGTTCTTTTAGATAAAAAAGGAGACTATTATGACACGTACACAAGCATCTAAAAGTTATGAAATGAAATGGGGGCTGACATGCCTACACTAAACCGCGTTCAATTGATCGGCCGTTTGGGTAGAGACCCTGAGAGCAAGTTCACCCCTACAGGCAAAAAAGTGACTCAGTTCAGCCTTGCTGTGAGCAATCACTGGAAGGATAAGAACGGCGAGACGAAAGAATCGACCGAGTGGGTCAACATTGAAGCCTGGGGGCGCCTCGGCGAAGTCTGCCAGGAATATCTCAAGAAGGGCAGTCTGATCTTCATCGAAGGTCGTTTGAAGACCGATAAGTATGAAGAGAAAGGCGAAACGAGATATTTCACGAAGATCGTGGCGCAAACCCTGCAATTCCTCGATAAACGTCCCGCGGATGAACCCATGATGTCTGTGGATGAAGACCCGGGCGATTATGAGGCGTAAGGGTGAGGGATGAGTAACGAGTAAAAAGTAATAAGTAAAAAGGACTGCGAAGCACAATTTGTGTTTTGCGGTCCTTTTTTGTTGGTAATTAACCCAGGTTGCCACCATGCCAGGAAATTCCAAGACCACGGCCGCGAATTTTGTTAATTTACACGGATCTTTTCTTGAGTTTGCGAAAACCTGTAATTAAGAACAGAATGCCCAACGTCCCAGTCCGCGCTTTGGTGGGCGCTGAATCATTGCAGACTCGCTTACTGGATAAAGAGAATATCGAATTGCATTTAAAATGTGGGTTTGATTTCCGGTTGTCTTTATCTAAAAATGCTGTTGAAACCACGCCGCCACAATATTGTTCAACTAATTCCGCCAATTCATGGATTGCAGTTTCAACTGTATTCCGTGAGACAGGTGGTAAAGCTTCGATGACTAAAAAGGCGTTTTTTGTTTTCTGGGTCAATTTTGTTCTGTCTGCTTCCTTCCAGTTCCAGCGCCTGCAAATTGCGCCAACTTCATCCTTATAAAGGATTTCACCTTCATGCGGAGCGCGTGCTTCCTTCTCACCTAAAAGAAAAACAGCGGACTCGTCGTTCCCAGCCCGCGTTAATAGAACATCACCCGTGATCTTGTCTAGATCCTCGCCTCCAACAGGCAGGATATGCCTTAATGAAATTGTATTGTATAAAGATACCAGGTTATTGATGTGTCCAATATTCGCGCCGTTTAATACCCTTCTTGTTAAATTCTCGACCGATGAAGGATAATCCTTTGGCTTTGCTCCAAATTTTCGATAGGCCTCGCGCCAGGCTGCAATATAAGGATGTTCAATTACAGGAGTGCCGCCAAATTTACCAGAAAGTGCCGCTTCTGCCTGCCGTAACAGTTCGGTGATTTCAGCCCTGTTTTGTGAGTTATCAATATCATGCAAAATGACAACCCCGAGGATCAGCTCGGGAAATTCATTAATCAGGTCTGCTAATTGAAGCCACAATTCCAACACCTGCAAGTACGAGAGGTACCATATAGAGGTTTGTTGAATTATTGATTTTGGCATTTTGAGGATTTTCAGTATTGTACAATACGTCTACTGACTGACCGACTTTGTAGCGAGCTGGTCTTGAGGCGTTATCGTGCGCCACGGTGATGACTTGTCCATCCAATGTGCGGAATTCGTATATGGGCTGATACACTGTGCCGCCTTTTGATCCCTCGCGCGCATCCAGGCGAATAACAGTACCTTTTGTTTTGGTCGCAGCATTGACGAATTTCCACGTATTAATATACAGAAATGCAGAGACACCCAAAGGCACAATTGCAGCCAGGATAACGATAATATTATCAACGAGTACGGCAATAATTTTTCAATAAACATAAAAATCTCTCGATATAAGGGATGTGTACGTTTAATTCTCAACTTGTTACCTTGTCAGCCGCTCACCGGTTGTGCTACCTGAGTGTGGGCGGGCGTGGACAATGTTCGGAAGCGGGAAAAACCCGAAGCCAGAGAAATGCTTGAAAATGCGGGAAGATCCCAGCGTCCAGTGCGTGCGGTGTTAGGCGCTTTTTGATTTTACCAACTACTTCGCTAAATTGTTTTGACATTATCTTTTCGTACTTTGCTCCCAACTAAATTAAACAATGCCAACAATAATATAATAGTTCCACCGAAGACACTGCTAAATACAGCAACAGCAATGTAGAGTGAATTTTCAATATACCAAGGCATTACGAGATCGCCAGGATAATACGTGTGAATCCAAGAATATACTTGACCGCGATCATCAATTGCATACGAAATTTTGGTTACACCCCACGCGATACGTGTACACGCTGATTTAGAATCTATAAAATCAGATTTCTGAAATGGCAAAAAGGGGAGTGTCCCGCAATTATTCGTTGATAAAATTGTTCCCCTGCTTGACTCTTAGGAACTTCCTTGACTAGTTCCCAGTTCTTGTCTTGGCAATCTACACAAATCGAATGATAGATATTTCCTGACTTAGTCTCAACATACCCAATCTTAAGCACTTTGACCGCAGGTTCTCCGATTGCGGGGAAGCCTAAAAATTGCCACTCTGCTGAAATACCACCTGAAACAGCAGAAACATAGAAATAAAAGAGAACTGTAACCAAAAGTGAAAATATTAATAACGCGCCCACGAGTTTGCGAACGGAGCCATGCTTTTTCGATAACTGTGTTATCTTAATCACAAATATCGTAGCTAAAACGCCTAGAATAAATCCAAAAGCAATATGAAACCACGACCACGTTGGGAGCATTAC
>JADKBB010000032.1 GCA_016715195.1 Candidatus Villigracilis proximus
CCGAACACGAATGGATCAAAGAATTTCCCGCCGCCATCACCGTCTGTGACGCAGAAGGCATCATCCTTGAAATGAACGACAAAGCCGCCAAAACTTTTGAAAAAGACGGCGGATATAAATTAGTCGGCTCGAACATGCTCGATTGTCATCCCGACCCCGCACGCGAAAAAACCGAAAGGCTGCTCGCCGCACGCGTAAAAAATGTATACACCATCGAAAAGAACGGAGTCAAAAAACTCATCTATCAATCTCCGTGGTATAAAGAAGGTACCTACGCCGGCTTCGTGGAACTCTCTCTAGAAATTCCATTAGAAATGCCGCACTTCATCCGCCCTGGTTAATATTTTCACTTTGCACTTCTTCACGCAAATCGTCTGCAATTCATCCTTCCTCATTCCTAATTCATCCTTCCCTCCTCACCCCCATGGAAATCTGCTACCTGCTCGCCTTCCCCGACTCAGACGATGGCAATGCTGCTCCGCCCGAACAGTTCAAAGGTTTGATCAAAGATGCGCCCTATTTCCAACCGACCGACATTGACCTGGTCACCCTGGGCGAGGAAACCATCGTAATTGAGGGCTATGCTGTCTCGGCTGTCCGTCAACGGTTCGATGACCGTGTGCAAATGATCGAATGTCATTTTGATCTGGTTGACCCGTTTGCAAGCTCTGTTTTGAAAGATCGCACAAAAATACAAAGTGCCTTGCAAACCCGCTACATTCCTGAAAGCATCCGTCAAAGCGGATTATATGAAGAGTACAGCATTCTGCTCGTACAAAACGCAAAACCCACGCCCAATAAGTGGCTCGAAAAAAACGCCGTTGCCCTCGCCACCTTCATCCGCTCGCAAAAAGACACCCTCGATACTGCAGAGATCGAAGAGATACTCATGTCGCGCACGCATTATTCATCGAAGGAAGTAACCGTCGTCGACTGGGAAGGCGCCGTCATCATCGCCGCCAACGAAGATTATCAGTCCGACATCGCCCTGCTCAAGATCGGCAACTATCAACTTCTGCGCTACCGCATGTTGGATGAATCCATCGAAGACATGCTCGATAGGATCAGCGAAACTTTTTTCCAGAACAAAAAACGTCCACGCCCCACACGCGGCATGATCCGCCAGATCGCCGAACATAAACTCGAAATGATGCTCAGCTTCGAGCGTGCCGAACAAAATATGCTCCTGATCGGCGATTGGTACACAGCCGATCTATATGAAGCCATTCACGACCAGTTCTATTTAAAAGACTGGAAGGAAAACGTAAAAAGCAAACTCGACAGCCTTGAAAGCATCGTTCAAACCATCCGGGATAATTTTTCACTCTCACTGGAAAGCGTCTGGGCGCGGGTCGAAATGTTCGCCTGGATGCTCATGCTCATTGGCTACCTATACCTAACCTTTGTAGATCTCGGTCTGATAACAAGATAGGAGAATCACATGAACATCCTTAATCGCATCACTGATCGTTTTTCAAAAGTTCAACCACTGCCCGCCGGCACATATCACCTGCTAATCCTCAACGCCTCCACTGTTCTGCAACTCAATCCCACCGCCGCCGAATATGCCTATCACTTCATCAAAGGCACAAATCCAGAAGAAGCCGCAGCACAGGTTTCCAAACGCTATCGCGTGGATCAGAAAATCGCACTGGCAGATTTTTCCAACTTCACCGACCAGATCCACACCCTGATCTCCACGTCCGATCTGGATCCCGCATCTTTTCTTAACTTTGAGCGGGCTCAGCCCCATTCAGCTGATTCCACACTGCGGCTGGATTGCGCCCTCACCTATCGTCTGCCCGAACACACCAGCGCCGAACACGCCCCTGTCAAAAGAGTGGAGCGTGAACTCAACACCGAAGAATGGCAAACCATCATGGATAAAGCCTGGCAGGCCGGCATTCCGCACATCATCTTCACCGGCGGCGAACCCACCCTGCGCGAAGACCTTCCGCAGCTCATTGCCCACGCCGAAAAGAATGGTCAAGTCTGCGGCCTATTAACCGACGGCATTAAATTGATCGATAGGAATTATTTCGAAACTCTGTTACAAACCGGCCTCGATCACATCATGCTCATCCTGCAGCCCAACGAACCCACATCATGGAAAGCCATTGAAGCCATCGTCCCGCAGGATATCTTCCTAACCGTGCATTTCACCCTTACCAAGGAAAATGTAAGCGAAGCCCAAAACATCCTGCAAAAAGTGGCTCACCTCGCTGTCGAAAATATATCTCTCAGCGCATCTGACAGTGACCTGCTTGATGAACTGCTTGAATTACAGGAAACCGCAAGCTCCCTGCGCCTCACCATCCGCTGGGATTTGCCAGTGCCATACTCAGCTTCCAACCCCGTCGCCTACGAAACCCAGGATGACGAAGTCCCATCAGGTGCAGGCAAAACCTGGATGTATCTCGAACCCGATGGCGACGTTCTACCCGCTCAGGGTGAAGCAAATAAAGTTCTCGGTAATTTTCTAAAAGATAAATGGGAAACGATCGTAAATAAATGAAAAAAACTCCAATCATTGAATCCTATTGGGTTGAAGAAACCCGTTTTCTGGCCGGAGAATACCCAGGCAGCTACGACCCTGAAACCACACGCCGCCGCATGGATACATTTCTCAAAGCCGGCGTTACTACTTTTATTGACCTCACCCAGCCACACGAACTTGTTCCCTACGAAGGCCTCCTCAAGGAACAGGCGAAAATCCATGAGATCGAAACTTCCTACCATCGCTTTGCCATTCGCGACCACGGCACTCCATCCTCTGAAATGATGACTTCCATTCTCAATACAATAGATGAAACCATCAATCATGGCGGTTGTATCTATATTCACTGCTGGGGCGGTGTGGGGCGCACAGGCACTGTGGTCGGCTGTTACCTTGTGCGGCATGGCAGTACAAACGAGCAGGCGCTGGAAATGGTCAACAAATTATATAAAACCAGACCCGATAATCCTTATCTCTCACGTTCACCTGAAACCGAAGGACAAATTCAATTTATTCTAAACTGGTGGGAAGAGCCTCAAAATAATAAAAAGTTTTGTGAGGGATAAATCCGCTGGAACCTTACAAAATTAGTGTATTTGAAACCCTATTGGTTATATGTTATCCTTGCTGTCAATCCTAAAAGGGGATAAAAAAAATGAAACTAAGAGTGAATCAATCCATTTTTATATCTACGGTGCTGATCTTTTTTAGCAGCTTGGCCTGCAATGCGGCTGCGAATTTCAAAACAACGCCCACACCCACCATTCCTCCGCCAACCAATACAGCCCTGCCGCCCACTGCTACGCTGGTTCCACCCACGGCTACATCCACACCGGTTGTCGTTTGCAGTGAAGTGCTATCCAATATCTTTGATATCGTTCATCCAAACGGAGATGTTGCCGATAACCTGCGCGGAGAGCCAAACGACGAAGATAACAATAACTTCTACGTACTGACCACTTACCGGGTAAATTATGAAAAGATCAGCCTTGAAAGCAATGAGCCTGCGCCTGAAGAACTGGTCAAATTTCAGGAACAGCAGGATGTTCATCAGGAAATATGGGATTTTTACACCGCGCTCTTTCCAAAAGAACACAGGAGCATGATCGGCAATTTCACCATTATTACAGACGGAAAAAATGAAATTCTTGCCGCGGTGAGACAAACAAACAACAACCCGAATAAATGGGTCCTGGAAGTGGATATTGCCGATGTGGCCAATTCCAGGGAATTAACCTACACACTGATCCATGAATTTGCACACCTTTTAACGCTCAACACAAAACAGGTCACCCCAAGTCATGACGTATTTGATACACGGTTTGAGCATTACGCTGTGACCAATTTATGTATACAGGCTGTGTCAACCCAATCCTACTCAACGCCTTTTACGTGATCTGGGTGGATATTTACAGCATGGGAAGACGACTCCAGTAATGGTGAACAGCGACCAACCTGAATGCGTTCTATCATAAATATCGGGATAGATTTGTCACAGACTACGCTGTAGTCAACCCCGTCGAAGATATCGCCGAGTCTTTTTCGTTTTTCATCCTCTCCCCGGAGCCAACAGGCGAAACGATTTCCGAAAAGAAAATCTTGTTCTTCTACAAATTCCCCGAGCTTGTGAAGTTGCGTGATGAAATTCGAAAACAAATTTGCTCGCTAAATCCATAAAACAAAATTCTCCATCGTACATTCACCTGTTCTTTCCACAAAGAGCGCCACTGACTGCAAATTTCGTTTTTCTTTGCAAGGCCGCGTTTCAAAGCACATCCTCCCAACACGGCGCTGCATAAAAATGGGTGTTTATATTATATAGAAAATCAATAACATAAAAGAGGGCACAAACATGAACAAAAAAAAACAACTTGCGAGCTTTGTAATATTAAATATTTTGATCCTTGCCTGTCAGGCAGGAGGATTGATCCCGCACCAACATCTACCCACTCCACCATGATCCCCCACTGCCACAAGTTTCTGCAGCTGAACCCCGATTACCTTCAAAGCCGGCGGTTTTGTAATGTCAGCAATTACCGGATACGAGAAGGAAACAAGTACATATCAGGCATTTCTTAGCAACCCTGATGAAAGCATAACCATGTTTATACAAGCTGACCCAAAACCAAGCGGAAAAACTCCCATCGCTGTTGTTAACTCCTATATGGGATTCTTCAAAGAGGTAGTTAATGATTTTAGTCAGGGTGAAAGCAGTGATATTGTCATTGATTCAGCAGAAGGAATCGTTCAGGATTTTTTTGGAACAGTGGATGAAGAACCCCTGCATGGGCGGGTTGTTGTTGTCTTTCCGGAAGATTCCAAGATCCTGACCATCGTAGTGCGAAGTATTGGCGAAGGCAAATGGGAAAGCGAAGGTGAAATTGCCTACACAGCCATAATCGAAAAATCACCTTTTTCAAACTTGAGATATCAGCCGCATGTCCCATCTCAACCAATCGCGGATATGGGTTTGATAAAGCAGCCCGATACAGATCGGCGGGGGCAAATCAAACGGTTCTGATCGCGAAGAGGATATTTGAGCGCCCTTCTGGGTCCGCATGGCGAGATCGTCGATTTCTACAGATCTGATTCCATTGAAATCAATGGAGTGATCCTTGATGAATACATCATCCGTTATAAAACCATGTACTTCACCATTTATATGGATGTTTACAATTATAATGAACCAAAAATCCCATTTGGTTTCAATTGTTCCACTACCTCTCCTTTACTACCAGATTAATATCAATGAACTGGCACACGCGCTACCTTCAGCAAGCCGCATGGACTCGCGATCTGAGAAATTATCTTTTTGATCAGGCGGGATTAAAAACCGCGCAGCATGTGCTTGAAGTGGGATGTGGAACCGGAGCGATTCTCTGCGACCTCACCACACCCGCAGTGCGTCACGGCCTGGACCTTGAACCTGCCGCGCTTGACGAGTGCAGGATCCACACTTCGGCAGTTTCGCTGACGCGCGGCGACGGGCATCACCTGCCATACCCGGATAAATATTTTGATATTACCTATTGCCATTATCTACTGCTATGGGTGCATGATCCATTGCAGGTTGTGCGTGAAATGGCGCGTGTCAGTCATTGCGTGTTAGCATTGGCCGAACCAGATTACAGTCAACGGGTGGATGAGCCTTTTGCGCTCAAACCACTCGGCAGATGGCAGACAGAATCATTACACAGACAGGGAGCAAACCCATCCTTTGGGGCAGGGCTGGCAGAGACTTTTTATCAGGCGGGGATCAACCTGATCGAGACTGGACCAATTCAAGGTCAGGTGGTGATGCGTTCTGCCGAAGATTGGGAAAATGAATGGACGGTGTTGAAATCTGATCTGGAAGGAATCGCCTCAGGTGAGGAAATCCAAAAAATGCAGGTTTTGGATGAAATTGCCCGTAAAAACGGTGAACGCACCCTGCATGTGCCCACCTATTTTGCATGGGGTAAGACTTAAGATACAGTGGACTTCGGAAAAATGGAAGTATAATTTTACTTAAGTTATGGAGGCACGTTTGGAAACTTTACAACAGGAAGGACAAGCCGAGGAACCGCAAGTTCCTGCTCCTGTTCCTTCGGAAGAAAAAATGAATTGGGGGCGGTTTGCGCTTGATATTATTGAAACTCTTGTATTGGCAGTTATTCTGTTTTTAGGAATCAATGCAGTTTCAGCGCGGGTTCGGGTGGATGGTTTTAGTATGCGCCCCACGCTTGAAGACGGAGAGTTTGTACTGGTTAGCAAATTAAATTATCAATTTGGCGAGGTGGAACGCGGCGATATTATTGTGTTCCATTTCCCGATGGATCCCGAGCAGGAATTGATTAAACGTGTGATCGGTTTACCCGGCGATCATATTCGTGTGGGGGAAGGCGCTGTGTCTGTGAACGGGCAGGTCTTAAACGAGCCATATATCGCGGCTGCGCCTGCCTATGCAGGCGAATGGAATGTGCCCGATGGTCATTTGTTTGTGCTGGGTGATAACCGTAATGATTCTTCTGATTCACATTCATGGGGGCTTCTGCCTGCCGAGAATGTGGTGGGCAAAGCGGTTGTGATCTACTGGCCGCCGCCTTTTTGGAAAGTGATCAAGCATACGGAATTATTGGCTGTGCAATAAGGATTAATGATGAGTGAAAACGAAAATCTTCCAACAGAACCTTTTCCGTGCAATGAATGTCACGCGGGCATTTTACAAGCGCGCCATGTGACTTACTTTACCTGGCTCGGCAATGAGTTGGTTACCGTGCCCCACTTTCCGGCATGGATCTGTGATGTGTGCGGCAAACGTGAATATGATGAAAAGGCGATCTCCTGGCTTAATATGATTCTGGATCCGAATGCCGGAAAGCCGACAACCAATCGACGACGCACCCCGCCTCTTCCCCGGCCTCAAACTGGTGTCTCCCGCCCCATTCTGGACTCTTAGCTGAAAGAGGAATCTTTCCATGACCCTTGATACTTCTCCGCGTACCTATCGTTTTCTACCTGCCGATATTTTAACATCGGGATATCGTGTGGTCGGCAAGATCATGATTGCAAGCCACGGGGCCATGGGAATGTTAAATGACCCTACGCATTCTGCGATGGAGATCAACGATGCGCGTATGGCACGCCTGCACATGCCGACAAAACTTGTCGATCATTTTGAGCTTGTGCGCATGATGAAAAGACAAGTCCATGCGGTTTGTATGGCGCGCCGCGAAGACCTCGGTCCGCAGGCACTTGTGCGCGGCGGGTATACAAATGTAGTGGAATACCCGGTACGCATTGCAACCAGTATGTTTGAAGTGGAAGGCACCATGGAATTGCCAGGGCGCTTCGATTTCACCTCGATCATGACGGATGGCTCACGCAATTTTCTACCTGTTTTCAATGCCACGCTGACCGCGATCCTTATTCCAGCTTTGCGTGTTGAAAGTGCGGGTATTTTGGTCAACCGTAATCTTGTGGATCTCATGGCTCTGCTTAATCAAAGAGTGAAACCGGAAAATTAGCCGTAACGCGCGGCGCTTTTTGAGAAAATCTGCTGCAAATTCATTTTTTCTTTGCAACCTTAACATCAAAAATCAATTTGCGAAAACTGTGAAATTAGTACCTAAATTGCTTGACTGTCACAATGGGGAATGATAGAATTCGCCCGCTCTTAAAAAAGCCCCCATCGTCTAGAGGCCTAGGACGCGGCCCTTTCAAGGCCACGACCGGGGTTCGAATCCCCGTGGGGGCACTCCCCTAAAAGACCTGCTCAAGCAGGTCTTTTTTTATCTTTTGATAAGTAAAAATAGAAAATCGCCTGAATGGCGATTTTCTATTTTTACAAATGACGCTTGAAAAGAGTTACTTTTGAATTTTATGGAAGCGATAGGGGATCAAAAGCAGGAACCCGATGGCAATAATTCCCTGACCGATCAATACCCCTGAAGCTTGCCATGGCCCAAAATAAGGGACATTTGGAAAGGACTGTGAGCCCATTCCAAAAATATCGGCCAGTCCTGCAAAAACGGTAACAACATATCCCGTCCAAACCAGCCTGGAGCCGATATCAGACATGATCGTACGTTCATACCCCCACCACAAGGCATGCAAACTGATGTATCCGCCTAGACAAATTAATGCAAGTCCAAAAAGAAAGACGGCAATTTGCACAAACCCAACAACCGGGCTGCGATCCCAGCCAAACCAGGCGGGTTTCGCTCCAATCGCGAAGATAAATAATCCCAGAAAACCAACTGCAAGCCCTACAAGGATGCGTGGGGTATCTGAGCGGGTTACAGGTTCGGTAAATTGATCTGTATTCATGAGGCAGGCAAATCCCTTTGTAAGCGCGCAAGCCAGTTACCGCCAAGAATGTTTGCGATGTCGGCTTCGGAGTAACCGCGCGTCTGTAACAAGGATACCAGATTTTGCAGATCAGCAACTGTGTCAATTTCCGGCGGAATGGATTGCAAACCAAAGCCGCCATCCAAATCTGAGCCGATGCCAGCATGAAGCGCATCGCCGGCGATCTGGCAAATGTGATCAATATGGTCGGCGACATACCGCAACGGGACTTCCGCTCGATCATTTTTTCCGACCACCCAACCCACTTTGAGGTAGCCATTATAGGGAACGACACCCACCACCCCATCGCGTTCAATAATGCCTTCGATGATGCGGTCTGAGAAGTGACGGTTTGAATTCGAATTTGGCATGAGTGACAGGCAATTGCCATGCGTGCCGACAACAGGTCCACGATAAATATCAAGCGCCTCCACTGCGGATTCTTCATCCATGTGGCTGAGATCGAGGGTGAAATTATGCTCGGCCATCGCCGATAAAAGTTTACGTCCATCGGCCGTGAGCGGACCGGGTTCATTCCAGCCGCCGCAATAGCGAGTGCCGACCCAGGCCGGGCCGATCAGGCGCACGCCAAGTTCATACCATTCTTCGAGTTCAGAAAGAGAGCGGATGCACTCAGCGCCTTCCATTAACACAACCATGCCCACGGGATGTCCGCTGTCTGGGCTGGGAGATTTCCAATGGTCGAGGATCAGGTTCAGGTCGCGGGAAGATGCGATGAGTCGAAATTTATCAGGCGCCGAATCGGTCATCCGATGATACGTCATCAATTGTTCGCGATAAAGCGCGTGGGCTTCGTCAAATGTTTTGTAAACCTGGGATTTGTTCTCGCTGGTGCTCCAACGCGTGGGCGTGGCATAGATCGTTGAAAATATAACTGCAACCTGTCCGCGTTGATAATCGGGCCAGCCGAGAGTGGTATCTTCGTTGTGTAGAACGGCCTGGCTGCCAACTTCCAGCCGGCGGGTTTCAGCGGCGGAGCGAGTGTAATCGCGTCCGTATTTGTGCATGTTCCAGGCGATATCTGCGTGAGCGTCAACAATTAGCGTCATAGGGATTATTGAAGAGCGCACCTTTCGGTGCGCTCTTGATTAATTTATTCTGATTTGGTTTCTTCGGTTGATGAACTTTCTTCGTCCGGCTGAGTTTCTTCACCCTGCTCACCAAATTCCTGTGTGAGCATTTTGAAGTCTTTGTCGGCGAATGCGGCTGAGTCCACTTTGCGAAGGCTGAGGCCTACGCGATGCTGTTCGCCATCGATGCGGATGACGCGCAGGGTCTTGGTCTCGCCTTCCTTGAGGACTTCCTTCGGATGCTCAACACGGTTCTCACTTAACTCGGAGATGTGGATGAGACCTTCGATATCGCCATCAAGACGGGCAAAGGCGCCGAACTTGGTCAGGCGGGTAATGGTACCTTCCACAAGCTGACCTACGCTGAACTTCTCAACGCGATTCTTCCAGGGATCATCCTGTAAGGCGCGCATGGAAAGGCCGATGCGTTTCTTTTCGCGGTCAATGTTGATGACTTTGACTTTGACTTCCTGCCCGACTTCAAGAATTTCCTTGGGATGTGTGAGACGATCCCATGAAAGCTCGGAAAGGTGGACAAGGCCGTCAGCGCCGTTGATATTGACGAAAGCGCCAAATTCAGCGAGGCTGGTAACGCGGCCAGTGTAGATCTTGCCTTCTTCGAGTTCGCCGATAACGCGATCTTTCATGGAGGCGCGGGATTCATTATTCGTGGCGCGTTCGGTAAGGATCAGGCGGCGGCGTTCGCGGTCAACTTCGATGATGCGAACGGAGATCGGCTGACCAACCATTTTTTGCCAGCGCTGTTCCGGTGTATCACCAGAGGACTGCGCACGGCGACCCGCACTGATCTGAGAGGATGGCACAAAGCCACGCAGATTACCAACGGCAACGATCAAACCACCTTTATTAAACCCAATGATCTTGGTATCCATCACGGTTTCTTCGGTGATCATCTTCTCAACATTTTCCCAGGACATTTCCTCCTGAGCGCGCTTGAACGACAAAACAACATTGCCATTTTGATCCTCAGGGTTGAGAACGAAGACATTAACTTCCTGTCCTACCTTGAGTTCGGCGCGTTCTTCAGCTGTGAGTTGTTCCAACTCACGGCCAGCAACGACGCCTTCTGACTTTGCGCCGATGCTAATGAGAATCTGATTTGAACCAATACTGGCGATCATACCTTTGCGGATCTCACCTACTTGAGGCAGTTCCACACTTAAAGATTCTGATGCAAGCAAAGACTCCATTGTTTGATTGTTGGGTTGTTCTCCCTGGGGATTTGCGGCCCCTTGCCCATTTTGGGCTTCATGTTCATCCATCACTCGTGGCTCCAATTATTGCTGAAATATATAGATTGGATTATACAAGTGAATGATAAACTTAACAACCCTGCTACATCCCATTTCCATTTAACAATAACTCTTTCTTGAATACGAAAACATCCGTTATAATCACAGTTTGGAGTAAACAAATGCCCGCCATTTTCCCATTTACAGCCATCGTTGGACAAGAGCGCATGAAACGCGCACTCATTCTCAATGCCGTTGATACACGTATCGGCGGCGTATTGATCCGCGGCGAACGCGGCACTGCAAAATCCACTGCCGCCCGTTCATTAGCCGCGTTGTTACCGCATGTCAAAATCGTGCAGGATTGCCGCTTCGGCTGCGATCCCGATAAATCTGCGACCTGGTGTACTGAATGTAAGGAACGCGCTCACGGAAACAAAGTACTTCCCACAGCCGAACGCGCCACACCTTTTGTTAACCTTCCTGTTTCCGCCACCGAAGATCGCGTGGTCGGTACACTTGATATTGAAAAAGCCATTCAAAAAGGCGAACGTCATTTTGAACCCGGCGTACTGGCAGGCGCAAACCGCGGATTACTTTACATCGACGAAGTAAATCTACTCGACGATCACGTCGTGGATATTCTTCTGGACTCAGCCGCCATGGGCGTCAACACAGTCGAACGCGAAGGGATTTCCTTTGCCCACCCGGCGCGCTTCATTCTCGTTGGGACGATGAATCCTGAAGAAGGAGATCTCCGCCCCCAATTGCTGGATCGCTTCGCGCTTTCTGTGGAAATTGTCGGCATCCGTGAGGCCCGTGAACGAGTGACCATCATGGAACGTAATCTTTCCTATGAAAGAGACGCCGATGCCTTCCGCGAGTTGTGGCTTGTCAAAGAACAGGAACTCTCCGAAAAGATCGCCCGTGGACGTGAACTCGTAGATCAAGTCACCCACACCAGCCGCGACCTGCTCTCCATCGCCGCGTTGACTTCATCCCTTAATGTGGATGGTCACCGCGCGGATCTGGTCATTCTCAAAGCCGCACGCGCTGAAGCTGCTTTCGAAGGCCGCACCAAGATCAACGATCACGATATCGCGCTTGCCGCAGAATTGGCATTACCTCACCGCATTAAACGCACGCCTTTCCAGCAAGCCGAGATGACAGCCGAACAGTTGCAGGAACGTATTGAGCAGCTCGCAGGTCAATCGGTGCCTGATGATTCTGAAAACGAATCCGAAAGCAAGCAGGACGGCGAAGGCGAGGAAAAAAAAACTTAAAACTCGAAGATGAGCAGCAGGAAGGTCCGCAGCAGGGAAATCCCGAACCCTTGCAACAGCAGGAAGTTTTCGCAAGTTCCAATGCGAACTGGTGGGATGGCGGACAAAAAGTAAAAGCAGGCGAGACCTTCCAGCCGCGCAAGCTCAACACCCCGCTCGATAAATTAACCCGTCAAAAGGCTGGCCGCCGTTCGCTCACCAAAACGGATCGAAAACACGGCCGCTATATTAAGTCCCGTCCGGCAGGCGATAACCTGACAGACATCGCTTTTGACGCCACCATCCGCGCCGCAGCGCCTTTCCAAAATCAACGCACAGAAGAACGCAAGAAATTAGCCTTCTCGATCAAGAGAAGCGACTTGATGCGCAAGGTGCGCGTGAAGCGTGTGGCGAATCTTGTTTTGTTTCTCGTGGATGCTTCGTGGTCGATGGCGGTTGCCGAGCGCATGAATGCCACAAAAGGCGCAATCCTCTCGCTGTTGACAGATGCCTATCAACGCCGTGACCGCGTGGGGCTGATCGTCTTCCAGAAAGACCGCGCCACACTGGTACTCTCCCCCACCAACTCAGTTCAACTCGCACAACGCGCCTTGATGGATATTCCTGTCGGCGGAAAGACTCCGCTTTCGGCAGGCTTGTTCATGGCGCACGATGTGTTGACGCACGAGAAACATATTCATCCTGATGTGGAACCGCTGCTAATCGTGTTAACCGACGGCGCAGGCAATGTATCCATTGGGACAATGCCTCCGCAGGAAGAAGGTTTCAAATTTGCAGAAATGATCGCCAACGAAAAGACCCGCTCCATCGTCATCAACATGGAACACGCCGCCTTCGATCAGGGACTCGCGCAACAACTCGCAGATCACCTCGAAGCACCGTGTTATTCACTCAGCGATTTGAAAGCAGAGAGTTTATATAATACCGTTGTTGGTGAAATGTCGAAGCCGGCGAAGAAGTGAGTGAGTGAGAAGTGATGAGTGATAAGTAAAAAGTGAAAAGTAAAAAGGACTCTAGACTCTTGCGAGTTTGGAGTCCTTTTTTTTTACTCTCGTACACGCCAAATGAACCGCCGAGCGCGCAGAAGAGGGGGGCGAGGGGGAAAAACAACCAAACGTTCTTTAGAATTAGATCAAGCCTCAGACTTCGGAAGTCTGCATTCAGGCATCACAACCTTCAAGAACTTAAAAAGACTTCCGAAGTCTTTTACTGAACCTATGAATCAAACCCCAGCCCGAGTGCATCCAAGATCTTTAGCCACAAATTTCTTTTGCCGCCGTTATCATCGGCGCGATTAAGCGACCAGCGTGTGAAGTTAACAATCGGTGAGCGGAACGGTTCGGGCGGAAACGGGAACGGTTTTGATTTCACCATTTGTAATTCGGTGCGTTCTGTCTTTTTATGATCGAGCAGATCCAGCATCACTTGTGCGCCGAAGCGTGATGCGCCAACACCGAGGCCGGTATAGCCCAGCGCATACGCAACTTTGCCATGATAGGCTTTGCCCCAAAAGGCGGTGTAACGTGAACAGGTATCAATCACTCCGCCCCAGGCATGCGTGAAGCGCAGCCCCGTCAGCTGGGGAAATGTTTGGAAGAAGTGGCCGGCCAAACGTTCGAATGATGCGGGGCAATTCTCCAGATGCGGCGCCACTTCATTATTCCGATAATAGATGGCGTCGTATCCGCCCCATAGAATCCGTCCATCCGCTGTGGTGCGATAGTAGTGAAATTGATTGCCGTAATCGCCGAGGCCTTCGCGCCCATGCCAGCCAATTGCGGCGCGCTGTTCTTTGGAAAGCGGCTCGGTCATTAAGACGTAATCATAAACCGGCACAACATAGAACGAGAGACGTTTTAGCAAAGGCGGAAAGGCGTTCGTAGCCAGCGCCACTTTTTTTGATTCGACTTGACCACGCGGAGTTTTGACAATCACCCGCTGCGCGTCACGCGTCTCTTCCATACCTGTAACCTGCGTGCCCTCAAACAAGTGGACTCCCAACTCAAGACATGCTCTTCTTAAGCCCCAGACCAACTGCGCAGGGTTGACCATTGCCACAGAAGGATCGTGGATCGCGGCCAGATAGGTCGGCGAGTTGACCCGTGCGCGAATCTGTTCCTGATCGAGAAATTGAATATGTTCGCCATAGGGCGCGGATTCTTCTGCTTCTTCGCGCAGTTCTTCAATTTGATATTCTTCGTTAGCGACGTTGATCTCGCCCGAACGAATGAAATCGCAATCAATATTAAATTCTTTGATCGTGGCTTCAATGCCGTCCAGATTTTTATGCCCCAACTCAATAAGTTTCTTAAGTTCCTTCGGCCAGCGGTTCAATCCATTTTGAAAGGAATGTGTCAGCGACGATGCGACAAATCCCCCGTTCCGTCCACTGGCGCCGATGCCCGTTTCGCCGGCTTCGAGCACAACCACATCCCGCGCCGGGTCGGCTTGTTTCGCGAGCAATGCGGCCCACAAGCCTGTAAATCCGGCGCCGATCACAACCAGGTCAGCGCGGATATTTTCGGTCAATGCGGGAGCCGGCTCAGGCTTGTTCGGGTCATCCAACCAGAACGGCGTGAGCTTCACATCCGCAAGAGACTTTTAAAGCCTCGGGGTGCGGAGTGTTTGAGAAAATCATGGGGTCTCCAGGTTTCGCGGCCTATGCCGCACTCTGGCAGCACAGGTTCATAGAATTTTTTGCAGACCTAGTGTAATGGCGAAGGCGGGAACGAGTCAAATCCATTCTTCCGAATAAGGCAAAGAAAACAATTGTACATCTCATAAAAATACGAGTTTTTTACCATTGACATATTAGAACAAACGTTCTATACTCGCGTAAATTACTCGACAAGGAGGTCGAAATGGCAAATTATCGTAATCCTCTTATAGACGGCTTGAAAACCCTCTGGTACAAATTCACTCATGACAGAAAATTTAATCGCGGCGCCACCTGGGGCATGATGATCATCGGCGCGCTGCTGGCCTTTGAAGTATTCAACTTTAGCACCACCCAGTTTGCCTTACACGATATGCTTGGCGACTTAAAATTCGCTGGAATGCGCTGGGCCACCATCCTCGCCATCGCCTTCTGCGGTATTGACTTCGCCGGCATTGCCCGCATCTTCACCCCTGAACAAGGCCGTGACGAACCCGCAGAAGTATATTACCTCTTCGGTGCGTGGCTTTTGGCAGCTGGTTTCAACGCCACCCTTACCTGGTGGGGTGTTTCAGTCGCAATTTCAAACAATGCAAATCTACAATCCAGCGCCGTAATGAGCGCAGCAACCCTTACAAAAGTCGTGCCAATTTTTATTGCGGCCATGGTCTGGCTTGTACGCCTGCTCATCATCGGCACTTTTTCACTAGCGGGCGATCGTCTCTTCACTACCGCCGCACAGCACCCAACTCAATATAAATCACAATATCAACAACCTCAGCAATCACAACAAACTCAACGACCCTACAGCGCGCCACAGCCTCAGCACTCATATAATGCGCCTCAACCGCGCACATCCACACCGAGCTATCAAACTCAAGCGCAACGCCCGGTCAACCAACCTGTAAATCAACCGGTTCTGCGCCCAGCTTCGCAAATCCCCCGCCCTGTAAATAATATCAATACATCCAATGCGGGCACATTCAGACCTGCACCGAAGCCTGTTACCACCACTTCACAACAAAGTTCATTCATTCCACCTGAGCCTACTTATCACCCCGTTTCTTATAACGCACGCAGTTCAGAAGGCAGTGATCGTCATTTTGATGCGTAGTTTTCCAACAATTTAATAAAAATCATTCGAGCCGGGTCCTATACAGTGACCCAGAATGGAGAAAATTAATACATGCCCCGCGCTCGCCCTGAAAAAGAATATTGGCAAACAGCCGCGACCCCGCAAGACCAAGGGAGCGGCTGTTTGTCTGGTTTTACGGTTGTACCGCTGGCGGTGATATTTATCAGCGTGTTACTCGCATCCATTGCATGGAAATCAAACCCGATTCCGGCAAATCTTTCTGTGGATTTGCCGCCTGTCTCCACCACCAGCATCTCTCCCATCTTTAGAATTGAAATCCACTACTGGGCTGACTCTATCTCAAAGTGGGCGGCCGCTTCACAACTGGACCCGAATCTGGTTGCCACCATTATGCAGATCGAATCCTGTGGAGATCCCCGCGCAAGATCAAGCGCCGGCGCCATGGGATTATTTCAAGTCATGCCGTTTCATTTCTACGCAGTGGATGATCCCTACAACCCAGATACCAACGCCGCCCGTGGACTCGCCTACCTCGCCAAGTCACTCGAAACCGGCGGAGGAAACGCGCTGCTCGCCATGGCTGGCTACAACGGAGGCATCGGACTTATCGGCCGCGCCGAATGGAATTGGCCTGCACAAACAAAAAGATATGTGCAATACGGAGTCCCCATCTACGAAGACGCCCGCAATGGACAGACTTCCAGTACGGCGCTTGATGAATGGTATAAAAATTATGGGGTTAGTTTATGTCAACAGGCGCATCAACGATTGCAGCGCCCTTAAAGGGTCGCCCTTAGGACAAACCCAGCGGCGCCTCGCCCGTTTTAGTGCGTGCCAGGTGCAAAGGATTCTTATCAAAGCCCCCCCCTTTGCTTTATCGGCCCAGGACAGGGACAAGCCCTGTCCCTACTTGATGATGGATAACCAGATCACAAACGTTGTACCTTTCCCCTCTTTTGACTCAACCTTGATCTGTCCGCCGTGATGCTCCACGATCCAATGCGCAATGGAAAGGCCGAGGCCAAATCCGCTGGTGGTGGAACGCGTGCGGGATTTCTCGGCACGATAGAAACGGTCAAAGATATGCGGCAAATCCTCCGCCGGGATTCCCGGCCCGGTATCGCGGATAATAATTCGCGCCTGTTCAC
Organism: Candidatus Villigracilis proximus; assembly: GCA_016715195.1. Taxonomy (GTDB): domain Bacteria; phylum Chloroflexota; class Anaerolineae; order Anaerolineales; family Villigracilaceae; genus Villigracilis; species Villigracilis proximus. The sequence goes on from JADKBB010000032.1 coordinate 16,854, forward strand.
CAATTTTTGACATACTCAGAAAAACATCCCCGCCCTGTGGTGTATATTGAATCGCATTCGCAACCAGATTTAACAACACCTGCTTCAAACGATCACGGTCACCATTCACCATTACCTGATCGATCTCATTCAGATGCACATGCACTTTACTGCCAGCCAACACACACATCTCGGTAAAGACTTCAGTTAATAAAAGATCCAATTCAACCGGCTTTAAGACAAGAGTCAACTTGCCTGATTCGGCTTGAGCCAGCATTAACAAACCACCCACCAAACGGGTAAGTCGGCCGGCTTCTTCATCAATACTGCCCAGAGATTCTTCGTCTGCTGCTTTCATACGGCGAATCAAATCTACATTGCCTTTGATGACCGTCAACGGTGTGCGCAGTTCGTGGCTGACATCCGCAAGAAATCTTTGCTGTGACGTGAAAAGTGACTCCAAACGTTCCAGTGTTTGATTGAATGAAACGACAAGATCGCCCATTTCATCTTCAGTTTGTTCCTGATAGGGAATGCGCCGTGAAAGATCGTCGGCACGGTTGATCTGGTCTACAGTTTCGGTGATGGCTTCCAGGGGAGAAAGCGCACGTCCCAGGATCACCCATGACCCCAGCCCTGCCAGTAACACCGCCACAACCGCAATTAACAACATGATCGAAAGCAGATTCGTGCGGGTTGCATCCACCACACTTAAACTTGCACCCACTTGTAAAGTTCCTATTATGCGCGCGCCAACGACAAGCGGCACGCTCAACACGCGCAGATGGGCTCCGTCAAGATAGGAATCTTCATAGATGGGCGAACCAACTTTCAGTCCGATGGGATCGAGGGATTTCGTCAACGTACCAATGCTGGGAGAAGTCGCGATCAATTTTCCATCCGGACCCCAAACTTGAACATAGGCGTTCGATGTCATATCCAATGGCGGCAGACTGACCAAACTCAACTCCCCCATCGAATTGACCTTGGTCACCTGCGTAATATCACGCACAACAACCGCGAGCATGGTATCCACCTGGTTAAGCAAAATCACATTAACAAGAATATACACGGCTGCGCCAAAGATAAGCAGAATACCCCCCATGAACGTTGAATACAATAGGGTAAAGCGCAGGCGTAAGGACATGAGAAAAGTATAATATTAAAAGTTTAAGATAACCTGAGAATAAAAAAGCGGCAGTTGAACTGCCGCTTGCTTGTTACGGATTTTCGCGCATGACATATCCCACACCGCGCACGGTATGGATCAAGCGTATCTCCCCATCGCCTTCCAACTTCTGACGCAGATAACGAATGTACACTTCAAGCACATTGCTTTCGCCGCCGAAATCATACCCCCACACGCGATCAAAAATTACTTCACGCGTCAACACTTGTTTCGGGTGGCGCAAAAACAACTCAAGTAATTCGTATTCCTTTGCAGTCAACGAAACCAGACGAGTGCCGCGCGAAGCCTGACGAGAGCTTGTATCAAGTGAAAGATCTGCAAATTTTAAGACAGGCACGCGCTCGGGCTGCGTACGACGAAGCAGCGCACGCACACGCGCCAGCAGTTCATCCAGATTAAATGGCTTCACCATATAATCATCGGCGCCGGCATCCAATCCTTGAATGCGATCCTGCACCGTATCTTTTGCAGTCAACATCAAGATCGGAATCGAACCGCCCGTTCGTAAGCGGTGGCATACTTCCAAGCCATCCATGCCCGGCAGCATCCAATCTAAAACAACCAGATCGGGAGTATGGTCACGCGCGGCAATTAACCCCATACGGCCATCAAGCGCAGTATCCACGGTGTAGCCTTCATAAGCCAGACCGCGTTGCAATAACTTAAGAATTGCCTGATCATCTTCAATAATTAGGATTCGCTCATTCATAGCAATATCTCCTGCTTAAAATATACCATAAAGTATGGAGACTTCGGAAGTCTGGTTATAATACATGTATGGCTTTTAACAAACGCATCTTCGATCTTATCCTCGCGCTCCTCGCGCTTGTGATCCTTTCGCCTGTTCTTCTTGCCACTGCGGTCCTCGTGCGCATCTTTATCGGGACTCCCATCCTCTTCAAACAACAGCGCCCCGGCTACAAGGGACGTCCCTTCCATATATATAAATTCCGCACGATGACGAACCGCATCACCCTTAACGGAAGCCTGCTCCCGGACGCCGAACGGCTCACACGCTTTGGGCGTTTTCTCCGCTCCCTCTCGCTCGATGAGTTGCCCGAACTCTTCAACATTCTACGCGGCGAGATGAGTTTCGTTGGGCCTCGTCCGCTTTTGATGGAATATCTTCCGCTGTATTCAGAAGAGCAGGCGCGCCGCCACGATGTAATGCCCGGGTTGACGGGCTGGGCGCAAGTCCACGGGCGGAATGCCATAACCTGGGACGATAAATTCAAGCACGATGTCTGGTATGTCGATCACTGGTCATTTCTGCTCGATCTCAAGATCATCCTGATGACAGCCGGAAAAGTAGTCACACGCGAAGGCGTGACTCAGGAAGGTCAGGCCACCACTGAATATTTTACAGGTAATAGAAAATAAATTTCATTTCTTGACACTCCTCTCATGGGGTGTATAATTTCGCAATTATTAAGACCAGCGCGAAGACAAGTAATCATGTCCCTGTTCAGAGAGTCGTCGGGTAGTGCGAGACGATCAGCCAAATGATGAAATCCCCTTCGCCCGTGTTATTCTCGCAGAGACTTAAGTCATAAGAGAATCGGGCTGCGCCCGTTATCGTGCAAGCCAAGATACCACCCCACAAAACCGGGATGGTGTGAAAGCAGGTGGCACCACGAGACGCCCCCTCGTCCTGCGAATGGACCGGGGGCGTATTCTATTAAATGCACACGGAGGTGCAACATGTTGGATATCAATCTTATTCGCGAAAACCCTGATATTGTCCGCAAGGCGTTGAAAGACCGCCAGATGGATGAATCCCCTGTGGATGTAATTCTACAGTTGGATGAAAAACGCCGCGGCCTGCTTGGTCAGGTGGAAGTGCTCAAAGCGGAGCGTAACACGGTCTCAAAGGAGATCGGGCAAATGAAAGAGGCAGCAGCCCGACAGTCGAAGATCGATGCGATGCGTGTGGTCGGAGATAAGATCGCAGAGTTCGATAAACTGGTCGCTGAAGTCGAATCCGAATTAAATGCATTAACCGCATCCATGCCAAACATTCCTGATGCGCGTGTTCCGTACGGAAAAGACGACAGCGAGAATGTGGTGATCAAGACCGTGGGCGAGCCGCGCAAATTTGACTTCACCCCGAAGCCCCACTGGGACCTCGGCCCTGCGCTTGGCATTCTCGATTTTGAACGCGGCACAAAATTAACCGGCTCACGCTTTTATGTCTTGCAAGCCGCCGGCGCAAGATTACAGCGCGCATTGATCGCGTGGATGCTCGACCTGCATATCCGCCAGGGATATCAGGAAGAATATTTACCGTTCATGGTGAAGACTGCGGTGGTGTACGGCGCGGGTCAATTGCCGAAATTTGCAGATAACTTATACAAAGATCACGAAGAAGATTATTATTTCGTGCCGACCGCCGAAGTCCCGTTGACGGGTTTGCACATGGACGAGATCCTCGATGAAGGTTCGCTGCCAAAACTTTACACTGCCTACACTCCCTGCTTCCGCCGTGAGAAGATGAGCGCGGGGCGCGATGTGCGCGGCATCAAGCGCGGGCATCAATTCGATAAAGTGGAAATGTACATGTACTGCAAGCCCGAGGAATCGGAAGCCCAGCACGAGAAGATGGTAAGAGATGCAGAAGAGACTTGCGAACTGCTCGGCATTCCCTACCGTGTGAAGCGTTTATGCAGCGGCGATATTGGTTTCGGCGCAGCGATCACTTATGATCTTGAATTGTGGGCGCCCGGCTGTGACGAATGGCTCGAAGTTTCATCGATCTCCAATGTGACCGATTTTCAGGCACGCCGTGCAAATATCAAATATCGTCCAGCGGATGGCGGCAAGGCAAAACTATTACACACTTTAAACGGCTCAGGGCTGGGACTTCCACGCACCTTGATCGCAGTCATGGAAAATTATCAGCAGGCCGATGGCTCGATCATTGTGCCTGAAGTTTTGCGCCCGTGGATGGGCGGGATTGACGTAATCAAATAGAGCCCTCACCGTAGAAAACTTCGGAAGTCTTTAAGATGCGACTTCCGAAGTTTATACCCGTATATGGAGTACTATGGCTGACTTTGAATTCTGGTTACAGGTAATGATCGAAACGCTGACCCTCTTTGTCCTGCTTGCAGGTTTGTTGGGATTGCTGATTCCCATCTTCCCGGGCCTGACGATCATGTGGTTGAGCACATTGTTTTATGCAATTGTGCAGGCCGCTCAAGGCAATATGACCTGGGTGGATTGGCTGCTCTTTGTGCTGATCACGCTCTTGATGATCGGCGGCAATATTATAGATAACATCATCATTGCCAAACATGTGCGCGATAAAAATGTGCCGTGGAGTTCGATCATCTGGGCCTTTGCGGCTGGCATTATTCTCAGCCTGTTCTTTACTCCCATCGCCGGCATGATCGCATCACCTGTCGGATTATATCTAGCGGAATGGTACAGATTGAAAGACAAACAGCAAGCCTTCGCCAATACCAAGGCATGGATGACCGGTTGGGGTTGGTCACTGGCCGCAAGGTTTGGCATCGGCATTGTGATGATCCTCTTTTGGGGATTGTGGGCCTGGCTGTAAATGCAAAACAATTTATAACAAGCACAAACGGGTTTAGCGTAATTGACGAAGTACTGAAACGTTGTTTACCAGCCTATTGTATTTGTCCTGTTTTCTTAGAAAGACACAGGCTTCTTCAACATCTCTGTCAGCAATTTCACTGAATTCTTCAGATCGTTGTAATCCACCATCTCAGAAGCCGAGTGGACATATCTCACCGGAATGGACAGCGCGCCCGTCATCACACCGGCACGTGTGATCTGTATCTCACGCGCATCCGTGCTGCCGACCAAAAGCACTTCACGTTGATATGGAAGTTTCGCCTTCTCTGCGGTTTGGATCATCCAATCCACCACACGCGGATCAGAGATCATGCCCACATCGCGGAATTTTACGCACGGTCCCTTACCGAGTTCCATGACCATCTTTAAGGAGCTGGGAGTATCGCCGGTGGGAGTCACATCCACGGCGATGCCAATATCAGGATTAACACCAAAGGCGGCTGTCCCTGCGCCGCGTGTGCCAACTTCTTCTTGCGTGGTAAATACAAAATACAAATCATTGGGCGTGGACTTGATCGCACGCAATGTTTCGATCAAGACGATCACGCCGGAACGGTCATCGAGGGATTTGGCAACAATGCGCTCCCCCATTTCAATATAGGAACGGTCAAAGGCGGCCACATCGCCAACTTTAACCGGACAATTCTCTTTGCTGGTTGCGCCCACATCAATATACATCTTATTGATCGGGATCGTGTTATCCACCTGTTCGAGGCGGTCATACCCAACCACACCTGTCACCCCGTTCAAAAAGCGGACTCGCGCCCCAAGCGTGTAACGGCCAAACGTTCCGCCGATATTGGTGAAGCGCGCAAATCCTTTTTTATCAATATGACTGACGATCACACCGATCTCGTCCATGTGAGCAGCAAGCATGATCTTCTTCGGATTTTTCGCACCAGCGGCTGGTTTCTTGCGGACGATCAAATTCCCAAGCGCATCCACACTCACTTCATCAGCGAGGGGCTTTACTTCTTTCAAGATCACTTTGCGGACGGCATCTTCATAACCCGAGGGAGCAAAAGTTTCTGTGAGTGTTTTCAATAATTGTTTCATTGTTTAGTTTCCTAGAGAAAATTTTTCGCCGGCGGCATAACTATGGTTTTCTTCTTTCGTGAACACGTGCGCTTTGGCCTTGCCAAACACAGTCCACTCTGCATTGAATTTTCCAATGATGGCCGTATCTTCATCCACGCCGATCATAACCTCACCATCTTTTAATCGATTGCGAAGTGCAGAGACGAGCGGTTTGCCAAATAATGGAATGGCATCAAAATGCGGCATGACAAAAGCAACAGGCACAATTCCAAATGCCGAAAAGGAACGCATGCCTAACGTGCGGAAGTCAGGGATTTCCCTGCCGAGGATCATCGCGCCCGCCGAGCAGCCCGCATATGTTGCACCGCGCGCCCATGCTTTTTCTGCAGCCTGCCAGACCAGACTATCTTTCATGGTGCGATGCAGATAGCCCGGATCGCCGCCCGAGAAATAGATCAGGTCCGCATCTTCCACCGCCGACGCATGATTCAGATCATTGGCTGATTCTGCGTCGATGACAGGAACAGCTTGAACGTCCGCCCCGAGGCGGGTGAAATGGTCAACGCCCATCTTTGACCAGCGCGACACGCTTGCATCGCCTTCACGTCCGGCGGCGGTTGGCAGACAAACCACACGCGGCTTGCGTCCATCTTCTGCGCCACAATTGGCGAGCAGATAACGATCCACGTCATCCATAACGGAAAGATATTCTCCAGAACCTAATAAAGCAATTTGACCCTTCATGATTTACCTGCTGCCATTTAATAAAGCGGGCGTCATTTTTTTCAACGCAACATGCAATAAATTTAAAGTATTCTTCCAATCATCCACCCGTGAAACGCTGACCGGCGAATGAGTATAACGATGCGGCACAGAGACCGAGACCACGGGCACGCCGGCGCGTGATTGCTGTATCGCGCCCGCATTCGTGCCGCCGCCACCCGGCTGACGGAATTGATATTGAATTTTTTCCTTCTCGGCCGTCTCAGTCAAAAAGCGCACCAAGCGCGGATCATCAAGCGTGGACGAGTTTGCCATATAAATTGCCGGACCAAAACCAAGCCTGGTGTTGTAGGTGTAATTTTCACCGCCGTCATAATCAGGCAGATCACGCGCCGGCGTGGAATCAACAGCGATCGCCAGATCAGGTTCAAAATAATGAGCCGCAACCTTTGCGCCGCGCAAACCGATCTCTTCCTGCACGCTGAAAGATAAACATAACTCAATATTCTTTGGCGCATTCTTAAGCAACTCGATCAAGATCGCTATGCCGATACGATCATCAATGGCTTTGGACATGATGGACGGGCCGACTATTTTAAACTTTGTAGCAAATGTGGCGCGGTCACCCACGCTGGCCTTGCCTTCGGGGCCAAGGTCAATGCGCATGGCATCAGTTTCAATAGTGTGCTGACGTTCTTCAGCTGTCGTCAAATGAATCGGCTTCGCGCCGATCACACCCAGCGTATGATCCTTGCCAACGATGACCTGCTTGCCCACCAGATGACGCGGATCAATGCCGCCGACAACCTCAAAATTAAAGAAGCCTTCGCTATCATCGTTCACGATCATGAAGCCGACTTCGTCCATGTGTGCATCGAGCAGAACACGCAACGGTTTTTTGCCCGCGGCTTTTTTTCGAACGAGCACGCTGCCGAGCGCATCCACTTTGACTTCGTCGGCGTAGGGTTTTACTTCTTCCAACACAATGCGGCGCACTTCGCCTTCGTCACCAGAGACAGACATTGCGTTGCATAATTTTTCGAGCAGTTTGATTTGCGGTGTGCCAATTGAGAGCATGTTGATTAATCCCAGGCGATCTTGTTAATAAAATCTACTTCAAGCGAAGCGACAAATTCAGCCAGCAAACGCCCCGCGCGTTGAATATCTTTCAATGCCACCAACTCCACGGGTGTGTGCATATATCTTTCAGGAATACTAATGACCATCGTTGGAATGCCCTCAGCAGTTAATTGCATGGCATCGGCATCGGTGGATGAATATTGCGGCATGGCTTCATCCTTGACAGGAATTTCAACACGCTCGGCAACTTCCTTGAATCGTTTATGCAAAAATGGATGCATACTTGGGCCAATGCCCAGCGTGACCCCTTTGCCGATCGGGAACGCGGAATAATCAGTTGAGCCTGTGCCTTTGCCAAAGGTCATATCGAGCGCGATCGCAATCGTCGGGCGGATCTGATAAGTGGATGTATACGCGCCCGCGAATGTTTCCTCTTCCTGAACAGATGCCAGCGCCCAAACATCCCAAACATGCGACTTGGCTTGCAATTCTTCGAGGCAGATCGTAAGCGCCGCGACTGATGCACGGTTATCCAGTGTATGACCGCTCACGCATCCACCTGACATTTCAACTGGTTCTGTTCCGAAGGCCACTCTATCCCCGATGCGGACTTTCTTTGAGACTTCGTTTGATGTGAAGCCTGTATCTACAAAAAGATATTGAAGTGCAACCGCGCCAGCACCTTTGCCTTCAGGAAGTAAATTAGCGGGAGGCATGACAACGACGCCATATAATTCCTCTCCGCTCCCCGAAGCGTGGACAATGACCGGTGTGCCCGGCAGGACTCGCGAATCCACGCCGCCGATATTTGTCACATATAAGAAGCCATCCACAATGCGGGAGACCATCAAACCGATGGCGTCCATGTGGGTGGCGATCAAAACTGAGGGACGAGATGCTTTCCCAGAAACAGAACCAGTTTTCAGTCCATGAATTGAACCGAGTCTGCTTCGGCTGATCTCATCCACCAGTGGAGTCCACTTTTGTTCGATGAGAGTCGCAACAGGCGCTTCATGTCCAGAAAGGCCGGCGACAGAGATGATTGATTTTAGAAAAGGCAGGATGTCACTCATGAGTAATGTAGCCTAAAGTCTTTAATAAAAAAACCAGCCTTGCGGGCAAGTTTTTTTTAACTATCCACCGAACGGAGTTAACGTAGGAGTGGGCGTGCTGGATGGTGTTGGTGTGTTTGTGGCGGTCGGTGTTAATGTGGGCGTTAAGGTAATGGTGGGAGTTAATGAAGGGGTGAAGGTGATGGTTGGAGTGAATGTAGGCGTAAATGTATTGGTGGCTGTGAATGTTGCTGTATCGGTGGCAGTGGATGTAAAAGTTGGCGTAACTGTATTTGGCTGAAAGAAAGTTAATGTAACTGTGGGCGTAGCGGTTTCAGACGGAGTGTTCGTAATCGATGGTGTGAGAATAACCGGAGTTCCGCTCATTGTGGGAGAAGGAAGCGTGCCGGTTGATGTGATCGTAAAAGTAAGTGTAATGGTGGGAGTGGCTGTAACGCGTGTATCGGGAGCAAGGGAAAGCGCAACAAAGCCGATGCAATAGCAGGGAATGGTGGCAAGGATGACCGCAAGAATGGTCATGCGGCGGCGTGTGTTGATCGAGTCAGATTGAAACATATTGGGTCGATTATAATCCATCATCACTTAAGACCTGACAGGTTTCGAAAACCTGCCGGGTCTTGAACCCACAGGATACGCTTCATATGATTCCACGCCATCTTCGTATTTCAGGTTTTCTCTCTTATCGCGACCCCGTTGAGTTGGATTTCGACTCTTTCGATCTTGCCTGCATCTCCGGCCATAACGGCGCGGGGAAATCATCCCTGCTCGACGCGATGACCTGGGTTCTCTTCGGTGAAGCTCGTGGAAAAAGTACAGACGTTATTAATTTAAATCAGGATGTCAAAGCTGCAGAAGTTGCGTTGACTTTTGCCTACGAGGGCAATGTATTTCGTGTGCAAAGGACTCTGCCGCGCGGAAAAAGCACAGTGCTGGAGTTCCAGATTATGGACGATGGACGGCGGACCGTGGACGATGAAACGGTCGATGGTCAACCGTCTATGGTCCAACAATGGAAACCGCTGACCGAGAAAACAACTCGTGATACGCAGGCACGCATTGAGCAAACCCTGCGGCTGGATTACGATACTTTTATTAACGCTTCCTTCTTTCTGCAAGGCAAGGCGGATGAATTCACACAAAGAAAATCAAGCGAACGCAAAGCCGTATTAAGCACTATTCTTGGCCTTGAAATCTGGGATACATATAAGGAACGTACCGCCGAAAAACGAAAGCAGATCGAAGGCGACGTGCAGGAAATTGATGGCCGCGTGGCTGAGATCGATTCGGAGCTCGCCGAAGAGGATGCACGCAAGTCACGGCTGGCAGAACTTGAGAATACACTTAAACAATTATCGGCCACGCGTAACGTTCAGGAATCCGCGCTGGAGAATATCAAAAAGAACGCGGCGTTAATTAACGAACAGCGCAAACTGGCTGAGACCTTATCTTCAACACTCGAACGCGCACGCACCTCCCTTGCGACCTATGAAACACGCCTCGCGGAAAAAGAATCCGAGCGCAGCAATTATGCCGACCTGGTCAACCGCGCAAAGGAAATCGAATCTGCTTACAAGTCGTGGCAAAAAGTCCGCAAGGAATTGGAAGAACTCGAAAAAACAGCGCTGGAATTCCGCGAACATGACAAAGAACGAGAACTCTTATTACACAAAATCGAAGTGGAAAAGGCAAAGCTGGAGCAGGAACAGAGTGCTTTGAGTGATCAGTTATCAGTGATCAGTGGTCAGTTATCAGTGGTCAGTGAGTTGGAAGAAAAGTTGCAGCGGCGCAAGCGTCCCTGCTTGAAGTGCAGGCGAAGGTTGAAGAACGCAATGAGTTAAGCAATCAGCAGACCGAAGCACGCGAGAAGAACGCGGCGCTGAAAGTGGAAAACGAATCCCTGCGCAAGGAAATGGACGAGATCAAGAAACGCATCGACTCGCTTGAAGAAACTCAAAACGATGCCGCCTGCCCCGTCTGCGGACAGGAATTAAGCGCGGCGCATCGCAAGTCCACGCTGAAAGAGTTGAATAAGGAAGGCAAAGACAAAGGCGATCAGTTCCGTGCCAACAAAACCAAGTTAGAAGAAATCGAATTACAAATTACAAATTACCAATTACAAGTTACCCAATTTGCTTCTGCCGAAAAAGACATCCTCATCCATTCAAACACCGTTTCGCAACTCACCGAGCGGATCGAGAGTCTTAAGTCCGCTGAAAAGGAATGGGAGAAGACGGGCAAAAAACGTCTGGCAGAAGTCAGCAAAGCATTGGAAAAAGAAACCTACGCAGCCGATGCCCGCAAGCAATTAACGAAACTCGATAAGGAACTTGCAAAGCTCGGCTACGATACATTTGCGCATGATGAACTGCGCAAAAAAGAAATCGGGTTACGCGAGATCGAAAGCGATTATCACAATTTGGATTCTGCCCGTAAAGTGAGCAAACAAATTGAAGGCGAAATAGAAAGTTTGAAAGAAGAAAGAAAAAAGAAGAAAGAGGAAATTTCCGAGCAGGAGAAATCCTACGAAAAAATTGCACGGGCTCTGGCTGAGTCTGAAACGCTCTCGCCCGATGTAAACAAAGTGGAACGTGAATTGTTCGCTTTGCGTGAAGATGAAAACGAAACACGCTCACAAGTCGGCGCGGCACGCCAAAAAGTGGAAACACTCGTCACCCTGCGTTCGCGCAAAACAGATTACTCCGGTCAGCGCGAAGAACTCAATCAGCAGATCGTACGTCACAAAACGCTGGAACGCGCCTTCGGCAAAGACGGCGTACCCGCTCTATTAATTGAACAAGCCCTGCCGCAAATTGAGCAAAAAGCAAACGACCTGCTCGACCGATTAAGTGACGGTCACATGTCCATTCGCTTCGTGACCCAATCAGAATACAAGGATAAAAAACGCGACGACCTGAAGGAAACGCTCGACATCCAGATCAGCGATTCAGCCGGCCTGCGTGATTATGAAATGTACTCCGGCGGCGAAGCCTTCCGCGTTAACTTTGCCATCCGTCTCGCGCTCTCTGAAATTCTTTCACAACGCAAAGGCGCGCGCCTGCAAACCCTTGTCATCGACGAAGGCTTCGGCTCGCAGGATGCCCAGGGCCGTCAACGATTGATCGAAGCCATCAACCTTGTCAAACATGACTTCGCAAAAATCCTCATCATCACCCACCTCGACGAACTCAAAGATGCCTTCCCAAATCGCATCGAAGTTGAGAAGACGGAACGCGGATCAACTGTCACCGTTATATAAAAGAAAGTCGAAGGTCAAGGTCAAAAGTCATTTTCTCGACCTTCGACTTTCGACCTTTGACTCTTAAAAGCCCATGCCTTATCTCATCACATCCACCATCCTCTTTCTTGCCGCGCTCATCATCATTTACTGGATTCACAATCAGTATCATCTTGATATTATCGTCACGCCGGCTCCCCCGCCCGCCGCAAACGCGCCGCTCATTTCAATTTGCATCCCCGCGCGCAACGAAGAAAATAATATTCGCAACTCAGTCGAGTCTGCGCTGCGGCAGGATTATCCCAACATCGAAGTCGTTGTCTTGGATGATCGCTCCACTGATGCCACTCTGACTCAATTAAAAGAAATCGCGTCTGGTGATTCCCGTCTCCTCCCAATCAGCGGATCAGACCTACCCGAAGGCTGGGCCGGAAAACCTTATGCATTATTCCAGGCCTCGGCAGCCGCACATGGCGAGTGGTTATGCTTTGTAGATGCCGATACCTTCCTCACGCCACATGCGATTTCATCCTGTTATGCAAAAGCCCTCGAAACCAAAGCGGACATGTTCACCACGATGAATGAACAAGTGCTTGGCTCATTTTGGGAAAAAGTTGTCATGCCGCTCGTGATGACCGCACTCTCGGTCGGCTTCTCGCCGCGCAAGGTCAACGACCCGGCCACCCGCGACGCCATCGCCAATGGACAATTCATCATGATTCGGCGGACAGTCTACGACTCCATCGGCGGACATGAAAAAGTAAAAGACCAGATCGTCGAAGATAAAGCCATCTCCGAACAAGTCAAATGGAACGGGCATCGCCTGATCGTGGCCGACGGCATGAAAGTGATCCGCACACGCATGTACACCGACCTCCCTTCGATGTGGGAAGGCTGGACGAAGAATATCTACCTCGGCCTGCGCGACCATCCATCCATGTTAATGCTGGGCGCGTTTGGCGCAACCCTGTCATTGATCGCGGCCTTATTTCTTCCGCTCTGGCCCATACTTGGAATCAGCTGGTATTTCAATCAGGGAAATTGGCCGGCCATTGCCGTGACCATTGAATCGCTGATCGTTTGGGGCTCATTAATTTATCTACGGGTAAAAGTGGCTCACAAGATGAACATTTCTGGCTGGTATGCGTTGACCACGCCATTGGGCGCAGGCGTATTCGCCGCCATGATGCTCGCCTCCGCCTGGAAAGTGATCTCAGGTCAGGGAGTGACCTGGCGCGGCAGGAAATATCACCAAAATAAAAATAAGTGACAAATGTAACTTGACGACAATAACCTAAATTGTTATATTTCGTGAATTCTTGTTAAAGGTAACGAAATATAACAATTATGACGACATCCATAGACCGCGAAAAGAAAATCTTAGAATTGCTGCAAAAACAGGGGAGCGCCTCCATCCAGGAATTGGTGGAGGCTTTTGGCGTTTCAAACATGACCATCCATCGCGAGTTGAACAAACTGGCAGAGGCGGGAGTCATCCAGAAAAAGCATGGCGGCGTTTCGCTCGTTACCAAATCCCCTGCTGAAGACTCAAATCAATGCGCCATGTGTAACAAACCCATTTCAGCGCGGACAGTTTTTATTGTGCAACTTGAGAATGGCGAGCAAAAACGCGCCTGCTGCGCCCATTGCGGATTAATGATCCAGAGTCAGTCCAAAGGCGCATTCCAATCCCTGACGGCTGATTATTTACATGGTCACATTATCAGCGCCAATCAGGCGATTTATATCCTCGGCAGCGACTTGATGATCTGTTGCGTGCCGAGTGTGTTGAGCTTTGGGTCACGGCAGGATGCTGAAAAATTTCAACGGGGTTTCAATGGCATATTAGCCACCATGGAAGAGACCATTCAACATATGCATAAAATGATGCACGCGCACCAACAAAGCGCGTGATTCAGAAATATTCAAAAAAAAGGAAGAGAAAAATTATGAAAAAAGTTTTGATGATGTTGGTTTTGGTGGGAACTCTGATTTTAAGCGCGTGTGGCGGCGGAATGGCCGAAACCGAAGATCACGACCACGCAGCAGGAACAGGTGTTGAAGTGCATGATGCGTGGGCACGTTCTGCCTTGAAAGATGGCAATGGCGCCGCCTATATGCTCGTACACAATCACGGCACTGAAGATGACGCCATCGTAGGCGCTTCTTCTGATGCGGCTAATGTGGTGGAAATCCATTTGAGCCAGATGAAAGCCGATGGCACGATGGAAATGATCAAGCAGGATGCGATTGCAATCCCTGCCGAAGGTGAAGTGGAACTCAAGCCCGGCAGTTATCATGTGATGCTGATCGGTCTCAAGCAGGATCTCAAAGCCGGCGACGAGATCACGGTCACATTGCACTTTACACACCATGAAGATATTACATTGACGATTCCTGTGATGGATGCCGAAAATATGGGCGGCTCCGGCATGGATGGTCATAACATGATGGAAGCCACTCCCACTCCTTAAGAATTTGCACTTTCGCCAGTGCATTCTCCTTTAACGTCCTGCTAATGAAGTAGCAGGACGTTATTTTTTTGGCTGGTAATGTTTGAGCAAGAAAATGCCCATTATGGCAAAACAGGCACGAGTGGGAACGAAACGGGGGTACATCCACAAAAAGATCTTTTAATCCAAAACTTATTTTCGACCTAAATCTGTGACAAAAGTTACAGATTGTTTCCCCCGGCTGCCTTATATTAAGCTTAATCTTATCCAAGGAGAGCCAATGTCAAAACTTCCATTTAATATTGCGATTGCAGCCGCGATCTTTGCGCTGGGATATTTTGCGTTTGTGACGGATGCCGCTTCGTATGGAGGCAGCGCTCCGGAAACATGCGCGAATTGCCACGTGATGGATTCTCAATATGAGAACTGGTATCACGGTGCGCATGAAGGGTTTGCCCAATGCACCGATTGTCATTTGCCGCACGATAATTTTGCGGTGTATTACGCAGAGAAGGGCAGGCAGGGCGCGAAAGATGTTTTTGCTTTTGTGATGGGGGATATTCCCGTGCAGATTCGCGCGAGTGAAAAAACAAAAGAGATCATTCAGGCCAATTGTGTTCACTGCCATGAAAGCGCTGCCGAAACAGTGGTGATGGGCGCGCAGCCGTTTGACCGTTATTGCTGGGACTGTCATCGGGATGTGGCGCATGGTACGCGCGGCGCATCAAATATCCCTTATCAAGACTCGACACTTTATCCAATTAAATAAAGGAGAATGCATCAATGAAAAATTACACCAATCTAATTTTGACAGGGCTTGTGATCGTTCTGGCTGCGGTGCTTATAGGAGTTCTGACGTATGTAAAGAATCAACCTGCTGAAGAGCGCGCCGTGCAGCCATTGGTTGAGATCGCGCCGATGGAACCCGATTCAACCAAATGGGCGGTTAACTTTCCCAACCAATATGATTCTTTAATGAAGACCAAAACCAATAACGTAGATACCGTCTACGGTGGTTCTTCGCAATTCTCATGGCTGGAGCGTGATCCGCGTCAGGTGATTTTGTTTGCCGGATATCCATTCAGCAAGGATTACAACGATGACCGCGGACACATCAACATGCTCGAAGATGTGCGCGCGACCAAGCGTTTGAATTTGGATGACTCAGATCCCAAGCACACACCTGCCACCTGCTATTCCTGCAAATCTTCTGACAACCCCGGTCTGTGGGCTGAGCTGGGCATGGAAGCCTACGACAAGATGTCATTCAATGAAATGACTCCGAACATCAATAATACAATCGGCTGTGCCAACTGCCACGAAGCCGAAACCATGCGTTTGATCGTGACCAATCCCGCACTCAAAGAAGCCTTTGAACGTCAGGGCAAGGATTGGGAAACTTTCTCACGTCAGGAAATGCGGACCGTGGTCTGCGCGAATTGCCATGTTGAATATTATTTCAAGGGCGATGGCAAATATCTCACCTTCCCGTGGGACAATGGCACAACCGTTGTGGAAATCCTCTCTTATTATGAAGAAGCGGGTTTCAAAGATTGGGTGTATCCAGAAACTGAAACCCCCATGCTTAAGGCACAGCATCCTGAATATGAATTCTTCACCGCGGGTTCCACGCACTATAATGCGGGCGTTTCCTGCGCGGATTGTCATATGCCATACACAAGCGACGGCGCCACAAAATACTCTTCACACGATGTGCATAGTCCACTGCTTAATGCCGAACAATCCTGCGGTCAATGCCATGCAGATACAGAGTTTGTCGTTGAACGTGTGAACACCATTCAGGAACAGGTTGCCACCACCAAGATCGACACAGAAGACGCGATCATTGATGCGGTCAACGCCATCAAAGCCGCTGTGGCCGCTGGCAACGCCGACCCTGCTTTGCTGGATGAAGCCCGCAAATTTCATCGTGAAGCGCAGTATATGTGGGACATCGTCTCTGCTGAAAACAGCACCGGCTTCCACAATCCTGAATACGCATTAAAGACTCTGGCTGATGCCACCAACCGCGCGAGACAGGCACAAATGCTCGCGGCACAATCCATCGGCGACACTTCCCTGCTTGCTACAGATACCTACTATCCTGCGCCATAAGATTTTGTTACAATTAAAATCCCCGTCAGCAATGATGGGGATTTTTGTTTTTTTGGGAACAAACCAAGATATAGCCGCGTCAATATGAGAAGAGGTAAAAACCATGAAAAAACTAATCCTGCTCACACTTATTGTTATTCTCACCGCCTGTTCGATCAACCCGCCCGCTTCCGAAATTCAAACAAATAAAACCAAATGGGAAAATGCAAAGATCGCACATTATCGTTATAACCTGTCCATTAGCTGCTTTTGCGCATTTATGGACGACATGCCATTGAGTATTGAAGTGGAAAATGGCGCACTTATTTCCATCACCGCCAAAAACGGGACGATCGTTGACTCAAGCAGCGCCTTCTACGAAATGTACCTTCCCCACTCGACGATAGACCGCATCTTTCTTAATCTGGAAGCTGATCTTGCAGGAAAAGCAGATGAGGTGGCTGTGACCTACGACCCGGCCTACGGCTACCCAACCAGCATCAGCATTGACCGCATCAAGGAAGCCGTGGATGATGAAGTTTCGTATTTTGTCACCGACTTTGAAATAATCAAGTAAACAAAAAGCGGACTGTTGAAAATTCAACAGTCCGCTTTTTGTAATTTTTTATTCAAGCCATTGCGCAAATATTTCTTTATCTGCAATTTGAATTTTTCTATCTTCCATTTTGATCGCACCGCTGCGTTCCATTTCCTTTAAAGAACGCGCCACTACTTCCCTTACTGTGCCCAAGCGCGCTGCAAGCTGTTCCTGAGTCCAGGGAGAGGTGGATTTTTCCTCAGACATTTCCGCGATCAGACGCGCCAGGCGATGTGTCACTTGATAGAACGCCATCTCGCTAACCTTGTGAACCATACCGCGCAGCATCCTGCCAAAATTCCCCAATACTTTTTGTGCAAATATAGGATGTGTCATAACAAGCGTATGTAATTTTTCGCTATTGATCACCCACGCCTGACAAATCTCCAAAGCCTCTACATTGACGGGATTCGCTCCCCCATCAAAAGCGGGGACTTCGGCAAAAGTATCCCCTTCCTGCAAAATGCGTACGATGTATTGCCGTCCCTGCGGCGAGACGCGAAATATCTTGGCACTGCCTGACTCCAGAATATATAAACCATCACACAGATCGCCCTCCCAAAGAAGCACAGTGCCGCGTGGATATTCCCGAAGAGACATAAACTCTGTGATTTCCACCAACATCGTCTGAGGTAGATCATCAAAATATTCGTTACCGAGCAATACTTTGATCTTTTCCTTCGTGCCTGTTTCAATTAATTTCATGGAAAATTTCTATAACTCACCCGCCAGTACCTGATCTGTACCGCGATTGATCTCCCATGGGTAGACAATGCGGGCATCGGTCACCGCCGCGTAATAATCAGGGCGCACACTTCCAAACAAATTACGATATGGATTGAAATGTAAAACACAGGTTTCAGAGAATCCGCCGGCAGCGGAGACACGGTTCTTCACAGCAGTGATCGTCCGCCCGGAACCCCAAACATCGTCCACGATCAGGGTTGGACGTCCGCGCAATTTATCTTCAGCAGGGAATTGAATAAACTCAGGCCAGACCATTAGATTGGATTTTTCCGTTTTGGATTGCGCGGGGAAGTCTACGGCAGCGGTCAGAATATGCGTAATATCCATGGCTTCAGCCAACATTCCGCCCGGAATAATACCGCCGCGTGTGATTAACACCATCGCGGTGAATTCACGGCGGAACTGGGGCAGAAGATAATCAATTAACTTATCCACTTCTTGCCAGGTGATCATTTCACGGCGAGGTTCAGGTTGCATATTTATATACTCTTTCATCTTTCGTCTTTCTTCCATTAAAAAGAAGAAAGACGAAAGAAATTAAATTACGCCAATACCGCCGCCAAAGGAGCAGGAGCCATCACCGGCACGGAACTTCCCTCAGCCTTGGCTGTTTCCACGTCGCGCGCCCAGATATACAGGCAGGTGTGATACGCGGTGCTGGTGTAGGAGCTGAACAAACTTGCGACCATCACAAAGGTGAAGAAGATCAATGCGCCAGTGGCAATTCCCACAATTGAAATGACAGTATTTCCATTGGAGATGAACGCTAAACCGCCGCCAATCGCAAAGGCGATCACAAGTCCGATCACACCAAATACAAAGCCGATCAGCCCGGTCACCCAGCGTACACCAACGGTGCTGATACCGATCAACAACAGATTTTCCTTGGTGATCTTTACGATACGGGCCAGTCCATCCTTAAGATTAAGATCATCAATCACCATAGCCGGCAAAACCAGCAGAGCGGCTTCGGTCCATAAGGCTTCAACCACACGCATGGCAGAACGCAAGATGCTTGCCAACACATTATTTTTTCTATTCCCCTGCGTCATGTTACGCAGCACACCCACCAAAGTGGAAACTGCCGCCAGCGTAAGAATATCAAAAAAGTCACGGCGCACGATATCCCAGGCTTCACTCATACGGCCATCGCCCTTGGTCAGATACCCATAAATAAGGTGGATGGTCATCGCAGAAAACACATAGGTCACCACAAATTGAACGAACATTAGAATGGCGCTCAAAATTCCCATAATAATGTTTCCAATCTGGCTGCCGCCAAATGCAAAAGCAACAATAAGAATAGGAATAATTCCGATCACTGAAATGATCATCCCAACGATCAGTGCATAGATCGATGGCTTAAGCAGATCCTTATCCTTAAAAGCCATACTCCATGCCTGTTTTAGAAAGGCCCAACCACGTGAAAAACTCTGCATAACATACGCTCCTCTTTATAATGATGAGTTGATTATAGCAAAAATAAAGAAAGATGAAAGAGCAAAGAGAAAGCCATAGAATGCATTATGGATCAGGTCTCCCCGCTTGAAATCATGACGATGTCCAATCTTTTGAGACATTTCTGCCCATATTTTTGTTTGAAAAGTTATCTCTGACATTTCGACCTCATTGGAGTGTATAATTTTGCTGCTTAACTTCAATATCAAAATGCTAAAACTTGGCGGCACAAAAAGAATCGCCAATTAAATATCCTAAAAAATCTCTGTGGTTAAACCTCTTATCTCCCCTCTCCCCGTTTCATTCTACAATCGCCCCACGTTGACCGTAGCTCGTGAATTACTCGGGGCGCGGTTGGTGCGGATTCAGGATGGTGTGAAACTGGTCGGCTTGATCTCTGAGACCGAGGCATATTTTGGTTTTGACGATCTCGCCAGTCACGCAAAGGCTGGGCGGACAATTCGCACGGACCCGATGTTTGGTGCGCCGGGACGTGCGTATGTGTATTTCACGTATGGCAATCATTGGATGTTAAACGCTGTCACAGAACAGGAGGGATTTCCAGCGGCGGTTTTGATCCGCGCGATTCAGCCAATTGAGGGAATTGAGGTTATGATGGAGAGGCGCGGCGGGCGCGATACGCTCGGCCCCGGAAAACTGACGCAGGCGCTGGGAATCACCAAAAGCGAGAATTATGCCGATTTGACAGAGGCAGGCTCCAGCTTAAGAATCGAAGCGGGGATTTTCATCCCCCAAAAAAGCGTGACGATTGGCCCCCGTGTGGGTTTAAATAAAACACCAGAGCCTTGGTTATCCAAGCCCTGGCGTTTTTTAGTCAAAGAACAGATATTTATGAGTCGAGGAGAAAAGTAACATGGGATTGTTGGAAGGTAAGAACGCACTTATTTTTGGTCTTGCAAATGATAAATCGATCGCGTGGGGAATTACGCAGGCATTCAAGCGCGAAGGCGCGAATATTGGAATCAGCTATGCGGGTGAAGTTTTGGAGCGCCGTGTAAAACCGCTCGCCGAGCAGGTGGAATGCAAATGGGTCGAAGAATGTGATGTGACCAGCGATGAGGCGATTGCCGCAGTCGTTGAAAAAGCCACGAAGCATTTCGGAAAGATTGATATTCTGGTTCATTCAGTTGCATTTGCGGGGCGCGACGAATTGAGCCGTCCGTTTCACGAAACCAGCCGCGAAGGTTTTAAGAATGCATTGGAGATCAGCGCATTCTCACTCGTGGCATTGACTCACGCATTTCTGCCGATCATGAATCCGGGCGCATCTGTTATGTGCCTTACTTATTTTGGTTCGGTAAAAGTTGTGCCCTTCTATAATGTAATGGGCGTGGCGAAAGCCGCGTTGGAAGCATCCACTCGTTATCTGGCGTATGATCTTGGTCCGCAAAAGATTCGTGTCAACGCAATCTCAGCGGGACCCATCCGCACATTGGCGGCGGCGGGCGTGGGCGGCTTCCGCGATATGTATAAGCACTTCGCAGATATTGCCCCCATGCGCGAAAATGTGACCATCGAAGATGTGGGCAACTCGGCTGTCTTCCTCGCTTCTGACATGTCCACGCATATCACGGGCGAAGTTCTATATGTAGACTCGGGCTTCAACACGATTGGGGTTCAGATCAGTGAGAAAGATGTGAAGGGCGAGTAAAGAGCAGAATTAGGAATCAGTAATTAGGAATTCAGGAGGGCGGCGCATTTAGGCGCAATACTCGCCCTTTTTGTTTTCTACGGTAAAATTGCCTTCATATGTTTAAACGTAACACCACCCCCACTGAAACCCCACAACCTGTACAAGCCGTCGAACGCATTACTTCTGTACTTGGCTCAGGCGTGATCTGGCACGGCTCCATCAACGGCTCAGGCGGCGTCCGCATTGAAGGCGCGTTCGAAGGTGACATCGCCATGCGCGGTATGCTCGTCGTTGGCGAAACGGGGCGCGTCACCTGCCAAAACGTGCGCGCCAACACCGTCATCGTGGCGGGCGCGGTGCGCGGCAACATCACCACCCAAAAACTCGAAATCCGCGCCTCTGGCCGTGTTTGGGGAGACGTAGTCACAACCGCATTCGTGACCGAAGAAGGCGCCTTTCTGCGCGGCCAAATTCGGATGGAAGAAACGGTCGAGCTGGACCTGGAACCTGCTCCTGAATCCACACCTTCAGAGGCCGCCCAGGCAGAGTCCATCGCCGCCACGCCGATCGTTGTCCCAGAACCCATGCCGGCCATCGACTCAACGCAGAAGATCATGCGAAAGAAGAAAAGCGAAGCATAAGGGCGACCTTTGCAACAGGTCGTCCTTAAGCGAAACGGAAGACCGGATAGGGAAAGGCCTATCCTATAAAATAATATGAAATATCAAAACCTCCACATCCAAACTCAACGTGAATTCCCAAACAACGCGCGGACTCAAGGCTTCGGCTGGCTGGTCCGCGCGGGGTATTTGACTCGTGAAAATGAAATTCTGCCGCTCGGCAAACAACTCATTGAGCGATTACAAAACTTATCAACTGACCCGTCTTTCCTCTTTCATCTTTCATTACCTTTATTTCACAACGAACACGAAACCTACTTTCCACTTTCCACTGGCCCTACAGAAATCATCCACTGTGAATCCTGTAAATATACCGAACGCCTCGAACTGGCCCAATTCAAGAAAAACACCTTTCCCGCAGGAAGAACAGCTACCCATTGAAAAAGTATTAACGCCCGATTGCAACACGATTGAGTCTCTCGCAAACTTTCTAAACATTCCCAAAGAGAAAACCGCAAAGGCTTTAATGTTTACCCGCATATCAGACAATCAATTTATCTTCGTCGTTGTGCGCGGAGACATGACTCTGAGCGAAGCAAAACTCAAGCACGCAGCTGGCGAAGTCCGCATGGCAACAGCGGATGAAATCACAAATGCCGGCGCCGCCGCAGGATACGCATCACCTATCGGTTTGAACGCGGAACGTGCGCTCATTGTTGTGGATGATCTCGTCACACAATCACCTAATCTGGCAGCAGGCGCAAATGAGACAGGCTATCACCTGCTCAACACCAACAGCGGACGTGACTATACCCCCGCAATCGTTGCGAATTTAATCCAGGCAAAAGCGGGCGATGAATGTGCCAACTGCGGCAATCCACTTTCTGCTTTCTCTGCACTTGTATTGGCTACACGCTTCGAATTTAATTACGAAAATATTCTGCTCGCCCTCGCCGAGACTCATCACGACGACAAGGGATTAACCTTCCCCAAATCCGCTGCGCCATTTGATGTATATCTCATGCATCTCACCTGCAAACAATTGGATACCCGCGCAAAAGCCAAAGAACTTTATAACGACCTGCAAAACTCAGGATTCACCGTCCTGTTCGATGACCGTGATGAACGCGCCGGTGTCAAATTCAACGACGCAGATCTGATTGGCTGCCCCGTCCGCATTACGGTTGGGGAAAAAGCGCTTCAAAATGGAATGGTAGAATTGAAACCGCGCAAGGAAAAAGATAATCAATCTGTTCTGCTCGAAGATTTGATTTCGCATTTGAAGAAAATTCTCGAATAACTGTGCAAAAACTCTCCCCACCTCGGCCCGGACGCTTTATAAAATACAGAAACCCTATAAAATGACCCAACCTAAAGTTCCCATGTCTTCCCCTGATCTGAATGACGCAGACCGTCAGGCTGTGATCAATGTCATCAACACGCCCATCTTAAGCATGGGCAAATACACCACTGATTTCGAGAAAACCTTCTGCGACCTGACCTGGCGCAAAGCACGCCATCTCTGTCAACTCTGGCACGGCGGGACTGCACTTGTGCGTCCGCGCGGCGGGGATCGGTCCCGGGGATCTGGTCATCACCACGCCGTTTTCGTTTGTAGCTTCATCGAATGCGTTGCTATTCGAAGGCGCGATTCCGGTCTTTGTAGATATTGACCCGAAGACCGGAAACATCGATCCCGAGTTAGTAGCCGATGCAGCGAAGAATATTGAAAAATATTTACCTCGTAAATCGAAAATCGAAAATCGAAAATTAAAAGCCATCTTACCCGTGGACGTGTTTGGTCAACCGGCGGATATGGATGCGATCAATGCGGTTGCAAAAGAGCATGGACTGGCCGTCATCGAAGATTCATGTGAAGCATTAGGTGCAACTTATAAAGGCAAGCAAGCCGGCACCCTCGGTGACTTTGGTGTATTTGCGTTTTATCCCAACAAACAAATTACAACTGGCGAAGGCGGAGTCATCATCACCAATGACGATAAAGCCGCGCACTTCATGCGTGCCTTGCGCAATCAGGGACGCGCTCCCGGCGATACCTGGCTGCAACACACCCATCTCGGCTACAACTACCGCATTGACGAAATGTCTGCGGCGATGGGGGCTTCGCAAATGTCGAGGCTGGATGAAATCCTCTCGAAACGGGAGCAGGTTGCGGCGTGGTATGAAGCGAGACTATCTGACGTTGCGGGAGTCGAAATCCCATTCATTGAATCCTTCACGACGCGCACATCCTGGTTCGTTTATGTCATCCGCTTTGATAAAAAGATCAACCGCGATGAAATGGCTAAGAAACTCGAAGCGCGCGGCATTCCTGTGCGCCCGTACTTTTTGCCGATCCACTTGCAGCCATACATGGTTGAAAAATTTGGCGGACGCGAAGGCGATTTCCCCGTGACCGAAGACCTCGGCAAACGCGGACTCGCGATTCCTTTCAGCGGCGTGATGACCGAAGAACAGGTCGATCTGGTCTGCAACATCATTCGCGAAGAAGTGATGAAAAGCTAAATGCAATTCATCCTTCATCCTTCATCTTTCATCCTTTCCGCATGAACGTCGGACACTTTCCCCCACCCAAAAGACGCGGCTTGATTTTTCACAGCATAATTATTATTGTGCTGACGGTCATTGCCATCATTGGTTTTATTAATCTCACGCGCGTAGATGTTGGCCCCGCGTTTTTGATCTCGCTTTTGGTTGCGCTGATATCGTTTACGCCGATTCCATTTCTTGTGTATCGCGCATACTCCTTTGTGGCACGCCGATTACCACCTCGACCGCGACAGCCTCGCCATCAAATGGGGCTTGCGCGTCGAAGATATTCCGCTGAGCGATATTGAATTCATCCGCTCATCTGAAGATCTAACAACGCCGCTCGCATTGCCATCGCTGCCCATTCCCGGCGGATTGCTCGGTATGCGCCGTCACCCCGATCTTGGCGCAGTGGAGTTTCTTGCATCAGACTCAAAAAAACTTTTACTCGTTGCAACTGCAAAACGTGTCTTCGTGATCTCACCTGAAAATCCATCAGGCCTGACTCAATCTTTTGCGCGCGCAACTGAGTTGGGAAGTTTATCGCCCGTTGAATCAAAATCTGTTTATCCATCGTTTGTAGTCACACAAGCCTGGGGAAGTGGCGTGGCGCGTTATCTTTGGTTAACCACACTCTTCCTCAACCTGGGTTTGTTTATTTGGGCCAGCCTCATCATTCCATCCACACCGATCGTGGCGTTGGGTCCGCAATTTGTAGGCAGTGCACTTGAAACCGTTCCATCATCACAGCTTATTATTTTTCCCGTCGCCAGTCTTTTGCTTTCGGTGACAGGCTGGATCGCAGGCTTATATTTTTATCGCTGGGAAAAACAACGCGTACTGGCCTTCATCGTTTGGGGCTCAAGCATGTTGATGAGTTTATTATTTCTGCTCGCAGTGCTGTTCATTATCACAACTCCAGTATAAAGACGTTAAACGTGTAACGTTTAACGTCTCAGGTCTCATATGCAACTACTCCTCGGTTTCTTTCTCGCAATTCTCATCGCATATCTCGCCTATCGCGCACACAGCTTAAACAAAAGCGGAGCCATCGCCGCCACGGTCACAGGCACGATCATCTTCGGCATTGGCGGTTTGCCGTGGGCAATTTTATTGCTCACATTTTTTATTACCTCCTCCGCATTGAGCCGCGCCTTCAAAAAACGCAAACAAGGTCTCGACGAAAAATTTTCAAAAGGCCACGAACGTGACGCGGGGCAGGTCTTTGGCAACGGCGGAATCGCCACCGCATTCGCCGCGCTTCACTTTTTCTTTCCCAACGAACTCTGGCCCTGGCTCGGTTTCGCCGCCGCGTTGGCCGCAGTCAACGCCGACACATGGGCCACCGAACTCGGCGTGTTAAATCCGCACCCGCCGCGTATGATCACCAACTTAAGAAAAATTGTAGAAAAAGGCACCTCAGGCGGAATCTCATTAACTGGCACCCTCGCATCCCTGATAGGCTCCGCCTTAATCGCATTTCTCGCATCACTCTTAACGGATAACTGGTCAATCTTCCCCTTGATCACAATCTCCGGGCTGGCTGGTTCGCTCTTTGACTCACTCCTCGGCGGAACAGTCCAGGCCATGTACTACTGCCCCACCGACAAAAAAGAAACCGAGAAACATCCGCTCCACACCTGCGGCACACAGACCGTCCACATCCGCGGCTGGAAGTGGCTCGATAACGACTGGGTCAATTTTTCGTGCGGCGCGTTTGGGGTAATCACATCTCTCTTAATCAAAGGACTCTTTTAATAATCATGACACCCACCACAAACCCCATCCTCGTCACAGGCGCCAGCGGATTTGTCGCGCTGCACACCATCATTCAACTTTTGCAACAGGGCTACAAAGTCCGCGCTACATTGCGCACACTCTCACGCGAAGCCGAAGTCCGCGAGACGATCAGCAAACATGTTGATATAAATGACAACCTTGAGATCATCACCACAGACCTAATGCAAGACGCTGGCTGGGATGAAGCAATGAAAGATGTCGATTATGTTTTGCATATTGCATCGCCCTTTCCGCTATTTGAACCGCAACACGAAGACGAGTTGATCATCCCCGCTGTGCAAGGGACTTTGCGCGTTTTGCGCGCGGCACATAAAGGCAATATCAAACGAGTGGTTCAGATTTCATCTGTCGCTGCTGTAACAGCAGGTCACAGCGGTGAAAATCGTACATTTAACGAAGATGATTGGTCCAAGGTTGAAAATAATATCGGCGCATATTCAAAGAGCAAAACCCTCGCCGAACGCGCCGCATGGGAATTTATCAACGGGGCGGAAAACACAAACAAAATGGAGATGGTTTCCATCAATCCGCCCATCATCCTTGGCCCCATCCCAAACAAAGACTTCCCCACCTCTGCAGAAGTGGTGCGTACATTTATGCTTGGTCAGGTTCCCGGAGTGGGGCGCATCAAAATGGACGTTGTGGATGTGCGCGATGTTGCTTCTGCGATCATCCTTGCGATGAACACACCTGAAGCGGCGGGCAATCGATTCCTTGTCCCTACGGGTATGGTTTGGCTCAAAGATATTGCCGATATTCTTTAGCAAGGAATATGGCAAGAGGATTTATAAGATTCCTAGAATTGCATTCCCATCTTTTATGATCAAACTTCTCGCGCTCTTCGATAAAAAGATCGCGCTTGTCGTCCGCAGTTTGGATTGGGACTATACCCTTTCAAGCGAAAAGGCAAAGCGTATTCTTAAGTGGTCTCCACGTTCAAAAGAGGAAGCTATTCTCTCGATGGCGAAAAGTTTGATCGAACAAGGGTTTGTATAAAAACTTCTCACCCCGAGCGGAGTGACGAACGCTCTTTGAGGAACGAAGCCGAGGGGCATATATTTTTACTTTGACCCGTCCTTCGGCGCAAAAACATGCGGCTCCGCTCAGGATGTAGACAATAAATATTTTGGAGCAACTATGAATTATCTACCGAATGAATCACGTTATCAATCCATGCGCTACAACCGCTCAGGTCGCAGCGGACTTAAACTTCCGGCTGTGTCGCTTGGCTTGTGGCACAACTTCGGCGGCGTGGATACATTCAGCAACAGCCGCGCGATGGTCTTGCGTGCTTTTGACCTCGGCATTACGCATTTGGATCTGGCCAATAATTATGGTCCGCCTCCCGGGTCTGCCGAAGAAACCTTTGGGCAGATCATGGCCAAGGACTTAATGCCTTATCGTGATGAGCTTATCATTTCATCGAAAGCAGGCTATACCATGTGGGACGGCCCATATGGAGATTGGGGCTCACGCAAATATCTGGTTTCCAGTCTCGATCAAAGCTTGAAGCGCATGGGTTTGCAATACGTGGATATTTTCTATCATCACCGCCCCGATCCTGAAACTCCGCTCGAAGAAACCATGCAGGCACTGGATTACATTGTCCGCAGCGGACGGGCGCTATATGCGGGTATCTCAAATTATCCCGCAGAGAAAGCCCGCGAAGCGGCCAAGATGTTACGTCAACTGGGAACGCCGTGTTTAATTCACCAGCCTGCCTACAGCATGTTCAATCGCTGGGTGGAAGATGGTCTGCTCGCCGCATTGAAAGAGGAAGGCGTTGGCTGCATTGCCTTCTCCCCTCTCGCTCAGGGATTGCTGACTGATAAATATCTTGGCGGCGGAATTCCCGAAGGGTCACGTGCTTCCAAGGCGCATGGCTTTCTCAAGCCTGCAAATATTACCGATGATAAATTAGCAAAAGTTCAAAAGCTAAACGAACTGGCAAAATCACGCGAGCAGACTCTGGCTCAAATGGCTTTGGCCTGGGTTCTGCGCCATGAAAATATGACTTCGGTTTTGATCGGTGCGAGCAAAGTGTCACAAATTGACGATGCTGTTGGAACTCTAAAACATCTCGATTTCACTTCGTCAGAATTGGAACAGATCGAAGCCAAGTTAATTAAAAAACCGCTTGTTAAACAACCCGGTCTTTTTTATACTTCGCACTTTTTATTACGTTTATTTACCCGCGCCAGATCTTGAAATCCTTCAAATTTGAACCGCCCAAAAACTCACGGACAATTGAATTGGCAGGGATCAGACTCACATCCAATGGCAGGAACCATTCGAGGAAGGCCAGTAATCTGCGGGCTTCGATATATTCCGGGGTGCGGTGTGATACCTGACGCAGCAAAGGTTCAGCCAGCGCCTTCAGCGCGGACAGTTCATACACCAGCGCAGAGTTGAACATCACATCCGCGTTTTCCTGATACGGGAAGATATGCCGCTTCTCGCCGCGACGGACAGACTCCCAGCGGCTGATGGTTTGCGCGGCGGAATATCCACGCTCACGCGCGTCACGCACAATGCGCCGGATGAGTCTTGTATCTGTAGTGGAGACTCTGTTGTGGCGATCCAGGTTTAACTGTGTCAGGGCGGAGACATACACTCGAAATGCTGAATCAGCTAAACGGTTAGGAATGAGGCGGGGGTTTAATCCATGAATGCCTTCGAGGATGAGCGGCTGTCCATCTTTCAATTGGATGAGATCACCCGCTTCTCTCATCCCGGTCTTGAAATTGAATCGCGGCAATTGGACTTTATCTCCGCTGAGAAGTTTTTCTATATCCTCTGCAAGACGGGCGATATCCAACGCTTCGATGGTTTCAAAATCCGGTTGACCATTTTCATCAAGCGGGGTTTTATCGCGATCAATAAAATAATGATCAAGTTCAAGTGGAAATGGTGACACGCCCCGCGCGAGCAATTGAATTGCAAGGCGGCGCGATGAAGTTGTTTTCCCCGAAGAGGAAGGCCCCGCGATCAGGATGATGCGGGATTTTTTCAGCGCGATCTGTTGTGCAATATCTGCCACGTTTTGTTCGTGCAGCGCTTCAGAGACCAGCACGATCTCATCTGTGCGGCCTGCTTGGATGGCATCGCTTAATGCGCCTGCGCTATCAATGTTGAGTGTTCCAAGCCAATCGCCATACTGTCGAAATGCGCTGAGCAGTTTTGGATAATCGCCCATCGGCTCCAGTGCGGTAGGCGAATGACGGCGCGGAAACTGCATCAGAAAAGCGCCGTTGATTCGCCTTAGGTCAAACCATTTCAAATAACCGGTGGATGGAACCATGTAACCGTGCATGTAATCCATCTGACCGAGAATGCTATACATGGTCAGATAGTCCTTCTGGCGATGTGTGAGCAGGCGCAGCTTATCTTCATAACCGCGTTTTTTGAAATACTCCATCGCTTCCTGAATGGGAATTTCCTTGCGGATGAAGAGGTGGTCCTCTTCGATCAACTTGCGCATGTGTGCTTTAAGCAGCTCAAGTTCTTTTTCTGAAAGCATCGTACGCCCTGTGACCTGACAATAAAAACCGCCTGATGAAACTGAGTGATCAATATTAAGCAGTCCATCGGGGAATAATTCGGTAAAGGAGGTTTCGAGCAGAAAGACCAGGGAGCGCCGGTAAATACGCGCGCCGTCCGCCGTATCCATGGTGACAGGCTGACAGTGAGACTCGATCTCGATCGGGAAACTTAATTCGTGAATTTCATTGTTGATGATCGCAGCCACGATGGGCGCAGGAAAATCATCTTTAACTTTTTTTCAGGAACTCCCCCACTTGTGTGCCGCGCGGACCAGTTAACACGCGGCCATCAGGAAGGTGAAGTTCTACTTCGATTCCGGGTTGTGTAATTTTTATGGACATGTTTTTTTGAGTCAAAGGTTGAAGGTCGAAGGTCAGGAAGACTTTTGGCTTTCGACTTTTGACAATAATTTCTCGGGTTGATTGGCGTATTCTTCGAGCGGAATTTCTTTGTTGGTCAACGCCATAAGTGTATCGGTCAACACTTCATTGACGGGTGTTGGAATGCCGCGTGCTTTTCCTTCGCGGACTACTGCGCCGTGTAAATATTGCACTTCACTTTGACCGCGTCCTCGCGAATTGTACAGGTCAATGTGGAAGGAAGGCATCTTTGCGCCACGTCCACTGCCTGCGGCACGGGATAGGAATGGCTTGGAAAGCCAAAGCGGCATTTTTGTAGCGAAAGCCAGCAGTTTAACAGGAGTACCGGGCAGATCGTACACTTCGAGGTTTTGCGCCTTCATCACAGCCAGACATTCGCTGAGCATCTCAATTTCAAGTTTATATAATTTTTTATTGGCGAATACTTCAGCAGCGGTCATGTTCAGAATTGCAGAAGTGGGATTGGAAACGAGATTGGTTAACATCTTCGACCACTTCATACTGTGTGGCTCGGGATATAACCGGCAATTAAGATATGCGCCATCCATTGCAGTGACAAGTCTTTCAGAGAGCGGATGTCCGGCTGCTATGCCCATGCCGCGCAATTTTTCGAGGATGATATCTCCCGCACCGCGCCGTCCGATGGCTGTCGTCACTGTGCCGTAGATCACTTTATCCGGGCCGAGAGCCTGCGCAATGGCCTGTTCATTTTCCACGCCATTGGAGAGGCAAAGCATCGGCGGAAGTTTTTCAGCAAAAGGCTTCATGCTTTCAAGCGCAGAAATCGTATCAAAGGATTTCAAAGCAAAGAGCGCCACGTCAAAGGGGCCAAACTTTAAGGCTTCTTCAAGCGACGGTTCAATCCGAAAAGAACGCGGCTCGAGCAGATAGGCATCTTTCGTCTTTCGTCTTTCATCTTTCGTGAGATCGAGGCGTAATCCATGCTCACGCAATTCACTGACCATCTTTGGCTGCTCTACAAAGACAACATTATGACCGGCAAGAATAAGCGAGCCGCCAAAGTATGTACCGATGGCACCTGCGCCGAAGATCAGGATATTTAATTTATCTGCCGTTTTTAAATTCGATATGGGTGATGATTGCAAAGTTGCCTCAAGGGAAAGGATGAAGGATGAATTACAAAGGCTGAATTATGAATTATGAAGGATGAAATGAAAAACCTCTCTCCCAAGAAGTACAGGTATCCCCTTTTCTAGACTTATTTACGCCTAATCTGCGTTCTTCCAGTGTGAATGATCGTTCAATCTGTCGATCGTCCAGCGGTGTTGGTGGGGGAAATATTTTAGTTGAGCAAAAGCCGTATTGCCAAAGCGGAAACTTGCGCCAGCCTTGTTCGCCTGCGGAGCTACGCCCAAAACTGCATGCATTACTTGATTCAATAAGCCGCCGTGAGAAACAATCAAATATCTGGCGGGTTCGCGACGAAGCAATCCATGCAAAGCCTGGCCGGCACGCAGGAATAATTCCCAATCGCCTTCGCCTTTGCCGCCTACAAAATCATAAGGTGTGGTGAAGATCGGCTGCGGGAATTTTTGGCGCGCTTCGGTGGGAGTCAACCCGGCGTATTCGCCGTTGTCGCGCTCCATCCAAACCGGATCGATCTCAAGAGTCAAACTCAATTCCTGCGCGATGATCTCGGCGGTCTCCCGCGCACGCAGCAGCGGACTCGCAATCACAAGGTCAAATTTTGCAGAGTCCGACTTTCCATCTTTCAGCCAGCGCACGCGCCTGCGCGCGGCCGGTATCTGTCAGCGGAAAATCCGCCTGTCCCTGCCAGCGTGATTCAGCATTGCCTACCGATTCGCCGTGGCGCAGCAATGTAATATGAAAGGGTTGCGGCTTAATCTCAATCATCTTGTTTCTTCCCCTTTATTAAATAAACCGGACGACCTTTGACTTCCTGAAAAATATATCCAACATACACGCCGATGAAACCCAACAGGATCATGATGATTCCGCTCGCGATCAGCATGATCGCCATCAACGAACTCCAACCGTCAACAATGCGTTCTGTATTTCCGGTGAGCCACAAACTGGCGACCCAGATCATTTGCGCGGCGGCCAAAATTAAAAATGCCAGCCCCGAGCTTAATCCGATATATAACGGGGCGAGTGAAAAAGAGAAGACCGCATCCGATGCCAGGCGGATCATTTTGCCGAGTGAATATTTTGATTTGCCCGCCAGCCGCTCAGGCTCACGATACGGAAGAATGACACTGGCATATCCCATCCACGAGATCATGCCGCGCAAAAAGCGATGATATTCGTGCATCGAACGCAAGCCATTCAACGCATCACGCGAGAGCGCACGAAAATCCGCGGCGCCCTGCATGATCTGGGTTCCGCTGATGATATTGATCAAACGATAAAACATTAGAGGTCACTTTCTTAAAGGTCGCGGCGCCGCCTTCATCAATGCGCTGGGTTTGCACAATGTCATAACCCTGCTGAATCAAATTCAACATTTGCGCGATCATCTCCGGCGGATGTTGACCATCGCCGTCCATCGTGATCACCACGTCGCCGGTGGCCGCGTCCATGCCGGCTGTCAGCGCGGCTTGATGCCCAAAGTTGCGGCTGAGCTGGAGCAGGGAAATGCCCGGGTCGCCGTCTGCTATTTTTCGGAGCGTATCCGTTGTCCCGTCGCTTGATCCGTCGTCTACATAGATGAATCGAAAATCATAAGGCAGCGCATCCACCACAGCACGAAGATGCGCGTGGGTGCGTTCCACAAGTTCCAGCTTCATTGAAAATGGGAATGACAATATCGACCTTGAGTTTTTGATTGGATGACATTAAGAGGATTTTACCATGCGCATCAAAATCGGACCTCGCGCCTGATTCGCGGCAAAAGGCCTTTTTCGCCGCTCTGACTTAAGCAAAACTAAAATCAAGAATCGCGTCGATGACTTGTTCCTGCTCACTGCCGGTCAGCGCATTATGAAAAGGCAAACGCACCAGCCGGTCGCTGATATTTTCTGTGATCGGGCAGTCACCCGCTTTATAGCCAAAACCCTGTCCCATATCGGAAAGATGCAGCGGCAGATAATGGAAGACGCTGTAAATTCCGCGCTCGCGCAAGTACATGATGAACTTTTGGCGCAATTCGAGATTTGGCAGCAGCATATAAAACATGTGATACGCCTGCTCACAATCCGCGGGGACATGCGGCAACTGCACACCGTTTTTCCCAGCCCACTCCTTCAACGCGGCGTGATACATCTCCCAAACATTTTTGCGGTGACGTTGAATCTTTTCACGCTGTTCAAATTGCGCAAATAAAAATGCCGCGAGAATATCAGAAGGAAGATAGGACGAACCAATATCAACCCAGGTGTATTTATCCACCTGGCCACGGAAGAAGCGTGAGCGGTTGGTGCCCTTCTCGCGGATAATCTCTGCGCGTTCAGCAAGGACAGGATCATTAATCAGCAGTGCGCCGCCCTCGCCGCCGCTGGTGAAGTTTTTGGTTTCGTGAAAACTTTGTGAAGCCATCGAGCCAAATGTGCCGAGAAATTTACCTTTGTATTTACCGAACAAACCATGCGCGTTATCTTCAACCACCGCGATGTTATGCTGATTTGCAATCGCCATGATCGAATCCATGTCGCAGCCTACGCCGGCATAATGCACAGGGACAATGGCCTTCGTGCGCGGCGTGAGCACGGCTTCGAGTTTTGATTCGTCGAGATTTAATGTATCAGGCCGCACATCCACAAAGACCGGTTTTGCGCCGCGCAATACGAAGGCATTCACCGTGGAGACAAACGTAAAATCAGGGATGATGACTTCATCGCCGGGGGCAATATCCAAAAGAATGGCAGACATTTCCAGCGCGTGCGTGCAGGATGTAGTCAACAGGGCTTTGTTTACGCCAAGTTCGCTCTCCAAAAATGCGTGACATTTTTTGGTAAAGTCACCATCACCAGAGATATGTCCCGACTCAATGGCCTGACGCATATATTCATATTCGTTGCCCAACGGAACGGGACGGTTAAAATCAACACGTATATTTTCCATGATTAGTCTTTGCGGACAATAATGGTGAAATCATACAAACGATAATCGTGCAGCAGCGCAACATTTTTTGCAAAATTGCGTTTGCAATAATCAAATAAAAAAAGCGGATCGGCGTAATACAGGTCAGGGCGCATCCTATCGGCGTCGGAATATTTGGTGAGAAAATTACTGGAAAATCCGCGGCGGCTTAATTTATTGAAATCATTTAACGTTGTGAGTATATATTCCGTCCATGCTTCAAAGTTATTTTCAGCGCGATAGTTAAAGATACCGCTTGAAACTGTATAGTCACAGACTGGCAATATTGTTTTATCAAAGGTAAAAATATGCTGTGCCTTTCCTTCATATTTTTTACGGGCGGTTTCAATTGCAGACTCTAAAATATCAAAGCCAATATACTCGGCGCTGAAACCCTTTGTTTCAATATAATCGGCAAGTGCGCCATAACCACAGCCATAATCAAGAAGCGAAAAAGGGGTGTTGCCTTCTATTACTTTCAGTATTTGATCAAAACGAATATTTTGTGATTCTTCGCCATTCCAGTCTGAGCCGCGCGGTGAGGCGCCATGCTCTTGAATACGAGTATCAAAATAAGTTTTAATCTGACCTAGATCGGGGAGTTCGGGCATGAGGATTCCTTTAAGGTGTCATTATGCACAAGTATATATTGTACAAAGACAACAAAAATATTAAATATATTTTACAGCGTCAGCGCCTGTCATAAATAGCAAATCTAAAATACTGACATGCGGCTCAAAAGGCGGGTAAAGCTGCTGGTAATCAGGATAATTGTATTCGATATAAGACAACGCAATGCCAGCGGAATCAAATTTATCCTGCTCGATGTAATCGCGGGCCGAAGGTCCGCTCAGGTAGTGGGTTGCGCCAACGTGCTGAAGAATTTGGATCAGACGGCCGGTCTTTTGTCCTTCGATGCCGGCGATCTCTGAAGAACGCATGAAGCGCGTGCGGTCAATGCCGATCTTGCGCGCGATCTCAATCGTCAACCAGATCGTAAAATCTGACAGGAATTCGTCATGCCGCTCGTAGGCAGAATCAAGCAACGGTGCGAAAGATGCGAAGTGTGGACTCTTTGCATAGGCAAAGGTCAACGCTTTGAGATGATTCTTCGCCCAGGGCTTGCTCCAATCAATCCGCACATCTTTAATCGCAATGCCTTCCGTCACCCCTTTGCTATGGACGGGGATGGTCAACCATTGTTTGCCCTGCGCGGTCTTGATCTGATTGCGATTGCGCCAGCCGTGTTTGTCGTATTGCACATCATCGTAAAAAATAAAAAGGTCAGCTTTTTGGATCTGGTCAAACACGCCGCGCCACGGAATGTAGGAAGGTTGAAGGATCACAACATTCATTCTTTTTTTGCGCCCGCGCTTTCCTGAATGACATAAGATGGACGGTCCATGCTGCGATCGAAGATGCGTGCCAGATATTCGCCGAAAATTCCCATCGTAAACATTTGCGCACCGCTAAACAAAGCAATGATCGAAGCCAGAAATGGAAAACCCGGCAAACTGCCAAGCGCCAGATATACATAAAAAACATAAACAAAAACACCAAACCCAAAGAGAGTCATAAAGAAGCCAATGAAACTTGCAATACGCAATGGCAAAGTACTGTACCCGATCAGGATCAACAGCGCAGCTTTTACCAGTGTTGCAAATTTATAGTTGGAACTTTCGGCAGGCGCAATATTTACCGGCACATAGGTGAAGCGTGTCGTTCCCCATGAAAGCAAAACATCCAGGATCAGCGTTGGGCTTTGAAAATTGACAAAAGCATCGCGCAACTCTGCGCGAAATAAACGAAAAGCAGACATGTGTGTTACAGAGGGAGTGCCCATTACTTTTGCCAAAATTAGTTTGATATATTTCGTGAGGAAATTACGCACAACTCCTTGCGGTAATTTTTGCGGAGCGCCATATATCACATCAAAACCTTCATTCAACTTCGCAAGCAAAATCGAAATCTCTTCAGGCGGGTGCTGCAAATCCTGATCCATGGTCACAATCAATTCATATTGCGCGGCACGTACGCCGCACAAGGTTGCATTATGCTGACCATAATTGCGCATTAAACGAATCCCACGCGCAAAATCATATTTGCGCGTGAGCTTTTGGATCACATCCCAACTGTTGTCGGGACTGCCATCATTTACAAGGATGACTTCATAGGAATCAAAAAGTTTTGGCAAAGCCTGAGACAGGCGTTCAAGCAGCGGATCGAGAGTTTTCTCGCCGCGATAAACTGGTACAACCACGGAGCATTTCATACGGGCAGGATTTTACCATGCGCATCAAAGCCTAACCCCGTGCCTGTCACTCAACAAACGGAGCGTGCGCTCCACCTCGGCATTTTTCTGCTCATTCCCCCACCCAAGTGACTCGCCCAAGACATTCGCAAATTCAAAGATACGATCACGGGTTAAACGTCCCAGCATGGCGAGCATGGTGCGTCGCAGCACAAGATCATCCAAGTGAATAATTTTTTCATACTGCGCAAGGAACATGATCTCACGCCGTGTAAATTCAGGAGCGGACTTAAGCGGCTCGTCGGCGGCGCGATTTATAAAGGTAGCCACCGCTTCGGTGCGTGAACCATAGCGCAGGTACAAGACCTGTAATCTTTCCTTGTCCAAGCCAGTCCACGCGGCAAAGCCATCGATCTGACGTTTCTGCTCATCTGCATTTGGTGGAGAAGCCGCGTCCGCCGCCGATGGGCAGGTCACGGGTGGTTTTCTGGCGCGGCTTGCCAAGGAAGTCCAGCACCTTATCAGTCACCTGCTCCGAAAACGCGCGGAAGGAAGTCCACTTGCCGCCTACGAGGGAATAGACCGGGAAGTGCAGATTGGTCCAGTCACCGCTCAAGACCTCAATGTGATGATCACGGCTGTACTGTCCAGTGGTCTTCGCCCCGCTGCTCCCCAGCGGACGTACGCCCGTGAAGCGGAAAACGATCTGCTCCGGCGTCACCTTGATGGATGGGAAAACACGCTCCACAAGGCCGAGGAAATATTCAATCTCTTCATCGGTGCAGCGCGCTTCATCTGGATTTTCGATCTTAATATCCGAAGTGCCGATCAAGACACGGTCATGCAGCGGGAAGATCAAAACGATGCGCCCGTCTTTATTCTCAAAGAAAAATTCACTGCCCCCGATCGCAGCACGCAATTCAGGATTATCCACAACGATGTGCGAACCCTTCGTCCCGCCCACATAACGAGTGGACAATCCCAGGTTGTAATTCGCAAAATCGATCCACGGGCCAGCCGCATTAATTACCAGGTCAGGATTCACTTCGTAGGTTTCATCGGTCAGCTCATCACGCAGAACAATCGAATCCTGTCCGCCGCCCACCATGCTGACATAGTTCAGCGCGTGCGCATTGGGATTATCCGCTTCGGCATCCAAGACCAGTTCAAGTGCCAGCCGTTCGGGGTTCGAGATCAATCCATCATAATAGGTTGCTGTATTTGCGACATCAGGATTCAGTTGATTCCAGCGTCTCAATGATTCAGCACGCGAGAAAAATTTATGACGCGGCACGGTGCGCGTCTTGCCGGTATAGGCATCGTACATCATCAAACCAAGTTTAATGATGACAGAACCGCGCTCCGAAGGTTTATCCAGCCAGCCCATGAATTTCAATGGTGCATTGAACAAACCCGAAAAATATTTAAACATCGGAACCGTCGTCGGCAGCGGACTGACAATATGCGGCGCGTTCTGGATCATGAGATTACGTTCCTGCACCGCTTCACGCACCAGACGAAATTCGCCGTTCTCAAGGTAACGAATACCGCCATGCGCCATGTGTGAGGATGCCGCGCTTGCGCCCGAGCAAAAATCGCCGCGGTCAACCAGCAATACATCCACACCATTCAGCGCCAGATCACGGAACGTACCGATGCCATTAATCCCCGCGCCAATAATCAGCACGGAAACTTTAGGATTTTCTTTAAGTGAGGAAAGAATTTCGTTTCGATTCATAGTTTTATCCCTGAATATCTTAGCCGCGAATTTACCCTACGGGTACGATGTCACTGATTGACGCGGATTTTTTATTTTGTCTTTCCGATTTGATCACACGCCGATATTCCAACGAACCAGCGCCAAAATTTATAAGCAAGGCAAACTGCATGCAAATAATAATAGTGCTCTTGCATAAGTCCATTTTTATCCGCTAATTTACGCGAAT
Source organism: Candidatus Villigracilis proximus (assembly GCA_016715195.1). Classification (GTDB taxonomy): domain Bacteria; phylum Chloroflexota; class Anaerolineae; order Anaerolineales; family Villigracilaceae; genus Villigracilis; species Villigracilis proximus. Next base: position 54,924 of record JADKBB010000032.1, read on the forward strand.
TTTTTTATCTTCGCGTGAATTCGTGGAAAAGGTTTTACCAAACTAAACCATTACTTTCAGCAAAAAAAATCATTCAACCCAGCCAAAGGTACGTGTTACAGCCTTCTTCCAACCTGAGTATAAACCCTCTCGCAGTTTCGCATCCAACTTCGGAGTCCACTCTTTATCCTTGCCCCAGTTGGCGCGTAATTCATCGTAATCCTTCCAGAAGCCAACGGCGAGACCAGCGGCATAGGCGGCGCCCAGAGCAGTTGTCTCCGCCACTTTGGGACGTACCACCGGCACATTGAGAATATCCGATTGAAATTGCATCAGCAGTTCATTGAACACCATGCCGCCATCCACTTTGAGCGCGGTCAACTTGACGCCTGAGTCTGCTTCCATTGCATCCAGCACTTCGCAGGTTTGATACGCTGTCGCTTCCAGAGCGGCTCTGGCAATGTGACCTTTATTCACATAGCGAGTCATGCCCAAAATTGCGCCTCGTGCATCATACTTCCAATAGGGAGCATACAACCCCGAAAACGCAGGGACAAAATAAATGCCGCCGCTATCTTCCACAGTCGCAGCCAATGTTTCAACATCAGTGGATTTCTCAATGATCCCAAGATTATCCCGCAGCCATTGGACCAGCGCGCCCGCGATCGCGATCGAACCTTCCAACGCATACACGGCTTTTTGATCTCCAATTTTATAACCAAGCGTAGTCAGCAAGCCCGCTTTTGAAGGCACAGGAGATTCGCCTGTATTCATCAACATAAAACAGCCCGTGCCGTATGTATTCTTCGCTTCGCCCGCGCTGTAACAAGTCTGACCAAACAACGCAGCCTGTTGATCGCCCAAATCCCCCGCCACCGGCATCCCCTGCATGGGCAATCCGCCTCCAACCTGACCATACACCTCAGAAGAGGACTTAATCTCAGGCAGCATTGCGCGTGGAATGCCCAGCAATTGCAGAATCTCATCATCCCAATCAAGCGTATTCAAATTCATCAACAACGTGCGTGAGGCATTCGTCACATCGGTGACATGCGCACCGGTTAAATTCCAAATGATCCATGAGTCGATCGTGCCAAACAACACCTCCCCTTTTTCAGCTTTGGCACGCACGCCATCCACATGATCCAAAATCCACTTGATCTTTGGGCCTGAAAAATACGTCGCAAGCGGCAGACCCGTCTTTGCACGCAGACGATCCTGACCGCCATCTTTTGCCAACTCATTACAAATAATATCCGTACGTGTATCCTGCCAGACGATCGCGTTATACACCGGCTTCCCCGTGGATTTATCCCACACGACAGCCGTCTCACGCTGATTGGTGATCCCGATCGCCGCGATATCACTGTCCACCGTCAACTGTTCACTGTCCACTGCTTTTCTCAGCGCCCCCGCCATCACTTCCTGCACACGCGTCCAAATCTCCAACGCGTCATGCTCCACCCAACCCGGCTTCGGAAAAATTTGCTGATGTTCCTTTTGATCCACAGCAACCACATTTCCGGCATGGTCAAAAATCATAAAGCGAGTACTGGTTGTACCTTGATCGATCGCAGCGACATATTTTGGCATGATGTTTTTTCCTTGCGTTAATTGTAAAACAAAAACCAAAAAAATGAAGTTTAATACTTACTTAAAAAATAATCCCCGCCAATATTGACGGGGATTATTCAACCAGTTCTTTTACTTCTTACTTCTTCACAGTCTTGCGCACAGCAGGTTTTCTTACTTTTGCAGGAGCCTTCTTCTCAACGACAACTTCTTCCACCATCTCAACCACCTCAACAACTTCTTCATCATCTTCTTCCTCGGCTGTTTCATTAAAGAAGTTGAAAACGATCACAGCCAAAGTCGCGCCGATCAATGGACCAAAGAAATAGATCACATAGGTATAAACATCAGTAAAACTTGGCTGGGAAAAAACCGCGGGGCCGAATGTACGTGCAGGATTCAAAGAAGCACCGGTGAAAGGTCCGCCAGCCAAAATTGCAAAAGTCAAAGTTGCGCCAATTGCCCAACCTGCCATCGCGCCGCCCTTGCCAGCCACTGCTGTATGTAAAATTGTATTGACGAGGAAGAAAGTGAGCAATGCTTCAATCACCATCGCATAAATAGGCTGGGCAGAAGTCAACGCACCAACGGTCGCACCGGCAGAAATATCACCGCCCAATGACTCCACAGCCAACTTCAACACGAAAGCAGCGAAGATCGCGCCTGCAAATTGTGCGATCCAATAAAACGCGGCCTGTCCCCATTTGACCGTGCCATTCAGAGCAAGAGCGAAAGTCACAGCCGGGTTGACATGTGTACCGGAAATATGTCCGTAGGCGTAAGCAAACACCGCCAGAGTGAAGCCATGTGCAAGAGCCACACCCACCAAACCCGCATTAACGATCCCGGCGCCAGCGCCAATGAACACCAGCGCAAATGTGCCGATGAACTCAGCCAAAAATACTTTTGAATTAAACATTATTTTCTCCAATGAACTAATTTTGAATATATAACCCAACCAAACGCGATACGCTACGCAGCCGTTTCCCAGTCACGTGCGCCTGATAAAAACGCCTTCCCTGACATTATCTTCTTGCCAGAAGGCTGTACTTCATCCAAAACCAATGCCCCATCCGCACACATTACCGCGGGTCTGCCTTCGACTGTGAACCTGCTCCCGCTCACCAGGCCTTCCCCCCCGCTGACAACGGATGCCTTCGCCACCTTGAGCGGATTCCCGTTCCACTCAAACCATGCTCCCGGCCACGGATTCATCGCACGTACACGCCGTTCCAATTCAATCGCGGGGCGGGTGAAATCCAGCAGGCCGTCTTCCTTCTTCAACATCGGCGCATAGGTTGCGCCTTCTGCGGGCTGTGGAACAGGCTTGAGATTGCCCGCCAAATATTCGGGCAGGGTTTCGAGAAGCAGGTCCGCTCCCAGTGTGGATAATGCTCCTAAAACGGAACCCGTTGTATCGTTAGGCATGAGGCGGATGGACTTCTTCGCGAGCATCGGCCCGGTATCCAATCCCACATCCATTTGCATGATAGTTATGCCCATCTCTTCATCCCCGGCCAAAATCGCAGCGTTGACCGGCGCCGCGCCGCGCCAGCGTGGCAGCAGCGAAGCATGGACATTGATGCAGCCATAACGCGGCAATTCCAAAACATCTTTTTTGAGGATCTGACCAAAAGCCGCGACAACGAGCAAATCAGGATTCCACGCCTGCAATTGACTCATCGCCTCAGGTGTGCGCAATTTCTCAGGCTGCATGATCGGAATGTTCAGCGCAAGCGCCAGCGTTTTGACTGGCGGTGCTTTTAATTCGCGTCCGCGGCCTGAGGAACGATCAGGTTGTGTGACCACACCCACCACCTGATGGGACTTTGCCAAAGCGGAAAGACCTGGCAATGAAAAATCGGGTGACCCCATAAAAACAATACGAATAGACATGCGCTGATTTTACCGCTTGTTATGTAAATTACTGAAATTAATTGCTTGAAAATCTTAAGACGCTGCAATATACACAGTACTCTTGGGTGAATTAATAAGTTGCATGATAATCAGATTGGTTGTAAAATACTGCAAATCCAAAACCAACTTATTCGGAGGAATAAATTATGTCTCAAGAACCAATGTCATCTGACATCACAAGTGACGATAAACTGTGGGCAATGCTCGGTTATCTCATCCCACTCATTGCTGTCGTTGTTCTTTTCATGGAAGATAAGAAGAACCGCCCTTACGTAAAATTCAATGCTGTGCAATCCATCGCGGCAACCGTTGTACTCACCGTTATTTCAACCATTACTCTCGGTTGCGGTAGTATTCTTTTCTTCGCCATGCTCTGGTGGGCCTATCAGGCTTATCAAGGTCAGGATGTGAAGATTCCGATGATCAGCGATTTCATTCGCAATCAGGGTTGGGCATAATTTTTTCGTTCTTACAAAAAAGTCTCGCAGTTCGCTGCGAGACTTTTTTATTTAAGGTAAATTATTAATATGATAGACTCGCCTAATAATACAAAAGGAGAATGTAATGAACGAACAAATGACACAAACCCCGCCAGCGCCTCTTTCACTTGAAGAGGAACGTCAGTGGGCCATGATCGCCCATTTGGGAGTATTGGTAAATTTAGTCTCAGGCTTTTTGGGGCCGCTCGTACCCCTGGCAATCTATATGATCTACAAAGACCGTTCGCGATATGTCGCTTATCAATCCTTGCAGGCTCTGATCTTTCAACTCATCTGGTGGGTCGGCGGTGGAATCATTGCAGGCGTTGTCTGGGCGATTACCGGCGTGCTCAGCACAGTTCTAATCGGTCTGCTTTGTATTCCTTTTGCTTGTGTATTCAGTGCCATGCCTTTGGTGGCTTTGGGCTATGGAATCTACGGCGGGATTCAGACCAGTCAGGGACAGGATTTCAAATATTGGCTGGTCGGCGACTGGATGCGCGCAGCACGTTTACCGGATAATCTGATAATACTTATTAAAAGAAAAAATCCCATCTCTTTGCAGAAGATGGGATTTTTTGATTCATAACAAATTACGGAATGCTGCCTGCCCAATCGGAGCCGAGACGGATCTCAATATCCACAGCGGAGGCAGGGTCGGGGTTAAAGCGGATCTGTGTGTGGGAAAGACCAAAGACCGCCTGTAAATATCTCAATGTGTACAGTTTGGGGCCAGATACGATCACGATGGTTGTTTGATATACATTATCCGCCGCGCCGACTTCGGTCACGTTCATGCCTTGAGATTGGAAGAATGCGCCGGCGCGCTGGTCCAGGCCGGGAGTGAAGGTGCCGTCCACAATTCGTACACGGGCTTCCTCCAAGCGCATGGCTTGGACGATCAAATTAATATCAGTTGTGCCAGATGGAGCCGCCAGCGGACTGAGCGCGCCCGCTGAGGAAAATATCTCATCGCGCAAAACGCGGATCTTATCGGTCAGCGGTTTCATAATGCTTGCATTGGCTCCGCCAAGCACAACATTATCAAATGTGACCATCGTCGTATCGATCACACCGGTCTTGATCGTCTCGGGCGCAATATCCTTGCCGAGCACAGCCAGTTTGAGCGCATCTTCAAATGAGAGATTTGTGTGAATACCCGATTGAAATTGAGCATAAATTGCCGGAGCATTCTGGATCAAACCGGGGAAAACAGCGGGGTCAAATACTCTTCTTTGAATCGCTTGAATCACCATTTGCTGACGTCTGGAACGGTCAATGTCACCATCTCCGCCTTTACGTGTGCGGGCGTAGGCCAGTGTGCGCCAACCGTTCATGTGACGAAATCCACAGCAATTGACGCGGAAATGATCCGTTCCGGGGCCAACCGGATCAAGCACCAAATCCTGCTCGACCCAAACATCCACCCCGCCGAGGTAATCAATAAACTCTGTGAAAGTATTAAAGTCCACCTGGGCATAATAATGCACAGGCACACCGAGAAATTGTTCAACCGTTTTCATCACAAGTCCCGCGCCGCCACCGGGCAGTTGCGCGCCTTCGCCGCTGGGATATGCGGTATTCATACGGCTGTATCCAAAGCCGGGAATATTGACCCACATATCACGCGGAATGGACATCATGCCCGCAGTCTTTGTGATCGGATCGATCGTAAACAGGATCATCGTATCAGAACGGGGCGGGCCGGCATTGGCCTCCCAGTCACGATAATCCAAACCGAAGAAGAGAATATTAATGCGGCTGGCACCATCCCAGGCGGGAGGCAATGCCGCTTCAGGAACACTGGCTTGCGGCGTGGGGGGTAGATCGGGCACAGGCGTTCCATCTTCAGGGGCAAAGGCCGTGTCAGTGCTATCGAGTCCTTTGCACGTGCTAAGCGGTCTGCCGGGCAGATCAGTGATGGACCAGCAATCTGTAAAATTACGCGCCACGATAAATACGCCGATTCCGAGCACGAGCGTCACACCCCAAAAGATCATCTGTCCAACGGAAGGACGGACAAACTTTGGCAATTTTATTTTTTTCAAAAATTCAAATCGATTCATTTTTACAACCTCAAGGCTTTATGTATACCATATCCAGCCCAAGTCGTTCCAGTCCCTGCTGCGCCCAATATTGCAGCACAGCCGATTCTTCGCTCAACGATTTCATCATCACAGGGATCGCGCGATGGTCGCGGAGTTCACAAAGTGTGCGTAAAACAATAATGCGGATGCCGGTCGGCGCTTCGCTCATAACATTGAGCAGGCTCGGCACCGAAGGGCTTCCAATTTTTACCAGAGCATTTCCTGCCAACCCTGCTGTGAGAGAGTCTTGATCTGCGAGGGTTTTAACCAATGCTTCAATCGCACTCTCATGGGGATGTTCGCACAAGGCCAGCGCGGCAGCGGCTCGCACTTCCGGCGCTGAGTCGCTGAGGAGCGGAAGCAGGTCTTCGGTCCGCGTGTGAGGCGAGGCGGCGAGGGTGCGAACTGCCCACCAGCGAGAGTCTGCCTGGGGGGCGCGGGTCAAATCCAATAAGGATGGAATGGCCGCCATTCCCAGATCAAGAATCGCGGGGATGGATTTTTCTGCGCGGGCATCGTCTCCGCTGGTTAATTCAGCCAGCAAATGCTGCATTTTTATTTAGCGGGCGGCGGAATGGGGAGCGCGTCTTGGGCGGTGTTGATCCACTTATCCCCTTCATCGATCAACATCACGGGGATGTCATCCACGATCGGATATTTGCGGCCACAATCCTGACAAATAAGCCAGGTGTCTTTATATAAAGTCAACATGCCTTGTTTTTCGCGCACGCAATTTGGACAACGTAAAATTTCGAGTAATTCTTTGCTAACCATGTAGTCTCCTTTTTCAGGGAAAGATTGTACCATCTACCAAAAGATGGAGGGCGGACGTCAGTTCACATTTTTTGAGCAACAGTTTTTAGAAACGGCAGACTAAAGTGTGCATTCCGGATTACGTATTCGGCGAAAGGCAAAGATTATTCTTTTTGGCTTTCTTCTCCGGGTCTTCTGTGCCGGGACCGTATTCGCAGACCGCCTGCCACGGTTGATAATGGGTTTGAAATTGGTCTGAGAAATAAATCTGACCGCCGCGCCAAACGGTGCGGGTCACGTTGACATCTGCTCCCTGAGCGGCGTAATCCACTTGATTGATCTGGTTTTTGTTAAGCTCGGGGTTTTCTTCAAACAGCGGAGCAGGCGCAGGCACAACATTGGACGGGCCGGTCGTATCCCATGTGACACTGCGTCCGTCGGAGGTGGAATATATCTTCCAGGTTAGTGTGCGCGACTCAACATTGACATAGGTTTCCATCAACAGCCAATAGGGTGTGTCATTTGTGAATTTGAAATCCACGAGCGGGAAGTACACCGTCGCGTCCAAGCCGGCGAGATTGGTATCAATGTTATTACTGATATTTTTTTCATAGTAAGAGACACGATACGCATGGGAATATCTCTCAACCACTGGATAGCCCGCAAAGAAAACCGCGCGGAATAACGTGGTGCTTACCTGACATACGCCGCCGCCCACGCCTTTGATGGTACGCCCGCCATAAATGATGAGGGCTTCGGCGAATCCGTTTTCAAGGCTGACATCGCCGAGGGTATTTCCCATTGAGAAAGTCTCACCCGGCGCAACCAACACCCCATGAAATTGTTCTGTGGCTGCGACGATGTTTTGAATGCGTTCATTGCTTGAACCGTAGAAATACGTTGTGTAGGCAATGATTTCCTGGGTAACACCGAGCTCTGCTCCGGTGGCGGTATCGGCCACGGCTGGCTGGGTTTCGGAAACACTGAGAGCCACATTATGTTCACCACGCAAAAGTGCTTCATTAATGGCGGTAATACTGGCTTCCACGTCCATCACACGGCCCACGTTTGAAACAGCGATGGGTTCGATCTGACCAGTTTGATCGTTGAAGGTGAATCGCGCATTGGCAGGCTGACGATCTACATAAATCTTGAGCTCGCTCAAGGTCAGGCGTAAGGCTGTGGGGTCAAGCCCAACCTGCATTTGTGCCACCCCGCCAACTTCAACAACGTTTACGCCCAGCATGTTCGCAAGCACGGGAATGTCATACGTCCACGGGCCGGGGTCGCCCTCACGATAATTGGGGACAGTAATCGTAAGCGGCTGGCTGATGATATTACGCGCGGCTTCTGCCTGCGAGGAAACATCCAGCAGTTTTGGCGCGGCTTCGGCGATGACAAGCGGCACTTCCCCATCCCGAAAGGATTGAAGCTGCGAGCCGAGATAGATCAGTGTGGCATCGAGATTCAGTAATCTTCCCAATTGGCCGGGAGATGCAACCACATTCGTACCTTCCAATCGCAGGCTGGCTTCCACAACAGGTTGATTGACTTGCACGGCAATATTCTGCAAATAGCTATAGGCCACACGTTGATCAAAGATGACCACTGGCGATACGTCTGCGCCAAGTCCGCCGGCGCTGATCTGGCCTGCCAGCGCGCCAAACAAGCCGCCGGAGCGGCCAAACTCATAGGCAGCCAGAGCGCTTGCCGATGGGTCAAATACCATGCCCAATTCAGCCGGAGAAGCCACCCACACTTTATCTGCATCACGGAACAATACTTTTCCACTGATCGGGTAGGAAAGCGTTTGACTTAATTTCAAAGCGGCGTCATTGGGGGCAAGCCCTGAAACATCCACGCCGGCGACTGAAATGCCGGGGAAGATGCGCCCCGCATACGCCAGTTGATAACCAACCGTCCACACGAGAATAATGCCGATAAAGAGTATAAATCCGCCAAGCAGTGCGGCGAGTATCTGTTTTGGTAGATTTTGGCGGGTTGTATATGTCATGGTCATGGGAAGGATTATAACGAAAAATTCATTTTCGTTCATATGGTTCTTATAAGTTTTGGATTAGAAGATGCGGGGTTTTTCAAACATCTTATGCATGTAAATATGAATTAAGCAGAATTTGCGATGATATCCATATCGGCACAATCTGAACAGCGATAAAAAACATCAGCGAGCTGATGGACTCCATGGTGGCAGAGTTTTATTTCACGGTACAATTTACAACTTTTAGAGGAGATCAACATGACAGAAGAACAACCGATCGTCATTGAAGAAGAAAAATCCAAGCCAGCCTGGACGTTATGGATCGCGGCGGGCGGATGTGTGGTGTTCCTTTGCGCAGCAGTTTTTGTGGGCACGCTGATCTTTATCGGGCCGCAGTTTGTGCAGCAGCTCCTTCCCGATCAAGTGCAGGTGGCGGGAGAACTTCCGCGCGTGGTGACACAAAGCAACACGATGGGAAATCCTGATGCGCCGGTGCATATCATTGAGTATGGCGATTTTCAATGTCCTTATTGTCTTAAGTTTTGGAGTGAGACCGAACCACAATTGATCGAGGAATATGTCAACACGGATCAGGTGTATTTTGAATATCGCGCATATCCGATCATTGGGCCAGAATCCAGTTGGGCGGCGGAAGGCGCTTATTGCGCCGGTGATCAGGGACGGTTTTGGGAATTTCACGATACGCTCTTTGCCAACTGGAGCGGTGAAAATGTGGGCGATTATACAAAAGAGAATCTGGTCAAATATGCCAAAGCACTTGACCTGAATATGGCAGAGTTCGAATCCTGCTTGAGCGAAGAAAAACATAAAGGGACGGTGGAGCAGGATGCGGCTGCGGCTGAAGCGAATGGCATCCATGCGACGCCGACATTTTTTATTAACGGATTCAAAGTCGAAGGGGCGCAGCCTTATTCCATCTTAAAGGATTTGATCGAGCAGGCATTGGATGGAAACTTGGATACACAAAATGGATAACTCTATGAAAAAAATTTACTGGACATCGCTCTCGCTCATCTTTCTACTAACAGCCTGCACTCTGCCTTCCGCTTCTCCCGTAGACTTTGAACCTGCTTCTGTTTCTGCAACTGTTTCAGCGCCGACGGAAACCCCGCCCAGCACCGCCACACTTGCGCCAGCCACTGAAACCTTCACACCCATTCCCCCGCCGACAGAGACGCCCACTCCCGAGCCAACAGCCATCCCCGTTGTGGAAAGCCTCGATGCCACAGTCACCGCAGATTTGTTGAGTTGCCGTTACGGACCAGGCGCAGAATATTTATATTTATATGGATTGAAGAAAGGCGCAAATATTCAATTGACCGGCCGCACCGATGGCAACAATTGGGTGATGGTGGCGGGGAAAAGTCTATGCTGGGTCAATGCAAAATTTATCGAGATCAAAGGTGACCCGCAAACTTTAAAGGTAATGTATCCCGGCGGATATAAATTGCCCGTTTCACCATATTACTCACAGACCAGTGTTTTGAGCGCAGTGCGAGATGCGAACAATACCAGTCAAGTCACTGTCAAATGGACAGATATCACACTGCGCGCCGGTGATGAAGAAGACGACAGCATGTTCATTTACATCATCGAGGTCTGGCGCTGTGAAGGCGGTAAGTCGATCTTCGATCCGCTCGCATCCAATTATCCCGAAGTGACTTTTACAGACGAACCCGGTTGTGACATCCCATCACATGGAAGAGTTTATTTTCAAGAGAAACACGGCTTTGCGGGTCCCGCAGAAATTCCGTGGCCGGCACAACCGTAAATTTCATAACAAACATAACACATCCCGAATTTAATTCTGGACGCAGATGAACGCTGATTGACGCTGATAAAAGCGAAAAATCAGCGTTTTCTGCGCGAAGCGATCAGCGTCCCATTTGTTCTTAAAAACGAACTCACCCACGAAACCTTAATTTCAGGGTGAGTCATGTTTGTTGGCTTACCGGACATGGCGCGTATTTTTCACCATTCCATATTTTCCAGCCAATGTTTTGTATCATCTGCTTTCACAGCCCGCTCTGCCTCGTGAATTAACATGGTTAAACTTTGTCTGCGTCTGAATGGGGCATTTGGCGGCAAGTAAGCATTGGGTAAAGGGGTTGGCTGATCATTCAGCGACAGATTGAAACAAGGTGACCAGCGCTGAATAAGGTATCGTTCAGATGCATTCAATTCATTTCCGACAACACCAAACTCCTCAGATCGCGAACTTAGTAATTCAATGGTGAAGTTCATTGATTTCGGCCAGTTACACCAGACAAACCGCCCCGTCATCGAGTGTCCCTTAAAGCCGCTTAAAAGATGTTCCCAGACCCGCGCAAAAGCAAGATAAGACTGACCGACATAGAAGACCACTGCTTCATCCCGAAACAGGTATAGATCCAGTTCCTTCCACTCCGGCGGACACTGTTCGATAAGCAGAAAACGTTTAAGGGGGATGACAACTTTCTGATCGTTCATGGGGCTGTTTTATCACGAAATAAATTTATTTCAAAATGATCATAGGAATCACAACCATTTGCATGGACCAGTTGCTACGAGCCGCGCAAAATCTTCTCCATCTTTCTGCCCTTCGCCAACTCATCTACCAACTTATCCAAATATCTAACCTGCTGTGTCAAAGGTTCCTCGATCTCCTCCACGCGAACTCCGCAGATTGTTCCAGTGATGAGGTTCGTATTAGGGTTTAGCGCAGCCTGTTGAAAAAACACTTCAAAAGTCACATTTTCCTTGATGAGTTCCTGAAGCTTCTTATGGTCGAAGTCTGTTAACCACTCTATGACTTGATGCAATTCTTCTCTGGTTCTGCCTTTCTTCTCTATCTTTTCAAGATACAGCGGATAGACCGAAGCGAAGGTCATCTTTGCGATACGCTGATTGGTTGTGTTTGAATTTTTCATATATACCTTTTATTTTAACGTTAAACTTTCAAATTATTTCAACTCGGATATTTTATCAATGAACTCTACTTGAGAGTAAAAACAAA
>JADKBB010000033.1 GCA_016715195.1 Candidatus Villigracilis proximus
AGCTCGGGCGGCACCGTCTCGAAGGTCTCGCGCCCCGCCTCTCCCTTCCGCTTCTCGTCGGTGTCGTCGCCCATGGTGCTACCCGTGTCGCTGGTGGCTGCTCGCAGTTGGCCCGAGGATCGTGCCAGAAGCCTCGTCCGGCCACAGCGGCAGGTTGTCGGCGTCGAAGCCCTCGCGGGCGAGCCTCGCGCCGAGGACCTCGAGCAGCTCGTGGTAGGCACGGAGCACAGCGCGATAGCCCTTCTCCCCCAGCTCCTCCGCCGCCTTCTTCACGCTCGCGTGATCGTAGGCATACGCACGCCGCAAGAGCTCACGCTGCTCCGGCCGGAGCTCCGACACGAGGCGCTGGAGAACCTCCACGATGCGCCGCTGTGACTCGCGCATCACCGCGCCGTCCTCCCCCTCGGCCGTGATCGGCGTCGCAGCGAGCCGCACTAGCGTGCCCGCGCACACGCGCTGCCCGTACTTCGTCAGCTTCTCTCGTGCCTCCTCGATACCATCGCGGTCAGCCTCGAACGCATCCGTGTGAAACGCGCAGTGCAGCATCACCGCGAGCCGCACCGCCTTCATCTGCTGCTGGTAGCGGCCCTCGGCGCGAAGGAAGTCGAGCATCGCGTACATCGCGACGTAGCGCCCCCAGGTGTCCGGCGCGCTCAACGGCTCCGCCGGATCGAGGCGCGGGATGCCGGTGCCGATGGCGACGGCTCCCTCCTGCTTGAGATCGTGCTCCTGCTGCTTCACCCGGAGCTCGCGGATGACGTGCGCCGCCGCGTGGTCGACCTGCTTGGGGACGAGGCGGTGGTAGAGGGCCGCCTGATCAGCGGTGAGCCCGAAGGGCGTGGGTGCGGCGAGCGTCAGCATGTTCAGCTCCTCCCCGTGCCGTCCTTCTTGTTTGGCGTGGCAAACGATTGCAGGTTCACTTTGTTGCTCTCCTCCGGCACGACGCGCGGGCGTAGCGCTTTGAGGAGATCCTGCGCGTAGGGGTCCGAGCGCAGCGCGAGGCGCAGGGTGCTGCGCAGCTCATCGAGGACCCGGGGAGGGTAGAGGCGCGCGTAGGGGGCGACCGCCGTCTCTACCTCGGCCTCGATCTGGGCTTCCATCACAGGATCGAGCTCGTCATCGGCCATGGCTTCGTGTGCCTCCTAGAAAGAGATCGATCTGGCTGGTCGCCGAGTGTCCAAAAAAACGACAGGGTCACGGTTCGGTGCCGAAAAGGCGCCCGGAAGCCCGGGGCGACGGGTCCGCTCGGTCGGTTCGGTCCGCTCGGTCGTAGCGGCGCCTCGGCAGCTCTTCCCCGCGGTAGGGGGGCATGGCGATCGGGCCGCGCTCCGCCGTCGTCGGCGGCCTCACGGTCGCGATGCTCGATGGCGCCGCGGTTGCGGTGCCCGTCGTGCTCGGGGCCGCGGTGCCCGTCGTGCTCGGTGCCACGGTGCCCGTCGTGCTCGGTGCCACGGTGCCCGTCGTGCTCGGTGCCACGGTGCCCGTCGTGCTCGGTGCCACGGTTGCGCTCACCGCTGGCTCTGCTGCTCCGAGCAACGCCAGGAGCCGGCTGCGGCTCTGGTAGAACACGACACTCGCACTCGCGAGGGCCATGGTGAGCGCGAGTACGAGGCCCACGGCGGCAACATGGCGGCGCGGACGCTCGGCGTTGGGCGTCACCTGCTCGAGCGTCTTGCCTTGCCTGCCGAGGAGCGTCGCCGCCGACTCGATCATCTTGACCGTCCCCCTTGGCCCGAGCGCGGTGACGTCGCGCACCTCCGCATCCTGAGCCTCGACGCGCGGAGGCTCCTCGTCGGAGCGCTCGCTCGGAAAGTGCAGCAACATCTCCGCCCTGACCGCAGCTTCCGCGATGAGCACGCGATGGTGAACGATCGCGGCAGGGAGACCGAGGTGCTCGGCGATGTCGTCGATGGTCTCTTTTCGACGCGGCTCCAGACGAACGGCTGGCGGAGCTCCTCGGGGAGATCGGTGATCACGGCGGCGAGCAGCTCGGTATAGGGGTCCCTCTTCTTGTTGTCGTCGTCGCTCTTGTCCTCGGTGGCAGCGGGAGGCAGCGCTGGCGGCGGTGCGGGATCGGGCCTCTTGGTGGTGATGCCCGACACGCGCGAGACCTCCACCTCTTCGGGCAGCATCGTGGGTCGTGTCCACGTCCCCGTCGCCATCCCGTTGCGCTCGGGCTCGGGCACCTTTTCGGTGGTAGCAAAGGCCAGCGCCGGCGGTGGTGACTGCGCCGCGGTGGAGAGCGCGTCGGCGGGTGTCGACATCGGCAGCGTGGTCCGGAGGCATCGGCTCGGCAGGCTCGGGCATCGGCTCGACAAGCCTCGGCTTCGGCTCCGAAAGCTCGGACGCTGCCTTCTGCGGTGGGGCAAGTGAAGCTGCGAACGTCGTCAACGGCTCGATCTCGCCCACGTCGGCCGCGAGCGAACTCATCGCGGGCCGTGAGCACGTCCTGCCCCATCTCCTTCGCGTTGCGAAAGCGCTTGGTCCGATCCTTCGCTAGTCCTTTGTTGAGGATCTCGACGATGTACCGCGGTAGCCACGGGGCTCGTCGCTGGTGATCCGGAGGGATGTGCGGCTTGTCGATGATGCGTGAGCAGACCTCAAACCAGCCGGGCAGGACGCCCTCGAAGAAGTCGAAGGGGTAGTAGCCAGTGAGGAGCTGGTACAGGACGATGGTCAACGAGAAGAGGTCGCTGCGACCATCGAGGTCGGTGTTCTGGATGTGCTCGGGGGACATGTACGACAGCGTGCCGACCTGAAAGCCGGTGGTCGTCTTCACCAGCCCGCCGTGCAGGAGCTTGCTGGCGCCCAGGTCGAGGATCCGGATCACGCCATCGGTGCACAAGAACAGGTTCTGCGGCTTGATGTCGCGGTGGAGCGCGATCGAGTGGACGGCTTGCAGGCCGTTGCAAACATCGCGAACGATCTGGATGGCCCACGGAACGGGTAGCTTGCCGTGCTGCTCGAGGATCTCTTGGAGTGTCTTGCCGTGGAGGAGATCCATCGCCATCCATGCCAGCCGGTCCTTCTTCCGGATGCCGGTCGCGAGGACCTGGACGACGTTCAGATGGCGGATCTCTCGAAGCGCCTTGCCCTCGGCGTTGAACCGCATCGCGGCCTTGGGGTCGTCCGCGTTCTTGGCCAGCATGACCTTGATCGCGACGACCTCGCCCTCGCTCGCGCCGCGCTTCCACCACTCGGCGCGGTGGACCTCGCCCATCCCTCCCTTGCCGAGGAGCCCGAGGATCATGAACCGCCCGCCGGCCCCATCGGCGAGCTCGTCTCCGGTGTTGAGCGTCTGCGCGGGCGGCGGCGGCTCGATCGATGCGGGAGCTATGGGCATCACGACCTCGGCGCCGTCATCGTATGCGCCGAGAGGGTCTCGCGGGTAGTGCATCTCGCGGGCGTTCATCGACGAAGCCACGCGGCCAAGATGGCGACGTCGAGCGCGACGAACACGACCACGAACAGGATCGCCGCCACGATCTGCGCGCGTGAGTAGCGGCCCTGAGCGCGCTCCAAGTCAGGCGTGATCGCCAGGCTCGCCGGCGCGCGAAGAGCGGCGAGGGGCAGCGTCGCGGCGGTCTCATCGTCGGCGATCTGCGTGGCCGCGGACGGGAGCTGCATGGTCTTCGCCACCGCCGCAGGTGAGGGCGCGCGGAACGCCCGGAGATCGACGCGCTCGGTCTCCGCCCAGCGCGCGCGCGAAGGCTCCGGCGCTCGAGCTACCTCCGCGAGCGCCGCCGCGAAGGCCCTCGCGTCCGGGAACCGATCCTCGGCGCCTTCGCGAGCGCCCGCAGCACGATGCGATCGAGCGCCTCGGGGACGGGCTGCTCTGCCTGCGTCGACGGCGGCTCGGGGGCGGTCTTCACCTGCGCCGCGAGGACCCCGTAGACCTCGCGGATACGGTGGAACGGGTCGCGCCCCGCGAGGAGCATGTAGAGCACGATCCCCGCGGAATAGAGATCCGCGCGGTGGTCGACGGCTTGCCCGAGGATCTGCTCCGGGGCGAGGAATCGAGGCGTGCCCAGGATCATCCCCTTCGCGGTCGGGAGCGCGAGCGGAGTGGGCGCGCCCGCCGCGGAGGGGTCGATCACCTTGGCGATCCCGAAGTCGAGGATCTTGAGGATGCGCTCCCCTCCTGGACGAGCGGGGGCGCAAAGGAAGACGTTCTCGTGCTTGATGTCCCGGTGGATGATGCCGGCCTCGTGCGCGGCAGCGAGCCCGTCGAGGAGCTCTAGCATCAGCGCGATGGCCTCCGCGGGCGGCACGTGCTTCCGCTCCCGGAGCTCGTCGCGCAGCGTGCGGCCGTCGAGCCGCTCGAAGACGACGTAGGCGCGCCCGTCAGGTGCCCGGCCAAGATCCAGGGCGGAGACCACGTGCTGGCTCTTCACGGCGGCGACGGCCTGCGCCTCCAGCCTGAGCCGGTCGGCGAAGTCCGGCGCGTCCGCGTGCTCGCGCCGGATGATCTTCACCGCGACGCGCTTGCGCAAGACGACGTCCTCGGCCTCGATGACCTCGCCCATCTGGCCCGCCGCGATCTTGCGGATGGTTCGATACCGGCCGCCGATGAGCGGAGCGGTCTTGTTCTCGTCGGGCTCGACCATGGCCACACCTCGCGCGGGATCGCGTCCCTTCCGAGAAGAGATCGATCGCGGTGGTCACGGAGTGTCCAAGAAAGTGATCGACCTCGAGCGCTCACGAATTTTGGACACTCCACCCACACGGCGAACGACTCCTTGGTGAAGGCCCTCGACACCGGAGCACCATGCTGAACGTCACCGTCTCCTTCCCCGAGTCCACAGACGCCCCCGCGAGTGGCCTCAAGGTCCGGCGCTACGAGCTCCGAGAGGCGATGAGCGAGCTGTTCGAGCTCACCGTCGAGATCCTCTCCACCGACCCCTCCATCACGGAGAGCAGCGTTGTCGGGCAACCGGTGCAGGTCTCCTTCGCCGACGAGCCCTTCCTCAAGGAGCTCAAGGGCGTCGTCCGGCAGATGGAGCAGCGGACCGCCGTGCTCGACGGTGACTCGCTCTACGTGTGGACCATCGTGCCGCCGCTCTGGCTCACGACCCAGCGCCGCGATCACCGCATCTTCCAGGACCTCCGCGCGCCCGAGATCGTTGAGGCCGTGCTGGCGGATCCGAGCTACTCGGGCCGCATCCAGGCCCCCGTGAAGACGCTCGCCGGAGACTTCCCCAAGCGGGAGTACGTCGTGCAGTACGACGAGACCGATTGGGCCTTCATCTCGCGGATCCTCGCCGACGCCGGGATCGCGAGCTACTTCGATCACGGCAGCGGCAGCGTGTGGACGCTGATCGATGACACCTCCGCGCTCGCGCCGGACGGCGCCACGAGCGCTATCCGCTTCACGGATCAGACGCAGCAGGGGGCGCTCGACGCGAGCGACGCCACGCCGCACGTGCTGACCGCGGTGGTCCGGTCGGGGATCGAGACGTCCGCGGTGACGATCCGGGACTTCGACTTCGAGAAGCCGGCGTTCAAGCTGGAGGCGAAGAAGGACGCGGCCGAGACGTTCACCAACGAAGCGCCGCTCGAAGCGTACACCTACGAGGTCGGCAAGTTCACCGACCAGGCCGCCGGCGACACGCGCGCCGAGCGCTTCCTCGAAGCGGAGCGCGCGCCGCGCCGCCGCATCCTATGCACCACGAGCTTCGCCGTGCAGCCCGGCGTCCGGATGACGATCGAGGATCACCCGCGCGCCGATCTCGCGGGTGAGCTGCTCGTGGTGCGCGCGCGCACCGTGATGGAGGCCGACGAGCGCGGCTCGCACGAGCTCGAGCTGATGGACCTCGCGAACCGCTTCCGGCCGGCGCGGCGGGCGAAGCCGCGGATCAGCGGCACGCAGACGGCGTTCGTGATGGCGGCCAACGGCGACGAGATCGACGTGGACAAGTACGGCCGCGTGCTCATCGAGTTCCACTGGGATCGGCGCGACAAGCACACGGGCGTGACCTCGCGGCGGGTGCGCGTGGCGAACGGCTGGGCCGGCGACGGCTACGGCTTCGTCATGCTGCCGCGCCGTGGGGACGAGGTGGTGGTGGCCTACCTGGACGGGGATCCGGACGAGCCGCTCATCGTGGGCCGCGTCCACAACGCGGTGTTCGCGACGCCGCTCAAGCTGCCGGAGGAGAAGGCGATCAGCGTGTGGCGCTCGCGGTCGACGCCGGGCGGCCAGGGGTACAACGAGATCCTGATGGACGACGCCGCGGGGGCCGAGCGGCTCACGATGCACGCGCAACGGGATTTCAAGCAGGTGGTCGAGCGCGACGCGGTGACCGAGGTCGGGAGGCACGAGACCCGGACCGTGAAGGGGAATCGGACGCTGCACGTGGTGGGCGACCAGGTGGAGCAGGTCGACGGCGACAAGTGGATCCAGGCGACTGGCGCGCTGAACATGCACGGCAAGACGGTCGCCATGTCCTCCGATCAGAAGATGGAGATCTGGTCCGGCGACTACATGAACATCCACTGCTCCAGCAACCGAGACGATGAGACGACGGGGAACCACGCCATCAAGGCCGACGCCGTGTT
The DNA here is from genome assembly GCA_016715195.1 of Candidatus Villigracilis proximus. GTDB lineage: Bacteria > Chloroflexota > Anaerolineae > Anaerolineales > Villigracilaceae > Villigracilis > Villigracilis proximus. The sequence goes on from JADKBB010000033.1 coordinate 6,556, forward strand.
CATCAACGGCGACTCCGGCGTGCAGGTGAGCGCGCCCAAGGTCCATATCTTCGGCGGATCCGAGATCCACCTGGGCGTCGGCAATTCCACCATCCACATCACCGATGGTGGCATCAAGATCACGAGCGCCGGCGACGTGGAGGTCAACGGCGCGGTCGTGAAGCTCAACTGCTGACCGAGGAGGGATCGATGAAGAACCGTGCGACATGGGTGGGCGCAGCGCTGGGCGTCGCGCTCTATCTCGCGGGCCTCGGCCTGCACATCCACTTCGCCGGCCTGCCCCTTCGGGCTCACCCGGGCGTGCCTGATCCGGGCTACCTGATCATCAACCTGCCCGCCGGGCCGCTCGGGCAGGGGATCGGCAAGGTCGACGCTGCCACCGCGGAGGCCAGAGAGAAGCGGTGGAGCCCCGTCGCCTTCGTGGCTCTCGGCCTCCTGTTCTATGCCGGCGTGGGTGGCCTCGCCGGCTTCGCGGTCGGCCGCGCGCGCCGGAAGGGGACCTGATCATGCTGAGCGCCTCCCGCTTCGGGGACTCGTCCACGTGCCTCCAGTGCAATGTCACCGGCTCGGCCGTCGTGGCATCGGGGAACGTGCAGACGAACGCCCTCGGGGCGCTACGGATGGCCGACCGCGGGCTCTACCCGTGGTGCTGCGAGCAACACGCGCCGGTCCCGTGGGTGGCGCGCACGGGCGCGGCGACCGTGTTGATCAACCACGAGCCGGCGGTGGCCTTCTCGAACGCGACGCTTCACCACGGCGGCGCCGGCGCCATGGTGACCGGGAGCGCCAACGTCTTCGTCGGCGGCGCGATGATCTCCGCGGAGGATCTGGCTCGGGCCGACGCGCTGGCGATGATCGACAAGGCTCTGCGATCGCTCGATCGCTGGAACGATGACGACCGGCGCCGTTTCCGCGAGTGGTTCGGCACCGACTCCGAGGAGGCGCGCCGGGCCATGCGTGAGCGCCTGCTCAAGATGCGAGACAAGGTGCAGAAGGAAGAGATGGCCGTGGGCTTGATGAGGGGCACGTACGCTCACGTCTTTCCAGGGGGCAACACCGTCAACCTGGACGAGCGCTTCTGGACCGCTCCTCGACACGGGGAGGACTCGCGCGCGGGCACGATCCTCCACGAAACATCGCACTTCTGGGACACCGGGAGCACGAAGGACCACGCCTACGGGCGGCCGAAGTGCCGCGAGCTCGCCGCGACCGATCCCAAGAAGGCGCAGGAGAACGCCGACAACCACGAGTATTGGCTGGAGACGCTGCCGTGAGACATCCGCAGATCGAAGCCGTGCTGGAGCCGCGCGTCGGCCATCGCATGGCCCTCGTGCTCCGCAACGCGAGTGATCGCGTGGCCTGGCTCTACAAGCCCAACGCCTGCTTGGGCGGGCGCATCGAGAACAACGTCTTCCGCATCCGTGAGGGCGAGAAGGCGGCGCGCTACACGGGCATCTACGTGAAACGCCCCGCGCCCCGGCCCGAAGACTTCATCGAGCTGCCGGCGCACGGCAGCCGGATCGAAGAGATCGATCTCGCCTCCGCGTATGCGCTGTCCGCCGGCACGAGGTACGCGCTCAGGTACGAGGCGTTCCACGACAACCCCGACGATCCAAAGTCGCTCTGGGAGGTCGCCTCCCCCGAGGTGACCATCGGCGGAGGCTCGCTGTGAGGCCCGCGGCCCGGCTCGGGGAGCCACACATGTGTCCCCTTCCAAACCATGGCGGCGGTCCGGTGACTGCACCGTGCGAGCCCACCGTGCATCAGGTGGTGCGGTGAAGCTCCTCGACCTCCACACCATCGGCGTACGCGGTGTGCCCGATGGCGCCTACTCCTTCACCGATCCCGGCACGGGGGCGCCGCTCGGCGTCGTGCTCATCACCGGCGGGCCCGCGGCGGGCAAGACCTCGCTCCTCGAAGCCATCGCCGCCGCCAAGGAGGCGATCGGTGCGTATGGCGGGCCGCCGGAGACCAAGCGACTCCGTCTCCTGACCTCGTCCGGCTTGCGAACGGACGCCGCGCCCGGCTTGCGGCGCCTCTTCGCCTCCTACTCGCGTGCGCCAGGGCTGGGCAAGGTCGAGTATTTCCCGGCCAATCGACGGCTCACGCCGCCCGCACGAGCCGCCTTCGGACGGCCAGGCCGAGAGGCGGAGGCGCGCGCTCGGTTGACGCGAGCCCGGGACAAGTACGCCTGCATCCTCGACGGCCTGCACGAGCTGGCTCTCGATGAGGCATCGCGCGCGGCGCGCGCGCTTCGCGAGAGCAGTCCACGCGAAGCGTTGCCGGACATGTTCGAGCCCTTCGAGCAGGCCATCACGGCCCTGCTCCCGGCCCTTCGGCTCTCCGGCTTCGAGCTCGGCGGTGGTAGCCTCCGGCTCTCGGGGCGCTCGGGCGAAGTCGTGGGCCCCGACGAGCTCTCGGACAGCGAGCATCAGGGCGTGCTCCTCGCCCTCGCCTTCCGCTACTTCGGCATGGACCACTCGATCGTCCTCATCGACGAGCCCGAACTGCACATCCACGCCTCGGCCCGCGTCCGCTTCCTCGAAGCGCTGGCCGCACTCGGCCGCGACAACCAGATCATCGCCGCGACCGGCGCGGCCGAGCTGGTGAACAGCGTCGAGCGTGGCCAGGTGATCGTGCTCTCACCGCGCTCGGACGCGACGCCCGCCGAGAGCACGAGCCAGCGCACGCTTCTGCACGAGGAGCCTCGCTCCGCGCCGCCGGATCCTGTCCAGCGCGGGCCTCCAGCCGCCTGCCCGAGAGCTCGCGGCCCCGGCACTCGTCCCGACCTACCTGCAAGCTCCGCACGCGAGCGGATTGGAACCTCGCGCGATGTCGCCGATGGCCTCTCCTCCGGTGTCTGCCCAGGATGGGCACGAGACCGTGATGATCGATGCCTTCGTCTCGGCGCAGGCCATGCCGTTCGTGCCGGCCGGCGCGGCTCCGGTGTTCGAGCGCTCTCCCTCGCCCGCGCCGCCGCAAGACGGCCACGAGACCGCGCAGATCGAAGCCGGCGCGCTGGGCCCCGCGCTGCCCTTTGCGCCGCCCGGCAAGCGGCTCGCGCGCTTCGATCCGCAGACGGGGCGCGCGTTGCCAGAGCCCATCTGGGTGGACGTGCCCGACGTGCAAGGTGGCGATCGCGGATAGCCGATCCGACGAGCGCGCCCTCGATCCAGGCGCGCTTTTTTGGACACTCGGGGCACGGACCGATCGATCTCATTGGTGAAGGTGAAGCCGCGCGCGCCCAAGCGCTGACTTCGGCAATTCACCACAGGAGCGATCGTGCAGGCGCGATCGAGGAGGAGCCCTTTGTTCTCTGCATCTGGTACCGCGGCCATCGCGGAGCCCATCCCCCACGCCCCCGCGTTTCGCCTCGCCTGCGCGGGCGCCACCGATCCGGGTCGCGTCCGGCCCCACAACGAAGATCGCTTCGGCGTCTACCCGGATGCCGGCCTCTTCATCGTGGCCGACGGCCTGGGCGGCGCCGCCGCCGGCGAGGTCGCCGCGCGGATGGCCGTCGAGCTGGTGTGCGAGTCGCTCATCGATCCCGACGTGACCTGGCCGCGGGGGACGACCAAGAGCGACACCGGCCTCCCGCTGCTGGTCGACGCCATCCAGCGCGCCAACCACTGCATCCACGGCGCCGCGCAGCGCAATCCCGCCTGGCGCGGGATGGGGACCACCGTCGTCGCGCTGCTCGCGTGCGGGAGGCGCGCGGCCCTGGCGCACGTCGGCGACTCGCGCATCTACCGGCTTCGCGAAGAGCACCTGACCCAGCTCACCGAGGATCACTCGCTCTTCAACGAGATGGTGCGACGCGGCCGGGCTGACCCGGCGCGGCCCGAGACCTTCCTTCACCACCACACGATCACCCGTGCGGTCGGCACGGATGCTGACGTCGAAGTCGATGCCCGGCTGGTCGACGCCTCGCTCGGGGACGTGTTCCTGCTCTGCTCAGACGGCCTCTCGGGCGCCCTCGCACGCGGCGAGATCGAGGGCATCCTCGTCGCCCACGCCGACCTCGACGAAGCGGCCGAGCGGCTCATCTCCGCGGCCAACCACCGCGGCGGCCCGGACAACATCACCGTCGTGCTGGTGCGCTGGGAGCCCGCCTCGCGCACCAGGAGGTGAGCCTCGATGCTGACCGAGCTTCGCATCGAGATCGCCGCGGCCACCAGCGTCGGACGGCTGCGCCGCACCAACGCCGATGCCCACCTCGTCGACGAGAGGGCGGGGCTCCTGGCCGTGGCGGACGGCATGGGCGACACCCCGCGATCCGCGGCGGTCGCCAAGATGGCGCTGGAGGCCGTGGGGGAGTCGTTTGGTGAGCCCTGGCGCTCGCTGCCCCCCGAGGAACGCTCCATCAGCGAAGCCAAAGAGCGCCTCCTGCTCGGCGTGGTCGAGGCCAACGCGCGCTTGTTCGTGCCGGGAGCCAAGCTTTCTTCCCGAGGGGGCACGACCTTGGTCGCCGTCGCCCTGAGCACACGGCACTTCTGTGTGACCAGCGTGGGAGACAGCCGCGCGTACCTGCTCCGCAGGAGCAGTGACCGCCTGGCCCAGCTCACCGTGGACGACACCGTGCTCCAGGAGGATCTCCAGGCGGGGACACCCTACGAGGTGGCAATCGCCCAGCGCGACGCCCACGCGCTCACGCGCGCCATCGGTGTTCGCCCCGCCGTCCATGCGCTGCCGTTCATCCATCGATCGGCCCCCGGAGACGTGCTGCTCCTCTGCTCGGACGGCCTCTCGGATCGCGTGCGTGTGGAGGAGCTCGGCGCGCTGCTGGCCGAAGCCGAGGACCTCGAGCGCGCCGCGCACCACCTGATCGAGCGCGCCAAGGCGGGCAGGAGCGGGGATGACGTGACCGTGGTGATCGCGCGCCGAGATGGGGCCGCGCTGATCACCGGCGATGAGACCGAACCGCCGTGGCGCTCGGGCATTCGGAGGATCACGCCCGGCGCCGAGGTGCAGCCGTGAACAACAACCGAGAGGAGAAGATGATGAGCATCAAGTCGACCTTCATCGTGATGGGCCTGCTGACTGCCACCCTCGCGCCGGCGTGCTCGGCGGGGGACAGCGCAGACAGCGCCACCGCCATCGGCGCCAGCGAGGGAGGTGCGGGAGGGGGTGTCGGCGTGGCCACGACGACCACGACGACCACGAGCACGGTGAGCGCGCCCCCGCCGCCCGCGTGGGGGCCGCCGTCCTGGTCCTCGTGTCTGCCGCACGGGATCGTGACCACCTGCGCGGAATACTGCGCGTCTTACAACCTCTCGTGCGCGACCGCATGCACGAGCCCGTACACCGGCAAGCCGGTTGGAGCGCTCACGTTCAACAACGCGACCTGCACGAGCTTCATGCCGGGCGGGACGGCGTGCGACGCCGATATCTACACCTCGCAGTCGACGCGGTGCTGCTGCGGGATCTGACGGCCATTCGGGCAACATGGAGTCTGTCATGCAGAGGATCATGGTTGCGCTCGCCATCGCGGCGAGCGCCGCGCTGGGCTGCGCTTCGGAGGTGAAGCCCACGGCGCCGACCATGCGGGCGGTCGTCCCGATGAGCTACATGCGCCGGTTCGAGGCGCCGCGGGAGGCCGTGTTTCGCGCGACCTCCGCCGCCGTCAAGACGCTCGGGTACACGGTCACCTTGGAGGTGCCCCCGCGCCTGAAGACGGCCCCGCAGAATCACCGCCTCCAGCGCGTCGGCGACGACCTCGTACCGGCCAGCCACTCCCTCGTCCTGAGCGTCCGCGAGGCGGAGCCGGGCCGCACCGTCGTGGTGGGCTATCAGCGCACGTTCGTGGGCGAGCACGAGACCACGGCCGTGGGGAGGCCGAACCCGCCCGTGGTGCAGCAGATGTGGAGTCGCCTCTTCGCCGAGATCGACGCGAACCTCCGGTGAGGACCACATGAGCCACACGGAGCGGCCCGAGGGCCATGCGCAGCTCGATCCGGACCTGGACCGGAACCAGGACGAGCGCTGGCGGAAGCTGGCCGCGGGGCGCCTCTCGCCCGCCGAGCACGACGCGCTTCGCGAGGAGGCGATGAAGACGGACGAGGGACGAGCGCTCTACGAGCTCTATCGCCCCCTCGATGACGCCGAGCGCGCGCGGCTCTACGGCGCCGTGCAGGGCGCTCGGACCTCGACTCCGTGGGGGCGCCATGTCCGATGAGGCTCACCCCAAGCGCGAGCCCGGTGCCCCCGGAGGGCGCCCCGGCGCGCCGCGTGGTGATCCCCGAGCTGCGGGCGCTCCAGGACGCCCGCTATGTCCTGGCGCGCGGCGGCAAGCCGCCGGCCGGCGAGCGGACGCCCGAGGACTGCGCGAGGGTCTCGGCGTTCCACACGCTGTCGCTGCTGCTGCGGATCCTGCTGCGGTTCAAGCAGAAGATCGAGAGCGGGGAGCGCTGCCGGCTGGTGGAGAGGGAGCACGTTCACGAGCCCGAGCGGGTCGTCATCGAGCTGGTGATCGAGCCCATCCGCGAGAGCGCCCAGGTCCGGCCGCCTGCGTGACTTCACCGGCACCGGCTTCGGTTGGGGGGCGACGGCCAAGTGCGCGCGGGGGATCGCGAGGAAGCGGAGCGGGTCCTTCGGCGTCGTTGCGCTGAGCGGCCGCACCCGCCAGCAGTGCCAGCCTGAGCGCGCGCCCCCTGAACAAAAGCCTTGATCCGCGGCTCAAAAGAGCGTTGATCTGTCTTCGCCCGCTCTAGGGCGTGCCATCACCACAAAAGCCCACGACCCACGGGGATTAAGCTTGGCCGCCTTTCCCGTGGGTCGTGTGGAGCACTCGCGATGCTCTTCTTCTGTCCATTCGTATACCAACCGCACGCGCCGATGACGAGATTTTTCGTCGCGCGTGCCGGCGCGTTCCGAGACGCGCCTCGTCCCGTTCGCCGCGCGCCGGTCGTGCGGCTCGTGCGGGCCACAAAGGCCGCGCGCCGACCCCTGGGGCACCACGCCAAGCAGTCCCCGGAGATCGGCGCGTTGCCGCTGAAAGGCAGCGATGCAGACGCTAGCAGAGCGTGACGGTGCGGGTCGAGCCCGCGCCGCGTGGCCTCGCGAAGAGGTCGGGCAGGCTACGCTTTCCCCCGGGACCAAGGCCCCGTGGATGCCCGAGCCCGCGGCGACGGGCGACGACGTGCAGTGGGGGAACCCACTGACCCGGACGCGTGCGATCAACGCGCTGAACGATCCGGCGGGGCCGCTGGCCTTCCTGGATGCGATGGCGCGGGACCTGCTGAAGAACTTCTTCCACCACCGCAACACGCGGACGGGGGAGATCACGCCGGGGTGCGCTCGGCTGGCCTTCGAGCTGCCGTTCAAGGAGCGCGCGATCTTCTACACGCTGGGGAGGCTCGACACGGGCCCCTCGTGCCAGCGGGGCGGGGAGATCGTCCAACCGCCGATCGAGCCGGCCATGGCGCCCGATCCCGACTTCGAGGCGTTCGCCGCGGTGTTCGCCGCCGAGCGGAGCGCCAAGTACGGCAACCAGCGCGGGGGGATGGCGCGGCCCGAGAAGCGCGCCGCGATCGGCGCGATGGTGCTGGATCTGACGGCGGAAGCATGCGCGTGGGCGCTGGGCCGGGGGGCTCGAGCTCGACCGTGGGGCGGTGCGCGATGATCTCTGCCGGCGCATGGTGCGGACCTGGCTGACGTGGGCCGGGACCGCCGACTACCTCATCACGCGGCCCGACCCGCATCCGATGGGCCTGATCGCGGGCGACATCGCGGGACTTGGGGCCGAGGCGCTCACCGCGTGGAAGCGCTCGCAGCCGCGCCCGAAGCGCATCGCGCGCGTCGAGCCTGTCGAGACGCCGCCCGAAGGAGAAGCCTGGCCGGAGCTGGACACGAGCGAGCCCGAAGCCGGCGAGCTCGCGCAGATGCGGGCAGAGCTTGGTGTGCCGCCGCCGGCCCCTCCGCCTGCCCCTCCGCCGGCCGAGTGGTTCGCCCTGATGGCGAAGCTGGGGCCGAGCGCCAAGCCGGTCCCGCCGCCCGCGCCGGCGCCCACCCAAGAAGAGCTGGCGCTGTTGCGGGCGAAGCAGGCCGAGATCCGGGAGCGCGCCCTGGCGCTGCTGTCGAGCCCGGAGGGTGAAGCGCCTGCAGCGCCGCGCCTGCGGACGCGCTTGGGTCTGCGTTCGAGGCCGGTCGGCGGGTCCGAGTCTGTGCCCGGGTCCGAGTCTGTGCCGTCCGAGTCTGCGCCCGGGTCCGAGTCTGGGGCCGAGTCGAAGCGCGCGAAGATTCGCCTGCGGCGGCCCTCCCAGGCGTGGCCGCACAAGCGGAGGGTGCCCGAGCCTGCACCGACCACCATGGACGACGGGGGCGGCGAGCAGGGCGACGGGGATCCGTAGCGGCCTCGCCCTCGGGGTGAGGTGAGCGCGCCAAGGGCCGCCGGGGGGGCGGGACGGCGAAGCTCCATCCGCAGCGCGCCCAAGAGGGCGTCGTGGGCCGGGATCTGTCCTTTTTCCGGAGGAAGAGTCAGCGCCGCGCCGTGACGGCCGTCGCCGTGAGGTGCCGCAGGGGTGGATGGCGGCCGGCGGGCGGCGGCGGTCGCCCTGTCGAGGGGACCGCCGCAAGCGCTGTAATCTCGATGAGTTGCGGTGCAGTCATCGCCCTGCACCACGTGCAGTCATCGCCCTGCACCACGTGCAGACAAACGGGATCCTCCGGATCCGAGATGTGAACCGTGATGAGGGGGGAACAGGGAGCGCGCGCTGCGCGCGCCTTCCTCCCGCCCTCTTTCAGGATTCAAAATCCGGTATCGACCAAGGCCACAGCTCCGCGATCACGGCCAACAAGAGCGGCGGCCAAGAGCGGCGGCCACTCCAGCGCCCCGAGGTCACGATGCTCGCCAAGAAGCCCTACGTCTCCCCCGCTGTCTGGGCGCGCCAGATCATGGCCCAGGTGGCGGCCGGGACCTGCCCGGACTTGCCCAAGACCACGTTGGAGACCGCGCGGCGGATCGACGCCCTGGCCTGGTACATCAAGACCAAGCTCGACGCCCTCGAAGCCCCCAAGCACATCTACCGCTGGGTGGCCTCCGCTCCCAAGAAGGGGCCCTCCAGGCTTCGACAGCCGGCCCTCGATCGCGCCGAGCTGGTCCACCACCTTCGCCACACCTTCGAGCGAGGCAACGCTGACGGCTGGTTTCTGGAGCGCGAGCTCGGCGCCGCCTTGCACACCTGGATGGTCGCCGTGCAGGCGGCGAGAAAGCGGGGCGGCCTCCTGCCGCCCGCCGACCAGATCCCGGCGCAGAGCTACATGGAGGCGATCGTCGCCTCCGCGACCCGCCCTCGACGCGAGCACAGCGCCAAGCATCGCGCCGTCGCGAAGCAGATCGCCCGGAAGATCAACCAGGGCCAGGGCTAACCGGCCGTCGCCGTGGGGCGCTTCGTTGCACCCTTGGTCATTTGCCGGAATACGCCTCCCAAAGCGCGGGAAGCCGATTCCGGTACATGCTCCGCGCGATTCACCAAGGCCGTGCCGGAATACGCTTCCCAAGCGTAGGGTGCATCATTCCGGCAACCTGTCGGGCGCGCTACACTTCGGCATGGCCAAGCGCCCCAACCCCGCCAAAGCCTACGTTTCTCCGGTGGTTTGGGCCGGTCGCATCCTCGCCCGTGCCCGCGCTGGAGAGCGCGTCTCCAAGCCGGTGCTCACCTCCGCCGAGCGGATCCAGGCGCTCTCGGCGTGGATCACGAACCTGCTGGAGCGCCACAAGGCGCCCTACCGGGTCGCGCGCTGGGTCGCGTGGGCAGAGCAGGACCAGCAGCAGCAGCGGGCGGACCTCGCCGTGCTCGTTCGGAGCTCGCGCCCGACCAAGGGCTGGCCGGACGCCGGCCACCTGAAGGCCGCCTTCGGCGTCTACCTTCAGGCCCGCGCCGCTCATTCCGGCCGGAGCACGCAGGTCTCGGACGTGCCCGTCGACCAGTACCTCGCGGCCATCGACGCCCTGCCCAAGCGCCCACGTCGCCGGCGCGCCGACAAGAGCGACGCGCCGCACGCGATCGTGGCCGAAGACGACGTGCTGCGCGCGCTGATCGAGGCCCGGCCGCCCAAGCGTCGCCGGCCGCCCGTGCTCAAGCTGCGCACGACGCCCCTGCGTACCGGCAACGAGGCCACGCCCACGGCCACGCTTGCGAGCGACGTGGATCGCTTGCTGACCCTGGAGGCCAACAACACGCAGCTTCGGGCGCAGCGCCGCCAGGACGAGCTGGAAGCCATTCGCGGCGCGGACCTTCACCGCCGCGAGATCGCCAAGCTCACGGCCAAGATCGAGACCCTGGAGCGAGAGCGCTCCGACAGATCGTCGTCAGGAACGTCGCCCTTGGTGGTGCTCGGCAGCGCCGTGACCGGGGCCGTGATGACCGAGCTTGTGCGCAGGGGCGCCGAGCTGCTCGCCGACAACACCCGGTCGGTCGCGCCGGCCATCGGCGCGACCAGCGCGCTCGACGGCGAGCAGCTCCTCACACGCGCCTCCTGCCGGTGTTCGACAACCTCGTGCGCGCCCACCACCACGCCGAGCAGGGCGGGCCGGCCACGGCGATCACGGATGGCCTGCGCATGGTGCTGGCCCAGCTCGACGAGGCCCTCGCGCGCAGCGGCGTCGAGCGCGTGCCCTCGGTGGGGCAGCTCTTCGATCCCAGGTGGCACGCGGCGGTCGAGCACATCGAGGCGCCCGAGCCGGCCGGCACCGTGCTGCGCGAGGTGCTTCCGGGCTACTCGGCCGGCGGCCGGCTGCTCCGGGCGTCGAGCGTGGTGGTCTCGAAGGGCCAGGTGCGGATGAACGGGTGACGTGCTGTCCGATGGGCAAACGCCGGCTGTCGCGCCGTAAACGGCGAGCTACCGCTGACGCCGTGACTGCTGTTGCGGTCCAGGAAGCGAAGGCGGTGGAGGCGGTGGAGGCGGCGGCACCCGTCGTCGCGGAGGCTTATGTTGGAGCAGGATTCCGACAAGAACGCCCAGGAGAAAGATCGCGTCGGTAGACATCGCTGAGCCATCCATGAGGCGAGCAGCGAGCGGCAAGCCGAGCGCAATTTTTTTTCTCGGGGCCGCCACCAGCCCGCGCCATCCCCCGCCACCAGCCCGCGCCATCCCCCGCCAGTGGCGTCGAGCGCCTGGCACGCGGCGGTCGATCGAGGCTCCCGCGATCCCAACGAAAAGTACGCGGGATGCGTCGCACACTGCCTGAAGTGCGGGAAGGTGGCGCGCGACAACTACAACTGGTTCGGGCAGCCATAGACGCTGGGCGGCGGTGGCGGCCGACGTGGTGCGCTAGGGCGGCGGCATCAACGCGCGAGACCCCCACAAGCGGCTAGCCATGACCACCTCGCCGAGCGTGTGGAGCAGCACCTCCGGCGTGAAGGGTTTGGGCAAGACCGCCGCCGGCGCAAAGCGCTCGGCCTCCGCTTGAGTGTAGGTGGGGCTGGCGAGGATCACCGGGATCGCAGCGAGCTCGGCGCGCGCGAGCTGGGCCTCGCGGAACTCCCCGCCGTTCATGACTGGCATCATGAAATCGAGGAGGATCACGTCGACCGGCGTCGATTCAAGCGCATTGAGTGCATCGAGGCCGTTCTCGGCGCTCAGCACCTCGAAGCCTTCGGCGTCGAGCAGATCGGTCAACGCCTCGCGGAGATCTGAATCGTCATCGACGACCAGCACGCGCGTCATCGCGGAAGCCTTACGACGAACGTCACGCCGTGGCTAGCGTTCCCGCGCGCTGCGCGGGAGCACCGCTCGCCCGCGTCGGCGCCGACGCGCGCCTCGCTGCGGGCGAGTCCTACGATGTCGCCCAGCGCTGGATGCTCGCGATCCACAACCCAAAGAAGCCGGACGGGATCGCCTACTCGGCGCCATGGTCCGAGCTGCCGTGTGCCTCGCTCTTCGACCCGCGCAGGTGATGCGATCGAGGTAACGCCGCTCGGCTCGCACAGC
>JADKBB010000034.1 GCA_016715195.1 Candidatus Villigracilis proximus
CTCAGCGCCGCGCGGACGTCGGCGGGATCCATCGCGTAGGGCGTCCCCTCGCGCGCGAGCTCCACCACGCTCTTCCTGTTCCGGTTGATCGTCTTGCCGAACTCGCGCTCGTAGGCGGCGATCCGCGCAAACTGCCGCGGGTTCACCTTCCGCAGAGAGGCCCACTGGTTGGCGTTGCCGAAGATGCAGCTCGCGCAGGAGCACCGGCCCCAGCCGAGGCGGTAGCAGGGGTGCGGGTTGATCCGGTGGCGCTCGAGGATCTCCCACACCTCGCGCTCGGGCCACGCATGCACCGGCCTCCAGTGGTCGACGTGGCGCCGCACCTTCCCATCGCGGAGGTCGGAGCGGTGCCGCTCGAAGGGGACGTACTTCGCGCGGGCGGCGCTCTCCTCGGCGCGCTCGCCGGTGATGAAGAGCGTGCGCCGCCCCTCGAACCGGGGCTGATTTCTGAGCGCCGACGCGGCCACATCGACCTTGCAGTAGGCCGAGCACCAGCGGGTGCTCAGCGACGCGCTCTGCTGCGGAAACATGCGCCTGGTGTTGCGTGGCCCGGCGCCGCCCACCTCGCAGGTGTCATCGGGTGACGCTTCGCAGAGCCCCTCCGGCGCCTCGAAGCGGATCGCTGCGGTCGGCGCGTCCTCGCGGAGCATCTCGGCCTCGAAGCCGCCGGCCTTCCAACTGAAGTAGATCGGCACCCCGAACGCCGCCGCGAGCTTGCGGCAGTAGTCCGGGGTGCAGGGCCAGTCCATGAGCGCCGAGCCCTCGCGGCCATCGATCTCGTGGTGCCAGAGCTCGACACGCCGGAGATCCACGCCTTGCTCGATGCAGGTGAGCAGGCAGGCGATGGAGTCCTTGCCGGCGACCGCCACGATGATCGTCGCGTAGCCGTCGAGGGACTCGGGCTCGGTCGTGGCCTCGGGGTCGAGCTCCAGCGCCGCTTCGAGCTCGGGATCCAGCACGGGCAGGGAGCGCAAGGGCTCACGCTCCGCTCGCGGCCACGCGGTACACGCTCAGGCCCACCGGCGCGTTCCAGTGCTTCTCCAGCCGCGCGGCGTAGGTCACGCCGCCAACCCCGAACGGGATCACCGTGCCGAGGTCTCGATGCTTCGGGCTCACCCAGCCCCAGAGCACGCGCGTCGCGAGCCCGACCTCCGAGGTGACGGTCGCGAGGCGCTCGAGGCCGGCGGGGGCGCGATCGAGCCGCTCGGGGCGGTAGTCGATGTCCACCGGCACGCGGCGCGGCTGCCCATCGACCCCCTCGAAGCGCATCTCCAAGCCTCCGTCCTCGGGGAGTCGCACGACACGCGCGGCCCGCGGCACGGCGTCGTACTGGATGGTCCACGTGAAGCGCTCGACGACGTCCTCGTTCTCGTCGGCAGGCGCGCCGGCGACGTGCAGCACCGGCGCGCGCACCGCGTCCAGGATCTCGGCGGCCGCCGTCTCGATGTCCTCCAGCGTCGTCCCGCGCCCGAGCCCGATGCGGATCGCGGACCACACTTGTTCTTCCGAGTGCCCGAGGGCGAGCAGGACATGCGACGGGGTGAGCCCGCGGGAGCACGCCGAGCCGGTCGAGACGCAGACGCCGCGCGCGTCGAGCTCGGCGACGAGCTCGCGACCGTCGACCCCATCGAGGCAGATCGAGAGGTTGCCGGGCAGCCGGTGCTCGATCGAGCCGTTGACGTGGAGGCGATCGCCCAGCTCGTCGGCGAGGAGCGCCAGGAGGTGATCGCGTAGCTCGCCCACGCGCGCGGCCTCGGAGTCCATCTCGCCGGCGGCGAGCTCTGCGGCCACACCGAAGCCGACGATCCCCGCCACATTGAGCGTCCCCGGCCGAAGCCCACGCTCCTGCCCGCCGCCGAGCATGCTCGGGCACAGGCTCACTTCGCGGCGCACGTAGAGGGCGCCCACGCCCTTCGGCCCGTACATCTTGTGCGCGGAGATCGAGGCCAGATCGACGCACATCGCGATCACGTCGAAGGGGATCTTGCCGACCGCCTGCGTCGCGTCGCAGTGGAAGAGGGCGCCGAGCTCGCGGCAGACGCGCCCGATCTCGGCGATCGGCTGCACCGTGCCGATCTCGTTGTTCGCGGCCATCACCGACACCAGCGTCGGCTCGCCCGCGCGGATGCACTTCGCGAGGCGCGTGACGTCGACCAGGCCGTCGTGGTCGACGGGCAGGACGGTCACGCGGAAGCCCTCGCCGCGGAGCTGCTCGGCGACCTTGAGCACGGCGTTGTGCTCGATGGCGGTGGTGATGAGGTGGCCGCCACGCTGGCGCGACCAGGTGAGCACGCCGCGGAGCGCGAGGTTGTCGCTCTCCGTCGCGCCCGAGGTGAACAGGATCTCCTCGGCCTCCTCGGCGCCGATCGCGGTCGCGATCGCCGCGCGGGCGCGCTCCACCGCGTCGCTCGCGTCGCGACCATGCGCGTGCACGGAGCCCGGGTTGCCGAACATCTCCGTGAAGTACGGGAGCATGGCGTCGAGCACCCGCGGGTCCACGGGGGTGGTGGCGTGGTGATCGAGGTAGATGCGTGTCATTGCGGCGCGCCTCCATCGGAGCCGCGCCGGAGCGCGCTCCACAGCCCTACCGGCGGGAACAGCACCTTCGCGAAGGTCGTCACGATCCGCATCCCGCCCGCGGTGTCGTGAGCCTCGGGCGCCGGCTTGGGCGGCGTCTCGTCCTGGTGGCCGAGCAGCGCGTCGAGCTTCGCCTGGCCCTGGTCGTAGTACGGCTCGATGGTGTGCGACCAGTTGGTCGCCATCTGCGTGATCGTCTCCGCGAGGCCGTCCACGCAGTAGAGGTTCTGATCCACGATGATGTTCCAGCGGACGAAGTCGCGAGAGAGATACCCACGCTTGAAGGCCGCCGCGAGCAGGTCCATGTAGAGGATCCAGAGCCCGGTGCCGCCGTCGTCCTTGCGATGCAGGGACTCGATCCCCCGCCGGAGCCCGCGAAATCGCCGCCGCCAGGCGCGCGGAAGCCCGCGCTTCGTGCGCTGCGGGTCGTTCTTGGCGGCGTCCTCGGCTCCCCAGTCCTCGGTCCCGCGGTGCCACGCCTTCGCGTACGCCTCGTAGTAGTCGCGTACGTGGCGACGATAGATGACCTTCATGGCTCCCGGGAACTTCCGCATATCGGGCAACCCACCGAGCTCCGGGCTCAAGACGAGCTTGCCGAGATCCGCGCTGTACTTCGTGTCAGACTCTTCGAGGTGCTTGCCGTCTACGCGGGGCTTGAACCGATCGACGAGACCAAGCGCATAGGGAGGGTGAAGGGCATTGAGGCCCGGCGGTTTCCCCGTCCCCCAGTCCGCTTCGCTCAGGTCGTCCTCGTCGATCAGCGTCCCCTCGGTGACGAGCATGAGCGCCATGCCGAGCAGCGATCGATACTTGCGGTCACTTGGACTGATGAGAAGGCTGTAGACCGGGTATCCGGTGCCGAGCACCGCGTCGCGCTCCTCTTCCCGTGCGATCCCGCGACCCCTGGCGTCGACGATGCGCGCGAAGTAGTCGGCCGGCACGAACGGCTGGCCGCCTCCCCCACCCAGCATGCTGCCGGTCGGCACGGCCGCGTAGAGGCGCTGCCATTCCTGGCAGCGCTGCGCGGGAGTCTTGGTCTGAGCCAGGCTGATGGTCATCACCTTCAGGACGACGGCCACGAGCTGCCCCACGATGGGCACGGCCTGCATCAGCCCGCCGACGATCTCCGCGACGTCGGTGCTCACGGACGCGATGTCGCCCGCGAGGGTCGCGACGGCATCGATCCCCGCCTCGGTCAGTCCCTTGCCGAACCCGAGCGCTTGCCCGAGCCCATGATCCAGCGCTGTCGCGAGCGCGAGCGCCGGCTTGGAGAGGTCGTCTTTGAGCGCGGGATCAGCGAGGACCGTCAATCCGGAGACGGCGCCGAACGCGGTCGTGGTTTCGAGGTCCGTGGCCATGATCACTCGGGCTTCGGGTCATCGTGTTGTTGGCGCGGCTGGCCGAAGCCCTGCGCCGCCGCGACGGGCACCGTGATCAGCGGCGCCGCGCCGCCGAGGAAGCCCCACACCACGGCGGACCACACCGAGCCGTGGTTGCGGCGCGCGCCGTGGTACGCGCCGGCCGCCGTGCCCGCGAGGCTCAGCAGGCCGTACACGGTGGCCACGAGGCCGCTCGGCCAGGAGGACGCCTCGCTCGCCGGAGCCTGCCGCAGGAGGAGGAGCCGCTGCCGGAGCGGGCGGCGCGCCTTGCACGCGGAGGCATTCGGGCAACTGGTAAGGCTTCATCGGAAGAGGTCTCCGTGCATCCACCCGGTGATGGAGTCGTCGAGGGTGCGGACCTGGTGCCAGGTCTTGAGCGCGAGGCTCCCCGGCTCCGGCGCGACGGTGCTTTCGAGCACCTCCACGACGGAGCCCTCCGGGAGCCCGGTCTGGATCGGGCCCCATGGCCACGCGCGCACGTTCGCGTTCATGCTGTCGTCGTTCTTGCCCTCGCGGAGCAGCCTGGCCTTGGTCCACTCGGGCAGCGCCACGACGAGCTGCTTGCCGGCGTTCTCGGTGGTGGCCTCGTGGGCGAGCCCGACATCGGGCCGAGGGGTCTGCTGCGCCAGCAGGTACGCGCCGCCGAGCACGGCGAGCGGCGTGGGCGCGAGCCCGCCGAGCAGGCCCCAGGTGATCGCCGACGCACTGGACGCGCCGGAGCGCTTGGCCCCGAACGCGAAGAGCCCTCCCAGCGCGGTGCTCGCGATGGCGCTCGCGGCCACCCACACGCCGAGGAGCGAGGCGGCCGGCGCGGCGATGGTGGTGCGCGCAGGCGGAGCGTCTTGCTGGCGCAGCGCCGGCGGCAGCACGTAGGGCTTCATCGCGGGTTGCCCTTCGTCCGCGAGAGCGCGTCGCGCAGCCGCTCGGCGGCGCTCAACGCTCCGCGCTCGGCCTCGCCGCCGCTCGCGAGGTTGACCGCATGCCAGAGCTGCCGCAGCGGCTCCGCTCTCGGATCGCGCAGGAGCTGATCGGCCTCCGCCACGGTGCGGCCGACCGCCTGGCCGGCGATCTCGACGGCGCCGCGGGTGTAGTGGCCGGCGACACGGCGAGCCGCGCTCTTGAGGGCGTTGAGCAGCTCCTCGGCGTTCTTGTCTTGGTCCTCGCGGCTCATGACGCCCTCGCGCTCGCGACGGTCCGCGGCCCGAAGAGGAGCTGCTCGGCGGTGGGGATCACGCCCGGCGCGGGGGCCACTTCGAGCGGCCCCGTCGCGGCCAGGTCGGCGCGCAGCTTGTCGATCTGTCCTCCGTACGTCTCACGCAGGGCGCGCGCGCTTCGGCGGCAGTGGTCGCGCGCCGTGCTCAGGTTGGCCATCGCCTTCTGCACGGTCTCGGGCGAGCGCGCCGCGGCCAGCGCTGCGCGGGCCGCGATGACCCGCGGGTCCTGCTCAGCGTCTTCGAGGATCTGCCGCTCACGCTCGCTGATCTGCTCGGCCATCACGGCCTTGACGTGGGCCTTGGCTTCGCGGACCGGGACGCTCTTCTCCGCCGCGGCGATGGCGTCCCTCGCGACCGTGTAGCCGGCGAACGATTCGAGCGCGCTTTGCAGCTCGTTGCGCGCGCGCCGGACCTCCGGCGACACCAACGCGACCGCGCGCGCCGTGGCGAGCACGGCGGCAGCATCCTCCATGAGGTGGGCGCGCTCCCCGGGGCACGACACGCGGAGCTCGGCGAGCTTGGTGACGAGCTGGGCCTGCAGCTCCTTGATCATCGCTTCGGTGACGCCGGACGCCTTGGACTTCCCCTTCGCCCTCTTGGCCTTCGCCGACTTGGGCTTCTCGCTCTTCGGCGCGGGCTTCGCCTTCTTGGCCGACTTGGGCTCGCTCTTCGGCGCGGGCTTCGCCTCGCTCTTCGGTGCGGGCTTCGCCTCGCTCTTCGGTGCGGCCTTGGGCTTCGCCTTCTTGGCCTTGCCCGACTTGGGCTTCTCGCTCTTCGGTGCGGCCTTGGGTTTCGGCTCGCTCTTCGGTGCGGCCTTGGGCTTCGCCTTCGCCTTGGGTTTCGGCTCGCTGGGCGGCGCTTCGGCCTTCGCCGGGGCCGGAGGCTTCGCTTCCGCCTTGGGCTTCGCCCCGCTCTGCGGCGTGCTCGGGCTCTCGTCCTTCGCCACCGGGAACTTCTTCGCCCACTTGTCGGCGATGCTCTTGATCTCGCGGCGTGCCTTCGCGTCGCCGGCCTTGCCGAGGTTGAGACGCTCGACGCCGATCTCCTTGGCAGCAGCCTTGATGGCGTCGTTCGAGAGACCATCGAGCGCGATCCAACCCTTCCAATTCATCTTTGCCATGTTCCCTCCAGGTCACACCGCAGCGTCCAGCTCGAGCGCGTCTTCGAGCTCGGGGTCGAGCTCGATGGCAGCCATCAGCTCGTCATCGCCATCGAGCTCGATCGCACCTTCGAGCTCAGGGTCGAGTTCGAGCGCGGCAAGCAACTCGTCTTCGTCGTCCGTGGCTGCGCGGCGCGGGGCTGACGCCGGTGCACGCGCCGAGCGCGCGGCCTGCTCGAACAGGCGGAGCTGCTCCGCGGGCGGGATGTTGCTCGGCACGCGCGCCCATCGCGCGAGCACCGTGACGAAGTCCTCCTCCCATTCGGTGTCGTTCCAGTAGGCGATCGCGCGGGGGTCGCGCAGCGCGGCCCGCGCCAGGAACGCTTCGCCGAGCTCCTTGGTGTGCTGAGCCTCCAGGTCGGCGCGACGGTCCGCGCGGGCGCGGCGGATCTTGTTCACCAGCTCGCGGATCGTCTCTGCGAGGGCCTCCCGCATCTCTCGCTTGTCCCGTGCGAGCTTGTCGGCGCGGGCCTTGGCCTCACTGCTGCGAAGTCCTTCGAGGTGGCGCTCGATGCGGGCTGCCCGAGAGGGGGTCGTCGTGGAGAACGGCGCGCGGCGGGAGGACGCGGGCACCCGAGAGGCGGGCGCCCCCCTTCGGCTCGACGCCGGACGCTGGGAGGCCGAGGGAGCCGGCACCGCGCGGGAGTCCTTCCCCCCAGCGCCAAGAGCAGCTTGGTAGGCCGCCACGGCGCGCGGATCGTCGCTCATCGGCTTGCCGAGCTGATCGAGCACGCGGTCGTGCGCTTGAAGCGCCGCATCCGCGAGGTCGCTGGTGATCTCGCCGCGATCCGTGCGCTCCACCATGTCGGCGATCACGTCCGCCCGGCTGGTGAGCACGCGCTCGAAGCGATGGTTGCCCGACTCGTACCTGCCTACTTGATGGGCCAGGTTGCCGGGCGGAAGGGCCACGAGGCGACGAGCCGGGTCCGACTCATCCAGCGACAGGGTCCACGGGTAGTCGTAGTCGCGCGCTGCCCGCGTGCGACCGAACACGTACTCCGCGGTGACATCGCGTTCGCGCACGCCGGGGACGTCGCGCAGCATGCGGCGCATCTCCTCGGTGGCGGTTCCCCACGTCGGCTTCGTCGCGTAGAGCCCCTCCCGGTCCGGAGCGGTGGCATAGACCCCCTGCTCTTGCAGCAGCACCAGCGCTTCGCGGCTCAGCTTGGGGCGCGCCACCCGCATGTTCGGCAGCAGGAACCGAACGAGCCGGAGGGAGCCCACTGACGGATCGCCAGCTCGTGAGCCGGGGCCGACGTGAACCGAGGAGACGCTTTCCGGGGCGCGCGTGGACACTGCGGGACGCGCAGACGCGGGCGTCGTGGGTGCCACAGGACGCGCGGAAGCAGGCACCACGGCACGCGCGGAAGCGGGCGCCGGAGCGCGCCCCATACGCTGGCGCAGCGCGATCAGCGACCGCACCTTCGGCGTGGCCAGGCCCTTCGTGATGATGCCTTCGTCGAGCCCCTCGAACGCCGCCGCCACACGCCGCAGCACGACGTCGTCGATCGGTCGCAGAGCGTTCGCCTCGATGGCGCGCATGGCCACGAGCACGCGGTTGCTCTTGGTCCTCTCGAACTCGGCGAGAGCGACGTCGAGCTCGCCCAGCGCCTCCGCGAACTCCGCCTCCACGAACAGGTCGCGCGGCACGGCGCGCCCCCACCACCAGAGGCCGATGTCGCCGATCTCCGAGCGCATCGGCGAGCCCTTGAGCTTGTCGCCGGCGATGGCGCGCTTGAGGTACTCGGCCCACCCCGCGGCGGTGGGAGGGAAGACGTGATCCGGCATCTTCCCCTCGCGCCGGCGGTAGCCGAAGCCGATCACGTTGCCGAAGAGCACCGGCACGGGGATCGTCTCGGCGAAGTCCGCCATGCGGCGGAGCAACATCTCGCTCGACCGATCCCACCACTTCTGCACGAACGCGTCGGGAGCCAGAGACCACCCGAGCTCCTTCCAGCCGTCGCGGCTGTAGAGCGCTTGGAGCTTCTTGCGCAGAGACTCCGCGACCTCGGATTCCTCCGCCGGCCAAGCCACGTTGGCGTGCTCGGGACGCAGGTTGAACTTGAGCACCTCCTCGGGCGGGATGGACTTCCAGCTCGCCGAGCCGCGGGCGCGGGCGCCGATGTGCGTCCCGTCGCTCTTGCCGAACTCGACGTGGCGAATGCGGTCCGGGTCGAGCGCGTCGGGGAAGGAGACGCGAAGCGTCTCGTACGCGGGCGACTGCCCGCCCGTGGGCACCAGCATCGAGTGCTCGCGCGCGGCCTGCGCCCAGCCCGCCCAGGGCCACGCCTGCTTGTTCACGTCGTCGAGCTGACGGAGGAGCTTCTCCGCGTCGGCTTCGAGCGACATGCGGCGCAGCGGATCGACCGTCTCGCGCGCCAGCGTGAACCGACCAGCGGCCGCGCGCAGGGTCGCGCTCGCCGCCTTGGCGATCTTGGTCGAGGCTTCGACGCGACGCCGCTCGCGCTGCGCCGCCTGCATCCTCCGGGCGTACTCCGGGTCACGGCTCAGCTCGATCAGCAGGTCCTCGATGCTGATGAGCTCCTGGGCCCGCGGGGTTGTTGGTCGCGCGCGGTGCCCGCGATGAGCGCGTCCATCCACCCAGCTTTCCTGGATGAGGTTGAAGCGGAAACCATCCAGGGACCGAGCCGAGATGTAGACTTGATAGGAGCTGCGAGCGCTTGTTGCCCTGACGCACCGCGCGGCCGGCGCGCTGCTGGAGCGTCGCCGGCTCGTAGGGCAGGTCGATGTGATGGATCTGGCAGGTCTCGGTCTGGAGATCGACGCCCTCGTAGGCGACCTGGTTCGCGATGACGACGCGGAGCGTGGGCCGCACCGGCTCGGAGATCACGTCTTCCGGGCCGGCGTTCGCGAGCGCGCTCTCGGGCACCGGCGTGCCGTTGATCATGGCCGGCGTGCCGGTGAACGCCTGCGCGATGTGCATGCGATCGTCGCTCGTCTTGGCGGCCTCGGCGTTGAGCAGCCCGATCTCGCGCTCGGGGATCCCGGCCTCGACGAGCAGCATCTGCAGCCATCGGTGAACGGCCAGGTTGTCGCAGAAGACGATGTGCCCACACCCCGACTGGCCGAGGACCTCGCGCACCACCGCATCGAGCTTGGGGCTGTGCGGGTTCGGGACCTTGCGCGCGTCGGTGGTCGGTGGCGTCGCCGGAACCAGGCGCCCGTTGACCTCCCTCTCGGGCCGCTCCGGCGCGATCCTTCCAGCCGTAGTGCTCGTCGAGGTCGGCGTGGATCGCCACCAGGTTGAGCCGCGCCATGAGCCCGAGCGGGTTGCCCAGCTTCGGGTTCCTGCGCATCGCCTCGATCTGGTCGAGGTAGTAGGCGTACTTGGCCTCCTGGCGGGCATCGAGCTCGACGCTGATGCGGATGGGCTTGGCCTCGGGGATGGGGAGGCCCACCTGCTCGGCCGTCTTGAAGTCGCCATAGCGGAAGATGACGCCCCGAAGCTCATCGAGGTTCTTGAAGCCGACCACCGCGCCTCGTTGCTCGACCTCGCCGGAGATCGAGATCACGTCTTTGAGGACGACGTGGCAGTAGCGGTCGATGAACTGCTCGGAGTCCTGCACACCGAGCCGCGCGAAGGCGTCTGGGTCGATGTACCGAAGCAGGTTGAAGAACTCGAGCGGGGAGTTCTTGGCCGGCGTCGCCGAGAGCAGCACGATGCCGGCGCCGCCGGTCTTGTCGCGCACGCTGCCCGCGCGGAAGTCGAGGTTCCAGGCGCGCGCCGAGCCCGCGCCGGGATTGCCCATGAACTTCGGCACCCCGCCCTCGCGCTCCTCGGGCATGAAGAGGTTCTTGAAGTTCTGGGCTTCGTCGACGACCAGGAGGTCGACACCGAGGCTCTCCCAGGTGATGCCGGGGTCGTACTTCCAGCCCTTCGGGAGCTCGAGCTGCTCCGCGACCCAGGCCCCGACCCCCTCGTTGATCACCGCCTCCTCGCGCTCGGAGAGGTTGACCGCGCGATCGGCCTGCTCCGCGGACCGCTGCTTCCGCCGCGCCGAACGCCGCCGGAGGGTGACTTGCCGCTCGATGGCGGCGGTGCGCGCGGCGTACCGACCAACGCTCTGCTCGTCCATGCTGGTGCGCGCGAGCGTGCTGTAGGTCATCACCACGACGTCGTATTCGCCGGCCTGGAACTCGCTCCACGTGCGCGCGCGATCCTCGGGCGTGTCGGTGTCGACAGTGAACTTGCCCGCGTACTTGCCGCGGATGATGAGCTTCTTCTTCCAGCCGATGCGCCCAACGCGGTAGTCCGGCAGGAGCGCGAGGATGTCTCTCACCCACTTCTCGGCGAGGGAGTTGGGCACGAGCACGACGGGCCGCTTGGCCCAGCCCTCTTGGCGCGCCGCCGCCACGCGGCGATGCCCACCGCGGTCTTGCCGAGCCCCACGTCGAGCGCGGCGAGGCCTCCGCGCGCGGCGAGCAGCCGGCGAAGCGAGGCGGTCTGATACGAGTGCAGCCGGAAGCCCGCCTTGGTCCAGCGCGCGATCGGCACCGGCGTCTCCTCCGGCGTCGGCGCGCGATAGCCCTGGAACGTGCGCTGGTAGGTGGCCTCGATGAGCTCGCGACGCGTGGGATCGGCCGCGCACCACTCGCGGAACTGGCGCTCCCAGCGCTGGCCGGTGCCGAGGCGCACCTCGTCGAGGCTCGGCGCGTACACCGAAGCCGCGTTCAACCGGAGGTTCGGCTGATCCTCGATGGCGATCTCGAGGAACGACTCGCCCTCCTTGTTGATGTTCACCGAATCGCGCAGACCGCCGGAGGAGCCGGTGATCTTCACGATCGTGCCCAGCGTCTTGGGCGCGCCGGGATCGGGGTCGAGCGCGACGAGGATGAAGTGCCCGACCCGGAACTTCACGTCCGGCGCTTGGGGCCGGAACATCTCCGCGTGGTGGTTCACCCACCCGAGGAAGTTCATCAGCTCGATCCCGATGCCTGCCTCGGTGCGATCGAGTTGCTCGTAGTCCTCGCCGTCGATCTGGAGCAGACCACCTTTGCGGACCAGCTTGGGAGGACTCTTGTCGATGGTGAGCGGCGCCACCCACTCGGCCACGAGCTCGAGCGGCACCCAGCCCTGGCGCGGAGAGACGCCCTCGATCTCGTCGAAGAGCGCCGGCTTGATGACGTCGAGCAGCTTGCGCGCCTGCACCGCCGCCTGCTGGTCCCCTTGATCCGCGCGGGCCCGCGCCCGGTCGTACTTGGGCCACAGATCGCCGGTGTAGTAGTCGCGCTCGGGCACGAGCTCGCCGGGGGTGTCTTCACACCAACCGGCAGCGAAGAGCGGCGCCGGGTTGAGCTTGCCGAGGTCCGCGTAGCGCAGGGTGCGGCGCTGGCGATAGATCCAGTCCGCGAGCGCGAGCACGTCATCCGCGCGCCCCTTGTAGCGCGGCTCCCACGCCGGCTTGGTGCGGAGCGCGGAGATGGGGCGCGCGCTGTTCTTCTCGAAGACCGCGAGGAACGAGGCGAGGTCGTCGTTGTTCTTCGCGAGCTGGAGCAGCTCGGGTTGCTGGGACGGCGCCCCGTACTTCGTCGTCCAGTCGGTGAGCGCGTCATGGAGCTCCTGCCACGCGAGCGCCGGCACCTCCGTGTCACCGCGCGCGACGTCGGCGAGGAACGCGCGCACACGACGGCCGAGGCTCGCCGCGTTGGAGAGCCAGTGGATCGCGATGGGCGCCGGCGCCGCGGTGGCCGCCGTTCTCGCGGCGGGACGGCGCTTCACCGGCGCCGGCTCCACCACCACGCAGGCCGTGCAGACCGGGCGCTCGATAAGCGCGGGCAGCCCCTCGAACGCGCCCACCACCTGATAGGCCACCTCGGTCTGCGTGCGGTCGGCCTTGCCGTACTTGCCGCCGTGCTCCTCGCCGAGCACGTGCTCGGGGAACTGCTCGTAGTAGTCGCCCTCGACGATGAACTGATCGCCGGCGTCGATCTCGCCGAGCTGCCCGCCGCGCGCGCGGAAGAACACGATGTCCGTGTTGAGGACATGCTTGGCGGCCACGACCTGGTTGCGGTCTCCAGTCGCTCCCGCGAAGACCCCGCTCGGCAGGCGGAATGCGGCCGCGAGGTGATGCCGGCGCAGCACGAGCTTGCGGAGCTCGACCTGCTCGCTCGCGGTGCCCGTGAGGAACGCCGAGGGGATCACCAGGACGCCGAGCCCGTTCGGCGCCAGCAGATCCAGCGTGCGCCGCAGGAAGTAGGCGTAGGCGTTGTCCACGGGGAGGCGATAGCTCCGGTCGGGATCCTCGGTCTTCGCCGGGCCGCGCTCGCCATACGGGGATTGGCGACGACGAGCTCGAAGCGCTCATCGTCGTTGTCGGCCACCCAGCGCTCGAACGGTCCGACGAACACCGGCAGGTCCGGGAAGAGCGCTTGGAGCAGCGTCGCGCTGAGCTTCGAGTATTCGACCGCCTGCCACCGGATCGCCGGCACCTTGGGCGCGTGCGCCGCGAAGGCCGAGGGGAAGCGGCCGATCCCGGCGCTCGGCTCCAGCGCTCTCACGGCCCCATCCGCACCGGCGAGCGCGGGGAGGAGCGGCGCCACGGCGCGCGCGATCGCATCGCTGATGAGCTGCGGCGTGTAGTAGTCGTGGATGAGCTGCCGCTCGTCCGGCAGCGGCACGCCCGCAGGGAACCGCGGCGCGAGCTTGCGCAGCGAGAGCCCACCCCAGCCCGAGTACGCGCGCAGCGTCTCGCGATCGGCGTCGGTCAGCGCGCGCGGGGAGCGCAGAAGCTCCGCCGTGAGCGCCATGGCGGCGATGTTCGCGCGCGACCGCTCTGCTGCCGTCCACTCTTCCGGTGCTCGGGTGCTCATACGTCTTGCTCCTCCGGTCTCACCAGCTCCGCGCGCACAGGCACGCCATCCACCTCGACCCTCGGCGCGTTCGACTCCGGCGCGATCGTGCGCAGCGCGCCGAGGAGCTGCCCCGCGTAGCTCCGGCTCGGATCGCGCACGGTGAGCGCGGGATCCTCGACGGCCACGCGCGAAGGAAGCTCGCTCGCCGGCGCGCCGGGCACCGTCGCGCTCAGCTTGGTGGGCCCCGCACCTGCACGCGCCGGGTCGCGCGGGAGGGTGCGCAAGGTGCCCACGAGCTGGGCGACGTGCTCGCTGGTGCCAGCGGGAGCCGGCTGCCCCGCGCGCACCTTCCGCACCGCATCGAGGACGCCGGCGGCCGCCACCACGGGCGCGGCCTCGGGCACCACCGCCATGATCGCGGGGCCCGCTTCGGCGACGTAGGGCGCGGCAGCAGCCGCCGCACGCGCGGCCTTCCGGGCAGCGAAGAACGAGAGCGCCATGGCCCCCAGCGGCAG
This sequence comes from Candidatus Villigracilis proximus, assembly GCA_016715195.1. GTDB lineage: Bacteria > Chloroflexota > Anaerolineae > Anaerolineales > Villigracilaceae > Villigracilis > Villigracilis proximus. The sequence goes on from JADKBB010000034.1 coordinate 13,658, forward strand.
CGCGACCACGCCGACCGCCACCACCCCGACGACGACCTTCAGCGCGGTCGGCACGGTGACGTCAAGCTCGCCACGCGCGAACGACGCCGCGTTGTCCGCGGCACGCTCCAGGCGGTCTTGCAGCGGCCCGTCTCCCGAGAGTCGGTACCCCGTCTGCGAGATGGCGCTGAAGTGATCGCCGTCCTCGCCGTCGTGCACCTGGCCGTTCGCGTCGACGTACATCAGAGAAACCTCGCGATCTCTGCGGTCATGCCGTCGATGTGGCCGAACCAGGACTCGTAGACGTCGGCGAGGTCCACGCGCGCGCCGGTGGAGATCTTCTCGGCCGAGCGCTGCACGAGGTTCTGGCAGCACATCGAGTAGTCGACGTAGTTGGTGTCGTGGCCCCCGGGCCCCATGCTCTGAATCGGCACGCCGGAGGGCTGTCGCCATCCGTACTCCGCGACGCCGCGCGGAACGCCGTTCGGCGCGAGCGTCAGCATGCGCGGGTCGATGCACCAGTCCTTGCCGTGGTCCCGCGCGAACGCATCGGGCCCGAACGCGCGCATCTGCCGCTCGATGTTGTCGTTGTGGCGACTGGCGAACTCGATGCTCGCCATCAGCGCGTCATCGCCCGCCTGCTGATTGAGGCCGTACGGCTGGAGCACGTGCCGCTCGGCGCGCGCGCGCTGCCAGGCCGCATCCACGATGTCGGCGGTGGGAGGCAGCGCTCCGCCGCCGTGCTCGATCCCGCCGGCGAGCCGCCGGCAAATCTGGATGACCTCGGCGTAGCTCATCCCGAGCATGAGCCAGCGCCCACCGACGCGGCAGCGCAGCGGGTTGTGGAGCACGAACACGCGCAGGTCGTGCTGCGGCAGATCGATCGGCGTCCAGATCGGCTCCTCGTGCGAGCCGGCCTCGACGGCGGCCAGCATCAGGCCGCGGATCGAGCTGCCCGCCACGTGGATCTCCGCCCCCGTGGCTCCTGCTCCTGCTCGGGATCGGAACCGAGCCGCATCGGCACCGCTTCGAGCGAGTTCTCCTTGCGGGGAGCCTTGCTCGCCGGCCCGAGCTTGAGCTGCCCGGGGTCGGCGCTGACGAGGTTCTGGTTCTGGACCGCCGGGCCGCTGCTCTTGAGCTGTCCCGGGTCGGCGTTGACGAAGCTCGGGAGGAACGAGCTGCTCTTGAGCTGCCCCGGGTCGGCGCCGACGAAGCTCGCGGGGGCCTGCTGGAGCGGCGCCGGAGCCACCTTGGGCGGCGGCGCGCTCGGCACAGGCGCCGAGACAGGCGCCGAGCCAAGGAGCCTGGGCGGCGGCGCCACCATGGTGCCGTCGACGGCGACGCGCTGCCCCTTCGCCTCCGCGCACGTCTTGGCGATGTGGGCGTAGACGTCGCCCACCGTGATCTGATCCTTGCTGCCACCCGCCGCGCCCCCGAGCGCCGCGTTGGCCGCGTAGATCTGCGCGTCCTTGCCACCCTTCGCGGCGATGACGAAGCCCTCGGCCTGGCCGAAGTCCCTGGGCACGAAGTTCACCATCGCGAGCGCCCCCGGGTGAGCCCCGTGCACCTTCGCGCCGACGCGGGCGAAGTACGGCGCCGCCACCGTGCGGAGCTGCTCGACGGCGTCGAGCTCGAGCACGCGGCCCGCGCTGTCGCCCAGGAACCCGGGGAGCTTGGCCCCCCGCGTCAACTGGATCAGGCCGAAGGCCCCGAGCGGGTTCTTGGCGCGCTCGTCCCACCGGCTCTCGTGGCTGATCACCGCGGCGAGCGAGTCGACGGGGATCTGGAGCTGCTCCGCGATGTCGAGCAGCACCGCCCGCACCATGGGCGGCTGCTTGGCCAGCCCCGGCACCGCCAAGATGGTATTCGCCGGCGCGCCACGGAGCGCCGGGAGCGCACCGCCGAACCGCTGCCACTCCTGCGGCACGGGGCCCGGCGCATCAGCGCCGCGCCGGTAGCGGGGGGACTTCACATCCATCCCGCCTCTTCCAAACCTCCGTCGCACGGCCGTGAGCGCCCAGGGCCCCCAGCTCGGAGCGCTCAACCCACCGACGGTCCCAATGAGCACGGCCAGTTCGAAGATCATGGGCTGTTCCTCAGAACACCAGCGTTTCCGTGAAGATCCTCGCCTTCGCCGAGAAGGCGTAGAGTTGCCCCGCCACACATGCCTCCGGCGTGGGGGTCAGTCGGCTGATCACCCCATCGGAGGTAGCCCTCACGCCGGTGACGAGGGCGGAGCCGATTCGCTCGTGGCCGCGCGGCACGAAGAAGCGCAGCCCGGGGTGCGGGCTGTTCAGGACCCGCGAGAGGCGGCGCCGGCGCGGGCGGTACAGCTCCGGCGGCAGGGGGCACGCCTCGTAGATGGCCGCCTCGTACTCGCCTGCTCCGCCGACCAGCTTCAACGTGCCGCAGCCCTCGGGGAGATCGACGTGGTCATCCGCGTCGAACTCCAGAAAGGCGAGCTCGCCGAGCACGCCCGAAGGAGCCTTGAGGATGCCTCCCGAGCGCTCCCATCGGACATGCAGCGAGGTTCCATCCGGGCCCGGCCCCGGCCCCGTGCGCTCTTCCTTGGGCGAGTCCGTCTTCACGCGCCGGCAGTCGATGAAGACTCGGACTGGACCCCTGGTGTTCGGGATCGAGTAGGAGGCGACGACCGCGCCGGTAGCCTTGATCGCCATGGCTCATCACTCCAGAAGGCTGAGCAGGCCATTGTCGTCGTAGTAGTTGTCGTAGCCGCCCACGCCGCCCATCGCTTCGAGCGCGCTCGCCACGCCCTCCGCTGCCCCCTCGGCGGCCGCCCGGCGGACCTCCTCGATCTGGGGATCTTCGATCTCGTACGTGCCGTCCGGGCTCCAGTACCCGGTCACCAGCTCGCCCTGCGGGGTCTGGAAGCCGAAGCTGTGATCCTCGTCGAAGAAGATGGTGCCGGGCGGGAGGCCCGCGAACACCACGCCCTTGTGGACCGCGGCTTCCGGACCAGGCACGCCCACCGGCGCGGCCCAGGCGGTCACCATGCCGGTGTGCACGGGTCGGGAGCCCTCGGGCGGCGCGAACTGCTGCCCATCGCGCAGGAGGATCAGCCCATCGCCGTAATACTGCTCGACGTCCTGCGGGCCGAACGTGCGGCCGTCGTGCAGGGCAATGGACCCGTCGTCATAGACCGCGTGAACGTGCGCTCCCCAGCTCGGATCGAACTCGGCGGAGTACGAGCGATCGAAGTCCCGGTGCGGGCTCGGCGGGCCACGGCGCGCGGGCGGCTCCGGGGGCCAGGCCGGGCCGGGCGCCGGGCGGGGATGCGGCGGCGGCGCGGGGCGCGGGCTCGGCGGGCGACCGCCAGGCGGCGGGGCCGGGCGCGGACGCGGCGGCGTACCCACCACCAGGCGGCGCGTACCCACCACCAGGCGGCGGCGCCGGGCGCGGGTTCGGCGCGCGCCCACCAGGCGGCGCGGGACGCGGGTTCGGCGGGCGCCCACCGGGCGGCGCCGCGGGCCTGCCCTGCGCCTGCTCGTAGTGGCCCTCGACCCACACCATCTTGCCATCGGCGCCGCGCTCCCAGCGGCCTTGTACCCACCGCTGTCCCGGCACGGGCGCGGAGGGCCGGGAGGGCCGAACCAGCTTCGGCTCCGGACGCTGCGTCCGATCCTCTCCGATCCGCTTCCACACCCGCACGGTCCCCGGCAAGAGCAGCGAGTAGAGCGACCCATCCGCCACCGCTCGCGTGCCCGCCGGCCAGGTCTCGGGCCGCTTGGTATTGAGCTTCCCGAGCTCGCTGGGCGTGACCGCCAGGAAGCCCTGATGGCGCTGGCCCTGCTCGTCGATGATCTCCGCGCGCACGCCGTAGCCCGGCGCCCCTTGGACATGGACCTGCTCGTCATCGTCGTCGTCGGACAGATGCTCGCTGTTCATCAGCGGACTCCCACGATCAGGGCCTCGGCCCAGATCGACTCGGGCGCGTGCCCCGCGCCGGCCTCTTCGCTCGGATCGATCAACACGCCATCGATCCGCACCGCCATGTGAGCGGGGTTGGTCTTGGTGAGGACCAACTCCACACGATGCCCATCATCGATCGCTTCGCGCGCGCGCCGGAGGGACAGCCCTTTGCAGTCCCTCCGGCACATCGGGCACGCGCGCACTTCCGCGGGCCACGGAAGCACATCGAGGTCCGGATCCACTCCGTACTTGGGAGCTTCACCGGCGACCGGCCCGCCCTTGCAGACGAGCTGGGCGGCGTCGCGCACGAACTCGATGCGCGACGCGTAGGGCCGCACCGCTCGAATGAGCGGCTTCACCGATCATCCGCCGCCGAGCCGCTGGGCCGCCATCGACACCAGACGCGAGCCGTGCTTCTTGGCCAGCCCGAGCACCAGCTTGCGCCCGCTCCCGCCGACCTCCTTGATCGCCCGCAGGGGCGACGCCGGCGCCTTCGGATCCGTCTCGATGAACTGCTCGCGCAGCGCGCAGCGCTTGCCGCTCTCCACGCCCACGAACCAGATGCCGCGGAACGGCTGGTCGTCCTTCCAGGCGTAGATCGTGATGGCGACGTCCACCGCCTGCTTGAGCCGGCCGTCCCCCTGCACGAAGGGGGCGATGCTGCGGCGAATCCACTGCTCGACGCTGAGGATGTCGAGAGGCCCGGGCAGGCAGTCGCTCGCCGTGCTGCCGCCGGCGGTCTGCAGGTCGTACGCCTGGATCTTGATGTTGACGAGGCCGAAGTTGGCGCAATCGTCCCTCGACGAGAGGATGTGGCTGAGCGAGAACCCCGGGGGCAGCGTGCCCTTCAGGCTGTAGACGGTATCGGCCTTGCTCTTGGTGATGAGCTTCTTCTCCCCGTCACGCACGATCGAGATCGACTGCTGCGGGCGGAGGATGTCCTCGAGCTCCACCCGCGCGTGCTCGCGCGCGATCGCGTTGCCGAAGTCGCTGGCCTGGAGCGACTCCAGGACCTCGTTGTTGCTGCTGCGCCCGGCCGGGGCGTCGCGGTCTTGCCCCGCCGGAGGCCTCGCCGCGCCCCTCTTCATCGCATCTGCTGCCATGCTCATGATCGTTCTCCTGCTCTCCTGGTTGATTCACCCACCCGGTCGCGGGGAGGCACCGTTCACCTTCGTGTCCGCCGGCTGTTCCGGCTTCGTGCTGTCGCCCGCCACAGGGGAAATCCCCGTCAGCGTGTAGGTCATCTGCGTCAGCTTCTTCACCTTCTCGATCCCCACCTCCTCTCGCATCCGCACGAAGATCGGATGTGTGTCGGGCACGAGGAGCACGTTCAGCCAACGGCTCTCGGCCAGCGCGAACGCCGCTTGTAGACGCGACGTCGGCGACAGCGCTTGCCAGCACTCGACGAGCAGCTCGTTCCACACCTCGAGCGGCGCCTTGCCGCCCTCCGCCTTCGCCGGCGGCGGCGCGCCCGCGCCCACCTGCAACGTGCGGGGGAACTTGTCCTCCAGCACCTTCGCCAGCACCTTCTCCGACATCGGCAAGAGCGTGCTCCCGAGGCCGGTGAGCAGCATCGAAGCGAGATCGTGGTTGGACTCGATCTCCCTCGTGCGGACCCCCGCCTCGACCCGCGCCTTCTCCAGATCCCTGGCCGCCTTCTCCGCCTCGATCTGCACGTCGGGGCGCGAAGCCCGGAGCTTCGCGTGCTCCTTCCGCTCCTGGTCCAGCACATCCAGCGCATCCGACATCCGCTTGGCCAGCCCCTCGTGCTCGGCGAGGAGCCGCGTCACGGTGCCGCCGAGAGCTCGATTCTCCTCGATCAGCCCGCTCTTGCTCTCCTCCCGCAGCGCGAGCAATGACTCGCGCTCTTTCTCCCGCGCCTCCGCCACAGCAGACGCCTTTTCCGCGTGTGCCTTCGCAGCGTCGGTCAGCGCAGAGGCCCGATCTTTTTCTGCACTTGCGGCGCGCGCCTCCGCCTGTGACGCCCGATCTTCTGCGATTCGGCGATCGTTGATCGCCTCCTCCTCTCGCCGCTCTGCGGCGTCGATACGAGCCTGCCCAGCAGCCGCGAGCGCCTCCGCCCGCGCAAGCTTCGCTTGCATGTCGATAAGCTCCGACATCGGCGTAGACACGCAGCCGGGCTCAACGTGCGGCAGAGGGCATTCGCGAGGCTGCCATGGCCCTAACTCCTACTACTGGCGCTGATCGCGCACTGAGCCCCGTTTGCCAGGCGGTCCCTTCCAGGGCGCCGAGGCCACCGACCGCCGACAGCGAGGTCGCCAGCGCTGCGTTCTTGATGGCGGGGCTCTTCTTCGGTCCCCACATGGCCACCCCGCCGAAGATGACCGAGTGCGCCACGGTCAGCCCGAGCGCCCAGCCGTGCGGGAGGAACGTGTACGCAGCGGCGACAGCCTGCGAGGTGGCGGCCGCGACGACCAGCATGCCGGGCGGGCCCATCCACTTGGTGCGGTTGCACGCGACCCAGTCCTGGGCGCCGCCCAGCTCGCGCTTGCACGCCTCGAGGTCGATCGCGCACCTCGTCGCGCGCTCGGCCAGGTCGTCGTGAGGCACCGCGAGCGCCTTGGAGAGCATCTCCTGAAACCGAACATCGTTGGCGGAGGGGAGTTCCGGGCATCGACATGCCGCAACCCTAGCTCACGACAAAACGCCCCACTCGGTGTTTACGGGCTCGCGGCCCCTGTTACGGGTTCGTAAACATGTTTACGGAGTCCGTAAACATGTTTACGGACTCCGTTTACGGGCTCGCGAATCCGTAAACGCTTCGACGGAGAAAAACGACCGATCGAGCGTTGTTCCGGGCACTTGGGTCGTACTCCTACGCCGACGCGAGCGCGATACGTGGCTGGTACGTCCCGTGCCCTGGCGCCCCGAACGAGTCCGTAAACATCGTCGCTTTTGTTTACGGGTTCGTTGCCCACGCGCTCAAGGCACGGGCATGGAACATGCGCGAACGCACAGGCGTGCGTCCCGTGTGCCCCGGGCTCGCCGAATGTCTCTTCGCCTTCGCTTCTCTTTTGTAGCTGAACAAGCTAAGCCTCCCGTCGTGTCGCGAGACTGGACCGGATCCTCCCTGGGCGAGCGCATCGAGCACATCTGCCAGCTCCGTGGCTGGTCGCTCAACAAACTCGGCGACGAGGCGGGGATCGCCTCCGGGCCCATGTCGAAGCTGAGCCGGCGCACGGAACAGGTCGCCGCCTCGCCCGACACGCTCGCCCGCATCGCCGACGCGTCGGGGGTCAGCGTCCTGTGGCTGATGCTCGCGCGCGGGCCGGTGGAGACGACGCCCACGAGGCGCGGGATGCTGCGCACGCACCCCGACTGGCCCACGGCGCTCGAGGAGGCGAGGAAGCGGCAGCGCGGGATCCCCGACGAGTTCTGGAACATGGCCGGCGAGGTGGTCATCAACGTGCCGCTCGACTGGCAGCTCATCGTGGGGCTCGTGCGGGAGTTCTACTCGGCGGCGCAGCGCTGGGTCGACACGTCGGAGACCTCCGACGCCGCGCGCAGCACTCCGCGCCGGACCCCCAGGAAGTAGCCGCTACACGACGGAAGTGCCTCCGCCAGGCCACCGCGCTACAGTGCAGACGTGCTGGAGCGTGGCGCGGAGATCGGGGGCGCGAAGATCGTTCGCGTGATCGGTCGAGGCAACGTCGCCACCGTCTACGAGGCCGTACACAAGGGTGCGCGGCGTGCCCTGAAGGTGTTCGAGGGTGTCAGCGTCAGCGAGCGGGTTGCCCAGGAGGGCGAAGCGCTCGCGATGATCGAGCACATCAACGTCGTGCGCTGGTACGACAGCGGCCTCGACAGCCAGCGGATGTGGATCGTGCTCGAGCTGGTGGAGGGGAAGAACCTCCACGAGATCCGCATCGCTGCCGGTGGTCGGCTGCCGGTCGAGCGTGCCGTCGCGCTCGCGCGGCATGCATGCGAGGGGCTCTGCGCCTTGCACAGGAAGGGCTTCGTCCACCGCGACATGCGCCCCGAGAACATCCTGGTGACGCACGACGACGTCGCCAAGGTTGCAGACCTCGGCAGCGTGAAGCTGCCTGGCTGGGGGGTGAAGACGACCAGCGCCAGCGCGCACCGGCTGACCGCCATGGCCTACATGCCGCCGGAGCTATGGCGTGGAGAGAGCCCCGATCCGAAGAACGACGTCTACGCGATGGGGCTGATCCTCTACGAGCTGATCACGGGGATGAACCCGGTCGTGCCCCAAGACATGGCCGTGCCGGCGATGTGCGCGCGCCATCTTCAGTGCGAGCCACCGCCGCTCCCGCTGGGCCCGGAGGTGTCCGGCAGTCTCTCGCACTTGGTGCAGCGGGCGATCGCGAAGGATCCAGCCGCGCGCTGCACCATGCGCGAGCTCGCGGATGGGCTGGAGGTGGCGCTCGACGGTCTTCTCGTGTGGCGGCGCGCCGCAGCGCGGAGCTTGCCGCTCCCCAACCGGGCGATCGGGCTCGCGCTGACGGAACGCATGCCCTCGTACACGGACTCGGCGCCGACGCCCGCGCCTGCGGCGCCGATCAGCGGCGTTGGCGGCACGATCAAGATGGCCGCGGTGGCGGAGCCGACGGTGCCGGCCGCCGACGTGCACGAGGACGCGCGCGATCGTGACGCTGCGCCGCCACCCGCACCGGAGCCGTCTTCGGGCCCATCGACGCTGCGAACGCCTTCTCAGCTCCTGCCGGTGCCCCTCGCGGTCGAGCCTGAAGTCGCGCGCCGCTCGACGGGTATCCCGGTCGAGAGCTCGGCGCGCCCGAGCGTGGCGAGGCCTCGAAGGTGGGCTGTGGGCGTGGTTGCTGGTGGGGGGCTGCTGGTGGCGCTGGCGGTGGCCGCCTGGTGGTCGTGGATCGGGGTCGAGCGCGCGACGCCCAAGCCGGCGGCACCTCCGCCTCCGCCAGCCCCCACGGTCACGGCGTCGGCCTCGGCGTCCGCCCCGCCGGCGGCTTCGCTGCCGAAGCCCCCGAGCACGCCGCCGCGACGCAAGCCGCCGCGGCGCTGAGCGCACAACTTCCGTTTGGAGTCTCCATTGGGGAGAATAAAAACAGACGCAGTGCGCGTTTGACAGCGTCCTGGATGAAGCTACAAACTGGAAGCATGGGCTTCGACGTACGGGCGGCCGCCGAGCGTGTCGTCGATCACTACGTGCCGTCGAAGTACCCCGAGGAGCGCTTCCTCGAGCTCATCGACAACCGCTGGCAGCCAGGGGGCGGCACCACGTGCGCCTACCTGACGGCGAAGATCCTCGTGCTCGTGGGCTGCCGCGAGCCCGACCTCGTCAACCACGAAGACCCCGAGGCCCTCGGCCGAATCCGCTTCGAGTACGGCAACGCGCGCAACGGCGTGTCGAAGCTCGTCGCTGGTGCCAAGGCGCTCGACTGCTGGGTCGGTGACGGCGCTGGCCGCGAGCCGACGCGCATGGACCTCGTGTACATGACCGTGCCCGGCAAGGAGGGCACAGCCGATCACGTCGAGGTGTTCCGCGCCATCGAGGGCACGACGTGGGAGGCTGCCGCGGCGGGGCAGGGGACACGCGAGGAGCAGCGCGCGGAGATCGTGCGGCGCTCGATCACCGACCAGCGGGCGAGCGGCGGGCCACGCTACGTGTCTTCACCAGCCGGCGAACCGAAGCGCGTCATCGGCTGGGTCGACCTCGACAGGGTGCCGCTCCTCGAGTTGCCGCTTGGCCCCGCCATCGAGCCGGAGGCCTCGGGGCCCTCCACCGGCGCGCTCGTTGTGGGAGGCATGCTGCTGCTGCTCGGCGCCGGCGCGAGCGTGTGGCTGCGCGTGACCGCCTCCGAGCGGCGGGTGCTCGTGGCCCTCCAGGCGGCCGAGCGCGCCCACGGCATCACCGGCCTCGCCACTCGCGAGCGCGCGCGACGCATGGCGAAGCGCGGTCGCGTCGAGGATGTCGTCGAGGAGATCGGGGCGCTGCCGCCGTCGAGGTTGGAGGAGAGATGAGCAGGTACGTTTCGCCGATGACGCGAGCCAGGGAGATCGTTCGCGAAAGCAAGAGCGCGGCGACTTCCCGCCAAGTGCTCAACCACGCCATGCGCATCGTCCGCCCCTCCGCCCCCATGGTCATCGTGGACCTGGAGCGCAACGAGGCGCCCATCCACCTGTTTCGCTGGATCGCGTGGGCATCGACGGTCACGGATCAGCGGCGCCGCACGGACCTCGCGATCTACCTCCGCCGGTCAATCCATCGACCGCGGAACGGCTGGCTCCAGGAACTGGCAATGCACCGCCGCCATGACCGAGTGGGACAACACTCGGCGCGAGGCGCGCAAGCGGGGGCATCATGCCGGAGGTGCACGAGATCCCGCTCGATGCCTATCGAGCGGCGATCGAAGGGCGACGAAGAAGGCCCAGAGCAGACGGGAAGCTCGAGATGAGACGGAGGGACGCAACCGACGGGGAGATGCGAGGCCAGAGCGAGGCAGGAGGGCGATCCTTCGGCGTCCGATGGTCGATCTGAGCGAGGAGGAAGAGGAACCAATGTCGACCCGCCAACTGCGAGGGCGCGACCACGTCTTGCGGCTCCTCTCCGACGTCGTCCGCGCGGCGCTCGCTGCACAGGACGTGGAGGCCGCGGACGTGGCCAACGATGCGATCTCGCGCCTGTGCGGACGGCGCGAGGTGGTCGGCTGAGAGGAGACCAACATGGGTGACGTGAGGGTGGAAGAGGCGGCCAACGCGGTGGCGAACGAGATCGCGAGCCAGATCAAGGCCGCGCTCGAGCAGGGCGGGGACATGCACCGGTGGTCGTTCGAGCTGCTGGAGGCGTCGCGCGGTCTGGACGTCGAGGCCGCGGCGCTGGGCGATGCCGCCGTGGTGCAGGCCCGCGTCGAGCAACTGCGCGCCCAGCTCGCGCAGCTCACCGATCCGGCCGCCCTGGCGGAGCAGCGGCAGGTCATGTCCCGAGCTGCCGCGCGCCTGCGCCAAGTCGCAGCGCGCGAGGGATGAGTCTCCGCGCAGCGGCGCGCCGTCGATCACGGCGCGGCCGTACTTGTCCTGGCGGATCGTGATCGTCGGCGCTGCGGTCGGCGCTTGTGCCCGGGCCGTGGTCGCGGTTGCCGAGCAAGGAACACCTATCACCGCGGCTTACCTTGCTGCCGCATCCTCCGCGCCTCCGCCCCCCCCCCCTCGCCACCCCGCCCTTGCCCCCCCCCCCCCCAGCCTCGTAGGCAGCCGCCGCCGCGGCGCCCTCCCCCCCCCCGCGCGCCGCCCCCCCCCGCCGCCGAGCCACGCCTGACTCGCCATCGCCCAAGCCTCCTCCGCCGTCGCGAGCCCGGCCGCCTTCGTGTAGCTCTCCACCGCGTCATCGAGACGCTTCGCGGCCATCAGCGCGCTGCCGAGCATCATCCTCGCGCCCGCCTCTTCGGCCGGCATCTCCTCCGCCGAGCACAGCGCCGCCGCTTCGCTGTACCGCTCCGCCGCAGCCTCGTGCTCACCCGCATCGCTCTTGGCCGCCGCGGCGAGCAGCATCGATCGCAGCTTCGTCGTGCTCGCCCCCCTCCGCGCCGGCCACGAACGCGAGCGCCGCGCCCGTGTTGACGTCGAGCCGCGCGCCCTCATCACCGAGCACATCGACGAGCGGCCCGACCGGCGGACTGAGCACGGCGATCCGAACGCGCGGAGACCACGGCGCCGCCCCGAGCGAGCGCACGCCCTCGCGCCACGCGGGCACGTCCTCCAAGTGCGCCGGGATCAACGCGACGACGAGCCCATCAAACCCTTCGCCGAGGAGGTGCGCGGCGCGCTCGATCGCCATCGCCGCGCGCTCCATCGGCGGGCCGCTCGTCTCCTCAAACGCGCCGAGCGCCACACCCTCGACAGCCACGCCCTCGCGCACCGCCTCGTAGTGCTCCGCGACATGCTCCGCGAGCCGCGCGAAGTAGACATCCGCGGTGGCGAAGGGCTCCTCGTGAACGACGATCGGCCGCCGGTTGTCGGGCGCCGTTTCGCGTAGCCGCAACGCTTGCACCACCAGCGCCCGGTCCTCTTCTTCTGCGATCAGCGGCAGGAGCCGCCCCGGGTGCGCTCGCCAGAACGCCGCCACATCGGTCGCGAAACCCTGCGTAGCTCGTGTGATCGGATCCATCGCGCGCCCCTCAGTTCAGCTTCACCGGCGAGCCCGACACGTCGACCGAGCCGCCCGCGATCTTGATCGAGCTCGCGGCGATCTCGACGCCACCGCCGCTGATCTTGATGCTGCTCCCGCCCGCGCTGAGCGTGATCGAACCGCCCGCGTTGATGATCACATCCGCGCCCTGGGCGTCGCCGTCGCGCCCGCGGTCCACGTGAGCGCCGTGCCCGCCGCGACCTTCGTCGGCCCGCCGGAGCCGATCTCGAAGGCCGCGCCTGCGCTCTGCTTCACGGCCGCCGCGCCCGTGAGCGACACCGCGCCGGTGACCGAGTGGCTCATCGCGCCCGTCACCGTCACCGATCGCGCGCCCGTCACCGTCTCCGTGCTCGCGCCGCCCACGCTCACCGTGCGGTTCGCGCCGATGCCCTCTTCCGCGTTCGCGCCGACCGAGACCTTGCGGTTGCTGCCGACGCTCACCGCCTGGTTGCTGCCCACCGTGAGCGCGTCGTTCACCGCGATCTCCGCCGTGCGGCTCGCGCCCACCGACACCTTCTGGTTCGCGCTGACCTTCTCTTCCTGATCCGCGCCGACACTGATGGACTGCTTGCTCCCCACCGAGATCGTCTGGTTGGCCGACACCGACACCGACTCGTCCGCGCCCACCGTCTCGGTGTTGTTCGCGCCCACCGACGTCGAGCGGTTCGAGCCCGTCGATTCGGTCCGATCGACGCCGACCTCGGAGGTGCTGTTGCTCGTGATCTTCTCCGAGCGGTCGTTGCCGACCGTGGTGTTCATGTCCTTGCCCGCGTGCGTCTTGATCTGCTCCTTGCCCGCGGTGTCATCGAAGCCGAACTCGTTGTGGACGCCTTTCCCCGGGCTCGCGCACGACTTCATGATGCTCACCGTCGCCGCGCCAGAGGCCGGCGCCGGCGGTCGGTTCTGGCCGTTGTACACGCGGCCGGTGACGATCGGCCGATCGGGATCGCCGTCGAGGAACTCGACGATCACCTCGACGCCGACGCGCGGGTGAAACAGCGCGCCCTCGCCGGCGCCCGCGAACACCTGGCTCACGCGGACCCAGCCCGAGCTCGGCTCCTTCGCGAGCCGCGCCTCGTCGGTGTCCCAGTGAAAGCGCAGCCTCACGCAGCCGATCTCCGCGCCCTCGGGCCCGCCGACGTGGATCTCCGCGCCGCGCGAAGACGGATCGTCGGTGACGAACGCGGTCTGCGATCCGACGATGCGCGGCTTCGGCGTCACCCGCGCCGGCCGGTAGCGCGAGTCCTCGATCGCGGTGCCGCGCCCACGCCGTGTACACTCGAACGTGGCCGAGAACGGGTGATCGCTCGCGACGCCGAGGGCCACGGTCGAGGTGCCGTGCTGCTCGCCGCGCACGTCGAGCGTGGTCACCAGATACTCGCCCTCATAGCGGTCCTTGTCGTGATCGAGCCGGAACACCGAGCCCGCCGAGAGCGCGCGGCACCACCCGCTCATCGTCGCGTACTCGGCCTCGACGCGGTAGCGATCGAGCCGCGCCCGCGCGAGCGACTCACCGAGGCCCTTCTCGTCCGCGTAGCCGCCCGGCCAGCGGTGCTCGAAGAGATCGTCCTTGTCGGCCTTGGCCTCGGCCGCGAGATCGAGCTTGGGCTTGCGCCAGTCGTAGTCGCCGAGCTTCACCTTCCGCTCGCGCAGGCGCGCGCCGAGCTTGACCGCGCCGACGTGGCGCGCCGTCACGTGGACGCCGAGCGGATCGAACGGGTCGAGGCGAGCCTTGCCCGCGTCGCCGTCGGAGAGCACGAGCAGGCAAGCGCCCGCGCCGTTCTCGAAGTGGTAGGCGATGCCCTCGTCTTCGAGCAGCCGCGCGACGAAGGCGAGATCGCTCTCGTTGTACTGCACGCAGAACGGCCGCACGCGCACGTCGTCGATGCGGCTCGCGTCCTGGATGCGCCAGCAGAGCTTCTCGGCGGCTGGCTCGAAGCTCACCATGTCGCCGATGTCGTCGACCACCGTCGCGCCGTCCTCGAGCGCGAGGCTCGGATCGCCGAGGAGGACGGCGTTGATGATCTCGCGCGTGGTCTTCTCCAGGAAGATGCGGCAGCGGGTGCGGTGCTGCGCGCGCACCAGCGGCGGCAGGAGCACGACGCGATAGAGCATGCCCTCGGGCACGGGGCCGAGCTCCTCGGCTTCGGCGATGACGCCGTGAACGAGCTTGTAGGCGGGCGCGGTGAGGGTCGCGATCCGGAGCGTGGCGCGGGCGCCGATGAGGTCGTGCGGGTCGATCTCGGGGGTGGAGTCGCGGGCGAGGAGGGTGAGTTCGTAGCGGTAGAGGGTCGAGAGCTGCTCCCTGCCCTCGAAGCGGACGACGTGAAGGTGGGTCCAGGGGCCGTTGGGTGCGTGGTCCCAGGCGAAGGTGAAATCGGGCGTGGTCATGAGGGGCTCCGTCAGAGCAGGGCCAGAAGGAAGCGGTAGATGGCTTTCCCGATCATCACGGCGCCGCCGAGTCCCAGGAGCGCGCCGAGCGAGATGCGGCCGAGTCGCACGCGGTTGTGCTCGGGGAAGAAGATGAAGAGGGACGGGATGCGGAAGAAGTGCTCGATCGCCCGCGGCGGCTCGCGGTACGCGAAGACGATGTAGAGGGCGCCGATGGCCCAGAACGCCAACCCCAAGATGATCTCGGTGAGCATGGAACACCTCCTGTGCGACGCGGTGCGACGCTGCTGGTCACGGCCAGATCTCGCCCTTGCCCGCGAACCGTGCGGTTCGCGAAGCTAGGGCGCGTCCGGCTTCTCTTCCCTTCACAAAGAGATCGATCCGTCGCGCGTCGCAGTGTCCAGAATTCTGCACCCGCGCCTCCGATTTCGACGCCGCGGACGTCGTGCGGCGCCTTCCACGCGAGCGCGCCCCGCCCACGCAGCCCAGCGATACACCGTTGCCCGCCTTAACGCTCTCTTCTGGCCAGCGTTTGGCGTTCAGTGAGAAACTTCGACAGATGCGGCCACACAACTACAGATGTTGACAGCATTTTCCGGATTGGAGCTTCCACGTCGGCCAAGCTCACTTGCGACGAGAGCGTCTCGAAGAAACGGCCCACTGCCTCGCCGCACGCTGCATCCAGAGCTTGCCTCGACGTCAGCGCAGTCCGAAAGGCTCGATACGCCGCAACGACCCCCCGCTCGCCGTCGACCTTCTTCTCCGTGAACCAAAGCGACGGCGCGTCACCGACGAAGGTCAACTCGATGATGGTCTCTTGTCTGCGGAGGCGAGCAACACCGTCCGCGAGCACCTCAAGACTGGGGAGCAAAAACAGCGCTCCCGTGAACGGTCCAACGCGGATCAGCGAGTCGCCGATCAGAAAATCGATGTTACCAGACAGGTAGAGCAGGTCATTGACCGACGAGCTCACCACTGGTTCCGCAAGGACGATATCCACGAGCGCGGGTACGTTCATGCTAACGTTTTAGCCACGGTTGATCCACAGTATTGCCGCGTGCGCCGCGGTTATCGGGCGAACTGGGTCTTGCGGCTCCACTGAGTCAGCGTTTTCCATACGCGCAGAGTGAAGGCCATGCAACTGCCGGCATCCAAGGCTTCGGACGACGAGAAGAAGGTGCCGTAGGACCACGTTTCGCTGTGCGCTACTGCGCCGACATCATTGACGACACCCTCCCCGAAGTCGCTCTGTCCCAAAAAAACCGCATGAATGTCGACCGTTTCAGGGGGTACGGGGCCTTTC
This sequence comes from Candidatus Villigracilis proximus, assembly GCA_016715195.1. Classification (GTDB taxonomy): domain Bacteria; phylum Chloroflexota; class Anaerolineae; order Anaerolineales; family Villigracilaceae; genus Villigracilis; species Villigracilis proximus. The sequence goes on from JADKBB010000034.1 coordinate 29,404, forward strand.
AGCTCGGGGAGGCTAGGTCCACGGCCGTGTTCCGTCAGCAGGGCCCACGCGGGCTTCGTCGCGTCGCAGAATGCGCGCGCCTCTCGAAGTTGAGCGGCGTGGGGCAGTTCCCGGCGGCCCGTCCGCTCTCCGGAGCCCTCCGCCAAGTCGATCTCGACGGGGTGCTCGCTCCAGGAGCAAGCGATCGAGCTTCGCCCGAATCGCATCAGTCGGTTTTCTCGCTTGCCACGCTTGCCATGTTGAAGCCGCGTAACCTCAGCCTCAATCAGCCATTGTGCGCCCCCCGTCTCGCTGCATCGAACCCGCTCGTGTGGCATCAGATCGAGCATCGACAACGCGGGGCGTGCCGAGAGCGTGGCATCGCAGCAAATCTTGTTGGACACCGACCAGCCTTGCGAGACGTAGTGAGAGATGGCGGTGCCGATCGGGTTCTCCGATGGACTCACGTGGAACCAAGCGCTCAGGATCATACGGCCCTCCGCTGGCTCAAGGGCCGCTCCTCGACATGACATCAAAGATGGCGCCGAGCTGCTTGCTGTGGGGCCTGAACACAGTGGCCAGTTTCCCAGCGTCAGGCCCGTTCTTGTAGAACTGCACAACGACGTACTGCCCTTCGACTCGTGCAAGATGCGCGATCGTCTCGTTGCTCCCGGTAGACCACGCGAAGGTCAGCGCGCTCTTGCGGGCCTGGTCCACGGTGTGGGCGAAGCGACCGAAGTCCCCGTTACGGAACACCTCGCGGCCGAAGAGCTGTTTTGCGTGGCGATCGAATGCGTGGTCAAGCTCCTCCTGACTGAGCTTTCGCGTCTGCCTCGTCGCCTTGTCGCATCCCGCCAGCCCATACGGATCCAGCCACGCCAGCGGATCATCGACATACCCATACAGCCCGAGCCCACCAGCCAGCCCGATCGGGTCCTGGCTGACGTACCTCCCGGCCGCCGGGTCGTAGTACCGGAACCGGTTGTAGTAGAGCCCCGTCTCCTCGTCCTCGTACTGCCCCGGCCAGCGCCACGGACACGAGGTCTTGGCGACGTCGTTCTGCGCCACCCCGTAGACGTCGAGCTGCGCCTTCCACGCGAGCGCGCCGGCCTCGTCCGCCATCATCCGCGGCGCGCCGAGGTGATCGGTGACCACCCCGAACCGCTTGCCGCCCACCTCCTTGGCCAGCGGCGCGAACGTGCCCGGCTCGAACACCCACGTCACCGCCTCGGCCTCGTCGGCGAGCTCGTGGACGAGGTCATTCCCATCCCACACGTAGCGCGTCGCCTTGCCGCCGAACGCCTTGCGCACGCGCCGCCCGAGCGCGTCATAGGCGAAGCTCACCGCCTGCCCATCGGGCCTCGTGACCTCGACGAGCTGCCCGGCGAAGTCCCACGTGTACTTCCACGAGCGGCCGTCCGGCAGCACCTTCTCGATGAGCTGCCCATCGGCGTCGTGTACGTACCGCGCGCCATCGGCCGCTTCGAGCCGGCCGCCGGGTGAGTACACGCGATCGGCGCGATCCGCCGAGCGATACACGTTGCCCACGGCATCGGGCGCGCGGTGTTGCACGGTGCCATCGGGCCGCGCCGCGCTCACCAGATGCCCGCGCGCGTCGTGCTCGAACCACGTCGCGCCGGCCAACGTGTCGATGAGCCCGGCGAGCTGCTCCGCGGAGCGCCAGCGGTAGCCCACCGCGCCCATGGGAGCGCCGTTGTGCGCGATGCGCTGCACGCGCGGCCGGCCCATCGCCGCGCGCTCCCAGCGGCTCGTGACGCCGCCGGGCAATCGCCGCTCGCTCTCGTTGCCCAGCGCGTCGCGCGCGAAGGTCGCACGCCACGGCGCACGCGCAGCGCCGCCGAGCGAGAGCGCGTCGAAGCTCCCCCAGAGCGCGCCGGTGCCGAACGTGACGCCGATCAGATCGCCGTTGCCGTCGAAGTCGTAGCTCGTCTCGTGATCGAGCGACGTCCGCCGAGAGACCCGATCGCCGCTCGCATCGTAGCGGCTCTCGATGGTGATCAGCCGCAGGTCGCCGAGCACCGGCGGTGCCGTGATCGCGCCCGTCGCCTCCGCGTGCATGGCCTCGATCTCGTTCAGCTCGGTGCTGGGCACGAGCGGCGCTTGGCGCTCCTCGACCACGCGCCCGAGCGGGTCGCGGGCGATCACCACCTCGCAGGCGTCGTTCTTCGCGCGCACGAGCCCGCCGAGCGGGTGGTAGGCGTACTCGTAGGCTTCGCCCTCGGGCAACGGATCGCCGAGCCTCGGCTTCCTCGGCACAATCTGCTTCGCCACCCGACCGAGCGCGTCGCGTTCGATCTTCGTGCGCTTCTCCTGGGCGTTGACGACCTCGTTCACGCGGCCGGAGCGATCATAGCGAAGCTCGACCAGCCGCCCATCGAATCCGCGCTCCTTGCTCACGCGCCCGGCGACGTCGCGCGAGAGCTCGAAGCGCTCGCCGGCCTCGTTCACGACGGCGATGACGTCGTCCTCGAGATCGCGCT
>JADKBB010000035.1 GCA_016715195.1 Candidatus Villigracilis proximus
GGCATCAACAACGCCAGCGGATACAACGCCAGCGGACGAACCAGCGTGCCTTCACCAAGAAATGGAAACCAGCGAAAACTGGTCACCGGCAGAGTGAGCAAGGCCGCGCCCCACAGGATGCGCGAAAGTTTTTGAGGATCGGTCAGCATGGAGAAAACTGAATTTTTCATTTGCTCTTTGGAGAGATAAACAACACAACAAAAACTGCAAGCGTCAGAAATCCGATCGAGCCGGCGAACAGATAACTGCTCAATGGCACACTGCGCTCTTTGAGCAGATTCTTGGATTGGGTCGCTTCCAGTTTTACAAATTCATTGATATTGCCCGCATCGATTTCGGCCTGTGTTTTGGCAACAAAGGCTTCGGCCCAGGCTGAAACCAGTGACGCGGAAAATTCTGCATCGTTATCGTCTGCGTAGAAATGCCAGCCGGCTTCAGCAGGTTGACTAAGTTGCAGTTTATTTCCGCGCAGGTCTTCCACGGTCACAGCAAATTCAGAAGATAACTGACTCATCACATCATCTGACCATGCGATCTCTTCAAGTTTGCGAGATTCACGCTCAAGATAATAAAACTGCTGACGGTCTGTTTCCTGCGGCCAGGCTTGCTCAAGATTAAAGTCCACATTGACGGTGGCTTGTGCCCGATAAGGCGGCGGGACAATATAGTACAGTGCCGCGCCAAGCGCCGCGCCAAGAAGCGCGCCAAACATCCAAAAGCGCCAAGCCTTAAGCAGGCGGATAAAGTCTTCGAGAGAGGGGGAGGTGAGTAGGTTCATGGGGGAGGGGGAATTATGAAGGATGAATTATGAAGGGTGAAGGATGAATGAAAGAGGAAAGAGGGAATGGTGAGTAGAGAGTGGAGAAGAAAATGGTTTTGCACTTCACGTTTTACTTTTTACTTCTCACGTTTTACTTCTCACTTATTACTTTTTTCTCATTCCTCATTTCTCACATCCTCACTTCTTGATCCGCCATTTCCAGAGCGGGCCGATGATTTTTCTTAGGTAGTATTTTGCCATAATAATCGAAAAGAAACTGCCGCCGTCGCGATAATGCACGCGGATCATTTCGGGCCAGCAGCGGTCATCTGCGGCGACGGTTTTGCCTGAGGTATGCAAGCGGAAGTTTGCCCATGTTTGGCCGGCAAGATATTTGAACGGCGCGTGAGCGGCGATGCGCGTCCACAGGTCGTAATCCATGGCGAAGTAGAACGATGGGTCAAGCGGACCGAGTTCCTTCCAATACTTTGCACGGAAGAACATCGTCTGCTGCGGAATGTGGACGTAGCCTTCACGCAGGCGGCGGTAATCTGTCTGCGCGGCGTTGAATTTTCCGATCACCTTATCGTTCTCGTCTATAAAATTACAGTCCGCGTAGACCATTGCCGCTTCGGGATTTTCGGTTAGATATTTCACGGCCGCACTGACCGCACCCGGATTATACGTATCGTCGGAATTGATCCAGGCGAGGATGTCACCTGTGGCGCGGTTGAATCCCTTATTGATCGCATCAGTCTGACCTTTATCCTGCTCGCTGACCCACCAGGCGATTCTCGCTTCGTGCTTTTTTATGATGTCTGCGCTTTCATCCGTGGAGCCGCCGTCTACGATGATGTACTCAATGCGTGGATAATCCTGCCCGAGCACTGAGTTGATGGTGGCTTCGAGATAGCGTGCTTGATTGAAAGATGGGGTGATGATGGAGACGAGGGGAAGCATTAGGCATTAGGAATTACCATTCGGTGTCGGAGTAGAAGTGGTGTGAGACTTCTTCTGTCATCTTGCGGATGCGGGTGATCTCTTCGGGGGTGAGGCGTTTCTTCCAGTTGTCCATGTTGGCGCGGCTGTCCAATTTTACCGAGTGGACTTTTTTCTTCGATAGCTCGGTCGGGTTTTCGGAACTGCTGGAGTTCAAAATCGTGTCGCGGACCTTTTCGTCAAAATTTAAGCCGAGAGATTCGTAGAGGGATTTATACCCTGTGACGGGATCGAGCGAAAGGTCTTCGTGCCGAACAACTTTGAAGTGCGGGAACAGGCTGCGGGTAGTGTGAACCGAGCGGTAGATCATGCGCCAGAGCAGGGCCGATTGCCCGATGATGTCATCCGCCGGCATGGATTCCATATCCGCCCGATCTTTTTCGAGATGGTCGCGCATCAGCATCGGCTGGGCGAGCAGGTCGCGAAAGTCAAAGGGCCAGTTGAGGCGCTTCAGGCTGCTGGCAAATCCGCCGGGATGACGGATGGTGATGACGACCTGACAGTTTAATGTTTGCGCGAACCACGGCGTGGAGAAAACCGCGAAGGGATCTTTAAGCAAAGCGCGTTGACCGCGTACTTTGCCGTTCATGAAAACAGAAAGATCGCGCCCCATGCGCAGAAAATCCTTTTGCGAACGCAATGAACCAATCTCTGCAAAAAGATGATAACGAAAATTCATAAGCTGTTGAAACGCGGGAAGATATTGCGCTTCGTTTTCAGCAGTGATGTATTGATACCAGTGTGGAACGTTTGCGCCATACACGCCGCGCCGATGCAAAACATTCAGCGGCTCGCTGATGTAGGCCGTGCTTTTTTCTGCGGATAACATGCGCCCGACCCAGGTCGTGCCGCTGCGATGCGCACCTGTGACAAGGATGGGAGATAACTTATTCATCACTCTGCTCATTAAAATATTCGTCGATATATTCGGAAGGAATTGGAATGGCGCGGATGCTTTTTACTTCATAATAATTTGCGGCGCAGCGATTGACCCAGTGCGTGGCAAATGTGTCCAATTCCTTTGTACCATCCACACCGTCAAATTGAATAACTGTTAAATCAGTTTCACCCTGAGCTGCGAGTGCGCGAATGATGGCATCACGTTTGTCCCAATCCTCGGCGCGGGCGCGATAGGTTGGGATTTCACTCCAGGCACGCATCACCGCCCTGAATGGATAGATCACTGCTACGAGTGAAAACAGAATGACAATGACTGATCGCAAAACAGGATGCTTTATTTTAGGTTGGGCTTGTGAAAGCAGAACGCCGATCAACGCGCCATCTGCCAGCAGGCCAATGGTCATGATTAAGCGTGCATAAAACTGCACGCGCGGCACAGGATATCCCTGCCCATAAACGCTTGGGAAAAACTCGCAACGATCAGCAGATATGCGATCAAGGGGATGGCAATCACCACGAACCATAAATTTCGTTTTTGAGCAGCAGAGACTTCGAGATTGTTGATCTGTCCATATATCCACATCAAAAAAGCAGGGACAAATATAGAGAGGGCGTTGGGTAACGGAAGTTCACGCAGCGTCTTGGTAATAAAAATATAGCTGAAATAAAAAGCATCATGTATCAACAACATCAGGCCCGGAGGATCATCGCCCAATCTCTGTGAATTAGCGGGCGAGATGACCATGACCGTCAGTGAAAGAATAGCCGCGCCTAGAGTCCAACCGAGCAGAGTTAGGATTCTTTTCTTTGAGGGATTGCTTCCCCAACGCCAGACCGCAGCGATGGCAAGGATCAATATCGTAACCTGAACCGCATCGGCTGGTTCTGAAAATCCGCCGACGATAAAAGCGGAAATAAAAGCGATCACAATTGATGAAATTGAAATGGATTGAGTCGCGGCTTTATATGATTGATTGAGAAGGAAGGCGAGGAGCAGAGTGCCATAAACCACGGGCGCGAAATGCGTGCTCATGGAAGAGCGCCAATACACAGTCTGATAGAGATTGGGCGCTTGAATCAACGTGAAGAACGCAATCGATAATCCGAGAAAGGATGTCATTGCAAACGACCATTCCGCTTTGACGAGTTTTTTCACTCCGCTCATCATGAGGATTAATCCAACCACCCAGAGCATGATGTGAAACACCGGCAAAACAGGAATACTTTTGATGCCGAAAAATTCAGAGATGCCCACCAGCCAGATATTCGAATAACGGTTTCCGCCAAAACCGGTCATGTAGCGCTGGTAAAGTCCGTCGGTGAAATTTTCTGAAAAGAGAACCGCGTTGCAATAGTCATCAGCCATGTAGCGGGTGAACCAGCCCTGATAGGAATAAACAAGCATCAGGGTAAAAAATGTTGCGGCGCCAAGCATGAGTACGCTCTGCAAAATTAAAGCAGGGATATTTTTATTTCTTAACGAATCACGAACAGTCATTTACAAACTCCAAAATGGATTGCGGGGAATGCGATTAAGGCTGAAGATCAAAGATGATGTAGCCTTCGCCTGAAAATGCAATGGGATATTGCGAGTAAAGATAATCCTTCAACAAGGTCTGCTTTTCCAACTCGTCAAAATCAGTGATGATGAAATAGTCTTTATTGGATGCAGTTTCGGCAAACATTTTTTCAAACTGGAACTCTGCACCGCGATTTTCATGATAATAAATATCACCGGAACGCTGCCATGCCACAGTGGAAATCCATCCCCAATAGGAGAGACGCATTCCATAATCCTGGGTGAGCGCAATGAGCCGCGCATCTTTTCCGACGGTTTGGCTGATCTCTGTCCATTTGGCTGGTTCGTCGCGATAGTCATTTGCTTTAAGAACGGCGCGTGTATTCCAGTTGACAAGAAACAGCCCGGCGATCACGAACAAGACGGGGATGATCTTTGTACGTTCATAAAACGGAGTCTGTTGCAGGGCGGTGATGAGATAATCTGCGAGGGGAGCGAGTGAAAGCGCCACGATCGGAATCAGGATCATGCTGTAGTAATCGTGGGTGGAAATATGATAGTTAAAGTAAATGCCGAAGAGCAGGTACCCAGCCCACAGCGCGGAGAGGAAGCGGAAAGTCCCCTTGTCGCGGATAAAGTAAAAGCTGAGTAATCCCAACAGGATGGGAATCCCGCCCATGACGAGATTCAAAATTCCGATCCAGCCGAGATAATAGGCCGGGCTGAGATAAAGGGCCGGCATGGACCTTCCGCCAAATTGCTGGCCAAGGAAGCCGGTGATCCACACCCCGTAGACGATATAAGCCGCGCCCGGCAGAACGCCCAGCACGCTCATCAAATAGACCTGAGGCCTGCGGACGAGATCCCGAAGAGTCTGCCCGCCGAAGGCTGCGCCCAACCCCGCCGCCACGACAAAAAATGCGGCGACCAGTTTAATGAAAATGGAAATCCCGCCGAATAAACCGGCGAGCGCCGCCCAGCCGTAGGATGTGGGATTTTTTGACCAGCGAAAGACCGCCCACCAAAAGATGATGATCAACATGATCATCATTGAATCAGGCTGGAAACTGCGGCTGGCAGAAACCGCATATGGCAGGAATAAATAAAATGCGGTGGATACCAACGCGCCGTTGATCGAGACCAGTTCTTTGGCAAGCAGAAAAATGAACAGGCCGCCGATCACCCAAAAAAGAGAGGAGTAGATGCGCGCCACCCATAATTCCACGCCGGTGTAACGGTAGGTGAATGCGACGATGCGTTCGAGAATTTCAGGCTCAACCGCCGCGCCGTATTTCCATTGCTGGATGGCGAAGGCGCGTTTTTCAGGATCGGCATCGGTGCGGAATTCGTAATACATGCCGCGTGCTTTATGAAAGGAAAGCATCTGACGGGTGGAGTGGAAATCAAGCGGGGGGTCGGTCAGGTCGTACATGCGGATTCCTATCCCTGCCAGCAAGAGCAGGATTAGACCGAACTGCCAGGAAAGGAGAAAGTTAAGTATGGGATTGGAATTGTTTATTTTCAACATGAAGGGTTTTTGTGTGCATATTAATGAAAATACGTAAAAGTAACGTCTTTCATTTTATCATCTTTATTCTGGGCTCATTTAAGGGGGAAGAGTCGTTGCGCGGGCTTGTCAAAAGATTAAACCACTGAGATTACAGAGCTCACGGAAGAAAAACTTTAAAACGTGAATAATGGATAAGCCAAAGTCATGTCAAAAGCACGATTTCTGACCGCAGAGACGCAGAGTTCACAGAGCTTTTAAGAGGTTTTCTCAGCGTTCTCCGCGTCTCTGCGGTAAAAAATCCTTATCCATTATTGGACGTTAAAAAGAGCGCAGACTAAAGCCAAATAATGCGGACTGAAGTCCGCGCTCCGTTTTTTTACTTGTAACGATTTTTGCGGCTTTGCAAAATTAACTCACGGAGTTGGTCGAGGTGTATTAAGCGCAGCAAGATCGAGCCGAGGATGTTCATCCGCGCCAAAGCAGTGGGCGGGTGGATGGTGAGTGCGCGGAACCAGGCTTTTAACGCGGACCATGATTGTCCGCCGTCGAGTTGATAGCGTGCATCCACGCGGTTGGCGGCGGCGCGGGCGCGGCGTGAAACGCGATTTAATATTGGAGCAAGAGATTTATCATTCCCAGCCCAATCCAAAATGCGGAAGGCCTCGCGCCCGAACTCAGCGGCTTTGGCGCGGTTCTTGGCTTCGGCGTGATAACGCGCCGCGGCCCATGTTTGCGGCACATGAAGAATTCCCGCCAATTGGGCAAGTTGAATCCAGAGGTGATGGTCGAGTAGAAAGTGGAATGTGGAATCAAGTCCGCTGGTTTTTTGCAGTGCAGAGCGGCGCATAAAAACGGCGGGCTGGCCGATGATCTGAAAGCAAAGTAAATCTTCGAGAGACAGTTGTTTGTAATTTAGTGTGTTGAAAGTTTTTCCGTTTTCGTCCACGGCCAGCATGTTGCCATAGACCAGCACAACATCGGGGTTTTCATCAAAGACCTTCACCGCCGCGCTGACTGCGCCATCAAGATAATAATCATCAGAGTTCAACCATGCGATGATTTCACCGGTGGCTTTTGCAAATCCCTTGTTGATGGCTTCGGCTTGTCCGCTGTCTTTTTCTGAAACCCAATACGCAAAACGATTCGCATGGCGTTTGATGATTTCAACGCTGTTGTCGGTTGATCCGCCGTCGATCAAAATATATTCAATATTCGAATAGTCCTGATTCAAGACAGAGTTAATCGTCTGCTCAAGATAGGCGGCTTGATTGTATGAAGGGGTGATGATGGAGACGACGGTCATTATTTTCGCAGATCGTAGATCACATATCCATCGCCTTCCGCTGCAATCGGATATTGTTCCAAAATTATTTTTAGCTCAGGCTGTTTTTCGAGTTGACCAAACGCGGTCACCAGAAAATAATCCTTGCCTTCGGTGATCGCAGCGAAATCGTTTGCGTCCTGTCCGCCGCCGCGCGCTTCACTGAGACCGGTGCTCAACGGCCACAGACTCACCTTGCGCCAGCCCCAGAGCATCAACCGAAAACCATAATCCTGAGTCAGACCGATCACTTCTGCATCTGCCGGAATCGCATCGCCAACACTCTGCCAAAACGCCGGCTCATGATGAAAATCTTCGGCGACTAAAACCGAGCGCGCCACCCATGATTGATATCCCATCACTGCAATTATCAAGAGGATGAAACCCACGCGTCCCACCGGACCTTGAACTGCCACTCTTTCAAAAAGCGGATTCAACGCTGCGGCCAGTCCCAGCGCAACGATGGGGATCAGTTGAATATGATAGTAACTGTGCGTGTACATTTGGAAGGGCAGTGTCAGCCCGTATAACAAGTATCCGACCCACAAGCTGATCAATAACCAGCGCAGACGAGCAGGTGCAAGCAATGCCCCGGCAAGGCTGAGGAAGATCACCGTCAACCCGAAGAGACTGCCAATAAACGCCAGCCACTTGGAATAAAAGTCCGTACTGGTGATGAGGTTGATTAATGTCACAGTCCATGCGAAGAAGTATTCGGTGGAGCGGCTTTGGTTGAGCAGAATGTAAAAGATGAGCGCAGGGACGATCATCAGCGCGGCCATGGTCCACACTTGTTTGGATTTCCAGAAATCCTTTTTGAGTGTGTATAACACCAGTGCAATGGCGGCGGCGCCGGCAAAGAAGGCAATCACGATTTTGACCAGAGTGGCAAGGCCGAGGAAGATGCCCGCGAGGATGGCGAATTTCCAAGTTTCGTTTTTAGATGCAGGAGCAAGCTCCTGCACTCCATAAGAAGATTCTGACCAGCGATAGAGAAAATAAATGCCGATCACAAAAGCGGATGTCATCAACGGGTCGGGTTGAAAGGAGCGGCTGGCTTGAACTGAGAATGGCAAGACAAGATAATATGCAAGACCGGCAAGTGCGGCCCACGGTGAAATCGCGCGGCGCATCAGGTCAAATAGTGCGACGCCCGCCGCGAGCCAGAAGAAAGTCTCCCAGACACGAGCCGATGCGATATTTTCGCCGCCGGTGAAGAGATAGGTGACGGCCACAATGGTTTCGATCACGGGCGGTTCATACTTCCCGACCGAGAGCGCAAAGGTTGCAGATGCTTCGCGTTGTTCAGTTGTGGCAGATGGCAGCAGGGAATAATAAATTTCACGCGCCACCAATGAATTGCGGAGTTGACGTGAGGGTTGAAAATCCAGTGGGGGATCGGTGATGTCGAGCAGGCGCAGCAGTCCGCCGAGGGCGAGGAAAATGATGAGGAGGGCAGACCAGATACGAGATTGAGGTTGATTCGTGTTTGTCATTTGTCATTGAGATAGGGGGAAGAGCCGAAAGCCAAAGGTCGAAGGTCGAAGATTAGAAGAGGGAATTGTAGTCCACTTTGGGGAAGATGGTCAGCTTGCCGCCGACGGTTGCGTCTAGCACTTCGCGGCCGGCTTTTTTGTAGGCGTCACGTGCGAGGGCGTAGCCGATCTCTGAGGTGTCGAGGTCGGGCAATTGCCATTTGATGCCTTTGCCAAAATAATTGGGTGAGACGTGGTTCGGATCGTCGCCTTGTGAGATGACCGTTTTGTTGGCTTCGCCTTTCGATGTGAAATTATGATCCACGCCGATCAGGATGACCTGTTCGATGCCCATGTGAAAAGCGAGTTGCAGTGTGACATTGGTGACCGTGGCGCTCTCCCAAACACGTCCACGGACATCGGGGGAAAAGCGCGGGCCGGTGTAAGACGTAAAGAGAAAAGTGGGAATCTGTGAAACTGGTAATTGCGGATCGAAATAATGATGCGAGCGCCATGCTAAAAATTTCGGCATGGGAAGCGAGAGAATGTCTTCGTGAAATTGTTCGATCACAAGATTGTTGGTGGCTGAAAAATATGTGGTGTGAAAACCAAGCTCGGGGAAGATCAGGTAAATGCGATTCATGCCGAAGGTGATCTCGTTCTTTAATTTTGAGAGATTCGTTTGTTTTAAACTCGGTCCATTGCCGATGATGAAAGCGCGTTTGCCTTTGTGAATATCCTTTAACTCAGTCAGCCGGCGGATGCTCTCGCGCCGCCACGGGTGTAAATATGCGGCAGGTAACTGCGGGATGCGGCGCACTGCATCATAGGTGTCACGCGCAAAATTCAACATGGGTGTTGGGAGCATGGATTTCAGGGTTTGTTTCATTGGGGCAGAAGTTCCTTGCGGAGAATATACAACGCAGTCAGGATCATGGCATTCAGAAATACAAAGAGAATATCGATCAATCCAAACTGATCGAAGATCGTCAGGATGATATTCAGGCTGAGAAAGATCACCGCAGACCCATAGACCGCTTTTATTTGTCTGTGAATATAAAAACTAAAAATCAGCATGGCTATGGCATCACCAAACATTAAAACAGCATAGCTGATATATATATTTTTCATATCGGGGTTGTCAGCAACCCGCATCATGGAGCCTGCGCCAAAGATGACCAGTTCAATGGCGGCGATGACAAATAGATAGCGCACAATCGCAGGAGTGGCGTATTTCATTGATAACTCTTACGAAGACCAAACAACACCAAAAGAATGAGCAGATCCAAAATCAAGGCGATTACGAAAAAATAATCGACCAGACTGGTCAGCGCCAATAAAACATTAAGGAACGCAACACCCAGCGCAAAATAGTACGTCCACTTTTGTACTTTCATAATGAATATTCCAGAAGCAAGCATGGCTCCCGCATTCACAACAAGAAAGAAGGCCACAGCAATTACAGACATGCCAGTGTTCTTTACCGCACTCATATCAAGAACAATATAAACAGCATAAAGCAGCCAAAGAATGGCGCTCAAATAGAATAAAGCCTGCACCGTGCTTTTCTTAAGCGAATTGTTTTTTCTGGCTTTATTTTTTGGAGAGTTGACCTTGCTTGATCTTTTTCCCATCACTCAGTGCTCAGCCTTGCTGTTGCACCGCCGTCAATCACCAGCGCCTGACCGGTCATAAAAGATGATTGTTGGTTGTCTGCCAGAAAATAAATAGCACTTGCAATCTCGGCTGGCATCCCCACGCGCCCGTTGACCGTTTTGCGGGCCAGGTTGTCGAGGCGATCCTGCACATTTTCGCCGCCGAGATGTCCGCGGCCGAGGCCGGCGCGCAGCATGGGAGTATCCACTGCGCCGGGCAGAATCGCATTGGCGCGGATGTTATCGGGCGCGAATTCGATGGCCATGGCGCGTGTCAGGGCGAGCAATCCGCCTTTGGATGCGGCATACGCGGCAATATTCGCAGATGTTTGAATGGCATGGACAGACGAGACGTTCACCACCGCCGCCCCACCGCGTGCCTTAAGTAAAGGATGCGCAAGCTTGACGCCCAAAAATACAGAGCGCAAATTGGCAGCCATCACCGCATCCCATTCTTCCACGGTGGTATCCACCAATGGTTTGGCGATCTGCATGGCGGCGTTATTAACTAATGCATCGAGGGTGTCTGTAAACGCGTGTGCCTGCTCAAAGATGGCTTGCATATCTTCGGGACGCGAAATATCAGAACGGATGAAGAGTCCGTTTTTCGGGAAGTCTGTGTAGGGGTTACGATCCACGCCGATCACGTGCCAGCCTTTTTCAGCAAAGAGATCGACGGTGGCGCGGCCAATTCCACCTGCTGCGCCGGTGACTAAAACGGTTTTGATTTTATTCATCCTTTATCCTTTGTAGACCATTCCCAGCCCTTCGACCAGATTCTTGATCGTGTTCCAGTGGATTCTTTCCCAGGCAGTGGGGCTTGAATTGGAATTGTGCGGCGCAAGCATGACGTTGTCCATTTTCAACAGCGGACTTTCCAACGGCAGCGGCTCATACTCGAAGACATCCAACGCTGCGCCTCCTACTTGACCTGAGCTGAGTGCGGCCACGAGGGCAGTTTCCTCCACGATGGGACCGCGCGCGGTGTTGATCAGCACGGCTGTGGATTTCATCTGCGCGAGTGTTTTGGCGTTGATCAGATGATGGGATGTTGGGTTAAGGTCACAGTTGACAGAGACAAAATCGGAATTGGAAAGTAGAAAGTTGAGGTCTGTCATTTCGATGCCGGTTTCGCTGACGAAGACATGGTCAATGTTGACAATGTCTGTGCCGAGCACTTTCATGCCGAAGGCTTTGGCGCGGCGCGTGACGGCTTTGCCGATATTGCCAAGGCCGATAATTCCCAATGTACATTCGCTTAATGCCTTGCCGGGAATCTTTTCCCATTCGCCGCGCTTCATGGCGGCGTCCATCCACGGGCCGCGGCGGGCGAAAGCCAGCATATACCCGAGGACGGTATCCGCTACGGGAGTGGTGAAGGCATTTGGTGTGCGGCCGAGAATGATCTCGAAACGGGAGCAGGCTTCAGCGTCGATTGAATCGACGCCCGTCCCCCATTTGGAGATGACTTTCAAGCGCGGGGCACAGGCTTCGATGACGCGTGCTGTGTAGCGGTCATCGCCGCAAATGGCGCCGTCAAATTGACCGGCATATTTAAGCAGATCATCTTCTTCCATGCGTTCCTGCACATCAGGGACGATCAGGTCGAATCCATATTGATCGAAGACAGGTTTGAAGCGCTCAAGAAACGGGAGCATATAAGGGGCGGTGAGTAGAATGGTAGGTTTCATTTTTTATTTAATAACCACAAGGATATGGAACTTCACTGAAATCATAGAGTTTGGGCACAGGCGAAAAATAACTGACATCTTCGAGAATATCATAGTTTCCGCCGAAGTAAGAATTGAACACCAGTCTGAAAATATTTACAGGCGAGATGGTTGGATATAAAACATCCTTGTGTTCGGGAAAATAAATGGCGGTTAGATTCCAGAAGCGCTTGTCTTTGGGTTGCAGCCACGGACCATGATCGCCTTGAATGATGATGATCGGCGGCGTTTCAGAGTTGGCGAGGATCGTATCAATGGCTTCTGTCATTGTAGTATTTAAATATTGTAATTGATTGACATATCCCTTTTGATACAGATCGGCTGGATACTGACGCTGTTCGTTCCAGAAATCAGGCGGATAGGTGGGGTTGCCTTCAGGGTCAAAGACAAACGGTGGATGCGGCGAGATGACATGAATATAGGAAAACGTAGGCTCCGGCATTTTTGAGATTTCATCAAGGCTGTTGAAAGCGGAATGAAAGCGATCACGAAATTCAACACCCAAAAAATAATCAGGGTCTACCAGCCCAAGGTCTTGTGCGTATCGCGCAAGAGTTGTGCTGAGAAATAGTCCTTCAAACTCGGTCATGCCCGATGAAATGGGCGGCGGACTGAGAAACAGATCAGAGTCACTAACGTTAAGCCATTCAAAGCCGGTGTCGGTATTGATGGTTGTATAGCCCATGCTCTCAAAGTTATAGCGCACGGCGCTGTGCTTAAGAGAATTCCACAATAAACGACGCGCAGTGGTATCGGGTTTAAAGGTGTCGCTCAGATCCTGCAAATACATCATGTTTAGCGATGAGCCAAGCGAAAGCTCGGTGCGGACGTAATTGCTCTGACTGCACGATGCGACATAAAAATCACGCTCTTCCAAGTCATGGATAAAACCGCCGTTGTCAAATCCGTAGGCGCGGTAGAGCAGGTCTGCACGTCCGTAGGAGTCGAGCAGGAAGAAATATACATCGGGTGCATTTTCGGGTTTCACCAAGTCCGCTTGAACCGGTGCATTCGGAGCGCCCAGCGCGTGCGCACCTTGCGGTGACACCGTTGAAATTGTCTGCCAGAGTGACATGACCACCAGCGCGATGGCAATCGTGTTCATTGTGGAAGCAGAGGAGACAAAGGTCAACTTGGGGCGTGTGACCCAAAATACTGCAAGCACAAACAAAATTCCCCAGACAGGCAAAAGCCAGATCGTGTAATTTGCATCAGGATATTTTGTGTCAATGGCGATGTAAACGTGACCAAAGGTAAAGAACAAGGCGAGGACTAAAGCAGTAAAGAATGCGGCTTTATAAGTCTTGCGTGAGAACAATAGCCAGACAATAAAAAACAGCAAACCGCCAAATGCGATTGAAATCACTAAAGGACGAATCGCTGAATCTGAACGCACTTGTCCGATGTTTGCGGAGAGCAAGGCTAAAACGGGATAGGCGCTGATTGCGATCGGATACCAGGGTTTGGAAAACCAGTTCGTAACAATATTCATTATATTTTTAAGATTCATTCTGTAATTTTCTCTTCATTAAAAAGTCTGTAATTTCAAAATCCAACTCTTCGTCAATGTCCCATGCTTCGGCTTTGTCTATTTCGAGCATGAAGGGTTTGTCGCCGATGCGGTGATGTTTTCGTTCAAGGTTTTCACGGGTGAAAAGATACAGGCACGAATTTTCTTCATAGACAGGCGGCAGGTCTTGCGTTTGAATCAACTCCAGCGGATTATGATTGATGGCCTGTCCATCTTTGAAATACAAACGTGTCTGCCAGCGTGTGACTGAAAACAAAGAATCGTATTTTGGGAATTCAGCAAAAAAAGTTTTGATGCCTTGTGAGATGGTCTGTGATCTCAATAATGGATTCGTTGAATGCGTTTGCAGATAAAAATCCGCTTTCACCTGGGCGGTGTCGTGCAGCAGGATTTCGTTCATGGGCACATCGTCAGCACGGAGATGCTCGGGGCGCTGAATCAGCTTGACGGTGGGAAAGAGGCGGCGCACTCCATCCATCACAGGCTCGGAGTCAGTATCCACCATCACGGTTTCAATTTCAGGCACGGCGAGCAGCGTTTCGATGATGTGATGAAAAAGGGGTTTGCCCGCGAGCGGGCGATAATTTTTGCCAGGCACGCGCTGGCTGTGGTGACGCATGGGGACAAGGGCGGCTAGTTTCATGCCCCCATTTTATCCCCTTAACGGGCACTACGTCTCACAACGTTAAAGTCATTTGCCACTGCGAAATTTCTTCGCGCTGCATTCCGATCTCTTCAAAGACCGCGCAAATCTCTTCTGGATATAAGGCGGGGACGTGCCATGTTTTTTCGGGGAAGCGGGAGAACACCGCCCGCATCAAAACCGGACTGAGGCCTGCTCCTCGTGAACCGGCTTTTACCAACACTGACCAGATCGCCACGTGCACCGCTGAGGGATCGCTGATGAGACAATAGGCATCGTGCAGGCGAAAGGCGCGGGAGGGCGGTGTGTGCTGCATAATGCTCGCGCCCGAAAGCTGCCAGGGCAGGTCTTTCAATCCGTGATACGCAACCAGACGCGCCAATTCACGAATATCTATTTCTTCAAGTTGTTGCTCTGACTCAACCTGCGGATTTTCGAGCTTGTATCCCACCAGCCTGCGAATGGATTTGAATCCGAATTTTTGATAGAGTTTTACGCCTGCTGTATTTTGTTCGATGACTTCCAAAAACATTTCATGGTCGCCGCGAGCACGCGCTTCCTCGACGAGATTTTTCATCGCCCATGTGCCCGCTCCGCTATTTCTGGCTATGGACACAATGCCCATCGCCGCGAGTCGACTGGTCCAGCCGCGGCGGGCGATCAGCCCCACGCCAATGGGTTCGTCATCTTTTAAGAGAATGCGACTCTCGGTTAAATCCACACCATCACGGCGCAGCATGGTTAATAATGCGGCTTCGTTAATATGAATGGGGACGTAGTAGCCTTCAAATCCGCGGGTGAGTAAGTCCGCGATCTCAGGAATGGTGTAGGTGTTGGCGGGTTTAAATGCAAAAGATGACATAGGTGGGCTTTATAACGTCTTGCTCATATTAACACTTGTAACTTCATAACCGACAGCTTCATATAAATTCCGTGCGATCTTGTTGGAACCAAAAACGTGCAGTCCGATTGATTTTAATCCCAGTTCGCGGACTTTCTCTTCGATGAGCTGCATGGCTTGTTTGCCATAGCCTTTGCCACGATATTTTTCTTCGACATATAACTCCAGAATAAAACCATCATTTGTGGGGCGGTCTATATTGGCACGCATCCAGATCAGCCCCACGGCATCATCGCCATCATATAAAGTATAGAGATAATTATTTTTGGTTTGCACACCCTGCGGCAGATCAGCTGAAAATTCCCTGCGAGATCTTTCCAATGCCTCAGATTCAGCCCAATGCCCCGCGCGGACTTTGTCATCAGCATATTCAGGAATTGTGCGCTCAAGAAAAACTTCATATTCGGTCTGGGTCATGGGGAGTAGTTTTGACATGTGGTGATTATACCGAAAGAAAAAAGAGATGGCCCGTTTTTGAGAGTGAAACCAAAGTTCCAAACCACAAAGGGCACAAAGGTACACGAAGGAAAACTTGCTTCTAGCGTTTTGTTCTCCTTTGTGCCTCTTCGTGAACTTTGTGGTTAAAGGTCTTGAAATGGAATTATCGAAATACTCACACTACTCATACTGAATCGGCTCCACATCCCGTTTTCTTTCCTCTTTCATCTTTCTTTCCCTCGCATAATAAAAGGTCTCGCGCAATTGCGGCGTGATGAGGCTCGTCTCACGATGTCCCATGCGGGTGCCGTGAAATTGCATGTAGCGAAACCAGAAGATGGATGAAATATTTTTAAACAGCACCCGTTCACGCGCGGCGTGCCAGAGGTCACTTAAGATATTGGTAATGGTCAGGCGCAGGAAATCGTAAAAATTAAAATGCGCTTCGGGGTAGATTTTTCTCAGCGCCATCGCTTCACGGCGATAGCGGTTGTAAACTCCGTGCGACGTTTCGTTGTGGACGTGAATGATCTCGGCCTCGGCCACGTACGCGATCTCATGTCCCTGCTCTTTGGCCCACTTGGCCCACGCCAGGTCTTCGAGACCAGTCAATGTTTCATCATAGTTGTTCTGCTCCCATAAACTTTTCCTGATCGCAGAATTTGCGTTATTGCAAAAAGCAGTTTCCTGTTTTGGTTTGCTGAGATCGGGATACCACTGATGAAAAATCTGTTGCTCGGAAAATTTTGCAAAGTCAGGTCCGCGCTGTTTGCCGTAGGTGAGGGCAATGCTTTCATCTTGAAATGGACGCAGCAGAGTCTCCAGCCAATCAGGATAGACGGGATAAACATGCGCGCTGGCGATGACGACGAACTCGCGCTTCGCTGCTTTAATCCCGTAGTTGAGCGAACGCCCAAACGTAAACTCCGCTGACGGGATTCTCACGATCCGTGCACCATAAGATTCGGCGATGGCCACGGTTAAGTCTGTGGAGCCCGAGTCGACGAGAATCACATCCGCATCTTGTATGGTCTGCTGTTTGATTCCCTCTAGCAGACGTCCAAGATGCTGGGCTTCGTTATATGCGCGGATTACGATGGAGCAGGTCATAGGGAAAGGATGAAATAAAAGGAGAAGGATGAAGGATGAAAGAAAGTCAGAAAGTCTTATAAACAAGTATACATGTTTCTTTATACTTGTTTACCTTCCATTACCATTCCCTATCCTTCTCATATCCCAACTTTACAAGCAAGTCACCCGCCACTTCTTTGAATATCTTTTTATGTTCGTCGGTGAAGTATTTTTTCCATTCGCCAGTTTTGCCGGAGCGGAAGGTCGGGGATTTTGTCGGGTTGATGGAGGTTTCTAGGGAATTTAGAATCAGTTGTCGGGACGTTTGAAGCGGGGCGCGGGTGAGAAGGTGGTCCATGATGCGAGTCAGAGTCGCGCTGCGGTCGTGAATCAAATCCTCGAAGTGAATTGTCAACACTTCATGATGATCGAGCCAGCCAAGATAGGGGGCGAAACGATCGGCGATGTTCGGGAATTCTATGCCTGTGTCTGAACGCCCCAAAATGCTGACGTTAAGCCGCGCGTTGAAATCGGGCAGGGATTGATAATATTCATGATGGACATGACGCGCTTCCATGTCGGTCACATAGAAAACATGCGAGACGACCACATCACGCGGATCGCGGAAGATAAAGTAGGGCGCGAACTTTGGCGAGCAGACGCGTTCAACGGCTTCGGGGCGGGCGAAAAGATGCGCTGACGCCACATCCCGTGGACGAAGTGAATCGAGCCAGTTGAGCGCCTGCTCTGGCGTGCGCTTGTGTCCGCTTTCGCCTTCGTATTCGGCGTAAAATGAATGCACACGTTTTGCGAACGGCGCAACATTTGCAAAGCCAAGTAAAATTTGGTCGAGCAGGTGCGTGCCGCTTTTGGGAAATGAAATGCCAAGCAAAATCGGCCAGTCATTTTGTGGAGTTGGCGCAGAAGCAAAACGGATACGTTGCGTCTGTTTTTCGGTTTGATAGATAATAGAGCGGAGAGTTGATTTTAAAGCCATGCAGGTATTTAACCACAAATTTGTTGTAGACAGAGACGCAAACGGAATTTCAGGGTTATATAGTTGAGGACATAAAATTGAAAACTACCATCTTCAATACCCCCATTCTTAGTACATTTCTGCGCCTGATGACAAATTTAATCCTGCGCCTGGTCGGTTGGCGCGTGGAGGGAAAATTACCCGACCTTCCAAAATTTATACTGATCGCCGGACCGCACACCTCAAACTGGGATTTTTTGATGTTTCTGGGCGTGATTTTTCATCTCAAGGCAAACGTTAAATTTATGGGCAAGGCTGAATTGTTCCGTAACCCATTTGGCTGGTTCTTCTACTGGTGCGGTGGAATTCCCGTAGACCGCAAAAAGTCACAGGGGCTGGTGGAGCAAATGGTGGATGCTTGCGGGAAATCAGATAAATTTATTTTGACCATTGCCCCTGAAGGCACACGTTATAAAGTAAGTGACTGGAAGATGGGCTTTTATCATATTGCCAAGAATGCAGGAATTCCCGTAGCAATGGCGATCGTTGACGGCGCAAATAAGACGATGCATGTGGGGCAGATATTTCACCTCACCGAGAATATGGATGCGGATATAAAAACGATCAAGGGCTTTTTTAATGGGATGGTGGGAATTAATCCGCGCAAGAAGTATATAACGCTGAAGGATTAACTTTCAAAAGGAACAAAGAAAAACATGATCATCGACCGGATCAACAATGCTCATCTTTATTACGCAGTAAACGCCAGATTCAAACACGCGTTTGATTACATTTATCAAATTGATGTGCATACCATCCCCGCCGGAAAATATGAAATCGACGGCGAGAATATGTACGCGCTGGTTCAGGAATACAACACAAAATTAAAAGAACAGGGATTCTGGGAAGCGCACCGCCGCTATATTGATCTGCAATATGTTGTTCAAGGCGCTGAAGGAATGGGCTACGCCAACATCAATCACTTGCAGCAGGGCGAGTATGATGCGAAAAAAGATTTTCTGCCCCTCTTTGGCGAAGGTGACCTTGTCACTTTGAAAAGCGGATGTTTTGTTCTGCTATTGCCCGAGGATGCGCATATGCCGGGCATGGCCGTTGGAGAATCTGCTCCAGTGCGCAAGATCGTGATCAAGATCGCTATTGAATAATCTGGCTATAAAAAGATGACACGAAGGCTCTTCGTGTCATCTTTTTATAGGTGTTCATAACTTAGTTTTTGACCACAGATAAAAGGGATCAACACAGATTGAAAAGGATGGGAATTTAAATATCCCTTTCATCCGTGTTGATCTGTGGATGACTGCGCTTAAGAAATGTTCTTCAAATGGCAGTCCGTGTAATTCTTCAGCAGGAAATCCCCGCCTTCGAGAATGCCTTCTTTAACCACCTGCACCGATTCGGAGTTTATTAACTCATCCAATGCAAACGACTTTAATTTTGTCTGCGTGGTTCGCACGGATGGCTCAAGAAACTCTCCAAACGGCAGGGAGGTTCTAAACAACTGGTAATACAAAAATCTGCGGGCGTTGCGTTTGAACTCAAGCGGAACGTCAACCGACTCAACATCCAAAAATTCTTTCATCTTTCTTCTTACTTCATCCACTGTCTGCGGGAAAAACACAGTCGGGTATTGTGTAAATCTTGCGCGCCCGGCGCACAATACCGCCGCGCCCATGATCGCTGCTTCCAACCCAATGGTTGAGTTATAGACCATTACAAATTTTGATTTCAGAATCAACTCATACGAACTGAGCGTTTCTTTTGGTGAGACGAAAACCACATTGGGCAAATCGGTCACATTCCGCGCTTCGACCCAGCCTGCCACTGTTTCACGGCTGGCCTTGCGGACCCGGCTCTCGTCGGGATGCGCGCGGATGACGAACAGGGTTTCGGGGTTTTCCTGTATCACTTCCAACGCCATATCGAGCCAATCGAACATATCTTCAAAGACCGTGTTGGCGTGCGGCTGGCTGGTATCAAAGATGACGTTGGTAAAGATGGGCACGATCTGTTTGAAGCCGGCCGCTTTTTTCAGAAAGGACTCATCGAGTCCTTTCATGTCTGCCCAAAATTTAATGCCGGCCATCGTAAAGTCACCTTGAAAGCGTTTTGCGAGATAGGCATCGAGTTGTGTATTTTGTTCGGCGTTCATTTCAAAAGAATCAGGAAGCGGAATCGGGGATGCGGTGGCTTCGCCTTCGGTAAAAAATGCAGTCGCGGGTTGAAAGCCCACTTCGTGCGTGATGACTCGAATTCCGCGCTTCAACGCCATGTAACGGGCAGTGGCTTCGGGGAAGAACTGCCCATTGAAAACAAGAACAGCCCGGGGTTGAGTCTGATCGAGCAGTGCGTCAAATTTCTGCGCCACATTCCAGGCCGAGCAAATATATTCCCTGAAAAGATAACGAGTCGATTCATCATCATTCAGATGGTGGACTCTCAGCACCCATCGCAGCCCGGGCAGACACAACGCCCCGAGCGGAATTTCGTGATGCGTGAAACGTGATAATTGGTCAATGCTTAAATCAGCAATGGCTTTTACAAGTTCGGGATCTCGCTGAAAATTAAACCATCTCACACCACTATGGAGTGCAGGAGCTTGCTCCTGCATATCGGACAGCAAGCTGTCCGACTCCAAAGTTTTTAGTCCGGCATATAAAGTTTTCGACTGATACACACATGATTTACAAGGCGGAGCTTTTTGCACGGTATCGCGATTCGTTCCAAGCACACAATGACTCATGCCAGAATCACATGCAAAATAAACCACGGGAATGCCCTGCAAACGAAAGGCCCACGAAGTCAGCAGATGAAATCCGCTGTTCCATGAAAGATCATCAATGCCCGTGGATGCCTTAAAGAAAACGACAGGCGCGCCAGCGGACTGCGGTTCACTGCGGGCCACTTCACGCGCTACAGATGCGATCTTGAGATTATTAAGCCGGCGGACAAGTCCGCGTTTGATGCGTTGGGTGAGGAAGGTTTGCCCCCATCACGGGGGTCGTGGTGCTATGGGGGGCACTGGGGGGGTTGCCTTCTTACCAATCGTTGTTCTTTTCATACCCCAATCTTACCAATAAATCACCCGCCACATCCTTGAACAGTTTTTTGTGTTCGTCGGTGAAGTGTTGTTTCCATCCGCCGGTTTTGCCGGAGCGGAAGGTGTGACTCTTTTTGGGCTGGATCGCATCCACTAAAATAGACAATGCCTGTGCGCGTGGAGTGGGGATTTTGTAACCGGTCTTTTCCACTTCATCGAGCATGGCGTTTAATGTGACATCGCGATTGTTGATCAGGTCTTCAAAGCGCAGGCACATCACATTTTTTTGTTCGAGCCATTGAAAGACACCTTCGTATCTTTGTTTAACGCTGACCATTTTTAATCCGTCACGGTCAATGCCGGTGATGGCGACATTTAATCTCGCGCCAAAATCAGGCAGGGAGTTGTAGTAGTCGTGCATTCCGTGCTCACCGTGCATATCGGTCGCGAAGAAGACTTGTGAGACGAGCATATCTCTCGGGTCACGATAAATAAAATAGTTGACGCGCCCTGTTTCAGTTAAGAAAGATGCGTTCTCTTGAGTCGCATCCAGATAGCCCCAGCCGATCACGCCTGAGGGCAGATGAGTCAATTCGTCTAGAATTTCCTCTTTCTTCTTTCTTCTACCTTCTTTTTCAATTGTGCGAATCGGGTCAGCCTCAACATATTTATAGGGCATGATCTGCGTGAAGCCGTTGAGAATTTGCAGCAGCAGATGCGATCCACTTTTGGGTTTGGAGTTGCCGAAGATGGGCGGGGCTTCATGAAAAGAAAACCGCTTCCATCGCAAAATGGCTTGAGCGGTTTTTCCTGCGGGGCGCAGCGTTCGTCTAATTTTTTGTGTGAGTACCATAATTATTTACCGCAGAGACGCAAAGAGCGCAGAGAAAAACTCAGCGAACTCTGCGCCTCTGCGGTTCAAATACTATTCATTTACAATGCGGCGGAGTTTTTTCATTGAACCTTTTTCAGATTCATAAACTTTCTTCACGCCATCACCCAGCGCAGCTTCTGTCACGCGGATGTATTTCACGAGTTTCTCAAAACCGCCGGGTTCCACAGAGGCGGCCTGATCGCTGCCCCACATGGCGCGGTCAAGTGTGATGTGACGTTCAATGGAGGTTGCGCCGAGAGCAATGGCAACCGCTGAAGGCACAAGCCCAACTTCGTGGCCGGAATATCCGATGGGATTATTCGGGAATTCATTGCGCAGGGTTTCGATCATTTTGAGATTCAATTCTTCAGGTTCGCAGGGATAGGTGCTGGTGCAGTGCATGATGACAAGATTGTCCACGCCAACTGCGTTCACGCCTTTGTAAATTTGATCCATGGTAGACATGCCGGTTGAAATGATGATCGGCTTGCCGGTCTGGCGGACACGCTTCATCAGGTTGTGATCGGTGAGCGAAGCGGAAGGAACTTTGTAAGCGGGAGTGTCAAATTGTTCCATGAAATCAACCGAGGGTTCATCCCACACGGAAACCATCCAGTCAATTTTCTTTTCCTTGCAATAGCGGTCGATCTCGCGGTATTGCTCTTCGTTGAATTCAACCTTGTAACGATAATCCAGATAGGAAATATAACCCCAGGGGGTTTCGCGCATTTGTTTTTGTTGTTCGGGCGGTGTGCATACATCAGGTGTGCGCTTTTGAAACTTCACCGCATCGGCGCCGGCGTGAGCGGCGGCATCAATAATTTTCTTGGCAACATCCAGATCGCCATTGTGGTTAATACCCACTTCTGCGATGACATAAGCAGGGTGACCATCACCCATCATTCGGTTTCCAAATTTAATTTCACGAGCCATTTTTATTTTTCTCCTGGAATTCTTTCAAAATTAAATCGCACAGTTCACGTAAAGCGCCAAAACCGCCCTTTGTCTTCAACACATGGTCGGCAGCCTGTAAAACTTCCGGGTAGGCATCTGCAACTGCTACAGACCAACCTGCGATCTCATAACACGGCAAGTCATTAAAATCATTGCCGAGATAAACAACCTGTGAAGCATCAATATTTTTTTCTGTCAAATGTTTTTTTAATGCCTCCCCTTTTTCATGCAGACCCATTCCATGAACTGCCGCAATATTCATCTTTTTTGCACGAGCGCTAACAACCGGATTTACCTCGGACGACAGGATCATGACATCAACTCCGTACTCGCGCAGCTGTTTGATCCGCATCGAATCGGACCGTGAACCTGCCACTGTTTCTTTGCCATTTTCATCGATCCAGACTCTGCCATCTGTCAGAACACCGTCGAAGTCAGTGACGATCAACTTGATGATCTCAGGCATGGCACGGCGAGGGTTTCCTGGAGAAACCATTTCAAGCCCGCTGTAGACAAGGGCTTCATACTTCGTCCAATCGGGCAGGGTGTCAATATCCACTGTATATTTGGGGTCGATCAACAGCGGATAAATCACATCGCCGGTCAATGATTTCTTTTGTGTGATGGTCAGATCGCGGATCGCATCAATATGACCAGTCTGCCAATAGACAGGCGGAAGAATTTGGCGCGGCGCGTTATAGGGTTCATCTATGCCGTCCACTTCAAGCAATTGGCTCAAGGGTTTGCCTTCGCCTTCAAAACGCCACATTTTAAATGGATTTTGTGCAGCAGGCACAACACCGCGCACGCAATCGGCATCGGGATGATCGAGCAGAATACGAATGGCATCATCCACCATCGTCAACGGGCGGACGGGGGATGTGGGGCGCAATTGAATAACGATCTCGGGGCGGTAGCCTTCCACATCCTCCAGCCATTTGAGCGCGTGCTCAAAGACGGGCAGGTCGGTGGTTTTATCCTGTGCCAATTCAGCCGGACGCAGGAAGGGAGTCTCGGCTCCCCACTGACGGGCCACGGCTGCGATCTCTTCATCATCCGTTGAGACGATGACGCGTGTGACCAGTTCCGACTGTTTGGCAGCGGCAATGCTCCACGCGATCAATGGATAACCGGCGAAGGAGCGGATGTTTTTGCGCGGGATTCCCTTGGAACCGCCGCGGGCAGGGATGATGGCGAGGATTTCAGTCATAATCAGACCATGGAAGGTGGACGATAGACCACGGTCAGCGGTCTTTGGTCCACGATCGGTTTTACCACGCCGTCCAGCCGCCGTCTACGATGACGTTGTTGCCGGTCATGTAGGAGGATGCTTCGGAAGCGAGGAATAATAAGGCGCCGTTCATTTCATCTTTCTTTGCCATGCGTCCCAGAATGGTTTTGGCGGAATAATTCGTTACGAAATATTCTTCATGATTATTGAACACGCCGCCCGGAGTGAGCGCATTGACGCGGATCTCTGTCCCGGCGTAGTAGGCAGAGAGATACTTGGTAAAACCCATCACGCCCGCTTTGGTGGTGGTGTAATAAACCGGTTTATAAGCCACACGCTTGCCGTCTTTAATGTAGATGCGCTGATCGGGGCCGTTGAGTCCGTAGGTGGAACAGATGTTGATAATGCTGCCTTTTTTACCCTGCGCGATCATTTGTTTAACACAGGCCTGTGTCACAAGGAACATGCCGGTCAGATTCACATTCAGCGCCGCGTTCCACAGATCAAGCGGATAGTCTTCAAAGGCGGCCGGGAGCGATTCCTTTGGATGCAGCGTCGGGGTCGAACTTTGGATCGAGGGCCGCCGAATTTACCAGAACGTCGAGCCGGCCAAAGGTCGAAAGAACCGTGGCGACCATCGCGTTGACAGAGTCAGGCTGGGTGATGTCGGTTGCGATTCCGACAGCTTTGTATCCATCTTTGATAAGTCCATCAGCAACTTTATTGGCCGCATCGCCGTTCAAATCTACAACGGCAACGGCTGCGCCAGCTTCGGCCAGGGTCTTGCAAAACTCTGTGCCAAGCAGACCCACTCCGCCCGTGACAACGGCCACTTGATCTTTCAAACTAAATTTATCAAAAATTGTCATTTGATTTCCTTATGGATTTGCTGTGTAAATTGTATCGCCGTGTGTGTCGTGCGCGAGATATAAACCGTCGGCGAGTTGTGTATAAATGGATTGCACATCTTCATCTTCTGCGCCAAATTTGAACAACGCAAGAACGGCGTTTCCTGAAAGCACATCCTGTTGAAGTTCGATCACGCCTTCTTCGTATCCACCACGCGGCAAACCGGTGACAGGGTCGATCAGGTCGGGCAAGACATAGCCGGGACGATTCGTGTACAGATAAACAGGGCCGGGCTGATTGGTATAGATGCGGATACCCTCAGGCAATTCGCTCAGAAAATCCATCGCCTTGGAATCATACCATTGGAAGGACGCGTAGCCTTGTCCGCTTTTGTGAAGTTTTTTTACGACACTTGATATATCGTAAAAAGAAAATACAAAAATAAACAGCGTTGCAATGACAACCAAACCGCGCCAAAGAAATGTGCGTTTGCTCCACAACCAGGTCCCGAACAATACGAGCAGGATCAGCAATGCGACATAAACGGGCGAAAGAATACGCAGCTTAAATTTTGTACTCGCGTCAAACAACATCATGGACGAAATAATGGAAGCCAGATAACCGAAGACATAAAGTGCGTTTGTAAAAGATAAAACTTCAGGTCTTCCACTGGCCGGTTGAAAAAATTTCTTTAATCCCTTATATACAACCCAAATCAGCAAAGCGAGCGTTATTAACGAAAGAAAACCAATAAACACATTCGGATCTTTTGTAACTTCACGCCGCCATGTTTCGACAGGGATGAAAAACGCTGAAAGATTATAGATTCCGGTTTCGATGTTTTCCGCCGAAAGCGGATGATAGACCAGTGTGCGATTTGTGGCATTGTCGGCGACGAGCTTGTTACGGAGGCTCCACGCGAGAACCAGGGGCATAAAACTGGCAAGAAAAATTCCGGCGCTGATTAACTTTTGCTTCCATGTATCGTGCAGAAGAATTAACGCAACGAGGAAGGTTGCAAGAAGAGCAAGTCCGGCGTAACGTGTTAAATAAGTGAGCGCGGTAAGGACGCCTGTGGAGATCAGCCATGTGGAGTCAGGCAGCTTGCTGCCAGATGCAGGAGCAAGCTCCTGCACTCCATAATATTTAGAAAAAGTCAGAAATGCGGCGAGGCTGAAAAAGATATAGAGCGGCTCGCTCATGGCTACAGCATGAGTATTGAACAACGAAGCATTGACCGTGAACAGTAAAGCCAATACCACGCCCGCAATTTGTGAGCGGGTCATGCGCCAGCCGATGATACCAAGCAGAAATGCATTTGCGCCGAATAATAACGCGTTAAGAAAACGCGCGCCGCGCAGAGGATCAAGTCCGCTGAGACCGATCAAAGCCAATAGAGATGAAAAGCCGGGGGGAAAGTGTGTAACAGGACCATTACTTGCAAGCCATGCTTCGCGATATCCTTGCCCGCTGAGGATGCTGCGCGCGCCTGCAATATATCCGATCGAGTCATCTGAAAGCCCAAGTCCTTCGGGCGTGCTGTAAAGTAATACACCGAGTGCGCTCAGGGCAATCAAACCGAGAGCAATCAAGAAAAGAGACTGGGGTTTCAGATATTGTTTCATTCAGGAAAAATCACAGAGACGCCCCCATCCCCATCCCTTCCCCCAATTTCTTTGGGGGAAGGGAGTTGGCCGTCTCTGCGATAAAAAATCAATTACGCTTGTTTGCCAATGTAACCTTGTGCTTCAAGATAGGCAACCACAATACGCGCATTTTCTTCTGCAGATGCCCCAAAGCCCTGCAATGTGATCTCTGGTTCGATTGGCTGTTCGTATGGATCATCCACGCCGGTGAAGCCCATTGGCTTGCCATCGACCATGGCCTGACGTGCTTTGGCATATAAGCCTTTCACATCACGCTGTTCGCAGACTTCGACTGGAGTGTCCATATAAATTTCGATGAAGTTCTCACCGACCATCTTGCGCGCTTCTGCACGAGTGGCGCGGTAGGGACTGATGGCAGCACAGATCACAGCACCGCTCGCGTGGACAATTTCACCAGCTACGAAACCAATACGGATGATGTTGGTATCGCGGTCTTCTTTGCTGAAGCCGAGACCCTTCGAAAGATGGGTACGCACAACGTCACCGTCGAGGATGGCGATCTCACGTCCGCGTTCGAGCAGCAGAGTGGTGAGCACTTCAGTTGTGGCGCTCTTGCCTGATCCGCTCAAACCGGTGAACCAGATACAGAATCCCTGCTTGTGGCGCGGAGGATACATCTCGCGCAAAATTTCAGCAGTCTCAGGGCGGGTGAACCATTCAGGGAATAACTTGCCCTTGGCAAGATAGTCATCGCGGACTTGTGTACCGGAGATGTTCGCAACTTTCGCGCCCTTGGGTACATCTTTTTCTTCAACATAACGAGCTTCATCGGGAAGATAGACCAGCATTTCAAAAGGAACCATCTTGACGCCGAGTTCGGATTCGTACTTGGTCATCAATTCCTGCGCATCATACGGACCGTAGAACGGCTTGCCGCTCGAATCATTTCCCGGCCCTGCGTGATCGCGGCCAACAATGAAGTGATTGGCGCCGTGATTACGGCGGATAATGGCATGCAGCAAAGCTTCCTTCGGGCCTGCCATGCGCATGGCCAATGGAAGCAGGCTGAGCATGGTGTCTTTCTTATCGTAGTAATTATCAACCAATGCCTTGTATGTGCGGACACGGGTGTAATGATCCACGTCACCGGGCTTGGTCATACCAACCACAGGGTGAACGATCAATGAACCTTTCACTTCGGCAGCGGCGCGCTTGGTCAGTTCTTCATGAATGCGGTGCAAAGGATTGCGGGTCTGGAAAGCGACGACATTGTCGTGCCCCATCGCTTCGAGCATTTCGCGCACCTGAGCGGGTGTGTGACGTAAATTTACAAAGTCATAATATTTGGGGAGGTTTACAACCTTCAACGCGCCAGAAATGCAGACCTTGCTCCAGCGGGCCATTTCAGAAACCATCGGGTGCTTCGAGTCAGTTGAACCATAAGCGTGTGCGGCTTCGGCTTCGGCATCCCAGTGATAGACTTCTTCGAGAGTCAAGACCGCGATCAGATCAAAGTTTGCGCTGCGCAATGCCAATTCTTCGCCCACTGTCGGCAGTTCTTTAGGATCAGCTGTCAGGGTGATGGGAAGCGGGAAGAGGGTTCCATCCGCAAGGCGCATTTCCTTGAGCACGCGATCATAATCCGCTTTGCCCATGAAAGTTGTCAGCGGAGAAAATCCGCCGGTGGCGATCAATTCAAGATCGCACATGTTGCGCATGGTGATCTTGATCGAAGGAAGTTTTCCGGCGCGGGCGAGCAGTTCTTCACGCTCTTTACCTTCAACCACCAGGTTGACCAGTTTGCCGCCATAAGGGGTAATCAGATTTGCTTTTGCCATTTTTTTTCACTCCATAAAAAGTATAACTTCGGAAGTCTTTTCGGAGTCTTTCCGTCTAAATAGACATCCAAAGTTTGATTATTTTCCAAACACAAGCGCAAATTATACTCCAAAATTCAGTCAATGAATTTTGGTTTCCTCAAAATTAGTTGAAGTCTCAATTCGGCTGGCTGAGATATAATCCCAAGCATGAATTCCAAATATCTGCGCAACTTTTCTTTCGGCCTGATCGTCATCGGCTACATTTATTATATCTATCGTTACATTATCGCCACCAGTTTTTTGATCGGCGGCACAACCTATTACGTACTCTTTGACGACGCCATGATCTCAATGCGCTATGCCTATAATCTCGCGCACGGTCTCGGCCCGGTTTGGAATGCCGGCGAACACGTCGAAGGTTTCACCAACCCGCTTTGGGTGGGAATCATGGCGCTCGTACATCTTCTGCCAATCGGATTAAATCAAACCAGCCTTGTGATACAGATCATTGGCGCATCTTTCCTAACCCTCAACCTGTTCCTCGTTAAAAAGATCACCGAACATTTTACAAACGACCTCTTCGTCATGCTCGCCGCTGTAGCATTGACAGCGTTCTACGCGCCGCTCAACTCTTATGGATTACTCGGCATGGAAGTGAGTCTGTTGGTCTTGATGTTAACCGCGGTCATCTGGCTGATCTTGAAGAACGGCAACCGTTTCTCGATTTCAATTTATATTTTGCTTGCCCTCTCAACCTTCGTCCGCTTTGACATGGCAGTCCCCTATCTTGTCATCTTCGCAGTCTTGTTCATCACACAAAAAGAAAACCGCAAACAACACATGATCTGGGGGCTGGGACTGCTCATCCTCTCACTAGGCGGGCAAACCCTTGCGCGTTATTTGTATTACGGCGCACTCCTCCCAAACACCTACTACCTAAAAGTGGAAGGCTGGCCGCTGACCCTGCGCCTCCTGCGCGGACTGTACGCGCTGATCCACTTTGCCTATTATTCAAACTGGGCGCTGATCCTGCTGCCTTTCACCCTCTTCCTCTTCCGCCGTGACTGGAAAGTGACCCTGCTGGCCCTCATCCTCACCGGACAGATCGCCTACTCTGTTTATGTGGGCGGCGATGCCTGGGAGAATCACGGCGGAGCGAATCGCTACATTGTCATCGCCATGCCGGTCTTCTTTATCACCTTTAGCTGGGCTGTGGCCGAACTGCTTAAGAAAGCAGTAAATCAATTTATTACGAATAAGTTTGAAATAAAAGTTTATGGAATACTATGGCGTGCGGTCTTCGTAGTCCTTTTTGTGTTCTCCATTCTCAACTTC
This sequence comes from Candidatus Villigracilis proximus, assembly GCA_016715195.1. Taxonomy (GTDB): domain Bacteria; phylum Chloroflexota; class Anaerolineae; order Anaerolineales; family Villigracilaceae; genus Villigracilis; species Villigracilis proximus. The sequence goes on from JADKBB010000035.1 coordinate 29,158, forward strand.
AACGCCCTGATCGGCGAGTGGAAATCCATAGAACGCTGGAACTTTGCGCGCCGCCCCGATTACGTGGCAGGCAGTGACCGTAATTTACAAGTTGCGCTTTCGATCGAAAATGTCACCACGCCCGGCGCATCGGTTGCAGTGATCGGCGCAGGGACGATCCCCTATTTATTGCCCGACCGCTACGCGATTGACATCCTCGGCAAGGCAGACCCCTACATCGCGCATCAAAATGTACGCACGCCAATGAGCATTGTGGATGTACCGTCCATGCGGCCCGGTCACATGAAATGGGACTACGCCTACACCTTCGGCGAACTCAAACCTGATGTGATCGTCTCGATCTGGGAAGGGACAAACGCAGAAGCCGCGCCCTATCTGGAAAAAGATTATGTCTATGCGGTCATCGGGGAGGGAATCAAAGTATATCTGCTAAAAGACTCGCCCAATATTCATTGGGATAAAGTGGTAATAAAATAGACATCTTGTATAAGTAAAGCGTTGTAGACCACAAAGACACAAAATCACAAAGACACTAAGTTTTTTTCTTCGAGTCTTCGAGGCTTTGTGTCTTTGTGGTAATAAAAAGAGCGATGGGTTTTGACCATCACTCTTTTTTATACACTCACAATCCGGATCGCGGACTTTAGTCCGCGTTGCAATCGTGAAGAGGTAAACACAAGCGCGGACTGAAGTCCGCACTCCTGTTGTTTTCTAGCTTAGCTTAACCAGCTTTTCAGTCTTTTGAGATTCATACGCCGCGAGCGCCATTCTTAAAGCTTGTATGCCGTCGTTCAAATCGCATACGGGTTGCGCATCTCCGCGAACAATATCAATAAAGTGTTTTGTCTGCGCGATGAACAATTGATTGCGCTCGAATCCTTCGGGCGGGGAAAATGATTCAGAAACAGGAGCAGGCGGCAGGTCTGAATAGGAACCGAAGGGAGCGGGCATTTTTTGAAAGTGCAGAATGCCGTCGGTGTTGTCCCATTTTAAAGTGCCGTCCGTTCCGACAATTTCCAAACGATGCACAGGCGGACGTTGGAAATAATTAATATGCACGCCGCCAATTGCGCCGCTGGAAAATTTCAAACCGATCTCGGCCACATCTTCAACATCCAACTCAAGCGATGAAAGATGCTCGTTGAAAGACCAGAGCGAATTCACATCACCCAAAATAAAACGCAAATAATCCAGCGGATGTGTGAGCGTGACGATCACGCCGCCGCCCAGATCCGCGCGCGCGGCATAGCTCTGACGATAATCTTCCCACGGATGCCAGTTGGGCAGATACTCGCCCCAGCGTACATGGACAGTTAACACCTTGCCCAGTGTGCCCGCTTGAATTAATTCACGCGCCTTGTTGAGCGTGGGATGATATCGAAATTGAAAGCCGACAAGAATCCTGCTTCCACTTTTTGCGCGGCTTTTTGCAATTCATCCAATCGTTCGAGTGAATGCGACACGGGTTTCTCAAGCAAAATATGACAGCCCGCTTCCGCCGCAGGAATCGCAACATCCAAATGCAGCGCGGTTGGGTTCGCAACAATCACCGCATCAGGTTTGTGTTTCTTCAACGCTTCGTGCAGATCGGTCTCAACGGGATAGCCCGCGAGTTCATCATCTGATAATGTGGCGCGATGCGAACGCAGCAGCACAACATCTTTTTCACCCAACGCGATTAAATTTCGAAAATGACGGCGTCCAATGGAGCCGAGTCCGGCAATTATATATTTCATTTTGATTTCCTGTAGGGGCGGGGCTTGTCCCCGCCCTTTTTGTTGTATAAAAACCGGATTGCAACCATTGGGCGACCACAAGGGTCGCCCCTACGATTGATTACCAATTTAAATCTTTTTCATATTTCCATCGAACCAGCATCTCGCCCGCGACTTCTTTGAAAACGGATTTATCTTTCTCCGTGAAAAGCCGTGACCAATTTCCGGCCTGCCCTTTGGGGAGGAAGGACGCGATTCCTTCATTCCTTTTGGCCTGCCACTCCTCATCGGGATTCGACGACATTTCGGCTTTGATCTTCTCCCCCAATTCCGCGTGGACAGTTTTCACGCCGAGGAAGTTCCACAGTTTGCTCATCTCATCAAACGGGACGGAAAGCAGATCTTCGTAACGCATTCCAAAATAATGATCGCCGAATAATCTGCGGGCTTCGTCTTCGGTTTCTTTTAAATTTACGACCCAGCCTTTGGCCACTCGGCGGATAAATGACTCGGTGAAGATCGAGCGTGTGCCATTCGTGAACGGGGTCTGATCCTTGCGTAAATCTTCGATAATGCGTTTATCTTCCGCGCTCAGGAATTTTGATTCTTCTACAAAATTACGGAAGCGTTCCGAGATCAACACATCACGTCCATCGCGGACGATGTAAACGAGTTTCGCATCAGGATACACCGCGTGCATATCGCGCACAGCCTGCCCGTGGATCGTGGACGAGGGGCTCTTGTCACCGACGATCATTTTCCCTTCGCGGGCGGCATCACGCTCCAGAATAAAATCGGCAGCCGAGCGCAAGACAAGCGGAGATAAATCCTGTCCCTGATTCCAGCGGTTTGATTTACGAGTCAGCCATTCTTCGGCTTCGGGCGTATTCACCAACGACTTAAGCAATGGCTGACGGGTGAAGAAGTGCGCCTGATAATTACAATGCACTTCGGGATGCAAACGTGCAAGACGCATCAGAAGCGTAGTCCCTGAGCGGGCGTGGCCGAAAATAAAGAACTTCTCGCGCGGAAAGAATTGTTTGATCTCCGCCACTTCTTCAAGTGTGATGGCCGGGATGGGATTGCGCTTGTTCTTTTTTGGGTCACCCTTGATGAGGATGCGAGCCGCGGTTTTGAAACGAGAAAACATGATTATCGAAACTCCAGATTATCTTTTCCAGTTCAACATCACCAACCCGGCAAAACAAACCAGGATGCCGGTGATATTGACCCAGCTTAATTTATCTTTGAAGACGAAGATCGCCACAGGGACGAGAATCAGCGAAGCGAGCACATTGGTCAACACGGCGGCTACACCGAGATTCCAGCCGGCACGATAGACGAGCAGGAAGCCGAATTCGATTCCGACCACGGCAACGGCCAGCAGGAAACTGGCCCAGTTGAGATTCTTTAACTCGGAGGCGAATCCATTGTCGGCGGGGAAAGAAGCGCGACGATCAGTGTGATGCCGAGCGCAACAGTGTACGTCACAAGCAGGGAAATGGCGAAATTAATGTTCGATGGGACACTCTTGGCACTAAAGTGATACAGTGCGCTGGAACAGATCGCCAGTGTGATCGAAAAGTAAAACAGAAACATGCTTTTTTGCCCGGTCACAATATCCACCGATCAGAATTCATTTGAATGCGATCACTTCGGTGCCGATCACAATATCCGGCTCTGCATTCGGGTCGCTGACGCATAAATTTTCAAGAGTCTGTGCCGTGGAAGGACTGCTTCCATCGACCCACGCGTACGCCCAGTAACATCCCGCCAGCACTTTGACGACGGCAGTATCAAATTCTCCCATTGTGTAAGAGTAGGTAACACATTCGCCATGCACATTGGGGGAATTCATTCCAAAAGAAAGATTAACATTTCCGCCGGACACATTCACAAATTTTACCGGCACCAGTGTACCTTTTGATACCACCGGGGGTGGTTGGTTACAGGCGCTCTCCGTGTTGACGGCTGTCGCGGGCACAAAGGTCGGGACGAATGTAAATGTAGGCAGCGGCGCAATGGTATTTGTTGCAGTCGGCGGGACTGGTGTTGCTGTTGCCGTAGGCAGTGCGGCCTGGGTCTGTGTGACGGCGAGCCATGCATTGGCGGCGGCTGTGCCCTGCAAGTCTTCAACCGTTAATGTTGGTGTGGGAGCCGGGCCGCAGGCGGACAATGCCATAACGATCAGCATGGAAATAATAAAAAGAAACTTTATCTTCATTTTTTTCTCCTTGGGGATATTTTTACCACAAAGGTGCTATAAGAACCAAAACATTTATTATTAGGCTTCAATTTGCCTGTGTTATACTCTCGAAATTATAGGCTTGTTCATGACCTCTTTTAAGGTGTTTTTTTGCAGGACAGCCGCGAGACGCTTTTACACACCGATGGTCACAAGTTATTTACCTGATTAAAACTTTTGGGGAATTTCCCTTTTTGTTTTGGCAGGCAAAATCTATTTTAGTAAATCATCAAACATCCATCTCCAGAAAAACATCCAAGAAATCAGGTCATCTAAAATGCTTAAGAAAAACACCCCCATTCTTCTCTCCACCATTAAAAGTTATGCAGGGAATAATTCACTGCAAATTCTTTGCTACGTTGTTATATTAATTATTGCAGCTACAACTTTCATCTTTCAAAGCAAAGTTATTGGTCTGGAAGGCGGTTACGACGATCAACAGCCCAACCATCATGGCTGGGTAACTGCAAATACATTGGCCATCATCAGCAAGGCAACGCCAGAAAATTATTTTGTGGGTTACGCGCTGGCATCCAGAGATGACCAAAACAATTTTCATTATGAGTATTTTGACCGTTACCCTGTTTTTTTCAGCGCAGTGTTCAATCGCATATTATCTCTCAGCGACACACTGGCTGAAAAATTGCACCTCGCCCGACAGGTGATGGATTTTATTTTTCTAGGAACCCTGATCCTTGCCTTTTTAATAGTGGATAAATTGATCAACAACAAGCCGCTATCGCTAGCCATAGCATTGCTGGTATTTTCCAATCCCTATTTACTTTGGTATAAAGACATGGTTCATTTCGATCAGCCTGCCCTGTTCGGCTTTTTGCTTCTGATCTATGCCCTCGCCCTGTACAAATTTGACGGCGTAAAGACACTGTTATATGTTTCAACATTTATCGCAATCGGGCTGGGACGGGGATACGCATCCTATTCCATTTTGATGTTATGGCTCGCGTTCGAAGCATTTATGATACTCAAAATCAAGGGTATGGATATTAAAGAAAAGGTCAAAAGCATATTCAGGCACCCGGCATTTCTTCTGGTAGTGCTTGCAATTGCCTGGGGTGGAAGCCTCTTAACTTACAACGTGATCATTGAAGCACACACAAGAAATGTATCTATTGTACAGACCAGTATTTTACAAAGCGCCAGATACAGATTATCACTCAACCCAAAGTTCAATCAGGAAAATGAAGATGTTATCAATTTTCCAAGTTTTGTAGAAAGTCAGGTAAATAGAATTATTCAGTGGTCGTTCCCTGTAAAAGAGATGCCCATGGGATATGCAGGGAACCTGTTCCTGCTGGGAATTATGATCGCAGCCATTGGAATCACCATCTGGAAACAAACGGCCGACAGAAGGATGATCTACTTGATTCTGACGTTATCAGGTTTCGTCTGGCTCTTCCCACTTAGGAATCTGGCCGCATTTCACGATTACACAGCCATGTACTATATTGGTATTCCGCTGGTGTTTTTCATATCAATATTTACAACGCTAAATTCCTCAAAAATAGTGTCAACGCTTCTACTCATAGCAGGCCTAGCCATTTATATTTCAAATGTTGTTCAAACACGAGACTGGCATGAAAATAACGCAGGGCAGGCCGATGCTTATGTATATGACCTTGACCATATTCTCGAAAAGATAGACGGAAAAGGAAATAATGTAAATATGGCTGAAGTAATTCCGTATGGACCGTTCCCACCCGGGTTTTATTTTAGTGAACAATATCTTTCGTCTAAAAACGCGGCTGATTATATTGTTTCAAGAAACAGAAATTTATTGCCAAATAATTTAACCCCCGATAACAAGATCATATTTTTATTTGAGAAGTAATCAATCATTTTTACGCTTAAAACAATAAGTCCTGACCCATATTGTTTATGGATCAGGACTTATTGTTTAACTAAGATTAAGAATTCAAAACTTTCAAAATAAATTCCGCAGTTCTCTTCCCCGCGCTTGCATCTGTGAACGTAATTTCCCGTTCAACGAACTTACGGCGTTCTTCTGAATCAACAGATCTATCTTTCAAGTACAAGTTTAGCATATCGCGCAATTCAGTTTCGTTCTGCGCCACGCGCCCTGCCTTTGCCTCGCGGAAACGTTTGTGCGTGGGCCAGTCACCGATCTCTTTGAGCGAGAGTGAGAATTTATTGGGTTTGTTCCATCCGCCGGGAGTATCGATCACAGCCGCGATCATCGGCGTATCGTGGACAGCGGTCTCAACCAGCATCGTTGAATAAACCGTAACCAAAACATCAGAATAGGCCATCATCGAAGATTTCTCGTCCATGTCTTCGCCGCCGTAGTAGCCGAGCGAGCCGCCCAAGGCCACCGGTTGAACAACATGTACGTGCGGATATTTCTTCTCAAGCGCAAAGACCTGTGCGCGTTCATCGGCGAAGATCTTTGGTTTATCTTGAAAGTGACTGGGATGTAAACGAATCAATAATTGAGAAGGTTCTGCCAATACATCAGACGAAACCAGTTTTGCCAATGCTTCGATGTTCGGGAAGTTCGGCGCGAAATGCACGAAGCTGCTGGCGTATGAGATCAACTTGCGCTTCGGGTCAAGATTATGCAATTTAAAATATTCGTCACGCGGCATGAGCCACGACTTGCGGAAATATCCATCGTACGATGGAATGCCGCCAATGTTGACTCTTTCAGGATTCCAATCGGAGCCTTTGACGAGTTCCTCTTTTTGCAGCTCAGACCAACAGGTGGCCCACTGCACATCTGCGCCGGAGATGTTGTATGAAGATGAATTGTCCCAGCCAACGATGGCGGTCATGTTCGGGATTCCGCGCCGCGCAGATTCGCGCAGCAGATAACGGTCCATGCGCCAGCCGGGAGTCGAAGCGATGACCATGTCGGGTTGATACTTCTCAAAGAGGTCAGTATACAGGCCCGGGGTAGGCGTGAAGCGGTTCTGCATCCGCACCAGCCATTTGCGGACGAAGGAAAAATTCCGCAGCAGGAGAATCATCAACGCGGAGGGAATCCAAATGCCGAGGCGGAATTTCCAGCCGTTCTCGCCCCACACTTCCCAGATGTGACTGTCCATGGCTTCGGTGTTGATGCGGCGCGAGCCGCCCACACGGCGCAAATAGATGAGCAGCGATTGCCAGCGCGGACTGATCTTTTTGGCGTAGTCGTTGGCTTGTTTTAAGCGCAGTCCTTCGATCGTTAATCCGTGATGCGTCCACTCCGCTTCGCTACGGGATGACATAAAACGTGATTTGAGTTGCGGAACAATTTCGTCATCGGTTAATAGGATAACTTCGACGCCCGCATCCAGCAGCGTCGAAACGACGTCGCTTTGCAGGAAGTAGATGATTGCCATGCCGTGATCGGCGGAGATGAAGATGCGTTTGGTCATGTAGGTTGATTTTACCCGCTGTTTCAGGGAGTTGTAGCGATGGGGGAGATTGCCCACGTTTCAATTGAATGGTTTCCAGAGATGATGGATGCTTTGCCAATTTTTATGTTGAATGAATATAAACAGTTATAACAACCGTCTGTTATAACTCTGTACTGCGTGTAAGGTTTTGTAATTTCAAAGATAATACTTTGGTTGTCGACAGTGACCAGAAGTAATAGGACTTTGAATTTCAGCGTCAAAAGAAATTGAATTTTTTTTTGTTATTAAAGACTGAATGTCTACAAAAAACAAATCAAGTTGAACCTGAGAAGATTCTGATTGAAACATCAAGGTGTTTCCGTCTGGTGAGATAGAAAGAGACCGTATGTAGCTATTTGGCTGTTGCAGTTCTTTTAATAAGCAAGCTTTCCGTTTTTCTGTTCTCACGTCATAACGCATTAGCCGATTATCTATTAGCCAATCTGTCTTACGAGTAAGGTCAATTTTTGATGCGAGAAAATATAGATAGTTTCCTGTTTTATCCCAAACAGGATTAAAAGATGTGCTATCCACGCGAATTGTTTTTATTGAATCGCCTATCGCACTGTTGACGCATATCCAGGTGGGATTGAAGCCTCCAACGCCATTGTCTGTATACGAAAACCATTTGCCATTTGGCGACCAGGATAAACCCGCTCCAGCCCGCAGCCTCGTTTTATTGTTTTTACAATTTTATTGGCGGCAACATCGAACAAAACCAATGAATAATCTTTTATAAAGAGAAGGTCGCGCCCATTTGGCGACCATAATAATATAGGGATGCCAGCATTGGCTTCAAACAAAGGTAATTCTGATACGTTTTCGGTCGCTACGTCAATTATCCCCACAAGATAGATCGCTATGCCGTCGCCGCCCTGTGGTCTAAGTGTTGGAGTTATAGTCGGTTTACTGTATGAAAGTTCCAAGTAGGCTATTTTTGAACTATCTGGCGACCAAGCATATCTAATTAAATATGCCACGCTTTTGACGGGAAGCGATAAAGGCTCTTTTGTTAAACCATCACGGAAACCACCCACAATTTATCTTGTGAAAAATAACTAATCCACTTACCATCAGGTGACCATTGAACCCCTTCTTGGGGGTAGTCGTATGAATCTTTGTTATATATGATGTCAACTAATTTCTTCTCCCCGCTCCCATCAAGTTTGCAACCCATAAGGCATTTCCGCAATAAACGCTACGGCATTTGACTTCACCACGCTGGCGGTTGGATAGGGAATAGCAGTTGGATATGTTAGGATCATCAACGGAACTAGAGTTGGTGAAGGGGTAGTCGATGGAGTAACGCTAGCCACAATTACGGGAGTTGGCGTAAGTGGATAACTACTAACAGGAGAAGCAAGGAAACTCCCACCAAACCGATGAAGATTAAGATCCATACAAAAGAAAATATCGTTTATTTGTCATTACTCAAAACTCCCACTTCAAGCTGTTGGTTTCGATCCTACTGCAGAGGCAAGAAATCCTATAAAGATAGTTGATTCTGTCTCGAATGATTTTATCTCACCTTCGGCCCCGCCCGATGATTAATCATCGGGCTACTCCTACAAGGGACGCTAAAGCGCCCCAGTGAACGTCCGCACGGTGATTGCCATGCCGGGGTCGGCGGAGATGAAGATGAGTTTGGTTACAGGGCTTGTATTTTAACATGTAGAAGTGAGGATTGATTTTTGATTTTAAAAGAGCTAAACTGACCTCATGTTCATAATCACCCCAATCGTCGTCTCGTCTTTTATTTCATTGGTTGTGTTTGTAATGGTTGCCATCGTCGCCTGGCGGCGCAGGCATGGATTATCTGGTTATTATTTTGCCATGTGGGCAAGCTGTAATATATTTTGGATGGCGATGGTCACGCTTGGCTTTGCAGCGACAACAATTCCGTTTAAAAGTCTTCTTTGCCACTCTGGATGCATGGGGCTATTTACCCGGATTTTCGTTTTTACTTTTATTTGCCCTATCCTTCACGGGATATGAACGTATTGTCCAAAAGAATTGGATGAAAGCCGTTGCAATACTTTTTTCCATTTCCAACTTATCATTGATCACCACCAACACATGGCATAAATTATATTGGAGCGATTTTGTTCCTCAAGTAAATAATGTCATTTTATTCGAGCATGGTCCAGCATTTGTGTACACAGTAATCTCAGGCTACGTATGGATATTATCGGTTTTGATCGTTTTTACCATGGGGGCATTTCGCGGATCAAGCATTATGAAGCGCCAGGCACGCTGGTTGGTAGCCGCGCTTCTTACATTTATTTTCTTGAATGTCATTTATCAAACTAACATAGCCCAAATGCCGGGGGTAGATTGGACAGCCGCCACTTCTTCACTCTTTGGTCTCATGGTTTTATGGGCTTTACATGGCGATAAATTACTGGACATTTCGCCCATTGCCCGCAACAAATTAATAAACAGTCTGAGCGATGGCATGATCGCACTCGACTTAAAAAAACCGCATTATTGACATCAACCGCTCGGCGGGTATCCTTGGCAGCGCCGAAGATGGTTTGCTTGG
>JADKBB010000036.1 GCA_016715195.1 Candidatus Villigracilis proximus
TCCTACCATGGGGGCATTGGTAAATCGTATGAGTGTGAATAGAATTCTGCATCATGGTCAACAAAAACAACCTTCCCAAGATCAGTCTTAATGTCCTTTCGGCGATTGCAGTCATTGCATCCTTTGTGTTCATATTTACCACCTTACGGCATTTTGATGGTACGTTCGTGCAGTACCTGATATTCATGATTTCACTGGCGGTTATATCCTCCATCGTTTTGATCTTCTTGATCAGGACGGGTGCAAAAGTTGATAATAAACTGGCAAACATACAGGTAAAGGACAAGCGAGTCTTATATACCTTGCTTGTATACATTGCGATTCCCGTTTTCTGCGCAGTCACGGTCGGGATCTTATACTTATTGTCCTTAACCGGTTTTATGGAAACTTCTGCAGGGCGGGACTTTGGTTTTGTCCTTGGTCTTTTTGGTATTCTTATCTTTTTCCCCTTTGTATTTGGCACAACCTTTATCTATCTTGGTGCCATTGTCAGCGCTCTCTCGCGCTGGGCGGCGGGTCTTATCTGGCGCGAAAACGAAACAGGAATTGACCTTTGCTTTTGACAGTAGAAATAGTCTGGTTGTACGATCTAGAGCCACTTTTGAACTCAATAAAAAACACCGGGCTGAATGTCGGCGTTTAGTGTTAGCTTTCGGGAAATTGTGGAAGGTCTGATGCGCCTGCTACAGCCATGAGAACGAAACCTTTCCACCTTCGCATTCCCATCACTTGGTGGTAAAGTTTTCCAACTCTAAAAACGTAGGTGAACTCGATGCTGCAGAAAAACCCTGAACTGACCATTCCGCTTAATAATCCCTTTCAAAACGACCAGTTGGAACGCAACAAAGTTGCCGATAATTTAACCCTGCTGGTTCAATCCACCAATCAGCCCTTCGTCATCAGCATTCAAGCGCCTTCAGGCTGGGGCAAATCCACGTTCATTAAAATGTGGAAGGCGCAGTTGGAACAATCGGGTCACATCTGTTTTTATTTCAACGCCTGGGAAAATGATTTTGTAGACGATCCACTGATCGCCTTCATTGGTGAGATCAACAAAACTTCGCTCGATAAAAGTCTCATGGGCCAGTTCAACGCCCAGATCAAGAAACTGCAAAACTTCGGCGGCAAGATCGCGCGCCGCGCGCTTCCGCTTACGATTCAAATTGCAACACAAGGTCTGCTCGGACAGGAATCCGTCAGGAAAGCATCCGATATTCTTTTTACCAAAGGCAGTGAGATCGCCAACTTCGCATCCGAACTGGCCGAGGAAAAGATACGTCAATACGAAAGTGACAAGAACGGGATTCAAGAATTCAAAACCGAGTTAACCCTCTTCGTTAAATCATTGTCCGCGGGCGGCGGGCGGCGCACACCCGTTGTCTTCTTCATTGACGAACTCGACCGCTGCCGTCCTGAATTTAGTATTTTGCTGCTTGAACGCATCAAGCAGGTCTTTAGCGTCGAAGGCATTATCTTCGTCATCGGCACAGACCGCACCCAGCTTGAGCAATCGGTCAAATCGGTGCATGGAACCGAGATCGACAAAGACGGCTATCTCAGGCGCTTTATCGACTTCAGCGTTAACCTGCCTGAACCCACTGTTGAAAAATATTGCAAATTCCTTTTTGACCGATTCAAACTTCAGGAGATCTTTGCCAAACGCCGCAGCGGACGTGAAGAAAGTGAATCGCTCATGCGCACCTTCGTCCATCTTGCGAAGTCCTATCGCTTCAGTCTGCGCGTCATCGAACAATGCTTCACCGAGATCAACCTCGTCTTGCGGACAACGCCCCCGAACACGCGCATGTTCCCATTTTTACTTGCCCTGCTGGTGGCGATGAAAGCCCACAAACCCGCATCATACGACCTGTTACTTGCCGCTCTTTCAAAAGCAGATATCCAGTCTCTGACAGACGAACTCAAGCAGGAACTTGATATCAACGACCGCATTTACAAATGGACACTCGCGCAGTTCGATGCCTATTTGATCTACGGTTATCTCGAAACTGAAGAAGATAAAGTTGAAGCACTCGCCGCATTGAAAGCCAGCGCTGTCAGTCAGAATCCCATTGAACGCAGTTACGCTCAACAGGTTTTGCGCTTCATCGAACAGATCCAACTCGACTCGTCCGCCAGTGCAATTAAGAATCTCGCTTCACAGATCAGCCTCCTGCAAAAATTATCCATCGCAGGTTAAAGAAAATGCGCATTATAAAAAGATAATTGGCTGAGAGGTGTAAAATACAGTAAACAACCCAAGTTGCTCCTTTAGGACAAGAGTCTTTATAAGACTATTTTGAACCGCAGAGTTCGCGGGGTTTTTATGGCTTTTTCTCTGCGCCCTCCGCGACTCCGCGGTGAAATTGAATAAGGTGGCAACTTGAATTAAATATCCTCCTAGGCGAAAAAGTCCATGATGCGGGAAGACACCTTGCTTCAACAGGCCATCTCAGCGGCGCGTGCCGGGCACGAATTAACGGCGCGGGATATTTTTTTGGAAATTATCGAGATCAATCCGCGCAATGAGATCGCCTGGATGTGGCTGACCGGTCTGCTTGATGATCTTGATGATTGCATCTACGCCTGCGAAATGGTTTTGGATATTAATCCGCATCACGCGAGCGCCCGTCAGTACCTCGATCAACTCCAGGTTAAAAAACAAAAGCAGCTCGCCGAAGAAAAACTCCACGCACAGAATCAGCTTCAAAGGGCGCGTGAACTGGTCAAGTCCAATCACCGTGGTGATGCGCTGGCCCTCGTCCGCGATGTAACCCAGAGGACCACGCCAACTGTCGAAGCGTGGCGTCTGCTTGCAGACCTGTCAACCGATATGGAAGACCGTCTGCTTGCGCTTGAAAAATTATTAACCCTCACGCCGGGTGATATCAAAGCCCGTCAGGAAATTGATCGTATCCGCCACTTTAAAAATAATCCGCTTGATCTGGGGGCCATGTATGAAGAGCAGGGGAATATTGATAAGGCGATTGAAACTTACGGCTTTGCCTTGCTGCGTCCCGAGTTAAAAAACAAAGGGAACAGCATCTACCGAAAAATTGTTCAGCTTGAAAATCTCCGTTTCGAAAATATCGCGCATGTCTCCCCCGCCGCATCGGTTGCGCGCCTCACCGCTGGCCCGCCGCTTTTATATTTAATGCTGCTCCTTGTGCACGTGGGAATCAATCCGCTGGCACAGCCCGAGCCTTTCCTCTGGATCGGATTTATTTGGGTTGTACTCGGCGGCATCATGATCGCGTTTGCATCTGTCCGCTCGCGTCATCGGCTATGGTCTGCACTTTTTAAAGATGCCGGTTCCGGTGGAACCCCGGTCGCACGTTTTATATTGGCGGCCGCTGGTTGGGTACTGCTTTCCCTTCCATTCCTGTTGATGTTTTTCACGGCATTTAATCGCCTGTTTCATTTCGACTTTTTTAGATAGGATAACGCCCGCGCATGTTCCCGATCAATGACACTGAACCCAACCGATACAGTGCGTTTCCTTTCGTAACCCTGATGCTGATCCTGATCAACACAATGATTCTCATCTGGGAGTTGACTCTGCCCACCGAAACCCTTGACCGTATCTTTGATGTCTACGGTTCCACACCCAGTTTGATCTGGGCGCGGCAGGGAGCAGGTGTTATCTCCACCATCACATCCATGTTCCTGCACGGCGGGATTTTTCATCTGCTGGGTAACATGCTCTTCCTGTGGGTCTTTGGCCGCCGCGTGGAAGATGCCTGCGGCCCGATGCGCTACCTGATGTTTTACATCCTCGCCGGAACCAGTTCAGATCTGATGACCGCGCTCGCCATGCCAAAGATGGACATTCCCGGTGTTGGAGCGAGCGGTGCTATTTTCGGTGTGATGGGTGCCTATCTTTTACTCTTCCCCGGCGGATATATCCGCACGCTGTGGTTCATTTATTTTATCCCCACCTGGCCCAAAGTCCGCGCATTTTGGTTCGTGTTGTATTATTTGCTGATCCAGATTCCCCCCGCATTGGATACTTATATGAACGGCGTGGAATACAGCACCGGCTACTGGGCGCATCTCGGCGGATTTTTCGCCTGCTTCTCCATCCTGCTCTTTCTCAGACCCGAAGCCTTCGCACGTTACATGAGCAACGTCTCTGTGTAATCAGTAATTCCTTATTTTGAAGATCATCATGTTGATGGATTTGCGTTTAAAACACAGACGGCACCTGCAGGGCATGGTTATTCCAAGCTCGCTTGACGCGTCTTAATTTTTGTGTCGTATTTGGAACGCGAACACTTGCGCCGCATTCCAGTGCAGGTGTTTACCGAATGAACGAATTTAAAAGGTTTTTTGACCTTGGAATAGTAGTGATCCGCATGGCAGGCGACCTATCCGATCTTGGAGTTTTTTCGTGAAACACTAATAATAGATGGGTATTCTCTAAAAAAAGACGAGAGAATTTCTCTCTGTCGTCACTATATATAATATACTTGAGTTAAATTTTATCTTTAGGAGAGTGGAATGGAACGTGTGAAGGAATTTCTTAAGAAAGTCCCCTGGTCGATGGTTATTTTAGTTGTGTGGATGATCGTTTCGCAATACTTCGCCATGCAGTTGGTCATCGTCCCAGCCGTTATGGCGCTTTTAGGCACCTTGTTTGTTCCCGTTTTGCTTCCTGTTTTTCTGATTCTAATTATCGCCCCCGGTGTTTTTTCTCTGGCATCCTGGGTTGCGCTTTTATTTCGCAGAAAAATTCTGGCTGCCATACTAAGCGGTATGGCCTTGCTGATCGGCGGGGGATCTGCGGCAGTACTGAACTGGTTTTTTAACGAATACGTTGGGACTTAAACACAGATTTATCCTATAAAAAATCCCCTTTCCTAAACAGGAAAGGGGATTTGCTTTTTGAAGTGGAGTTACCCTTCCACAACCTCATAATCATGTGTGATCTCGATCGCATCGCGCAAGGTCGCATAGACTGAGCAATAATTTTCCTCGCTCAACAGAATCGCCTTGCCAACTTTTTCCGGGTCAATACCTGTTCCTGTCACTTGATAGTGAACATGAATCTTTCTAAATCGCCAGGGCGGAGTGTCGTCCTGCGTTGCCTCCGCGGTGACTTTCAATGAGTGAATCTGCAGCCTTTGTTTTTCAAGAATGCTGACAACATCGTGTGATGCGCATCCGATCAAAGACATGGGCAGTAAGTCTGAGGCGCTAACGCCCTTCGGCTTCTTCATAATGATCTGGTAATTATCATTATCTTGAAGCGTGAACTGCTGTTCGGGATTCCAATTGAGGTGAACGGTTTTAGATGCCATGTCCACAGTATAGCATTAAAGGTGTGTGGGTCATGGTAGGATATACATGGGAGTCGGGCTGGCCTTCCAGGTTTCTTTTGCCCATATTTTTCCTCCCAATCCACGGAGTATCCATGAATATTTTTTTACCTGCTGCATTGTTGTTTGCCGCGCTTGAGTCGCTGTCCTTGTGGAAGCGCTGGCCGCGGCTGGAATATATCGCCAAGCCCGCTGTCATGCTCATCCTCTTCGCCTGGCTCTTCACATCCATCGGATTGAACGGCGCCGCGCTCTGGTTTGGGCTGGGGATTATATTTTCCCTGGCCGGTGACGTGTTCCTGATGATCGCCCTCGATCGTTTCTTTATCTTTGGGCTGGTTGCTTTTCTACTGGCACACATCGCCTACGTGATCGGATTCAATATCCCATTACCGGATTTCTCCGCCTGGGGACTCGTCTTCGCTGTTATTGTCAGCCTTGGCGGAGCACGGATCATTCGACGTATCGTAGCTGCTCTGGCTTCCAATGGGCAGTCAGCCATGCGGACGCCGATCCTCATCTATAGTCTGGTCATCTCGCTCATGCTTTTATCTGCGATGATGAAGCTGAGCGACCTGACCTGGAATGCAAACGCCGCAGCCCTTGTCAGCCTGGGTGCGCTCCTGTTTTATATTTCAGATATCCTCCTCGCCTGGAATAAATTCGTCGCCCCCATTCAGCATGGACGTATCTACAATATCGCCGCCTATCATCTCGGCCAGATCATGTTGATCGCCGGTGTCATTGCTCAATTTAAATAAAAAGGACAATCAACATGCAGTCAATCATCGTCATCATTCTTATCGGGTTGGTCGGTGGAATCGCCGTCGGGGTGCAAGCCCCTCTTTCGAGCATGATCAGCCAACGGCTGGGAGTGATCGAGAGCATTTTCATCATCCACCTTGGCGGAGCTATCGCAGCCTTGATCCCGCTGATCTATTATGGCGGCGGGAAACTTTCCAACTGGCGTGCTGTTCCGTGGTATGCATTATGTGCCGGAGTATTTGGACTTGTGGTTATTTTTTCCATGAGTTATATGATCCCCCGCGTTGGGGTTGCGACCGCGCTCATTATTCTTCTGGCGGGCCAGCTTTTTATCGGCACCATCCTCGATCATTTTGGTTTGCTCGGTGCAATTCAAAGACCGCTGGAGCTTTCACGCATCTTCGGTCTGGCGATTGTTTTGGCGGGTGTCTGGTTGACTGTAAAATAAATCCATTACCTATATCCTATATCGCACGCTTTGCTGTATCTATATAATGCCGGATGTTATTAAATTTGATTGGAGGCAACTATATGTATACATATCCCATTAAGCTTGAATTCCCAATGATCAGCATTGGGCGTCAGGTGGACGTAAGAAACGGCGATGGTAAATTCATTATGCGAGCCGCTGACCCGTTTATTTCCTTCAAGGATCAGGTCATGGTCACAAATGGTTCAGGGGCACCCGTTTATTACTTTAAGGGAGATACAAGTTTTCGTTTTCTTTTTCAGTTTGCCAGTATGTCTACAAGCTGGGATATTCAAACTCCGGATGGAAAACCCGTAGCCCATGTTCGTAATTATTATGCGCGCATGGAAGAATTTAAATCTGTGGGAGTCGATGCGCCAAATGCGATGATGGCGGACGGACGCGCTTCCATTGGCGGGGCGCTGGGGAATGCCGCCGCGAATTTTCTCAATAATAGTATCAGCAGCAATCTTCCGAGCCGGCTTGTGTATCAGGTACTTAATGAAGAGGGAGGCAGCATCCTCGGTTGGGTTGTTCCTTCGCGTGGAACTGGCTGGTTTGATTTTTTGCCATATTCCACACGCATTCAGATTCTTAATCTGCCTTTTGCGGCACGCGCTTACGCGCCGTCTTATGAATTTAAACTGGGTAATTTGTACGGCCCTACCGTGTTAACTTTGCAAAAACAACGCGACCTGCTTGTTGATCGTTACACATTGTCAAGGCTGGTGAATTGACAGATGCCAATGAACGCTGGGTTATTCCTGCCTTAACTCTGGTGACTATGTTTGAGCGCCAGCGTGTTAAGGAAATGGCTGACTGGTAATGAAGCGATGACTTTGAATATGAATTCCACGTTCGAGCATAATCACGAATTACAACAGGCAGGGACTTTCTCCGCGTCTGATCTAAACGAAAATCAGCGCGGAAAGTTTTCTCCGGCCCAGCTTAAGCGCTTTGAGGATGACCGTGAGTTCATTCGGCAGAGCGTGGGTAAATACAATAACAAGTCACCGCTGGTCAGTTTGATCTTCTTTATTGGGTTGTTTGGCTTTGCAGTAGTTTTATATTTTGTTGGTGTGCTTGATGTTTTGCGGGATATTCTCGGTGGATTATTCCTGCCGGTTTTGGCGGGTGCCTTTGTTTTTGCCGCGATCTTTATTTTTGTCGTAATTCCCCGTCAGTATCAATCTTCGGTTGATGCATTTCAAGCGATGGGGACGCCGCTGGCTCAAAGTCCATTGGGCTCCATTCAAGTCATCGAAGCGCGCGCCCATGCCTATCATTACAATGATGTTCGCCGTCCGCACTATGCTCAAGATTTTCTTGAAATGGAAAGCATCAAGTTTTCGATCGCATCTTCACTGTATGAAGTTCTTCAATCCAAAAGACTGTACCGGGCCTATGCCGTGCAGGATCAGGGCGTGTGGATCTTGCTTAGTATTGAAGCATTGGAGTAAGCGGATTTATATCCCCGGATAAAATCTTTGAAAGAGCGGACTTTGACATCATGTCAAAGTCCGCTCTTTATTTTTCTTATATAAATCATCAACCCAGCGTCACAATATATTTATGGATCAGATGTGAATATTGATTCTGTAAACGAATAAAGTGATTATTGATCGCGTCTGCTTCGGCGCCATCGGGGGCGAGGAATCTTCCGCGCTCCACGCCGCTGCGTGCGATCTCACGGCAAACGGCTTCGGTGATCAACTCGGCCAATAAGACCTGTCCCTGCACGGTGGTGTCCAATCGTCCCTGCGGATCGAGATAGATCTTTACCGAAGGCGCGGCGGTTGCGATCACAATGCTTGAATTCACCCGATCAAAATACACCCGTTGACGTGGATCAGTGCGGTCATCAAAATGGATATCCGTGAACAGCGCGTTGCTGCTGCGTGCCGGGGCAATGACCATCGTCTCTTTTTTGGAATGCACCTGAATCAACGCTTCGGCTCTGTGCTTTCCAAGATAGGCAGTCACCACGCCTTCGCCGCCCACCTGCCGGCCTTCAATACGAATCCGCGCCTGCCCGATCTGCGGATCATTCTTATGCGGCTGGATCACAACCTGCGGAGTCAGGATCATAATTTCCGCGCTGTTCGAGATCACACTGACCGTCGCGCCAGCCTTGGCATTTTCCACCAGATCAACATACAAATTGATCGTGATCACCTGCCCGGTTTGGACATAAGCCCGCTCAGGAAAGAATCCAATTCCTGAAGGCGGCAATTCAATTTGTTTTTGAACCCCGTCTCTTTTGTCGCTGAGTTCCGTCAACGCGATCGTGTTTAACTCATGCAGGGCGTGATCTATTTTTTGCCGCAGTTGTTTATCGAGTTTTGTTTGTTCATCGTGTACGGCGTGTTTACGCTCGGCTTCGATGATCGGTTCGAGTTTACTTTCCACGGCGAGCTTCAAGGCTTTCGCAAATGGGTGAGTCCAGTTGATGCCGTCACGGGTGGCGGTCAGCACGGGTTCATCATTCTTCATCAGGTCGTGCAAATGATCGCATTGGATCGAGCCGTAAAAATATCCGGCGTAGGGATCATTCTCAAACTTGAGCATCGTCATCGAAATGACAGTCGCCTTGCTCACCACCAGCAGGCCGCCATCGGCATAATCGCCTTCCTCGCCTCTGGTTGATAATTGGATGGCTGACCGGAAGACTTCCAGCTTCGCGCTGACTGGATAGCCCTCGATCTTTATTTTCTCACTCAGGACTTTTTCGCCTCGCGGTGACTTATAGCTGAGTACGTGTTCCTGACGAATTTTCCCATCTGACTTAATTTCGCGCAGAATGATCTTGCGCTTTGTGTTGCTCATGATCGGGCGCAGTTCAAAATGCCGCTGTAAATAATTGCGGAAGTTATCGAACTGCGGCACTTTGACATCGTCGCGCGAGACAATGATCTCGATGATCGTGCCATTCCCTTCGGGCATTTCATGGCTTTCACGCAATGGGACCGTAGCCCGTACAGGCTCGCTCAAATTAAAAGTGGGGATGCCGTTCTTCACCAGCAGAGAGCATGAATAAAAGTTCGCGCCCCGAAAGGAATGTACATAACCATGTCCCAGCCCGAAGATGGAATCCTTCATGCCGCGTCCCCACATGCCGCGCACGTGTTTATCCTCTTTCAGTCCGCTGGTGGCTTCACCGTAGGTGCCCACTACTTTATCCATGCGGACATCGGTCATGCCTTCGGCATGGTCACGCACGCGGATGATCGAATTTTTATGCTTTCTGAGAATGTCGATCACGATCTCGCCTTTAACGCGTTGACCGGTATATTCGAGGCGTGAATAACTGTCATTGCAGTTGGTGATCACTTCCACCAGTGCGCGCAGCACATCCTTGCGGATGGCCTGATCTGCCTGTTGAAGTGCCACACGGTCTGCAAACTGTAATTTTTCTGCTGCTACTCATTAAATTTTTCTTCTCAGAAAGACTTGGAACTTCCAAGTCTTTCGGAGTTTTTTTCAATTTTTTGGCCGATTGTTTCTGCGGTTTCAAGAGATAAGAAAACTTATCTTCACAGTGATTCAGGAATAACATCAGGTCCTGGCGGTTGTGGATTTCTGCGTAGCCTTTGAACAAGTCTACATTTCGGGCCAGAGTTTCAGCGGATGATTCCATCGTGCAGAGTAAAAGACTTCTAAAATCAAATTCGTTGATAGTGGATTTGCTGCCATTCTTTTTGTAATGGACATACGCATCGGATCTTTCCATCATGCGCGTGAATTTCAGCGCGCGCTCTTTGGCTTCCCTGCTGACCGGAGTTGCCGCAATAACTGGTTTCGCCTTTTCTACTTTCACAGGCTGGACAATCACCGCTTCGATTGGCGCTGGTTTCGTCAGTTTTGTTGGCGCATCCATCCGCTTCGGTTGAACTGCCTGAATCTTTTCAGCGGACTTTGGAGCCGCCTGCTTTTTCACAGGCTTGGGTGCGATCTTCTTTTCCTGTACCGGCTTGATCTCAGCCAGTAGTTCAAGTTGAACAGCTTTTTCTTCCGGTACGGTCACAGCCTGTGGTTTGGCTTCAACCTGCTTGATCGGTTTTACTCGAACTGATTTCTCTTTGATCGGCGCAGGTACTGACACGATCTGCGGTTTAACTTCAACCATCTCAATTTGTTTGATCGGTTTTGTTGAAACAGTCTGCTTCTTCTTACTTGGTGTAACAGGAATTACTTTCTTTACATCAGGTATTTCAACTTGTTTTACTTCTTTCGCGTGGACAGGTTGTTTCTTCTTAACTGGCGTAGGCGAAATTGTTTTCTTTTTCTGAACTGGCTGTACTTTCTTTATTTCAGGTATTGCAATCTGTTTTACTTCGGGCGCGTGAACAGGTTGCTTTTTCTTGACCGGTGCAGGCGAAGTTACTTTCTTTATTTCAGGTGCCGCGATCTGTTTTGCTTGCTTCACGTGAATGGGTTGTATCTTTTTAACAGGTGCAGACGGAGTTGCTTTCTTTTCCTGAACCGGCTGCGTTTTCTTCGTTTCTGGTATTACAACCTGTTTTATTTCTTTCGCGTGGACAGTCTGTTTCTTTTTAACCGGCACAGGTGATTTTTGAATCGGTTGTGCTTTCTTGTCTTGAATAACAAGCGGAGTCTTGATGGTCTTCTTAACGGGACTGTTTATTTTCTTCTTGTTGACCAGTGTCTTCGTTTTCTTAACTGTAATTTGTTTGGGTTGTACTTTTGCTGTTGATTTGGCCGCAGTTATTCCCAGAGCTTTTGATATCCGCGCAACAAGATTTAACCCTTTGACGGTCAGTTTGTATTCCGGGTCATTGTTGACCGCGATATATCGCTTCCGGCGGATATCACCCCAGCGTCTGCCAACGTAGGCAGAATCAGGCCACTTGGGATATTTTTTGAGTCCGAACTTGTGAGGGAATAAGAGAAAGCAAACAGAGACGATGTCATCCAGGGTGATCTCGACCTTGTGCTCAATTAAATAATGAACAGCAAAGACGATCAACTCTCCAGAAGAGAGTTTGGAGTAAACATCCGCCTCGAATTTTGGAAGGGAGCTTTTTTTCAGTTTGCGCGAGCCAGATACTTTGGACGCCATTATTTTCTGGTTCTCTTTCATTGTTTTGTGTGATGATCGGGTTTATCTACCCGCCGTAATATACTACACTATTCCCGAAATTAAGAAATATTTTTATTGCAGGCCGCTGAATAGAACTCGCGCAGAAACCTTGACGGCACTTTTGCCAGCAAACGCGGTGTGCTAAACTCCGCGCGTGGAGCGAGTTTGCAATAGGTTTCAAACGAAAATGGATACGGCACCCACGGATTTCCTGAATCTGTATTGTATTCTACGATCAGCAGCAGGCCGTTCGGCTTCAGGAATGAACTTACATGGCGTAATACTTTTTCCTTGTCTTTGAAGAAATGCAGGGAATTCGCCATGACGATGCCGTCAAGTGGGGATATATCCAGTGTGCGCGAGAAATCTCCAACGATAAGATGTAAATTTTGGAGAATCACCGAAGCGGGCGCGGTAGGCTTGCTCCAATTCATTGAGGCTGGAGGAGTCTTTGTCTACGGCGTGGATGTTTGCGGTTGGCCCGGTCAACTCACGGGTGGCGAATGTAAATGCGCCAGAACCCGCTCCGAGGTCCGCCCATGATCCGCCGGGTTTTATATCCGCAGGTTTTAAAAGATTAACATGGTCGTTGTGATCCATGCCAAGATGGTATCATACCCCATCCCAATTTTTTTCAAGGACAGGCATGGATTCTCAAATAGACAAGACTCCCGAAGTGCGCCACGATCCGTATGCAGCTTTACGTTTTTTTGATTTTCGTTTGCTGCTGACAGGGCGCTTTATTACTTCTTTTGGAAGTGAAATGGTTTCGTTCGCGATCGCGTGGGAATTATGGCTGCGCACGCACAGTGCATTTGCGTTGGGGTTGGTGGGGTTGGTGCAGGTGGTGCCGGTGATTTTGCTGTCGCTGCCGGCGGGGCATGTGGCCGATCAATATAATCGCAGGCGCATTGTATTGATCACGCAATTGTCGCTGGGCATGTGTGCGCTGGGACTCGCGTATCTTTCATATACAGAAGGCCCGCTTGTGCTGGTGTATTTGTGTTTATTTGGGATGGGCGTTTCACGCGCGTTTAATGATCCGGCATCTTCAACGTTGGTGCCTGAGACGGTGCCGCCGCATCTTTTTTCGAGCGCGGCCACATGGAACAGCAGCACCTGGCACATTGCTTCCATTCTTGGGCCGACTGCGGCAGGCATTGTGGTTGCGTTTGCGGGCAATGTCACCTATATTTATTTGTTTGAGGTGATCGGTGCGATCACATTTACAATTCTATTGAGCAGGATCAAAGGTAAACCATTGCCGCTCGCACGCAAATCTGCAACATGGTCCGCGTTGATCGAAGGTTTTAAATTTATGCGCGATACAAAGGTGATTCTTGCGGCGATCACTTTGGATATGTTCGCGGTTTTATTCGGTGGGGCGGTGGCACTGCTTCCAATTTATGCGACGGATATTTTGCACGTGGGTCCGCAGGGCATGGGCGTGATGCGCGCCGCGCCGTCGATTGGCGCGTTGTTGATGGCCTTTGCGATCGCGCATTTACCGCCGATGAAAAACGCCGGCAAGACTTTGCTCTGGGCGGTGACGGGCTTCGGCATCGCCACGATCATCTTCGGGCTTTCAACTTCCTTTCTGCTTTCTGTAGCAATGCTTGCGCTGTTGGGCGGGCTTGATAATATCAGCGTTGTGATTCGCGGTACCCTGCTGTTAACTCACACACCCGATGAAATGCGCGGACGTATCTCTGGTGTGAATAGTATTTTTATCGGAATCTCGAATGAGCTGGGAAGTTTTGAATCAGGTTTCGCGGCGGCGTTGTTGGGGCCAGTGATTGCAGTGGTAGGCGGCGGTATTTGCACAATCCTTGGTAGTGTTGATGCTGCGAAATCTGGCCTGAAATGCGTGATCTAAAAACGCTCGATGTGCCGCAGAAAACTCGCAGACTGTTTTCTGATTGATAATTAATCGTATAATCTTTTTAGAGGTGACCCATGATGAATAACCGTCAACTTGCTGATACGTTTACCCTGATCGCCAATTTATGCGAGATCAAGGGCGAAGTTATTTATGTCATCCTTGCTTATCGCAAGGCTTCCGAAAATTTAATGACTTTGGGCCGCGAAGCCAGCGAATATTGGAAGGAAGGCAAGCTCAGAGAAATTCCCGGTGTGGGCAAAGCCATCGCCGAAAAAATCGATGAGTTGCTGCGCACCGGCAAACTTGAATTTTTGGAAAACTCAAAGAAGAAGTCCCTGCTTCTTTGGCCGACTGGCTGCAAGTGCCCGGACTCGGACCGAAGAAGATCTCGCTGATTTGGAAGACGTTAAACATTACGGCTCTTGCCGACCTGGAAACTGCCGCCAAAAACGGACAGCTTCGCGACCTCCCGGGCATGGGTGCCAAGTCCGAGACTGCAATTTTGGAAGGCATTGCATCTCTCGCCCGCAGGTCAGGGCGGATTCCGTTGGGGCGCGCGTATCCGCTGGCGCAGGAGATCATCAAGACTCTCAAAAAGGTGAAGGGAGTCGTCGAAGCAGAATCCGCTGGCAGTTTAAGAAGGATGCGTTCCACAGTCGGCGATCTCGATATTCTGGTGGCATCCACAAATTCCGCGGCGGTGATGGAAGCGTTCACCAATCTGCCGGGCGTGAGTCGTGTGCTTGGCAAAGGCGAAACAAAATCGAGCATCGAATTTACCGATGGAGTCCGCGCGCAGGTTTGGGTGCATGCGCCCGAAAAATTTGGCACAGCGCTGCAATATGCAACCGGTTCAAAAGATCACAATGTGCAGTTGAGACAGATTGCGCTTGGCAAAAGGTCTGTCACTATCAGAAGCATTCGCTGACGAAGACCAACGGCAAGGGAGAAATTTTTTGCGCCACCGAAGAGGAAGTGTACGAAACACTTGGCTTGCCGTGGATTCCTCCTGAATTGCGCGAAGACCACGGCGAAGTGGCGGCGGCAAAAGCGGGAAAGCCTGCCGAAGTTGATTCAGGTGAAAGACATCAAAGCCGATCTGCAAATGCACTCAATTGGAGCGACGGAAAATTATCCATGCTTGAGATGGCGCAGGCGGCGGCGAAACGCGGCATGAAGGTCATCGCCTTCACCGATCATTCTGCCAGCCTCGGCGTCACCGGCGGATTGAAAATGGAAGATCATAAAAAGCAGGCCGCTGAAATTAAGAAGATACAAAAACAACTTGGCGACAGCATTTTGGTGTTGCACGCCAGTGAAGTTGAAATTAAGGCCGATGGTACATTGGATTATCCCGATGAATTTCTCGCCACGCTCGATCTGGTGCTGGCTTCGATGCACACCAGTTTAAGACAACCGCGTGATAAAGTGACCCAGCGCATGATCAACGCGATCCGCAATCCGCATGTGGATATCATCGGTCATCCGACGGGAAGGCTGATTCCCGACCGCGAAGGCGCGGACCTTGATATGGAAGCCGTGCTCAATGCCGCCGCTGAAACAGGCGTCGCGCTGGAGATCAACGCGCATCCCTCGCGCCTCGACCTCGATGACATGTACGCCCGCCGCGCAAAGGAACTGGGCATTCCGATCAGCATTAATACAGATTCACATTCAGAAGAGGATTTTGATAATTTGTTTTACGGTGTCGCAACCGCTCGACGCGCATGGCTGACGAAGGAAGATGTGATCAATACCTGGTCAACAAAGAAGTTGTTAAGTTGGCTGGCAAAGAGAAAATAAAAACGGAGCGCGGACTTCAGTCGGCTTTAAAAACATGAAGAAAATTTTCAAACCAACTCTATTGAAGATCATGATCGCTTTTGCCTTGTTTCTTGTGTCCAGTATGTTGTGGCGTGCGTACATCATGGCGACCATCTCTGATACTTTCCCCATGGGCTTTCCCTTGCAGTTCTTCCTTTCGTGGGGTCCCTGCAAACCGGGTAATATTTGTTCAGAATTCAATGGATTCTATTTGGTTTTAGATGTTATTTTTTGGTATAGTATTGGCGCGTTTCTTATTTCTGGGTTTCAGAGATTTAGGGGCGAATCAAAGAATCATTAATATTGTGCATTTTTAAATGGAGGCAAAATGACAGAAGGTTTGATCTCAGCAGGGGAAGTTCGTTTTTTTAGCGGAAGTTCAAATCCGCAGTTGGCTGGCAAGATCGCCGCACAATTAGGCGTGCCATTGGATAATACCCACATCACCCGTTTCAGCAATGACAATCTATATATTCAGTTGGATTCCAGTGTGCGTTATCGGCGTGTCTATATCGTGCAGTCACTCTCGCAGCCCGTCAACGATCATTTGATGGAATTGTTGATGATGATCGACATCGCGCGCGGCGCGGCGGCATCTGAAGTTCATGCAATTATTCCTTATTATTCATTTGGCCGTTCCGATAAAAAGGATGCACCGCGTATTTCGATCACAGCCCGTCTGGTCGCGGATCTGCTGAAAACAGCCGGCGCCACGCATGTGATGAGCATGATGTTCCACTCACCGCAAGTGCATGGTTTCTTTGGTCTTCCCACAGACCCGCTAAGCAGCCGTATGGTTTTCAAGGATTACCTTGAAAAACTTGACCTGAACGGGTCGATCATCGTTGCGCCTGATATGGGACAAGCGAAATCGGCGGCACGCTTTGCACGCGCATTAAATCTGCCCGTCGCGGCGGGGAATAAAGAGCGCGTTTCAGATTCCGAGGTGATCATTAGCGGCCTGGTCGGGAATCAAGTCAAGGGGCACAAACGCGCGTTGATCTACGATGATGAGATCGCCACCGGCGGGTCGATTTTGGAGTTGAGTCGCGTGTTGGTCGCGGAAGGGATCGAGGATATTCGTGTGGTTTGTACGCATGGTGTCTTCAGCCGCGGCGGACTGGAGCGGTTGGCGGCTGTCGCTGAAATATCCGAGATCATCACCACCGATACGGTCCACATCCCGCCGGAAAAGATGCACCCGAAGTTGACGGTGTTAACTGTGGCGCCCGTTTTCGCGGATGCCATTCACCACAACATTAATCGTGAGTCTTTAAGTGACCTGTTTGTGTTTGGTGAGTAGAACAGGCGTACTTTGCGGAGAGTCTTACATAAAACTTAAGTCTTACAAGGAGATACATATGATAAACAAAGTAATGCAAGACGCAATGAACGATCAGATCAACAAGGAGTTATATTCCTCCTACCTATATCTTTCCATGGCCGCATATTTTGAGGATGGAAACCTGCCCGGTTTTGCCCATTGGATGCGTATCCAGGAGGCTGAAGAACGCGAACACGCCATGAAGCTTTATGATTTTATTTTGGAGCGCGGCGGCAAGGTTGTGCTCAAGGCCATTGATGCGCCGAAGACCGAATGGACATCCACGCTCGAAGTAGCTGAGGAAGTGGCCGCGCACGAGGCAAAAGTCACAGCTTCGATTTACGCATTATATGAAACTGCGCTTAAGGAGAAGGATTATCCCGCGCAGGTGATGCTGCAATGGTTTATCACAGAACAGGTGGAAGAAGAGAAGAACGCCGCTGAGATCGTGTCAAATTTGAAGTTGATCGAAGCGCGCGGCACAGCCGTTTTGATGTTGGATCACCGTCTCGCAAAGCGCGGCGGGGAATAGATTTATACTTAAGACCCTAAAGGCTTTCCATGCCTTTAGGGTCTTTTTTTTTAGGAGAGTTATGGATATTACAATTCGACGTGTAACCCGGGAAGACAAAGCAGAATGGCTTCGTATGCGTAAAGGAATCTGGCCCGAAGCGCCTGATGAATATTTGAATTTTGATATGGATGAAATTCTGGCGGATGATAATTATATGGTGATCTTTGCCTGCGATGGAGATAAGCCGATCGGTTTGACCGAGGCACAGATCAAAGGATCAGCCGAAGGGTGTGAGACCAGTCCCGTTGGTTATCTTGAGGGGTGGTTCGTTCAGGATGACTATCGGGGGAAAAGCGTCGTGGGGATTATGACACGTGCTGCCGAGGATTGGATCCGTGGAAAAGGCTGTACCGAGGTGGCGTCAGATACCTGGCTGGATAATGAGTCCAGTATCCGCGCACATGTGAAGATGGGATATGTTGAAGTGGAACGGCTCGTACATTACGTAAAGCAATTGTAGGTTTTTATCTGCGCCATTCTTCGTGCAAAAGATGTAAAATATGGTGAAATGCTTGAGAAAACGGGAGCAGGTTTCAGGTCTGCTTTGAGGCGGGGTTTGGACATCTTCAGGTGTAAAAAGGATAAAAATCGTCGTGTTTCCCCGTTGTAATTATCTTGCAATCCAATTTGTAAATGGTTGATTCGTAAATAGAATTGTATAATGGACTGATTAGCCTTTGTGCATTCTGGCGCAGAGGATTTTTATTATGAGTATTCGTCTAAAAGTTATTTTGCCTTATTTATTATTAACCGTGGTCGTGGCTGTGATCGGGGTGTATGTGGTCACGCGTCTTGTTTCAAATACGATTCAAGAGCGCCTGACCAATCAACTTTTGGAAGCGGGGCGTGTTGTTTCAGATAACTTTGTGCGTCAGGAAGTTCGGCATGTTGAAACTGCGCGGATTGTCGCGTTTACTGCCGGTGTGGCAGATGCGCTTGCCGGTGAAGATCGTGATACAGTGTTTGCTTTGGTCGAGCCGCTCTTTGCCGGATTGGGCGTTGAGAATTTGATCCTGATCTCGCCGCAGGGAAAAGAGGTGGCTCATTTAATAGTAGATGAAACAGGTCAACTGGAGCGGGTGGAGCAGGGAACAGGCGTGGCTAATTCTGTGCTGGTCGCGCCATTTTTAACCAACAAAAGTTCAGATGCGCCGCCGCGCCGTGCTTTGGGGGTTAACTATGTCAATGATGAAGTTTATTATTACACGTCCATTCCTGTGGCATTGGACAGCGGTGAGTTTGCGGGGGTGGTTGTGATCGGCACCTCCATTCGGAGCATTCTTCCGTTTTTGAAGAGCACTGCGCTTGCGGATATTATTATTTATTCCAGCAGCGGGCAGGCGATTGGCACTACGCTGAGCGCGGCGGATCAGAGCGCTTTGCAGATCGTTTCGATCACGGAAGAGGAATACCGCACGATCATTGTTTCAGAGAATATTGTGACAGGGAATAATATCAAGATCGACGGCCGTTCGTTTAGCGTTGCGCGGGGACCGTTGCAGGTGGGGAGTGACCGTATTGGCGTATTTGCTGTGGCGCTGCCATTGGACTTTGTAATTCAATCCGGTGCAAACAGCAGAACCACTTATGTGGTTTTGTTTACGATCGTTTTCTTTATTGTGGTTGTGATTGGATATGTGGTTTCACGATTGATTATCAATCCGATATATTCCCTTGTGAATACTTCGCAGGCGATCGCGGGCGGAAATCTTGAACAGCGGACGGGAATCCATACCAGGGATGAGATCGGCACACTTGCCAGTACTTTTGATGAAATGACTATCCGTTTACAGGAACGCACGCACGAATTGGAACGCACGAATGAAATTCTTAGAAATATAGACAAGACAAAAACAAATTTTATTCAGATCTCGGCGCATGAATTGCGCACCCCGCTGACTTTGATTATGGGGTATTCCCAAATGCTGGAACAGGATACGAAGAATAACCCTGAATTGCTATCGCTGGCGCAGGGAATTCTGGACGGTTCGGAACGTATGACGGATATTGTAGACAGTATGCTGGATGTTTCCCGTATTGACAGCAATACGCTGTTTTTGCGGAAGACCGGTTTACGCCTTGATCTATTGATCAAAAAAGTTAATAAGGGATTTGAGAAGGCATTTGAGGAACGCAACATTGAAATTCATACGCATGAACTGCGTGACCTGCCACTTATTCCTGCCGACCCGGATTTACTGGTCAAGGTCTTTTATCATCTTATTATGAATGCGATCAAGTTTACGCCCGATGGCGGATCCATCACGATCAGCGGAAAGTATCTAAACGGGAGTGAACCGCCGTGTGTGGAGGTCGCAATTCAGGACACAGGGATCGGGATCGATCCCGCTTTGCACAAACTGATCTTTGAAAAATTTAATCAAACAGGCGATGTCCTTTTGCATTCATCAGGCAAGACGAAATTTAAGGGAGGCGGCCCCGGATTGGGTCTGGCGATCGCGCGCGGTATTGTAGAGGCGCACGGAGGCCGGATTTGGGTGGAGAGCCACGGTTATAATGAACAGACTCCCCCGGGAAGTACGTTTTTTGTTTCTTTGCCCGTTGAGAAACAAACGGAGACAAGCTTATGACAACTTCCGAAACTACCGCTCGCGAACGACGTGATTGGACTTTGCTAATATTTATTATTCCGATCGGAATTATTTTAATGTTGATCGCAGGGCAGATCGCCATTCGTCTTGTTCCGATCTGGAGTGTGGACGCGGGGATGCAATCCAACCTTGATCCGAATAACCTGCCCATGCAGCAAGCCGGACCTGTGCAGCCGGTCTTATCTTCGATCTTAACTCCATTCGGCTGGCTGGATACTTTTCTAACACCCGGCTCAGACGGCTATGACATTATTTCAGACTTTATTGTGCTCGACCCAAGCGAGACCGCTACGACCGCTGTGCCATCCACGCCAACTGTGGGTGAATCTCCAACGGTATCGGTGACGCAATCATCGCCGACCGTGGTGTTGTCGCCGCAGGTTACAGTCACAAAAAAACCAACGGATGTAGGAACTGCCACTCCTCCCCCTGCAACCACGACTATGATTCCCACGGCCACCCCTCCACCCGCGACCACGACTATGATTCCCACGGCCACCACTCTACCCGCGACCACGACTGTGATTCCCACGGCCACGACTGCTGTTCCCACAGCCACCACTCCACCGCCCACAGCTACAACTGCTGTTCCCACAGCCACCACTCCACCGCCAACACCAACACCAACCGGGACACTTTCCACCCCGCCCGCGCTTTATATTCCTGTCACTCCACCGCCGCCTGATATTGGAGTTGGTGTTCCCCCAGATGGAACACCTGGGCAGATTACGCCCGGCACATATACCGTTATTAATATAAGCGGTAATCCAATTTACGTTTCAAGTACTTCAGATGGTAATTATGATCTGATCCTTTATGAGGTCATATTCCCATCCGGAGGAAGTAGTATTCAGATGGATCAGATCATTGTTGGTATTTCAAACAATATAGATGGAAGTTACTACGAAATCTTTAATTGGGGAGATAATATCCCGGATACGAATACAAATCTTGACACCACTGACTTACCGCCTGACCCCTCATGTACTGGTCCCACGGCGCCTGAATGTGATAATCGAATTATTCCCACATCAGAGCTTGCTACACCCGGTTCTGGGATCCTGATTGACGTGGATGCCGCACATGGCGCGCCGCCTGAAGGTACTTATAATTATCTGGTCATCCTTTCTCCATTTACGATCCCGGCGGATAATGCGCAAGTGGATGCCATTCAAGTCACTGAAGTGCCGATCCCAACGCCGCTGCCAACACCATAAACATGAAAAGAGACCGAATCAACCCGGTCTCTTTTTTTACCTTGACCCTTCTTCCGTCACACTCTACAATTCAAATAGAATGAAGAAGAACATCCTGCTCTTTTTCCCGATCATTGCTGTACTGACAATTGAAGTCATTGTGTTTGCCTGGGCGGCACATGTGACAGGGCAGACCGTGCAAAGCATGGCGACGCCGTTTTCCATGCTGGCGGCTGTGCTCATGTTTGTCACCGGGCTGCTGCCTGCGCTCATCAAACCACAATCCAATCACACATTAATCGCATGTTTCGCGGCCATCTTCGCCTTCTTTTTACTCATCCCTTTTGAACTGCGCGACCTTCCCGTTGTGCAGCCGGGTAATCCCCTGTATCAATTTATCAATATGTATTTGCTGTTGCGGCTGGCAAATGCCGCCATTCTGCTGCCGATGGCTTTGCATGTCAGCGTTCGTTTTCCGCGCCGCACAGATATGTCCACGCGGGTGATTGTTTTTGGGTATATATTTTCTGCCATCTTGTTAAGCGCTTTTTTATTGAGTTCACTTCCATGGCAGCGCATTCTCACCATCGGGTTGCTTTTTCTCTGGTTCACCGTTGTCATCTTTTTCTTCATTCGAAATTTATTTATCATCGCGCGCGATACGAATCCTGAAACACAGCCTGATGCACAGCGCGCACGTGTGGTCATGTTTAGTATGCTGCTGGCCGAAGTTCCGCTTTGGCTGCGCCCGCTGACTCTCGCCCTCGGGCTGGATATTTTTCCCTACGATCTTTTGCTGCTCTTTCAACTTTTCGTTCCCATTGGAATTGCCTACGCTGTATTACGACACGACCTCTTTGGAATTGACCGCATCCTGCGCCGGACTCTGGTCTACGGGTCTGTTTCGCTTCTTCTCTTAACGTTATATCTGTTCCTGACCTCAAGCATTACCTCCCTTTTTGCTGATTCGCTCACCTCACGTCCGCTGGCGCCAGTGGTCAGTTTGTTCGTCGCGGCTTTGCTTTTTGAACCCACTCGCAAATTAATTCAAACCTGGCTCGATAAACTTTTATATCCAGACAGACTCAAATTTCAATCGGCAGTACAGTCGATGCAATATTCGCTCGGACGTGCCAACCGCCGCGAAGAGATCATTCATTTGCTCAATGACGTTTTCCCTGCCCAGATCGGCGCGGAATGGGGCGCGCTGAAATTATTCCCCGAGCCGGATGTGCCGCCCGCGAATCTCACATCCGCGTGGAGCACGCGTCTCGTGGCGGGCAGTGTCTCTGTGGGCGGCTACTGGCTGGGAGCGCGCCGCGCCGGCCCTGCTTATGATTCAGATGAACGTAATCGTTTAAGCGCCTTGATGGGGCAGGCCGCACTGGCATTGGCGTATGCAAATGCTTATGAGTCACTGTATGAGTTAAATCAAAATCTTGAAGTGCGTGTCAGAGAACAGACCGAGCAGGCCGTGACAGATCAAAAATCAATTGCGGCGTATGAAGAACGTCAGCGCATTGCGCGTGATCTGCATGATTCCGTCACCCAGAGCATCTTCGGCATGAATCTCATGGCCCGTGGATTGAAAGCCTCGGCGCCCGATTCGTTCAAGAGTCAACTGGCTGAGTTGGAGAATCTGGCGGGTGATATTCTCAAGGAGATGCGCCTGCTGCTCAATCAACTGCGGAATGCCGAAGGGGAGTCGAATGTCGATTTCGCTGAATCAGTCCACGGGTTGTGTGATGCGTTCTCTCATCGAAGCGGACCGGAAGGGGGGCAGCTTCTTTCCATAACGCTGGAGATGCCCGGGGGAATCATCCTCCCTAAAAATATTGCAGATGAATCTCTTTGGGTTTTGCGCGAGGCGTTGCAAAATATTATTAAACACAGCGGAAGCAGAACCGCGCATGTTGAAATAAAAAAAGATTCAAAGATTAAGGGTGCTGGTGCGTGATGATGGGAATGGTTTTGATGTGGGCGCCACGCCGCACGGTCATTACGGTCTGCGCGGAATGCGTGAGCGTGTGCTGGCTTTGGGCGGTGAGTTTGAAATTAAATCTGAAACCGGTGTGGGTACGACTCTTTTGTTTACTTTAAGTTTACCGAGGTCATAATGCTGAAAATATTAATCGCAGACGATCATCAAATTGTGCGTCGTGGTTTGCAAATGACGATTGACGCGGAAAAAGATATGCGTGTGGTGGGTGAGGCGCAGAATGGCACGCAGGTGCTGGCGTTGATCAAGAAGCACAAGCCCGATGTGGTCTTGATGGATATGCAAATGCCCGAAATGGACGGCGTGGATGCGCTCAAACAAGTGCGCGTTGAGTTTCCTGTTTTGCCGGTTTTGATCCTGACCACGTTTAGCGATGATGCGCATGTGTATGCGGCGCTGCGTGCGGGTGCGAGCGGATTTTTATTAAAGGAAATGAATGGCGATGATCTGATCGCTGCCATTCGCGGCGCGGCGCAGGGCAAGCCGCAGCTTCACCCTGAGATCGCCCGCAGATTAATGTCGCGTGCGCCGATGCCCGATGATCCGTTTGAATCATTGACCGGCCGCGAACGCGATATTTTGAAATTGATCGCCAGAGGCAGAAGCAATAAAGAAATTGCGCTTGAATTAATTTTGACCGAGATGACGGTCAAAGGCTATGTCAGTGATCTGTTTGCGAAACTCGGCGTAAACGATAGAACCCAGGCCGCGCTGATGGCGGTCCGCTTTGGGTTGGTGATGCCTGAAGAGTTGTAGAATGTAGTGGGGAACCACGAAGACACGAAGACAGAAAGACACAAAGAAAAAATGGTTTTACCTTTTTACTGGAAGCCCATTTTCAAACACAAAAGTACATAAAGGATTTTTTGTTTTCCTTTGGTTTTCCTTTGTGACCCTTCGTGGTTAAAAATCCGTTGCGGTAAATATTTAGCACCCACCAAAGAGGGGAAACAATTACCCACCCACGCGGGCGGACATAACTTCACGGCACGGGTATCCTTTGACTATTGATAAGGAGATCACCCATGCAAACAAACCTGGTACTGGAAAACCCCGCTGTTAGCCAAAAACCATCCTTTAGTTTTATCTGGAACATTCTTCGCGCTCCGCTTCATGCATTGACTGGCCTCGCGCAGGAGCAGGGCGATATTGCGCATGTCAAACTTCGCAAGCGTGATCTGTTTTTATTCAGTCACCCCGAATTTATTGAAGAGGTGCTGGTAAAGCAGCAGAGTAATTTTATAAAAGGTCCCAGCTTGCAGCGTGCGCGCATTATTCTCGGCGAAGGCCTGCTGACCAGTGAAGGCGATGAACATCTTGCGCAGCGCCGCACATTGCAGCCCGCTTTTCATCGTCAACGCATGGAAGAGTATCTGCCGTTGATGAATGAAAACACATTCGCGCATATGTCCACCTGGCAGAACGGCTCGCGTGTGGATATGTCTGCAGACATGATGCGCCTGACCTTGAATATTGCGCTCTGGTCAT
The DNA here is from genome assembly GCA_016715195.1 of Candidatus Villigracilis proximus. Lineage (GTDB taxonomy): Bacteria > Chloroflexota > Anaerolineae > Anaerolineales > Villigracilaceae > Villigracilis > Villigracilis proximus. Next base: position 24,550 of record JADKBB010000036.1, read on the forward strand.
TCTTTGGCAGCGCTCCCGAAGGGACAGTTGAACGCGTGAGCGAGTCGATGGGGACGCTGATGAAGCTCTTTCCGCTGACTCAGCTTCCCCTTCCAGATGCGACCCGCATGTTATTTCCAAAATTCAAACAGGCCAGCATGGATCTGCGTCAGGTGACTGAGTCTCTGTTGAAAAATCCACAGGCGGAGGATGCCAAGCGCGCCTTGATCCACATCCTGAAGGAAAACAGCAACGGGCAGTTTACCGATGAACAGATCCACGCACACACCCTGACCTTTTTGCTGGCCGGCCACGAAACCACGGCCCTCCTTTTGGCATGGTGCTGGGATATGCTCGCGCATCATCCGCAGGTGATGGCAAGTTTGCAGGATGAAGTGGATGTTGTGCTGGGTGATCGTTTCCCGACTGCTGAAGATATTCAGAATTTGCCGTACACGCGCATGGTGGTGAAAGAGACTCTGCGAATGCGCCCGCCCGCGTGGGCCATGGGACGTGAAGCCGTGCAGGATTGCGAGATCGGCGGACAACACATCCCGGCCGGTTCGACGGTGCTGGTCAGTCAGTGGGTGACACATCACGACTCGCGCTTCTATGACGATCCGCATCAATTCCGACCCGGACGCTGGTACGAGATCGATCAGGCTTCGTTTCCCCGTTACGCTTTCTTCCCTTTTGGCGGCGGAAGCCGGGTGTGCATCGGGGAACATTTTGCAATGACAGAAGCAATTGCAATTTTAGCGATGGTTGCGCGCCGCTGGAATATTTCTTCAGCCCAGTCTGCGCTGGCAAGACCCAACCCCAGTGTGACTTTGCGCCCCGACAAAAATGTAAATTTGATCGTGACGAAGCGCGTTGAGTAATGAGTGACAAGTAATAAGTGATGAGTAAAAAGTAAAAAGTTGAAAATGATTAGTGAAGTAAATGTAAAACTTAACTTTGGAGGAACAAAAATGAAATCCATGCTTCGAACTGTTGTAAGTGTATTTGTTTTGGCGAGTACGATTTTTGCTTGCGGTGCGCAGGCTCCGGCTACGGCTGCTTCCGATGTTGTTGGAACTGCGGTGGCTGGTATTCAGCAATCGCAGGCACTTGCACAAGCCACGGTCAACTCGAACACGTTGACCGCCATGCCCGCCACGCCAACCCCCGGCCCAACCGTGGAATATGTCAACCTGACCGAAGAGGAACTGGCCGCACTGATCGATGAAGCGGTTGCAGAAGCGGTCGCTGCCACTGAGCAGGCCACAACCGCCGTCACCTACACCACCACCGATGATGCTGTGACCAGTGAAGAAGTTGTCTATGTTTATGATTATTATTACTATGCAGATTACTACGTGGAATATGCCGAAGACCTGATGGCTGAATATTACACACTGTACGCCGACCTCGCGACCGATATGATCGTGGAATTGAACGCCATCGAATCAGAACTGTCACAGTTGAACGATACGCTCACCTCCATTGACTCGTCATTGCAGGAGATCAGCAGCACCCTTGAGCAGGGACTGGCCGTAGCAGAGGAATCAATCGCAAAATTGGAAGATGCCGCCCAACAGGCGCAGACCAATGCTCAGGAGATGCAAACACAGGCGCAGGATATGCTCTCTGTTTTGCAATCTGAACAGCAGGGACGTGTGGACCAGCTCTCACAGATCCAGCCGGATAACATCCCCACTGACAAGATCGCCGCATTACAGTCCGCGTTTGAATTTGTGGATTTTGCAAAAAATGCGATGAGCGATAACAAACTCAGCCGTGATGAATTAACCAATCTTGCTCAACTCGGCAAAAATGCACAGGCTGGTTTTGCCAACTTTGGCGGAGCGGCCCGGCCCGGCGCTGGCCCCGACCTGAATCAATTCTCCGGCAAGTTTGATGAGATCACCACCCAACTCGCCCGTGGACAAATGCCGCAGGCACGCGGCAATGTCAACCAGTTTGAATCTTCATTGGGTTCACGTCCGGCTGGCGGACCAAGCCTTCCTGGTGGTGGCGGTGGACCCGGTCCACGCCCTGGTGGATAAATTTTTTTGATTGATCTGGAACGGGTGAAAAATATTTTTCACCCGTTCTTTTATTTATATTTCTATTGTAAAATTGCCAAAATCAAAGCGAGGGCATCCAATGACTGAATCCAATACCAACCCCAAACCTATTTATCGCATTTCTGACCTGCACGAATCAGATCGTCCGCGTGAGCGGTTGTCTGCGCTCGGTCCACAGGCGTTGACGAATGCCGAGTTGATCGCCATCTTATTGCGTGTGGGTGTAGTGGGTGAAAATGCCGTGGAAGTTGGTCAGCGCTTGTTGAAAAAATTCGGCGGGATTCTGGGTTTGCATCGCGCGCCGATCAAAGAATTAATGGATCAGCATGGAATGGGCGAAGCCAAAGCCGCGCAGATCAAAGCTGCAATTGAATTGGGCAGAAGATTGACTCTTGAATCACCTGAAGAACGCGCATCCATCAACAGCCCCGCGGATGCCGCTGCGCTTGTGCAATATGAAATGTCAGCTTTGGAGCAGGAACATTTGCGTGTGATTCTATTGGATAGAAGAAACCGCGTTTTGGAAGTGGTTGAAGTGTACAAAGGCTCGGTTAATTCTTCGCAGGTGCGGGTGGGGGAATTGTTCAAAGATGCGATCCGCACGAATTCATCAGCGATCATTGTGGTGCATAACCATCCCAGCGGAGATCCAACTCCCAGCCCCGACGATGTGGCGGTGACACGTGCCATCGTGCAGGCCGGAAAATTATTGGATATTGACGTGCTCGATCACATGGTCATCGGTCAGGGCAAGTGGGTTTCGCTCAAAGAACGCGGATTGGGATTTTCATAATCTACACAACCTGTGCTCTCGGGTGGCGGGCTGCGCCTTCGCGACGTCAAGTCCTCCTCCGCTCAGCTGTAGTCCTTTTACATCCCGAGCGGCGAAGGCTCTTTGGGCGCGTCGAAGGACAACCACCGCTCACATTGTAAATCAAACACTATGTTTCACACTGAACCCGTTTAAGTGTCCAGTTGTCGGTTCATATTCTATGATCGCTTCATCCACCCGCGATGCGCTTGGACCTGTTTTCACCATCTCAATGAATTGATCGATCTGTTCGCGTGTGCCTTCAGCCACCGTTTCAACGGTATCGTGGTTTAGATTACGCACCCAGCCCAGCACCCCAATTTGCAGGGAATGGTATTCCACATGCGCCCGAAAGCCCACGGCTTGCACGCGTCCTTTGACCCAGATGTGTACACGTATGGTTTCATTTGAAATTTCATTTGGATTGGGCTGCACGTTTTCTCCTTTGGCGCAATATATCAATTGCGCCCCACATTGGAACGACTAAAACCAATATCATTAATAAAATAAAAGGTGAAAGATTACGCACGGCCACGCCCGTAACATTTTGCCCCAATACACTTTCGCGCCAGCGCGCATCCAGTTGAGAAAGGGGAGTGCCGAGCGCATTGTTCGCGCCAAGCTCACAACTGAATCCGTCGCTGTAGGCTTTTGTTAACCGCGCCAGACCTGAAGTGCCATAGGTCTCGCGGATGTAGGTCACAAATGATTGGGACTGGGCGTATGCCAGATAGGCGCCGCCTGCGTCGGCGGGGAAGGAAGCGCATAACTTGTCGAATGAAATTAAAGAATTGCTTTGGCTGGCAATATCCAGCGCGTTTTTGTAATCAGGGTTGGGATAAAGTTCCATCATGGTTGCTGCACCTTCCAACAGCCAGACGGGCTGGGCCGCGTATGTTTTTCCCAGCGAACGATACATCATTACATGTGTCAACTCATGCGGAATTTTTGTTTCCATTTCAATGGTTTGATTTGCCCCCGGTGCAATCGCAACCAGCACAATGCCGAGTTCGGGGTTGGCATGTCCCCCGACCCATTCCTCGCCGCCCAGCGTCAGTGTGTTTTGCAGATCGGTAATGTTTGAATAAATATAAATATTAACAGACTCAGTGAGTGAGATCGGAATAAATTCATTCATGCCCAACATGCCCGCACCTGCCGCATCCAATGCTGCCGCGCCAAAAGAGTCATCGCCCGCGTACCAATGCACAGTCACATTGGCCTGAGTCACACTGCGCCACGGAAAACGATTATCGTCATACGGAAACGTGATCGGTGAACTGGTGTAGGTTTGGTTATCTTCCAGTGTGGCCTGAAACCAAAACACGATCCAGCTAAACGGCGGAAATACATTCAGCGAAGCATCATACGTAAAACTTACCGAACCATCCGCGCCGACCTGCACGGTTTCAACCCGGGTCACTTCTTCATTCACACCGCGAAAAAGAAGCGACACTTGTTTAATGGCGATTGGAGCTTTGATCCTGGCTGCGAATGTGATCGTGCTGCCAAAATCAACAGCCACTGTGGCATTTTCCACCACGATTCCATTCTGCGCCCGGGCCTGGTGCGTGTTCAATGGAATGAATGCGACCATCAAGAGGATCGCAACTATTCTTAAGATCAGCTTGCGCGGATGTGACATTTCATTACCTCGCTAGATAAACAATTAACGGCGTCAGTGTCAGCGGACTTAATGCCGTGCCAAGAAAAACAATGGCTGTGACAAGTGACGGTTCCAATTTATATTCGGTTGCCACAACGGTTGTAGCCACCGCTGCGGGCATGGCGGCTTCCAATATACTTCCCTGCCGCGCGGTGTGTTCCAACCCAAACAGGCTTGCAAATAATAACCCAATCAGCGGGGCGATCAATAGTTTTGCAGCTACGCCCAAACTTAACGCGCGGAAACTATGCGACCACTGAATGCGGGTCAACTCAAGGCCGAGCAGGATTAGCATCAATGGGATGGCGCCGTTCGCGGCAATTTCAATTGTACGTGAAATGGGCAATGGCAATTGCAGGCCGATACCTTTAATGAATAAGGCCAAAACCACGCCATAAATGATTGGCACTTTGAACAAACCCAGCAAGGCGGATTTTAAGTCCATGTGGCCGAGGGATGCGATCACCACGCCGACCGTATTAAAGAGAATGGTGGTGGTTACATAAAATATGGATGCAACCGCCAACGCATCATCACCAAATGCGAATTTGACCAGAGGTAAGCCGTAGTTGCCGGTATTGCCAAATGCTACGGTGAGAATTACTGCCAATAGGTGCGGCCTTTCCAGTCGGAATAATTTTCCGAGCAGGAATGCGATCGATCCCATGACGGCGATGACAGAGGCGGTAAAGGCCACGGTTGTAAAAGCCTGTTGCAGATTTAATTTGCTTTTTATCATCAGGTCAAAAACAAGCAGTGGACTAAATACATAAAAGACCACACGCCCCAGTGAGCGCGAATCGATGACGAGTAATTTGCCGAGTGCAAACCCCGCGCCGCTGACCAGCAGAATGGGGAGCAGGTTGTTTGCAAATGTAGTGAAGAGTTCGTTGAGAGACATGTGTAAGAAATTATAACCCCCAAATAAAACGGGCGGCTCCTGTAAAGAAGTCCGCCCGTTATGGTCGTTATGGTTTTATGGAGTCCATCAGCTTGCTGATGGGTTTTTCTTCAAAACACGGACAGCACCCGCAGGGCAAGTGAGCTGTCCGACTCCATATGGCTTACAAAGAGATCAGTGACGGTTGTTTCTGCAAGACAGCCTGCATCGACCACGGGCCTGTCCACGTGACGGTGACTGGGAGAACCTTGCCCATTAAGTCATCTTCGGATTCTACGAAGACAATCTTGTTGGTGGGGGTGCGTCCACGCCAGCGGCCTTTGACCTTATTCTCGAAAAGTACATCCACTTTTTCGCCGAGATATTTTTTGTTGATCTCTGCCACGATTTTTTCCTGTAGATCATCGAGTATGTGCAGGCGGCGCAGTTTGTCTTCTTCGGGGACGTTGTCGTCCATGCGGCGGGTGGCGACGGTACCCTCTCGCAGGGAGTAACGTGCCAGATGCGCCACATCCAGTTTCAGGTCCGATAAGACGCGGTAGGTTTCCATGAATTGTTCCTCTGTCTCGCCGGGGAATCCGACGATGATGTCGGTGGCGATGGAACAATCCGGTATGTGCGTGCGGATCTTTGCGATGAGGTCGCGGTATTGCTGTTGGGTATAGCCGCGCTTCATGTTGACGAGCACTTCGTCATCGCCGGCTTGAATCGGCAATTCAATATGCGGCATGACGCGCGGAAGTTCGGCGATGGCATGGATCAGATCATCTTCAAAATAATTTGGATGCGAGGTTAAGAAGCGGATGCGTTCGATGCCGTCCACTTCATGTAAGACACGCAAGAGTGCAGCGAGGTTGGGGCCGTCAGGAATGTCTTTGCCGTAACGATCAACGATCTGACCAAGCAGGGTAATTTCTTTGACGCCCTGCCGCGCCAGCGAGCGGACTTCGCCGACAATATCGCCGACAGGCCGCGAACGTTCGCCGCCGCGTTTGGAGGGGATGATGCAAAAGGTGCAGGCGTGTGAACAGCCATAGACAATGGGCACATGCGCGCTGACAAGTTTGCCCTGCTCTGCCACGGGGAGGATCAGTTCATCGTCCATGAGCAGGAAGCGGCGCGCAGTTTCCGCGTCTTCGAGCGAGTGGACTTCGCCCTGAGTAAGGAGCGAGATCAATGGGCCGGGGTCAGAGGGCGGGGAGAAGACATCCACAAAGGGCAGTTTCTCGCGCAGTTTTTCCGCGCCGCGCACGCCGACCATGCAGCCCATCAAATTAATGATCAGGTTGGGATTTTTTTTCTTAAGCGGTGCAAGTGAAGTGACGCGCCCCATGGCTTTTTCTTCGGCAGACTGGCGCACGACACAGGTATTTAAAACAATAACGTCTGCTTCTTCAATGGTTTCAGTAAGAATATAGCCAAGATGCTCAAGCGAAGAGCCGACCCGCTGCGAGTCGGCGACGTTCATTTGGCAGCCTTCGGTCCAGATGTGATATTTCATAGTGCTCCTGATTTCTAAATAGGCGCAAATTATACCAAGAGCGGTCAGATTTAGATGCTTCGCGGGGAACAGGGACTTGGCGAAGAGGAAAAACAAGGTAAAAAATACAAAAGCGCAGCGCGTCGGAACACCGTTTAGTTTCCACTCCACAGAATTCGGGTACACAAACCTTCGATCACGGGGACAACTGGAAAAAAAAGAATGCAGCAGCAAGCAGGAACGAGCAAGTGATGCGGATGAGTGGTAAATTTTGCTGGAAAAAAAGACAAAGAAAAACAAAACTAATAGTTCCCGAAACATATTGTTCTAGCTATAAACCCCAAAAAAATACCCCGATAACGATTCGCAACAATAAAATGTAGCACGAAAAACACCGCATATAAAAAAAAAAACAACTAACATTAAAGACAAGTGAAGTTGCGGCGAACCCACACGAACGTAATACTCATTCAAAAATTGAAACCAAAAATATAACTTATATTAAACACCATACAACCCCACCAAATTTTAGAAATAAAAAAAACCCAACGTTCATAGCGTCAGATTTTAGATCACACATGGCCCCAGTACTTCGGAATTTGGTGAAGTGCGGTAGAGTAAAATAAACCAAAGGGAAAACCAGCCATGCCAATTACTCCGCAGGAATTTGTCAGCAAGTGGAAGCGCGTTACGGCGCGTGAAAAGCAAACGTATCAGGAACATTTTCTTGATATTTGCCAATTGGTGAGTCATCAAACGCCGAATGACTATGACCCGACCGGTACGCGTTTTGCGTTTGAAATGGGCGCGGCCAAAACCAGCGGCGGGCAGGGTTGGGCAGATGTGGCAAAGCTCGGCTTTTTTGGGTGGGAGTACAAAGGCAAGGACGCCGACCTTGATAAAGCGTATGAACAGCTTCTCCGTTATCGTGACTCGCTTCAAAATCCGCCTATCTTAATTGTCTCGGATATTAACAACATCATCATTCGGACGAATTACACGAATCTTGCCACGCGGACAGTTGTTCTGGCTCTCGATGACATGCTCAACCCTGAGAGTATTCAAATTCTCAAAACGGTTTTCACGAATCCCGAACAACTTAAACCAAAAGTGACCATTGAAAGTGTGACTCAGGAAGCCGCCCGGCAATTTTCGACGCTGGCGAGTGTGCTGCGCAAGTTTGGCGAAGAGCCGCAGGAAGTGGCGCATTTTCTGATTCGTTTATTGTTTTGTTTATTTGCTGAAGATATTGGATTATTGCCTGAAAAACTTTTCCCCAGATTGCTGGAGCAGACGCGCCGTAACTCTAAAGATTTTGCCGAGGTCTTAAGTCAGTTATTCCGCGCCATGAATACGGGCGGATTTTTCGGCGCGGATAAAATTTTGCATTTCAACGGCGGACTCTTCGACGATGACCATGTGCTGCAATTAGACAGTGACGCGATGGACATCATCAGCCAGATTGACGGGTTGGATTGGGGCGCGATCAAACCGTCGATTTTTGGCACCCTCTTCGAGCGCGGACTTGACCCGTTGAAACGGTCACAACTCGGCGCGCATTATACAGGCGAAGACGATATTGTTTTGATCGTGGAGCCGGTTTTGATGAAACCGTTGCGCGATGAATGGGGGAGGGTGAAGGATGAAGTAGGAAGGATGAAGGATGAAGAAAGAAAAGCAAAGGACAAGAAGAAACGGGATTTGCAAAAAAAGATAAAAGATACGTTGCTGGCTTTTGCGGATAAGATCGCTTCAATAAAAGTTTTAGACCCGGCTTGCGGCAGCGCAAACTTTTTGTATGTGGCTTTGCGTTTGCTGTTGGATTTGCAAAATGAAGTTTTGAATTTCTCAGATGAAATGGGCGCGGGCCGGCCGTATATCACGGTGACGCCCGCTCAATTGTATGGGATTGAAACCAACGAGTACGCGCACGAACTGGCGCAGATGACGATTCAAATTGGTTACATTCAATGGCTGAGAGATAACGGTTATGGTTTGCCGGGCGAGCCGATTCTCAAGAAGTCTAATAACATTGTCAATATGGATGCGATTCTATCCAGACCTGACAGGTCTCAACAGATACCTGAACAGATCGGTGAACCGCGTGGAGACCTGTCAGGTCTTCCGCAGGAACACGAACCTGAATGGCCCGCCGTAGACGTTATCATCGG
>JADKBB010000037.1 GCA_016715195.1 Candidatus Villigracilis proximus
CCTCGTAGGCGGTTTAGGGACACGCCTCTCTGAAGAAACAACACTGGCAAGGTTTGGATATGGCTGGAAGTATCCTTAGCCCTCGGCAGGTTTTTCCAATAAAAACTTTTCTTTTATGAAAGTGTGCTATTTGTCCATATTTTCTTTACCCCCTCTTGTTGGCATTCATATTAATTTGTAAACTGTTTTTGCTTAAAAGCAAATCTTTTTAGAGAGTTTTTAAAAAAATATTAACCAATTTTGATATTGTCAATAGATGAAAATCAATAGGTACCTGAATTACTATGAACTTTCCCTCTCACGATATAGTTGGCACATGTCTAGCTTTTATGATTTTCCCTTCCTTACTCGTATTTCCGGGATATGTGATTAGCTGGGCTTTAAATTTGTTTGATTTTAAACGGCGCCACGAATTAACTAAGCATATAATTGCAATGATTGTTTCCCTGGCGGTTGTGCCGATTCTTGTTTATTTACTCTATTTGTTGACTTCGTTTTCCATAATAAAATTTACTTTGGCGGTATTTTTTATTGCCTATCTATTAATTAATGTTTATGGATTTAAAAAAGAGCGCCGAGAAAAAAAGCTATTTCTGACTGCGTTTGGTCGTTACCAAAAAATGGCGATTCTTATTGGGGTTATATGGGTAATTTTTTTCCATCATATCTTTGGTGGATATTCAATGGGGAACGCGTTTGTACAACAATGTTGCTTCCATGGATTTTGCGACACGAGTAACTGTAATTAATGCCATAACCCGTACTGGAGTCCCTCCAGTTAATCCAAGCTTTTTCCCTGGTCATGTAGAATATATTACCTCTCTATATTATTTTTGGTATATTATATGCAGCATTGTTGACCAATTTGGCGGGAATTTTGTTGATTCGCGCATGGCTTTGATTGCAGGAGATGCATGGTGTGGCTTGGCATTAATGGCGCTAATTGCTTTGTATATTAGATTACGAAACCGTATTTCAGGGGATGAGGTTTGGAAAACAGCAATTATAGGGATCGGATTATTGACAATAAGTGGGCTGGACGTTATCCCAGCTTTAATTAATATGATCGTAACTCGGCTCTCTTACGGCTTCATGTGGCCCGCAGGTGATATTGAGCATTGGAATGAGCAAATAACTGCTTGGGTTGGTTCGTTATTTTGGGTTCCACATCATGTTGCGGCTATGATTGTCTGTTTGGCAGGTTTGATTATTTTTCAATATGGTAGCCGTGAATTGGGGTACAAAAAATTTTTAGTAGCATTAATTACAGGCATGGCTTTTGCTTCTGCTGTCGGTCTTTCAACTTGGGTTGCTGTTACTTTCTCTCTGTTTTGGAGTGTGTGGATTTTGATTTTATTTTTACAGAGAAAGACTATGGCACAGGAATATTGATGATATTTTCTGGCTTGATTGCCTTGATTTTTGCCAGTCCTTTTCTTTCGGGAGTTCTTGTGGGGGGGACTGGCAGCAGCGGCTTGCCTTTTATTGTAGAGGTTCGAAGATTTGATCCTGTTGTTCCGTATATTGACTGGCTCTCTACTATTCCAGAGAACATGGTTTATTTTATGTTGTTGCCTGTAAACTATCTAATGGAATTGGGCTTTTTCTTTATAGTTGGCTTGTTATGGTTTCAGCAATACCGAAAAAAGGAAATACACATCCGGGCTCTTTTTATTCCAGAAATAATATTGCTTTTCGTGGTGATATTTGTTTGTTCCTTTGTGCGGTCTTCGATCGTGTCTACTAATGATCTTGGCTGGCGTGGTTGGCTGTTTGGACAATTTATTTTACTGATATGGACTATAGATATTCAGGATTCATATCCATTTTTGGCCAAAAATCAAAATCTAATTAATATTAATTTGGATTCACAGAAGGTGAGAATAAAAAAAATTATAACGATGTTTATGTTGATTGGTTTTTCAACCAGCATTATAGATGTTGCTTTATTAAGGGTTTGGCCCATTTTGGTTGATTTGGGTGTGTCTGGGTTTCCAAATGGATTAAGTCCAGATACATTTTTGAAAAAGCAAAAACATGGGAAGATATAGATTTGCTTTGTCAGGAGCATTATATTGATGTGCTTGTTGTAAATGATCTGGATCCTTTATGGAATAGCAGTCTTCTTCAATACGAAAACCAGCGTGTTGCCTTGTATGAGAACCATTATTACGCTTTTTTTCTTGCGGCAGCTTTGTGTTTTCAGGGACGCACCCGTAAATTATTATATTTGTTGGTATTTTCGCCCATGAGGTTCACGAAAACAAACAAGTTTTGGCTGTTTTTTTGTGAACATTCATTTCCTTAGTAGACAATTTTTTTTGTCTCTGATAAAGTCTTGCATACTTTTTGGATTTAGGCGTACTTCATTTAAAAGCACGATCGTGTGATTTTCAATAATTGATTTACTTTGTATTGCTCCGGAATATTTTTATTGTCGGGGATGAATATACTAATGTAAAACCGGGGTTATTTTCTAGCGAAGCAAGAAGTGGCGCAGAGTTTTTTGCCGATATGATAATATATTTATATTTATCCGCAAGCTTGTTGTTAAAATATTTCAGGCAGTTTACATCACCATACAAACATGCATGAAGACTATTTATGACAGGGAATTGTTTGTTGTAGTGTTTGTCTTTGCTAAGCCATTCTGTTCCTTGAATAGTGGCGATGCTTCGACGGTTGGTAAGAGCAGGGAACCATTCAGTAAGTGGAGAAAGTAAAAGATTATCCTGTTCGTCTAGAATTAGAAAAGAATCTGTTTTGTCAGTATTTGATTTGACCCAATTAATTGCATTTAGCTCTGCAGTCCCCAACACTTGAGAGGAAAGCGTGTTTGAAATACTATAAGCGTTATAGGCGAAAAGAATAATGAAAATCCAAAAATAACCGTCCTACTTTAGTGTTAAGAGAATATATCCATGAATCAAGGCTTTCAGCGAATTGTTTATTTTCAACCATAAGTGGAGCTATTCCGTTTGTAATTGTACTCATTGCTAAAACCGTAAATGGGAAAATGGAGGCGGGTATCCCGCCTCGCGGATCAACTAATAGGCACAGAGTTGCCCATAATGGAAAAAAATAATCCTTTTTGGCCAAGTGGATGAAGAATCCGATTAAGGCAAATACAGCAATTACTGTTGTGTATTCCCCTGTAAATGAAAGCGCATAAAAAATTGTCCAGAATAGCCACCGGGAGTTGGTGACTTGTCCGGCTTGATAAAATGTTTCTACTCCATGATGTTGAATGATGGTTGCCCACCATGGAGAGGTCAGGAGTAAAATGCCTGTTGCAACGATAATGGAGTTGATGGTTCCCTCCCTGTTTCGACCCCAAAAGAACCATAATAGTAAAATAATCGCCAGGGATTGTAACGCCCAGGCTAGGTGACTAAAAACAACAAATGCCCCGCTAAAAATTGCCCTATAACCCAGATCGTTTTTTTCTTGATACATTTTAATGCGCATATGGCTGAAGCAATAAAAAAAAGGACCATGGAACGGGTAAGTCCCCTCCAACGATATTCCACCAATACGAATTGGGGGTTAGTGAAAATATTAAGGTCGCAAGAGCAGCTTTGGGTTCTGACTTAAGAATTTGTTTTACAAAGACGTAGAAAAATGGAACGGTTAGAATATTGAGGAAAACTGGCTGCCATTTAATAATGTCTAAGAGTGGAATATTTGCAAAGCTATTTAAAGAGCCTGCGATGTAGAATGCCATGGGTGGGTATGCGAACGGGATTCCTGCTTGATTGTATGTGGTAAAGATGGGCAGTGCAAAGTGGGAGGCTTGTAAGTCTTTTATCATTGTGTAGAACATGCCCCCGTCAACAAGTGGAAAGTTTGTTTTAAAGAGCGGAAACAAGCGGACGAATAGTCCAAAAAAAGCGGTTAAGATTAGAAAAAAGATTGATGTTTCTTTTGATTGCGTTGTCATGATTTTATTTGCTTCCGTTAGTTTTTTTAAATATAAATAGGATTATAGCTTGTGTTGGGCGTCATTTATGATAATGTAATAAAATTAGCGAGTTTGCATTGAAGAATATATTGGTTTGATTTGTTTTTTGTGGATATTAAAATGAAAATCAAAAAAGAAAAGAAAAAACTAAATCGTGGTGAGTGGATAACATTGTTTTTGGGCACAACATTTTTCTTTGGTGCGATCGCCCGTTTCTTTCCCGGAATTCGCCGGTTTCCCTTAAATGACGGCGGCATGTTCCTGAGCATGATCCGCGATCTGGATAGTCAGTATGTCTTCCTGCGGTAACTTCCTATAACAATTTGAATATTCCGTATGCGTATCCGCCCTTTGGTTTTTTTTTACCCGCCTGCTCTCTGATGTTTTCAGCCTTGCCGAAATAATGCTATTGCGGTGGATACCCCCACGGTTAATTCCTTCTATTTTGGCTTTCTTTGTCTGTCCCTCCCTGCTTGAGTCGCCAGACGTGCTGCTGTTGCTGCGATCTTTTACGCACTGACTCCCGGCGCTTCGGCCTGGTTCATTATGGGCGGCGGTGTGACTCGCAGCTTGGGATCTTTGTTTATGCTGCTTTCTCTCTGGTGGGTATATCGTTTATTTCGCGAAGGAGGCAAACTTGCACTGGCGCTTTCCATCTTATTTTGCTCGTTGACGGTCTTAAGTCATCCCGAAGTTGGAATTCATACAGCCGCAAGTTGTATCCTTTTATGGCTGTTTTATGGGCGCACGACTCGCGGAGCCTTTAATGCAGTTATTGTTGGTCTTGCGACACTGCTGCTGTCTGCTCCTTGGTGGGGAATTGTTATTTCTTATCATGGTCTTGCACCATTTTTTCCAGCACTAAATACGGGGTACCACAATATTCCGATCTGGTATGCGCTGCTTGCAATATTTGCAAGCCAGACAGTCGTACAAATTCTCCTTGTGGTGCGTGTGATTTGGCATTTTGTATAAAGGGTGCATATGGAAACAAAAGTATTTCCTTGTTTTATGTGGTGCGTCATTGCCTTATCTGGTTGAGCGTCAAACCTTAGTCTGCCGAGTATAGCTTTCATCCTTTTGCATGTTAATGGCGTTAGTGCTGACAGATGCACTTCCCGTTTTTGTTGACTATTTTCAAAAAGTGACATCGCTTCCCAAAGCCTGAATTTAACAGTTAAGTGTGGATGGTTGAATTATTAACTCTGCTTTTTGAGTTGGTTTATCGATTCGTTGACGAAACAAGCTTATTTGGTTTTAAATTGATTAATACCAGCCTCTCAATTGCAGATCGTGATGCAATGGCTTGGATAAAACAAAATACACCTGCGGCGAGCCTTTTCCTGCCGATAACAGGTGTGCAAAGCCCGGAAATTGATCCCTTTGTAGAATGGTTCCCTGCACTCACAGAGCGAAGAAGCCAAACAACGATTCAAGGCTTTGAGTGGCTATTGGGTTCTGGTTTTTATAAAAAATATGGTGATTTTGCCGAAGTGCAGGGTTGCAAAACCCTTGCCTGTATAACCGATTGGTCTAACAGGACCGGGTTGGAATACGAATATCTTGTCATCCAAAGATCAGGCGTGGATGAAAAACTGATTGTTTCACTTAACACAGCGAACGACTATAAAAATATTTATTCAACTAAGGAAATCTTAATCTATCTTGTAAAATAATTTCATTTTTACTTCGTAAATTTCTTCTGCCACTCAAACAATCTATTCAAAGCCTCGATCGGGGACAAGGCATTTACATCGAGTTCTTTTAACTCATCCAATAGCGGACTTGTCTCAGGGAATAACGCGGCTTGTTGTGCGGCTTGCGGATTGATTTTCACAGCGCGGCCAGATGTCTTTTCGAGTTCGGCCATAATTTCATTTGCGCGTCCAATGACCGGCGCAGGCAGCCCGGCCAGTTGTGCCACATGAATTCCATACGAACGATCTGCGCCGCCGGGGATGATCTTGTGCAGGAACACCACGGTGTTATCCGCTTCACTCACGGCCACGTTGTAATTCCGAATGCCGGGCAATAAATCTGCCAGTTGAGTTAGCTCGTGATAGTGTGTTGCAAACAAAGTCTTCGCACGCAGCTGCGGATGGTTATGAATATATTCAATGATGCCCCATGCAATTGAAAGTCCGTCATAGGTTGATGTGCCGCGTCCGATCTCATCCAGGATCAATAAAGATCGCGAAGTCGCGTGATGCAGAATATTTGCAGCCTCCACCATCTCCACCATGAACGTGGATTGCCCCGCGTGAATTTCATCCTGCGCGCCGATGCGTGTGAAAATCCGATCCACCAGCCCGATCTTTGCTGACGCGGCCGGCACAAAAGATCCCATTTGAGCCATCAACACGATCAATGCTGCCTGGCGCAGATAAGTTGATTTACCCGCCATATTCGGTCCCGTGATCACTCGCACCACTTCGCCTTTTTCGAAGATGACATCATTGGGAATGTATCTGTCGTTTTTTAGATACTGCTCCACAACCGGATGCCTCCCCTCGTGGATTTCCAACTCGCTTCCTTCGTGAACCTCAGGCCTGTTGTAGCCTCCGAGGGCAGCTGCTTCGCCCAGGGCAGAAAGCACATCTAACTCGGCGATTGCGCGTGCAGTGGTGAGTAATGTGTTTGCAGCCTTTGCGAGTTCCGCGCAGACTTCACGAAACAAGCGGGTTTCAATTTCTTTAATTCGTTCTTCTGCATTCAAGACCAGTGTTTCATACTCTTTCATCTCTGGGGTAATGAAACGCTCCGCGTTGACCAATGTCTGCTTGCGGATGTAATTCTCTGGCGCTCGATCTGCAGCGCCGCGTGAAATTTCGATGAAGTATCCGAAGACTTTGTTGTAGCCAACTTTGAGTGTCTTGATGCCGGTCTTCTCGCGTTCAATGCCTTCCAGGTTTGCGATCCAATCGCGTGCGTGTTTGGATGCTTCGATGACGCCATCCAACTCTGCTGAATATCCGGCGCGGATCACGCCCGTATTTTGCAACGTTGCAGGCGGATCGTCGTCAATTGCGTTTTGTAATAAAGAATACTGCTCCTCACAAACTGACCACTTTCCACTGCCTGCTGATGACTGTTCACTAATCACCTGCTTTATCTTTGGCATTTGCCCCAAAGTATTTCTCATCGCCACCAGATCGCGCGGCTGTGCCTGCCCGGCGATCACCCGGTTGACCAATCTTTCCAGGTCGGCCAGCGGCTTTAGTGCATCCCGTAATTCCGCGCGGATCATGCCATTGCTGACAAAATATTGCACGCCGTCCTGCCGTTTGACGATTCTAGCGACTTGCAGCAAGGGCTGGCTAACCCATTGATGCATCAATCGTTTACCCATCGGTGTGATCGAAAAATCCAGTGTGCCAAGCAGCGAGCCTTTGCGGTCGCCGCGCAGGGTTTCATCGAGTTCAAGATTTCTGCGGGTGGGAGCATCCAGAGTCATGAATTCATTGAGACTGTAGGAGCGTAACGTAGTGAGTAGATTTAATGCATCTGGCTGTGTTTCTTTAAGATATTGCACAATTGCGCCCGCGGCTCTTACTGGCAGGCTGTTTTGCTTTAATCCAAAACCGTCCAGCGTGGATGATTTGAATTGAGCCAGCAGGGTTTCGTTGCATTTGCCCGGTTCAAATTTCCATGAGGGCAGAGCAGTTAAGTGGCCGGTGATTCCATCGGGCAGGGTTTGATGATCTGAGTATAAAATTTCAGCGGGGTGTAGACGTGTCAACTCGGCGCGCAGGGCTTCGAGCGGAAGTTCGGTGACGGCGAATTCTCCAGTGGTGACATCTGTATAAGAAACAGAAGCAGTTGACCCGTCAAGAATGACCGCAGTCAGGTAATTATTCGCATCGCCTGGCAGGAGTCCCGGTTCGGTCACAGTCCCCGGGGTGACTACTCTCACTACTTTGCGCGGAAAAATCCCCTTGGCGGGTTGATCCCCAACCTGTTCACAAATGGCAACATGGTATCCCTTTTCGATCAGGCGGGCCAGGTAATTATCAACCGCGTGATAGGGGATTCCGGCCAGCGGTGTGCGCATACCCTTGCCGATGGGACGGGATGTGAGGACAATGTCCAATTCGCGTGCGGTAATTTCAGCATCTTCGTCGAATGTCTCGTAAAAATCGCCGAGTCGAAAAAAAACAATTGCGTCAGGGTACTCGCGTTTGATATCCAGATATTGTTGACGAACCGGGGTGACATCATCATTGTTGTTTACCATGTTCACATTCTACGTGTAAGACCTGAATTGGACAAGGGATGTGATGTCAGCTATAATCTTTAATTCGATATAAAAGGAGTAAATATGTATATAGACCCAAATACTGGTGGAATGCTGGCCCAGGCACTGGCCGCATTAGTGGTGGCAGGTTCAGGTGCATTGTTGTTCTTCTCTCGTAACATTCGTGAAGGGATTGCAAAGCTGCGCCGTAAAATGCGCAAAGAAGACGAAGAACAGGAAAAATAATTCAGCTGCATGAAGACCATCATTCTTGGCTTTGACTCTTTTGATCCCGCTGTATTTGAAGATATGGCCGGACAAAATAAATTAAAGAATCTTTCGAAATTTGTAGATGCTGGCGGTTATTCACGGCTTGAGGTTTGTTCACCCCCCCAAACTGAAGTTTCATGGACGAGTATCGCAACTGGCGCCGACCCGGGCGGTCATGGCATTTTCGATTTTGTGCATCGTGACCCTTCCACGTATGCGCCCTATGTTTCCATTTTGCCGACGAAGAAGACCGCAGTGGGGGAACAATTTGTACCTCCCTATATTGCAAAAACGCTTTTCGAAGAAGCGGCTGAGATGGGCTATCCTGCCACAGCTTTGTGGTGGCCCGCCATGTACCCCGCACGTCCTGAATTGCCCGTTAACACATTGCCCGGACTCGGCACGCCTGACATTCGTGGTCAGCTTGGTGTAGGGACATTATTTTCCACCGAAGACGAAAAGAAAAGCAAGACCGCTGTTGTAAAGTTTTCATCTGCGGGAAAGGGTAGATTTACCGCTTTACTAAATGGGCCACAAGTGCAAAGCAAAGCGGGGCCGCAACCCGCAACATTACCTGTGACAGTGGATGTCATAGATTCAAATATTGCCAAACTAACACTTGGCGATCAGCAGTTCCAGTTGCGTGTGGGGGAGTGGAGTGAAATCGTTGAAGTTAAATTCAAGGCAGGTTTGTTTTTCAATGTTCATGCCATAACACGGGTGATCCTCACAAGCCTGAATGGCGTTGTGCGTTTGTATACTTTGCCTTTGCAAATTCATCCGCTTCACGCCTTATCGCATTATTCTTCTTCTCAATCTTTCGCTAAAAACTTATGGCAAAAGGTCGGGCCATATCTGACGCTCGGCTGGCCGCAGGACACCACCGGCCTTGAAGATGGCTGTATTACTGATGACCAGTTTCTCGTTTTGTGCGATATGATCTTTGAACGCCGCAAACAAATATTTTTTCACTTGCTTGATACCTTTAAGGAAGGCGTGCTTGCCAGTATCTTTGATGACCTCGATCGTGTGCAGCACATGTTCTATCACAACCGTCTTGATGTTGCGCAAGCATGGTATCAAAAACTCGATTCGTTTGTAGGAGAAGTCAGTCAGCGGGTGGAAAAATGGTCTGGTAAGTATAATTATCTTGTGATGTCTGACCACGGATTTACAACTTATAAACATAAAATCCACTTAAATCGCTGGCTATTGGAAAATAATTATCTTGCATTAAAAGACGGGCAGTCCAATGGCGATCTTTCGACAGTTGATTGGAGTCGAACAAAAGCCTACGCAGTGGGTTTGAATAGCCTTTACTTAAACATCACCGGACGCGAAGGTCAGGGAGTGGTAGGCGCGAGCGAGATCGAAACTCTTCTGGCTGAGCTTCAGAAAAAATTAGCGGACTGGAAAGGTGCCGACGGCAAGCCAGTCACTCATCGTGTACGGCTCAAACACGAAATTTATAACGGACCCTACACCCGCTTCGGCCCTGACCTGTTGGTTGGTTATGCTCCCGGATACCGCGCCTCATCTGAAACAGGACTCGGCAAAGTGCCTCAATCTTTGATCGAACCCAATCACGATCATTGGGGCGCAGATCATTGTGTGGATGCAGAGGTTGTCCCTGGCGTGCTTTTTGCCAATCGTGATTTACAAAACTTTGGCGGTGTATCCTTCCGTGATATTCCCTTCCTTGCCATTGGAAAGCACCTCGACCAGTCTCATATCAAGCCGCCTTCACAGATCACAGGTCATGGGCAAAAAGATTTGGAAGAAAGGTTGAAAGGACTTGGCTATTTATAACCGCATCCCCAAAAAGCAGGAAATCCTGCCGGTCTATGCTGTGATCGTGTTAATGATCTATGGTTGGACAATTCTTAAATTTAACTATAATGTGACTGGCTGGTTATATTTTCTTAACATCGGCGAGATTTTCGGCGTTTTTACGTATTCGATGACCGTAAATTTATTGGAAAGCTTGCTTGTTTTGCTTGGGGTGATTGCGGCTGGGGTTGTCTTGCCGAAAAAATGGTTTGGAGAATGGTTTGTAGCGCGCGGGGCAAGCTTGTCCATGCTTGTGCTGGGACTGATGATGTATATTGCAGATCAGTTTAATACAAAACAATACTATCCCTCAGAGATCATCCGTTGGTCTCCGGCTATTTTGGTTTTAATAGGGTTTGTTGTTTATTTTCTGGGACGTATACAGCGTACGCGCACCGCCATTGAGTTTTTTGCAGATCGCGCGATCATCTTTCTTTATATCGCGATTCCCGTTAGTCTGATTTCATTGGTTGCGGTTTTGATACGGAATATTTTTTAGGTAAAAATGTCTAATTTTTCACGACGAGATTTTCTTAAAGTGGCCGGGCTTGCTTCGGGGGCGGTTGCCATGTCACAGATGGCTCCGCGATTTTTAAGCAGAAAAATTGACGGCGCTCCGAATGTCATCATCCTTGTGTTCGATGCCATGACAGCCCGCAACCTGTCTCTGTATGGTTATAAACGCGAGACTACGCCGAATTTTCAAAAATTTGCTGAGCGCGCCAATGTCTATCATAACCATCATTCCGGCGGAAATTTCACCACGCCTGGCACCGCTTCTCTGTTGACCGGTACATATCCCTGGACACATCGCGCATTCAATATCGCCGGATTGATCGAACGTGAACGCATTGACCATAATATTTTTACGGCCTTTGGCGATCAATATCACCGTCTGGCATTTTCGCAGAATCTTCTTCCCAATTATTTCTTTGGACAGTTTGCAAAGGACATTGAAACCATTCTGCCCGCCAGTTCCTTTAGTCTCATCGAGCAGGTAACCGGGGAAATGTTCACGAAGGATTCTGTGGCTGCCTATCGTTCATTTGATAATTTCCTGTTTCAGGATGGTTCTCCGCCCGCATCTCTGGTCTTTGGACTCGCAGACCGCATTCTTCTCCGCAGCAAAGAAGCGCGCATCAACATGAATGATTATCCACGAGGCTTGCCGCGCGCAGGCGATCATGCTTTATTCTTCCAGCTTAAGGATGTGTTTGACGGAGTGCAGGCAACGATCAGCGAGTTGGATGCGAATGGACCTTATCTGGCATATTTGCATCTATGGGCTCCACATACACCTTATAAGCCCACAAAACAATTCGATAAGATTTTTCAAGATAACTATCGCCCGGCTAAAAAACCAGATCATCGTTTTGGCACACATATCGAATACTATAAATTAAATAACCGTCGTCAAAATTACGATGAGTTCATTGCCAATGTGGATGCCGAATTCGGACGCTTGATCGACACCCTTGAAGCGAGCGGCGCGCTCGATAATAGCTATGTGGTGGTGGTGTCTGATCATGGCGAAAGTTTTGAACGCGGCGTTGAGGAGCATGTTACCAAACTGCTTTACGAAACATTGACGCATATTCCCCTGCTTATTTCTGCGCCCGGCCAGCAAGCGCGGCAGGATATTTATGTCCCCACAAATAATGTGGATATTCTTCCCACTTTACTGAAACTCACCGGTCATCCGATTCCAGATTGGACGGAGGGCAAGCTTCTTCCGGGCTTTGGAGGGGTGGAGGATATGGAGCGCAGTCAGTTTACTGTGGAGGCAAAAGGCAATCCCGCCTATGCTCCGCTCACGCAAGCCACTGTGGCAATGGTGAAAGGCAGTCATAAATTGATCTATTATTCGGGTTATGAGGCAGAGGTTTCGTTTGAGCTTTATGATCTTGAGAACGATTACGAAGAATTGGAAGACCTATACCCGAGTCAGCCGTCTTTTCTTAAAGCATTGAAGGATGAACTGCTCGAAAAAATGGATTCGGTCAATAAAAAAGTACCGCAAACCCTGATATGTTTAAAAAATTATTTTCACATACCGATAAAGTTCGTAAAAAGAATATCGTCATTGTTTCAGGGCTGCCGCGTTCCGGTACTTCCATGATGATGAAAATGCTGACCGAAGGCGGCTTGCCTGCTGTTGTGGATTCCCTCCGTCAGGCTGACGAGGATAATCCCAATGGCTACTTTGAGATTGAAGCAAGTAAGGCGCTCAAAGATGGCGATAAAAAATGGCTTTATGATGCACAAGGCAAAGTTGTAAAGGTCATTTCCTACCTGCTTGAATTTTTGCCTGATGATCTCTCCTACGATATTATTTTTATGGAACGCGAGATCGGCGAAATACTCGCGTCGCAGCAAAAAATGCTGCAGAGACGAAATGAAAAATCCACGCACTCAGATGCTGAAATGGAAGCTCAATTTCGAGAGCACCTGCGCGCGGTAAAATATTGGGCTGCACGAAAAACCAATATGCGTATATTATTTGTCAAATACAGTGAGATGGTGAAAGACCCTGAATCACTTTGCAAGTCAATTGTTGATTTTTTGGAAATTCCTCTTGATCTGCAAGCCATGCAGTCGGTGCCAAACCAATCTCTGTATCGAAACCGTTCATAAATGGAGTTGTATTATGTATAAATTAGTTCTCGTCCGTCATGGACAAAGCGCCTGGAATCTTGAAAACCGTTTCACAGGCTGGACCGATGTTGACCTCACCGATCTTGGCCGGGCAGAAGCCCGCGAAGCAGGAACTTTACTGCGTGAAGGCGGATATGATTTTGATATCGCCTACACATCTGTGCTGAAACGCGCCATAAAAACACTTGGCTTGGTTCAGGAAGAAATGGAACGCGAGTGGCTGCCTGTCATCCGCGCCTGGCAATTAAACGAACGCCATTATGGTTCCTTGCAGGGATTAAATAAAGCAGAGACCGCTGAAAAATTTGGAGAGGCGCAGGTTAAGATTTGGAGACGTTCCTATGATGTTCCGCCTCCCGCTTTGGAATTGACTGATGAGCGTCATCCGAAATTTGACCGGCGCTATGCGTCTCTGACTCCCGAACAACTGCCAGCCACCGAGTCGCTTAAGATTACGCTGGAGCGTGTTCTTCCCTATTGGCATTCCACGCTCGTTCCTGAAATTAAATCCGGCAAGCGTGTGCTGGTCGTGGCACATGGGAATTCGATCCGCGCCCTGGTCAAGTACCTCGATAATATTTCCGAAGCTGATATTACCGAGCTTAATATCCCCACCGGCCTGCCGCTTGTATACGAACTCGATAAAGACTTGAAACCCATCAAGAATTATTATCTCGGCGATGCCGAGGAAGCTGCAAAGAAAGCTGCGGCAGTGGCAAATCAGGCAAAAGCAAAATAGAAAAAGACTTGCCCTGAGTAATTACCTTGTAACACTGAATACAAACGGCGCGAAAGAAAATTTTTTTGCGCCGTTTGTATTTAAACAGAGTAGAATCCATTTATGATTCCAGACTTTTAAACGAATTAAAGAAACGCTTCACAGGCGACCTGAGGCTTGATTCTGCTTCGAAAGTTTTATATTCCACTGATGCTTCCATGTATCAGATCGAGCCGCTTGGTGTTGCCATTCCAAAAAATCAAGATGACTTGCAAGCCGTAGTTGAGCTTGCTGCAAAATATAAAGTTCCCATTCTGCCGCGCGGATCAGGTTCCTCGCTCGGCGGGCAGGCCATTGGCGAAGCCTTGATATTGGATTGCTCCCGTTATTTGGATTCCATCATCGAAATTGACAAAGACTCTCATACCGCACTCGTGGAGCCCGGCGTGGTCCTCGCAGACTTGAATCGGGAGGCCGCAAAGTTTGGCCTGATGTTTGGCCCTGACCCCGCATCTGCCGAACGCGCCACAATGGGCGGTGTGATCGGAAATAATGCCACGGGCGCACATTCCATTTTGTACGGCATGAGCGCAGATCATTTAATTTCAGCAGATGTGATCCTTGGTGATGGCTCACTTGAAACATGGGACGAAAGCGGGAGATCAAAATTATCTCAAACGATTTCCAACATTTGCGAAAAATATACAGATGTGATCAAACAAAACTTCCCCGGATCGTGGCGCAATTCAGCCGGATATCGGATCAATTACTTGTTGCCCTGGTCGCCTTCTGTTCCGCCGCAATGGGATGTGAACCACTACGGTCTGTCGTCAACGGTCTATCGTCCGCAGTCTGCTGTAAATATGGCGTCTCTGCTTGCCGGCAGCGAAGGGACATTGGCTGTCATGCGCAGGGCAAAAGTTAATCTGGTTGCAAGACCGAAGCATACGATCCTTGGCGTGTTGACCTATGAAAGTATTGTGCAGGCTTGCAACGATGTGCCGCGCTTACTGGAATTTAATCCCAGTGCCATTGAATTAATTCCGCAGTTGATCATTCAACTGGCTCGTGGCATTCCGGCGTATGCGCGCCAAATGGGTTGGATGGTGGGAGATCCGGCTGCGGTGCTGGTCATTGAATTTAGCGGCGACCAACCGTCGGCTTTGAAAGATGCGGTTCGTCGCGTGGGTGGACTTCTGACGATTGCCGAGTCTGCTGAAGATCAGGCCCGGGTGTGGAACATCCGCAAGATGGGTTTGGGTATTTTGGATTCCCTTCCTCAGGCGGCGCGGCCGGCGGCGTTTATTGAAGATTGCGCTGTGCCTGTTGAGCACCTGGGTAATTTTGTGCGTGAGGTCGAGCGGATCATGCATGAGCATCACACCGAAGGCGGAATTTATGCCCACGCATCTGCGGGGTGTTTGCACATCCGCCCGATCTTGAATTTGCAAAAAGGTGAAGGGGTGCGTGCCTTGCGAAGTATCGGTGAGCAGGTTTTGCATTTGACGCTCAGCCTGGGCGGATCAATGAGCAGCGAGCACGGTGACGGGATCGTCTCTGGCGAGTGGATCGAGAACACATACGGCGCCGAAGTGACAGAAGCCATGCGCTCGCTGAAACGTGCCGCAGACCCTGATAATTTATTGAACCCGAAGAAAATGCTCGATGCGCCGCCGATGGATACGCATTTGCGTTATGGCGAAAAATATCAAGTGAAGGTTTGGGAGTCGAACTTGCACTTTGAACACGAGCGCGGACTTGCCGGCGCGATCGAGCATTGTAACGGGCAGGGCGTGTGCCGAAAAACAACCGGCGTGATGTGCCCGTCATTTCAAGCAACAAGAGACGAAGCCTTCAGCACACGCGGACGTTCAAATTTAATGCGCGGGTTGATCTCAGGCTCAGCGGCAGATAATGATCTATCGTCTGCAGTGTATAACTCGCTTGATCTGTGCCTCGCGTGCAAGGGCTGCACTTCGGAATGTCCCAGCGGCGTGGATATGCCAAAGTTAAAATATGAGTTTATGAATGAGTATTACAAAACGCATCGCCGTCCGCTGCATGATTATTTGTTCGGATATTTTCATGTGGTGTCGAAGTTGATGATGCCTTTTGCTCCGCTTGCGAACTCTTTTATGCGGATGCCATGGTCGAAGAATTTGATCGCGCGTGTGATGGGCATTACTGAGAAGAGACCTTTCCCGGTGTTTGTGAAGAGTGGGAAAGTAGACAGGTATACAAGTAAACAGGTAAATGTTGTTGAAAAGAAGACGGTGATATTTTTATCGGATGTTTTCTCAAGTTATCTGGAGCCCGAAGTACAGCAGGCCGCCTTTGATATTTTGCGCGCATATGGTTATGAAGTAAAAGCTATGTCAGTGGTTGGCGCGGGAGCTTCGTTGCTTTCAAAGGGATTTATCGATGCCGCACGCGGACACGCGGAAAAAGTTTTAGCCGAGATCAAGCAACTCGCGGCAGGAGCAGATGTCAGCGTGGTGGGATGCGAGCCGCCCGAAGTGTATTGTCTCAAACATGAATACGTCTCCTTAATGCCCGAGCGCCGCGCAGAAATTGAATCCATCACAAAAAGAGTCTGGCTGGTTGAAGAATTTATCCTGCGCGTAGGCACTAAGCGCGAGCTTTTGTCTGGTCCTTTGCTGTCTGACCTTTCACTATCCGCTTTCCCATCTCAAAAAATCACCCTCCACCCGCACTGCCATCAACGCGCCGAAAAACTCGCAGAAGACGGCCTGCCATCAGGCACTGCCGCAACTGCTGAGTTACTGCGCAAATTCGGCTTTGAAGTGGACGTGATCGATGCGGGCTGTTGCGGCATGGCCGGCACGTTTGGCTACGACGCGGAGCATTACGAACTTTCGATGCAAATAGGGGAGTTGGGGGTTCTGCCCAAAGTGCGCGAGGCGCAAATTGCAAATCGTGAAGTTGTGTCCACGGGCTCGGCTTGCAGATTGCAGATCAGACAGGGCGCAGGGATTCAGGCGGAGCATCCGCTGGTGTTGATGGCAAAGAGATTAAAATAAGAAAAATAAAATTTCACTGGTGATACCCATACGGACACAATCTAAACAGAAATAAAAAGATCTCTGTTCATCCCCGTTCATCATGGTGAATTTTCTACAACTTAACGAAAAAGGTAAAAAATGGAAATGTCTTTTGTGTTTGAATTGATCGGTTATGCGGGCTCAGTGCTGGTTGCGATCTCGCTAATGATGAAATCATTGTTGAAATTACGCATTATTAATTTGATCGGCGCTCTGTTCTTCACCATTTACGGCGTGTTGATCGGCGCTGTGCCAGTGGCTTTGTTGAATGCCTTGATCGTGGGCGTAAATATTTATTTTTTAATGCGAATGCTGAATCAAAAAGATTATTTCAAATTGATGGAAGTGAAATATAACAGCCAGTACTTGAAAAACTTTGTTGATTTTTATAACAAGGAAATTGTTGAGTTTTTCCCGAGTTATCTATTTAAGCCGCAGGAAGATCAACTCGCAGTTTTTGTGTTGCGCAACATGGTCCCGGCTGGACTTTTGATCGTCCGACCCAAAGGCGATCAGGCTGATGTGTTCCTTGATTTTGTGATCCCCGGCTATCGTGATTTTCGTGCGGGGAAATTTTTGTTCGAAGAAAGCGCAGATTATTTTTCACTCACAGGGCATCAAGCGCCTTGTTTCCGAACCTGGCAATCCGCGCCACGAATCTTATTTGCGGCGCATGGGCTTTCAACTGGAAAACGGCAGCTACTATCGCGCCGTCCAGCCAAAAATTCTACAGGATAGGGAGTTGTAACGATGAAGAGAATGTTGTTGATTTGTGCTTTGCTGCTTGCCGGATGTAATCAACCTATTTCAACCCAACCTGTGGCGGAAGTGCCTCAACAAGCAGATGGCGTGGAAATGACTTCTGAACCGGAATTAACTGCCCCGCCAGTGGGTCAGCCTACAGTACAGAATGCACCCTCATCCACGCTTCCCGCTGGACCGTTGACTCTGGTTGCGCTTGGTGACAGCCTGACTCAGGGTGACGGAGATGACTCAGACCGAAGTGGGTATCCGGGCCGTCTGCTTGAGATGGTCAATGCTACGCATCCCGATTCTACGATCGCCAACTATGGGCAATCCGGTTGGAATTCAGATGCCCTCATCAATGGCGATCAGGGACTCGAAAGTCAACTCACCCGCGCCGTTGCAGAATTACAGTCCGCAACTTCACAGGGACGCGGCGCCGTGGCATTTGTCTGGATCGGCAGTAATGACCTTTGGTATTTATATGAATACGGCGAAGGCTCGAATGAAAATGACTCATGGACGCCGAACATTTTCCAAATCTGGACCTGATCCTGGGTCAACTGCGCAGCACAGGTGCACAGGTAATTATTGCCCAACTGGATGACCAAACGCAGCGCCCTGTGGCTTTGAAAGGTGAAGCCTTCACTGCTATTACACAGGATGAAATGGCGCGCATGTCCATGCAGGCCTCTCGTTATAACGAGATCATCGCTGAAAGAGCCGCCCAACACGGAGCCCTCGTTGTTGACTTTTTCTCTACGGATATTTTCACCAATCCCGCTACTCTTTACGATGACGGCAATCATCCAAACTCTGCGGGCTATGATGTCATCACCCAAAAATGGTTTGATGTGCTTTCCCTCATTCTGTAATTTATGATCAAAAATATTTCCAATGTATAAGTGAAAAGATGAGCCGCAAAGAGCGCTAAGTCTTAAGAATTTTCTTCGCGTTCTTTGCGGTGGAGAATTAAAAAAGGAGGACGAAGGCCATTGTGACCTTCGTCCTCTTTACCTTTTTAGTTTTTAGTTTTTTTACTTACCTACACTTCATTGTGTGATCGTAACGCTCTCGATCACATCCCCTGTAAAGGACGGGTTTTGATCCGGGTCGCGCAGTGTAATGGCGTTGACCACGTCCATGCCGCTGATGACCTGACCGAAGATGGTGTATCCGCCGTTTAGGAATTCGGCAGGGGCGAAGGTGATGAAGAACTGACTTCCGTTTGTGTTAGGACCGGCATTTGCCATGGCGATGATGCCGGCTTTGTCAAATGTTAAGTCGCTGTTCTCGTTCACAAACTCATAGCCGGGACCGCCCATGCCGGAGCCGGTTGGGTCACCGCCTTGTGCCATGAATCCTTCAAGTACGCGGTGAAAGGTCACGCCGTTGAAAAATTCCTTACAAGACAGGAACACAAAACTATTCACTGTGATCGGGGATTTATCGGCATACAGCTCAATTACAAACTCGCCGCCTTTTTGCATTTTGAATGTCGCAAAATATTTGGCTGATGTGTCAATCAACATCTCAGGTGCTGAATTATATTGGCTTGAAGCAGAGATCGAATCAAACACAGCGCAGGCAGCTGAGCTATCCACGGGTTGAACGGCAGCTCCAGCGGCAGGTTCTGTTACTTCCGGGATCGTCCCTACTTCTGGCGGCGGAGTCGTTTCTTGCGCGGGGGTAAGTGAACAAGCCAGTGTGCCGGCGATCAAAGCGCTGACCGCCAATAATACAAAATATCTTTTATTCATTCCAAATTCTCCTCGAAATATTTTTATGTCACGCCGTGCAATTTTTGCACGTTCAATGATTAAGCATTTCCTTCGTGTTTCTTTGTGACTTTGGTGGCTAACAGGCTTCTTATGAAGATAACACAAATCCAGCCACGCCAAAGGCCACCGAAACATTGAAAGATTTTTTTCCACCCAGCATCGGGATGTAGAAAATCTTATCGCACAGATCAAGCAGTTCGGGGTCAACACCGGTAACTTCACTGCCGGCGATCAATACGGTTTTTTCTGCTTTTTGCTTTCCGCCTTTTGACAATGGTATTGATCTTTCATCTTCCTCAAGCGCCCAAATCGTCCAGCCTTCTTTTTTTAACCCCTTTACCAAAGTCACCGCATCCTTGTGATATGACCACGTCACGAATTCATCCGCGCCGAGTGCGGTTTTTTTTACCGCGTCTACTTCGGGGGTTGGCGTAATGCCGCATAGAAACGTATGCGAAAACCCGAGCCCGTCTGCCGAGCGCAGGATCGAACCCACATTCCACGCCGAGCGGATGTTATCCAATAGCACTGCTTTTACTTCTTTCTTCTTTTTTCTTTCTTCCTGGAAAATTGTTTCGGCTCCCATTTGTTTTTTCATCACCACATTTGTCATACCCAAACAAACCGGACAACGCGCTCCAAAGGAATGTCCCTCGGTCAAAGGATAACGCAGGCCGCAACTTTCACAAACACGAATTTCAAATATGCTGCTCATAAAGTAATTATACCTATTGGATTTCGACTCTCAAAATTGATTCAACACTCGAAAAGAATTCAACTTAAGAAATATTTACTCATCTCAAACATTTCCGCATCGCTCTTAACGCAAGCCTGCCAGCTCAACCCAAACATTTGACTCCGCTATGACCGTGTTTGCATCACCATGTACGCCACCAGACCGATCATCGTCAACGCCACGCCGACCAGGCCAAGTGTGCCGGGCAGTGCGCCATTTAAGAATGCGATCTCGCCGATCAACGAAAAGACAACTTCCATCGATTGAGTCGCGTCGACGGCGGCGATCTCGTAGGGTTGTTTGGCTAAATGACGGGCGTAGAGAAAGATCGTCGTGGCCACCACACCTGAGAGCAGGGCGACTAATGCTGTACTCAGAAACTGTCCGCTGGTGGGGGTGGGGGGAGATGTAAAAAGGAGAAGCAGCCCCCAAAACGGGAGCGAGCCAACGGTTAAGAGCAAGACGCGGGCGAAGCCATTTTCCAAAATGGGGTGTTCGATATGCGGAATGTGTTTGCTCTCGCCGTGTCTCGCTTCCCAGACCAGTTGATTGCCGATGGGGTAGGCAAAGGCCGCGATCAAAACTGGCAGGGCGCTAAACAAAAGTCCGCGCAGATTTGTGGCGCTGGCATGTTCAATGTTGACCAGTACAATGCCGGCGAAGATCACGGCTGTGAATAATAATCCTCGGGTTGGCACCTTTCTGCCAAAGAAGGCCAGCACAATCGGCGTGGCGAGGATGGTGGTCTGCCAGGTGGTGGCTACGACCCAGCCTTCGGCATACATGGAGCTAAATGTGATCAGCGAGTAAAAGATGCCGAAGCCGATGCTGCCTGAAAGCATCCAGAAGAACCAGTGCTTGATAAAAATATTTTTGACATCTGCCAATGATTTTTTGCCTTGTGTAATCAGAAGGATCAAGACAAGAAAGATCAGCATGAACCCAAAACGCAGACTGGCCGTCCACGCCCAGTGCCCGCCGGCCAGACTCATGGCGCGGTTTAAGACAAATGTGCTGCTGAAAAATAAAGCTGATAATATTCCCAGTGAAACCAGACGACCCATGTTACGCTCCAGATATTATTTTTGTAGTTTATTGGCGTAGTACAGCATGGCCGCACCCGCTCCGCTGATCATGATCATTAATGCAGTCCATGCCCATGTGCCTGATAATACCCAATTGACTTTCTTTTCGGGCGGCACTATTGCGTCCACAAGAAAAAGCCCGATGATGGAACAGGCACCAATGACCAGCAGAGTCAGACCGAGGGTTTTCCATTCCAATGCGGATGCGCGGCGGGCGATCAGGTAACATCCAACGGCCGAGGTGATAAATACCACGCTATACATTTGTCCGTGAAAGGCATCGATCGGCCAGGGCCAGAATGCAGAGGCAGCCGCAGGGACGATCAATAATGCGGCACCGTACAGCACCAGAAAGGCGGTTAATCCGAGTAGAAAGATTCCCCGGTTTTTTGGCGTATCGTGCGCATCTGCGGGCTGACGGTTTCGATACAGCCACATGTGATAGATGCTGTTGAGCGGCAGTGCGGCGTAAAGCAGAAACCAAACCCAGGGCTGCCATCTTTGAAAGTCAAATTTATCGAGGTTGAGCAGGGAAACTCCGAGCACGATACTGGTGAAGGTAAAGATCATGGGCAGCACAATACGCCCCGGTGACCAGCGTCCGTGAAAGGCCATCAAGGCGGCAGATACAAATGAGCCCAGATACACCGCGCCGACGAATCTTCCGTTAAAGGGCGCAATGATCCACGGCCATTGTTCAGCGGCCAGCTTCGGGAAAAAGAAAAGTCCGCCTCCGGCGAGGATCAGAACAAGCACCTCAACCCATGTTAGCGCGCGCAATAATACCGATAAATTACCAGTTTTCGTTTGTTCTGTTGCACTCATGATTTTCTATAAAAAAAAAAAAACACCCCCCCCAATTTAAAAAGGGGGGGCAGAAAACCCCCGGGGAGCAGGAAAAAAAAAATTTTTCCCCCTTTTTTTCAATTTGTGTGTTTTCCTTTGGGGGGGAGGGGGCCGCCGGGAAAAACAAAGTGTCAGGTTTCTAGAAAAATAATCAACTCACCTGAAGTTTTCTGTTCAAGGTGAGTTGATCTTGCGCACGTTATTGTTTATGCGTTTATTTTACTTTGGAATGCGATACCCAAGCAGCTTGGATTTTGGATACGATTTGATGCAGACTTCGTAGTTGTTCGTTTCGGGGTTTAGTTGATTTCCGCCGAGCACCCTGATCTCTGTTTCTGTTTCGTCCAGATAAAATGCAACATGCCCATAGCCCTTCATCACGTGAAAAGATGACAATGCATCCACGGCGCGGGGTGTCAATTTTCTCGCCCCAATCGAGCCATGATCTTGCCAGCGCATTCTTTGTGCGTTCATAGCCGGTCTGTTTGAGGCACCAATTCACAAAGGCCGAGCACCACGAAACCGCATCGTTCGACATGTTCAGTTCGCTCAAGTTGGTCGTGGCGTGCAGATATTCCACAACCCGTGGGTTACTCTCATGTCCCGGCGTTTCACCTACGCCGATCTCCTGCTCTGCAACTGCCATCCATGAAAAATCTTCATCGGGACCGGGAATATACGGCACCTTCGACATGAACTTTCTCGAAGACCAGCCATCCACACCGTTGACGTTGATCCTGATCCACTGGCCGTCTTCAGATTCGGCGAGCTTTTCAATAACGTCACTTTTCACCAGCCTCCCAAGAATGGCGGATGCGGTGTTTGGCGCCTCGCGGATATTCAACGAGTGGGCGGAAACGCGATATTTTTCAGATTCCTGAGACATAACCTTATCCTCCTGTGCTTGCGGATGTGGAAACATCAAATCAGTTTCTGATTTATATTATTGCACAAAGCCTGCGTGCAATCAACTTTTTTATTCTACGACAACGCCGTTTAGGTCTTCGTCTGATGTAGGGTAACTCATCTTAAGATCTTCGAGAGTCTTGACCAGCATGGTGCAAATGACAAGGTCTCTGTACCATTTGCGGTTGGCCGGGACGATGGTCCACGGAGCATGTTCTGTACTGGTTTTGCTTAATACATCTTCAAAGGCCTGCATATACTCGGGCCAGAGTTTTCGTTCTTGCAGATCACCAAGGCGGAATTTCCAGTGTTTGCTGGGATCATCCAACCGCGCCTGCAGGCGTTCTTTTTGTTCGTCCTTGTCGATGTGTAAATAGAATTTGAGGATGGTTGTCCCATTATCGGCCAGATGTTTTTTAAAGGCATTGATCTGGTTGTAGCGCTTTTCAACTATTTTAAGTGGAATAATATTATGCACGCGCACCACCAGCACATCTTCATAATGACTGCGATTAAAGACCGTGATCTCGCCTTTGCCGGGAGTCATTTTGTGAACACGCCATAAATAATCATGATCCAACTCCTCGGCGGTCGGCGCCTTGAAATTTGCAATTCGCACTCCCTGCGGATTAATGCCCGAGAAGACACGGCGGATCGCTCCGTCCTTTCCGCCTGTATCCATCGCCTGTAACACGACCAGCACCTTATGCTTGTGCTCGGCGTACAACACTTCCTGCAGCTCACTTAGTTTTGCATTTAATTTTGCGATCTCTACCAATCCTTCCTCTTTGCCGCCTTTGAAATTACCCGTGTTGTTCGGGTCCCATTCAGAGAGTTTGATCTTCGAGCCGGGTTTTACGATATGCTGTTTCATGAATAGATTCCTTTTAATGAATTGAAGATGAATATGAAACGATTAAATAACTGACCTTGCGCATAAAAAATGGACTGCGGACTTTAGTCTGCTTCTTCAGCCAAAATCGCGGACTGAAGTCCGCGCTCCGACTTATTCAGAGATTGAGTTTAAATATAGGTCTTCCACTTTTTTCTGGCCCAGGAGTCTTTCTCAAAAATTTTAAACTTGATTTAATGCTGGGGTCATTGGTAAAGCATTTGATCGTGATCCGTTCGCCTAATTCAACCCAGCCGTATTTTTCAACCAGTTGGGTCAGGATCATTTCAAGTGTAATACCGTGCAGTGCATTGTTGGGCTGTTCGTTGGTCATATAAGATTGGCCTTTTGTTTATTGTGCGGGCGGAAGGGATTCCAGCCCGAGTAATTGAGATACAGTCACCAGTGTGTATCCTTTGGCGGTGAGATAGTCAATGATAAGCGGCAGGGCTTCGGCGGTGTGCCAGCCTCTCCCGTTGCCGTGCATGATGATAATGGAACCTTTCCGCGCTGTGCGTTGCACCTCGGCCAGAATGGTGGCGGCATCAAAATTCGGGTCAGGGTCGCCGGAGACAGAGTCCCATTGGATGGTATAAAATCCATGCGCCGCAATGATTTGTAAAGTTTTTTCATTATACAAGCCGGAGGGAAGCCGGAAAAGGTTTGAGCGTTTGCCTGTGATCTGGAAAAGCATATCCTCGGTCATCTCGATCTCCAGGGCGATCTGTTCCTCACTTAATTGAGTAAAGTCGGCGTGGCTCCATGAGTGATTGCCCAATTCAAATTTGGGATTTGCCGCCAGCAATTTGGTTTCTTCGGGATGGGTGCGCATCCAGTCGCCGCCCATAAAAAACGTGGCGGATACGCCATAGCGTTGAAGCACATCCACAACCGCCGCATCAAAACCTGCAGGATATAGTGGATCCTGGCACATGTCAAAGGTCAGCGCCACATACGGGCTGACCCAGTCTCCGCTGGTGATGAGCACAGCCGGCAGTTGTGTCGGCGTTGGGATCGGCGTGGATGTAGGGACGGGTGTATCGGTTGGGATGGGGCTTGGAGAAGGTGAAGGCGTGAGCGTTGGAGCGGGCATGTTCGCTGTGCAGGCCGCGATGAAGAATACGATCAAGAGCATGGAAAGTATTTTTGGTTTCATTTTTTATATTCCTACTACACCCATCTGTGGATGATATAATTTGCGTTGTCGGATTAAGTTGAGTCGTTGCCTGAATTGTATTTTCGGCAAAGGCCTAAATTTTCAGCCAAAAATCAACTCTGTTGGCTTTTGGAAAGGAGCTAAATATGGCAAACAAAGAACAGGGTAAAAACAAAGAAAAGAAAAAGAAGAAGCAAGAGAAGCCAAAACCACCAAAGAAGTAAATTGTAATACACAACCCCCGGTCAACTCAGTTGATCGGGGGTTGTTCTTTTTTATTTCAGGCGGGAGGAATTGAAAGGAAACTTTGCGTAGGATATTATCTATCTTCTTTAAGGTCAAACTTTTTGCCATATATCAAAATGATATGTCTGCTCAAAGACGTTCTCGATCGGTTCACTTCCAATGTGTGTTACCAGATCGGTGCGTTCTTTTAGTCCGCTGGCGATTTTTTCAGCCACTACCTGCGAAGGCTGGTCGCTTTGATTTTGTTCGAGCAGAGCCTGTACATATAATTCCTGATGCTCACGCACCAGCACAAGCATGAACTCATGTGAATTAAATCTGTCGTTCGACATCATGCCGATCACTGTGGGGTAGATCTCTTTCAACTTTTCAAAAACAGATGCAGCCATATTTATAGGGTCTCCCGTTTTTCCAGCCCGGCTTCCTTTACGATCCTTGGCACGATTTCTTCCCAGCCGACCGCCATTAGATGAATTCCATGCACGCCCTGCTTGACCTTGATCTTTTCGATCAGTTCAAGCGTGATCTGCACGCCCTCTTCCTGCTCATTGCCTTTTTCTTTGGCGATTTCCATACGTTTCAGGATTTTTTCAGGCACAAAGACACCTGGAATTTTGCTGTTCATGTATGCTGCGGTTTTGTAACTTTTTAGCGGAGTGATTCCGATCATGATGTACACCTTATTCAGAATATTCCGTTTGGCGATTTCGTTCAACCATTCGTCCAGTGCTTCTGCATCGAGCACCACATTGGTTTGGAAGAACTGTGCGCCAGCGTTGACTTTTTTCTCTTCACGCAATGCCTGAAATTTCATATTAGATGCAAATGGAGAAGCCGCCGCGCCGAGGAAATATTGTGGGGGAGTCTTGATCTCACGCCCGTCGAGATATTTCCCTTCATCGCGCATGCGCCGCAGGATCCACAGCATTTGGATTCCATCGAGGTCAACGATGTCCATCCGTCCGTGTGGGGCGGGACCGAGCACCATGCTGTCACCGGTCAGGCAAAGCATATTTCGCACACCCAGTGCTGCTGCGCCCATCACTTCTGATTGCAATCCCACACGTGTGCGGTCGCGGGCTGCGATCTGCATCACCGGGTCTGCGCCCAGGTCAATCGCAAATTTACTGCATGCCCACGAAGACATACGTGGAATGGCCGATGGACTGTCTGTAAAATTAAGCGAGGTCACATACGGCTTAAGCATTTCAATGTTTTGATTTAATTTATCAGTATTCATCGATGCGGGCGGCGCGATCTCAGCCGCCACAACAAACTTGCCAGCCTTGAGTCTGCGTTCGAGTTCAGAGACGGGTTGTGTATATTTCGGCGCGTGATACAGCGAGTCACCCTGCCACCAATCGGGTTGACGAACCGGCCGAAAGATGGAGTCAAGCGTATTGGAAGCAGAACCAGCTTCCCGTTTGGTAAGACCCGAGATGATATTCGTCACGCCAATATTTTTTGCTTTAATAAAAACATCGCTCCACGCATCCGTCCCCGTTTTATCCCAATCCAATGGAGGCAGCACCTCAAGCAGCAAAGCCTCGCGCCCAAGTTGAAATGACCGCTCATAAATTTTATACCAAATACAAGGACGCGATTCATCCACGTAACATTTTTCAGGTGTCGAGCCGCCGCACGGCCCATTTCGCAAACCCTTCGGACATTCCATCGGGCAAATAAAAGCGGTTTCCTGCAAGAGACAATTCCCGCACATACGGCATCCAAAGAGCGGCCCTTTGATCGCGATCTCAATTTTCGCAAGCACGCGCTTCTTAAAGGGAACTCGCTTGAACGGCATGAACGGCGGTTGAAAACGACGACCTGGAGTAAAGACGGACATGGGGTGTCTCCTCAGGATTATATATAATATATAATTTTACACCCGACTTCAAATTTTTGAGAAGGTATAATTTTGCCCCATATGAAACGTTTTCTTTTTTGGATGTTAACCCCGCTTCTTTTTTTGACCGTGAACCTGATTCCGTCCGAACAGGTGGGTGCCTACCCTGTGCAGTTTTCTCCCAATCTCTCAGCCCTTGATGTGATCGCAGAAGTGAACACACTGCGCGCCTCAAATAATTTACCGCCCTATCAAGTGAATGCCGTGTTAATGTCTGTTGCCCAATTCCACGCGGACTATATTGCAAGCACCGGTGTGGTTACGCATTTCAGCGCAGATGGTAAACGTCCGTTTCAGCGCGCGATTGTCGCGGGTTATCCAGTTGCAGGAGACCTGCTGCAAGGTGGCTCGTTCGCTGAGATTATTGCATTAGGCACAGACTTAACCGCCGTGGAAATTGTCAGCACGTGGGAGGAAGATGCTGATAATTTAAAAGCGATGGTCTCGCCAAAGTTTGAAGATGTAGGGGTGGGGATCGCCGTTGTAGATGGAGTTACTTATTACGTGCTTGATGCAGGCGCATCTGTGAAAGGCGCGATAGGCATTACGCCTTCCACCCCAACGGAGACATCAGGCACTCCGGCTGCGTTGGTTGTGATCAATACTCCACTGGAAGATGGAACGGTTTATCATCAGGTGCAAAAAGACGAAGGGCTGTGGAGTATAGCGCTTGCCTACGACATCACCATTGAGCAGTTGAAACTCTTAAACGGCCTCGCCACCGACGAGATATTTATCGGACAGACTCTTGTTGTTAAGAAAGCTGAAATAAAAACAGCCACACCAGAAATCATTGCCACTGCCACTTTTGGGATTCCAACTTCGACAGCCACCCGTCCCGTCACGCCGACGATTACTTCCACGGCCACGCCCTTGCCTGCAGCACCTACTTCACCTCAAAGCGGGGTCAGGGTGGTGGGGGGTATTATTTTGGCCGCGCTGCTGGCGGCAGGTATTGGTGCCTGGCTGGGTAAAAAGAAATCTGAAGAATTGAATTAAAATCACCTGCTCACAACATCTGTTTACAAG
Source organism: Candidatus Villigracilis proximus (assembly GCA_016715195.1). Taxonomy (GTDB): domain Bacteria; phylum Chloroflexota; class Anaerolineae; order Anaerolineales; family Villigracilaceae; genus Villigracilis; species Villigracilis proximus. The sequence goes on from JADKBB010000037.1 coordinate 28,058, forward strand.
GACGAATATGAAAAGACTCGATCAATTGACATTTACGCGCTTTATTGCATTGCTGATGGTATTGTTCTATCATGGAGCAGGTGGTATTTATTTACGGTCATTTGATATATTCCCTCTTTCTCCATTATTGCACGCGGCACCAACTGCTGTCAGTTTTCTGTATGTGCTTTCAGGTTTTGTCATGGTACTGGTTTATTATCGCCCTGCGCAAAAATTTGATATTCGCAGCTATTGGACAGCCCGCTTTCTCCGCATTTATCCGCTATACATCGTTTCCTTTTTGATGGTCTGGTATTACTACTTTGATATTTCGCGCATCAAACCGCAGAAGATCCTGGCGAATATTTTTGTGATTCAAGCCTGGATCCCAAAATATGCCCAGTCATTTAATTATGCGTCCTGGTCGATGACGGTTGAATTTTTTTTCTACGCGGTCTTTCCATTTTTTATTTTGTGGTCATACCGGCAGTCTACAAAAAAATTGATCACTGTTTCACTGATTTTGTGGACAGTGAGCCAGTTGATCTCTTATGTGCTGTGGATCGGCTACTTCCCCGAGCAGGAATTATTTATCGTGTACTTCCCGCTCTTTCATTTGAATTCCTTTATCACCGGCGTGGTTGGCGGCATTTGGTATATGCGCGTGGGGCAGACGCAGGAGATCAAGCCCGTAACGAATTCGTTGGTTTTGGCGGCGGGTGTTTTATTTGCAGCAGGTTATACGATCATAAGCACCGTGTTCACGCAATTGCCGCATGATCTTCAGCCCATGTCGGGGCTTCTTGCGCCGATCTTCACGCTCATCATCGTCGCGCTTGCTCTGGACAAAACGCGGCTCTCAAAAATATTTTCCCATCCTGTTTTGGTCACCCTGGGCGAGACCTCTTTTGCGTTGTATATTTTGCATGTGCCGGTGACCTGGATCTACATCCGGGCGCTGGAGACTTCATCTCTTGCCGATCCGCAACTTGTATTGGATTACACTTATTTGCCGTTGATGATTTCTGTGGGACTGTTGGCTCATTTTTATGTGGATCGTCCGCTGCGGAATTGGCTCAAGAAAATTTTAGAGCATATCAGTATGCCGCTGTTGGTTCTTGATCTCGCGATCATCGCGCTTTCTGTTTATCTTTCCTATCGGCTGCGTTTTGATGTGAGACGTGAATTTGAATCATACCGTTCAACCGCTTTGATGATGTTCTGGTCCGCGTTTATTTTGCGTACGGTTTTCTCTGTTGTGTTCAAAGCGCTTCGTCCTGAGACACTGTACGGCACATTGATACAGTTTGTGCGTCCTGTGCTGATCTCAGTCACGGTCGGGTCGGTCGTTGTAGCCGGGATCATTCTTGTAGGGTATTCCCTTGGTCGGTTTGAGAATTTTCCGCGCAGTGTCTTCGCTTTGGATTGGGCGTTAACTCTTGGCCTGTCTTTGGGAATCCGATACGTTTTTCGGTTTTTTGGAATTTATAAGAACGAGCTATCACCAGTTTAAAAGATCAAAAGTGGTCATCTTTTGAGGTGACCACTTTTTTGTTTGTGGTATCCTCAAGGGTGCCTTTTGTTCTTCCTCCATAATAAATTATGAAAAATCTACTTCGTATTTCCACCTTTCTTAAACCCTATACGGGGCAGGTGATTCTTTCACTTGTAATGTTGTTGACGTTGACCGGCCTCAACCTGCTTGTGCCGCGCATTATCCAGTCTGTGATTGATGATGGACTGGTCGGCGGGCAGACGAATAATTTGATCCGTTCCGCGTTTCTTTTGTTTGCGCTCGGGCTTGGTTCGGCGATACTGAATCTGCTTCACCGTTACATTTCCGAATGGATCGCTGTTGCCGTTGGCTATGATCTGCGCAACCGCATGTACGACCACATTCAGAATTTGCCGTTCACTTATCACGACCACATCCAGAGCGGACAACTCATTTCGCGCTGTATTGAAGATGTGCGCTCGATCGAAAAATTTGCAGGCTCATCCATCGCTGAACTTGTGCGTTTTGTATTTCTATCGGTGGGTATTTTGCTGGTGATGTTCTCGGTCAATCCAACGCTGGCGATCATCTCCCTGCTGCCGATCATTCCGCTCATCATTATGACCTCCAGTTTTGGGACAAAGATCAGCGCCCTGTTCTTCGCTGTGGATGATGCGATCGGTGATGTGTCCAATCGTTTGCAGGAAAATGTGACCGGTGTGCAGGTGGTGCGTGCCTTTGCCCGTGAAAACTATGAGATCGAACGTTTTGAGAAGGCAAATAAAAAAGTTTTCAAAACATGGATCAAGGTGATCGATGAGTGGGCAAAGATCATGCCCACCACCAACTGGTTGACATTGGTCAGTACAATGCTGATCCTCTGGTTCGGCGGACAAATGGTGATGGACGGTATCTTGACCATCGGTACCATCGTGGCTTTCAATGCTTATATCTTGATGATGGCCGAACCCGCGCAGGCGTTGACGGGTCTGGTCAATGCGGGTGGTGAAGCTGCAGCGGGCGCCCAGCGTGTGCTTGAAGTATTGGACGTGAAGCCTGAAATTCAATCCATTGCGAATGCGGTGAAGCTGGAGACTTTGCGCGGTGAGGTTGAGTTTCGCGAGGTAGGGCTGAAATATCTAAACGAAAAAACAGCCTCCTTGGACGGAATCAATTTGAAGGTCGAGCCGAATCGTCTGGTCGCGTTGATCGGGCCCACGGGGTCGGGAAAGACGTCGCTTGTGAATCTCATTCCGCGTTTTTATGATGTCAGTGAAGGCGCTTTGTTCGTGGATGGGCAGGATGTTCGTAAAGTAGATCTGGTGACGTTGCGAAAACAAATTGGTATTGTGCTGCAAACTTCGCTGTTGTTTTCTGACTCGATCAAAAATAATATTGCCTATGGCAGACCCGAAGCTACATTTGAAGACGTGATCGCGGCGGCCAAGGCTGCGCAGGCGCATGAGTTTATTGAAGGTTTTCCGAATGGATATGAGACGGTGGTTGGTGAGCGTGGTGTGACCCTGTCCGGCGGGCAGCGCCAGCGGGTGGCGATTGCGCGCGCGCTGTTGATGAATCCGCGTATTTTGATTTTGGATGATTCGCTTTCAAGTGTGGATACCCATACCGAGCAGTTGATCCAGTCTGCGTTGGATACGTTGATGGAAGGCCGTACCACGTTTGTGATCGCGCATCGCCTGTCCACTGTGCGCCGTGCGGATATGATCCTCGTGATGGATAAGGGCCGCATTGTTCAGCGAGGCACGCATGATGAGTTGCTGCGTGAAGGCGGTTTGTATAAAGAGATCCACGATCTGCAATTGGTGGGGCACGCTACTTTTTCAGAAGAAATGGAAGCGTTGACCGGTACGCTCCCGAACCGCGAAGAACATGCAAATACATTGATGCAGAGAAGGTCGAATACATAAAGAATGCAGCGAAGAAAACAGTGAAAAGGATTTTCCTGACTCTCAGGTTGTAAATCGTAAAACTATGACACCAAAAATTATTCCCCCTACATTTATTACCCAATCAGAAGAAGCCCTTGATAAGGGCTATGACCCCAAAGTGGCCCGTGGACTTTTGCAATTCGTGAAGCCTTACACGGGACAAATGTTGATCGCGTTGTTCTTTATGGTGCTGGTTGCGGCGGCTTCGGTTTCAGGGCCGTATTTTGTGAAACTGGCGATTGACGATGGAGTCAGAGCCAATGACCCGGCGATGTTAAAGAAGATCGTGCTGATCTTCTTTGTGGTATCGGCTGTGCAGTTGGTGATCAATTATTTGCGTGTGCGGATTATGTCTCGCGTGGGTCAGCATGTGTTGTATGACGTGCGCACGGCGATGTTTAATCATTTACAAAAACTTTCGCTGGGATTTTATAACCGCTACAGTGTGGGGCGTGTCATTACCCGCGTTATTAATGATGTCGGTACATTGCGCGAGTTCATCACCTGGGCGGTGCTGGCGATCGTGCGTAATCTGCTGGGAATCATCGGCACGATCATTGCCATGTTGACACTGAATCTTAAACTGTCCCTGCTGACCTTTGCGGTGCTGCCATTGATGATCTGGGCCACGATCGCATTTCGAAATATTGCGCGCAAGAATTATCGCAAGGTGCGCGCTGCGGTTTCGTGGGCAAACTCCACACTGGCTGAAAATATCAACGGCGTGCGTGTGGTGCAGGCTTTTTCACGTCAGGAACATAATTATTTAAATTTCAAGAATTATATTAATCGTTATTTTTATGAGACCAGTCTTGATGCAGCCAAGGTGGCTTCGGTGTATACACCGGTGGTGGATGTGCTCGGGGCGGTGGCGACGGCTGTGGTGGTCTATGTCGGCGGGACGGCTGTGTTGGGCGAGTCTATTACTCCGGGTGTGTTGATCGCTTTCGTGTTGTATGTGGACCGCTTCTTCGAGCCGATCCGCGATCTCAGCCGCCGCTTCGATACATTACAGTCCACGATGGCGGGCGGGGAACGAATCCTCGCGCTGCTGGAGACGGAGATCGAAGTTCGGGATGCAGAGAATGCCAAAGAAATGGGAGCAGTAACCGGCGGAGTCCGATTCGAAAATGTCTCCTTTCATTATTCCGATGACCCGACCTTAGTCCTCGATCACATTGATTTGGATGTCGAAGCGGGTGAGACTGTCGCTTTTGTGGGGGAGACGGGCGCGGGCAAGACGACCATCGTCAAATTGCTCACCCGCTTCCATGACCCAACGGACGGCTGTGTGCGCGTGGACGGTGTGGACTTGCGGACGGTGACTCAGCAATCGCTGCGCCGGCAGATGGGCATGGTGCTGCAAGACCCGTTTCTATTTAACGGAACGGTGAAGGAAAATATTTTGTTCGGGCGTTTGGATGCGAGTGATGAAGATGTGTTCGCTGCGGCAAAGGCAGTGGGTGCGCACGATTTTATTTTGGGACTGCGCAACGGTTACGATACTTCGGTGGAGGAGGGCGGCGTGTTATTAAGCGTGGGGCAGAGACAGTTGATCTCGTTCGCGCGCGCGCTGTTGGCGAATCCGCGTATTTTGATCCTAGATGAGGCCACATCTTCAGTGGATATTCAAACCGAGCAGATCATTCAAGCCGCGCTCATAAAATTGTTAAAGGGACGTACATCCTTTGTCATCGCGCATCGTTTGTCAACCATTACCAGCGCAGACCGCATTGTCGTGATTCACGATGGTAAAATTATCGAACAGGGTAAACACAGTGAGTTATTGACGAAGCAGGGTATGTATTACGAGTTATATAAGACGGGTTTTCAGGAATAGGGTGAGGTTTATTTGATGTTGATGAGGTGCCTGATGTATTTGATGTTTGTGAGGTATCTGAAGTGTGTGTAATCTTTTGTGAAATTTGGGAGCTAAAAAATGACAGACGATAATAAACAAAACGAGTACCTTTATAAAACATCCACCTACCTGCGCGGCGGACTGGCCGAAGTGCAGAAGCATGTCAATGCGTTGTATCGCATCGAGGAATTGGAGGGCTATATCGGGGTCAAGGATTCTCCGATTGAATATATTCAAGCCTCACTCGCACCTCTGGTGGGACAGGTGAATGATTTCATGGATTACGCCGAGACAGTCACTGGCCGCATGGAGTTGACAGATTTGCAGGATGTGGATATTTACGCCATACTGGACGGGGTGATGACCATCGCCGATCAATTGGTTGAATCCAAATCGGGCATTACGCTTGAAGATGACTTTGCCGAGAATTTACCCACCATCGAAGCGGACCCGATCCGCTTTTCTCAGATCTTGTTGAATTTGATCCATAACGCGGTTAAATTCACCGACAAAGGTACGATCACCATCCGCGTTTCACGCGAGCCGAATAATGTTCTGTTTGAAGTCCGCGATACAGGCATTGGCATCGCAGAAGAAGATCAGGAACTGGTCTTCGAACCATTTGAAACCATTCTTGCGGACAAAAGCGATCCGCGCCTCGGTTTTGGCATTGGGCTCAAGATCATCGAATACATTGTTGACCTGCACGACGGCGAGACCTGGTTTGAGAGCAAAGCCGGCATCGGCAGTTCGTTCTTCTTTACAATTCCGGTGTAGGAACGCTGCGCAGGGAATCGGGAGTTGGGAATTGGAATCATGTAAAAAGTCCCCCTCAATTGGCGGGGACTTTTATTTTAAGCCGTTGCCCGATAATATTTCAAACTTCCGCCCAACCCTTTCACCTTCACACCTTTGGCATTTTCATAGCCTTCGATCACCATCTTTAATCGCGGATAGCAAACTTCCGTGCAGATATTATTCTCATTGCTGGTCGCCAGAATGAACTGACGTGTTCCGCCGTCTTCCTTGTTCAATTCTAAAATGGCATGGCCGGTCGTGCCGCTGCCCGCGAAGAAATCCATGATCACGGCGTCCCTGCCTGCAAATTTACAAATGCGTTTGATGAGTTCCAAAGGTTTGGGGTTATCGAAAACCTTCCTGCCAAAAATAGATTTCAACACACTCGTGCTGTTCGGCGCCAGATCAAACCAGACATCGTTAAGCAGAGTCGTATCCGTTGGCGGCACGTAATGCTCGGGTTTGCCGTTGTTTGAAAGGCGCAGCAGATCCACTTCTTCGCCGGTCTCGGTCAGCTTTGAAAGGAACCACGCGTCAACTTCCTGCGAAGTTAATTCCTGTGTCGTCTTGCCCAATTCCTTGAGCATCAACTTGTAATTCTCAACCGCCGCCAAACTTCTCTCTTTGCCCCAGCGCCACTGTCCGCTGGCGGGAGTGATGCCGAAAAGTTCATAACGCATCGTCGGGCGGTTCGTTCCGCGCCAGTGATTGTTCCATCCGCCCGGCTTGGGTTCGCTTAATTCCTTCACCATCTTCGGAAATCTCTGCGCCTGATTCATCGTATAGAACAGCACGTATTCATAGCCGCTGTATAACTTGTCAATGCTCTCGAATTGCGCCTGCACATTCTTCGCGCCGCGTTTGATGATGATCGTATTCTTATAATTTTCTTCGCCGAAAATTTCATCCATCAAAATTTTTAAATGTGCCAGTTCATTATCATCAATGGAGACAAAGATCACGCCGTCGTCCTTCAACAACTGCTTCGCGATCACCAGCCTCTTGTTCATAAAAGATAACCACCGGCTATGACGTGACGCATCATTCCGGTTGACATATTGATCGTTGTATCTTGAGTCGTTGCCGTCTCTCATGCCGCGATTGTAGGGCGGGTCAATATAGATCAAGTCCACGGCCTTTTGATGAGTGCCGCTCAATGCCGAAAGCGCGTGCAGATTATCCCCTTCGATCAGGATGTGACTCAGACTCGAATCCCCGCCAACGGAATTTTGACTCACTTCCGTCAACACTGCCTGTGGATGTAAACCCGCATCAGACTCACCCTCAGCCTGATCCTCCTCCCAGACCAGTCCGTGCTGTTTCCTGTTTTCAAGCCGGGCAATATGCGCGATCAATTCTTCCTTAGACCAATCGCCATACATCGATACATCACTCATGCGTTTATCTCTTTCCTCGTTTATTTAGATTCCGAAACCACGTGGAATATTCCTCACGCGTACATTTTTTGTCGATCGTCTTCACCGGCGCCGAAGCCTGCGGATTCACATCTTCAACCTTCATCACCAGCACCTGATCCTCGAACTGAGTCCCTTTTTTGGAATAGTTCACCAGAAACAGCATGGCTTTCATGTCTTTTGCGATCTGCCACAACGAAATGAACTTCTGCGCATTCTTATGAAAATACCGGTTCGGATGGCTCGTGTGCGGTGTGACTCCCTTGCTAAACTGTGATTCGTCACACAACAGATATTCAACGATCACATAGCAATTATTTTTACTGTCCCATTGTACACGGTCAAAATTGATCGCGAAGGTCGGCTCGCCCTTCAACATCTCGATCACAAAATCTGTCGCGCTGTCATCCCCATGTCCCAGGGGCTTACTCACTGAAACCTTATCCATAAATGCTCCTGTTTTGTGGAGTCCGCCAGCTTGCTGGCGATAAATGGGTTACAAGACACTGATTATAGCCGAGGAGTTTTGAAATATTGGTGTGCTCGAATGAGAAGTGCAGTTTGATTTGAATGCAATTTGCCCCATGAAAGACCCTCAGACTAAGGCCAGTGTTATGGTGCGTCAAGTCCCCATGATGATCATTGCAGTCATACCCTTTATTTACTCTTCCCAAACCGAATGATATGCCCCAATGGACTCAAAATAGTTCACCATACGCTGATAAAAACCATGACTGGTAATCGTGGCGCTGTCACCGATGACGATCAATTTACGGCGGGCGCGGGTGAGCGCCACGTTCATGCGGCGTGTGTCTGAGAGGAAGCCAACTTCGCCTTCCCGATTCGAGCGGACAAGTGACACGATCACCACTTCTTTTTCGCGGCCTTGAAATCCGTCCACGCTGTCGATTTCGATTTCAGGCAGGCGCTCACGCAAATAGCGCACTTGCGCCGAATACGGACTGATGACCGCGATCATATCCGCGCTGACACCGGCTTCGATTAACTCATTAACTTTTTTAATGACCAGTTCCGCTTCGAGTGGATTGAGGCGGCTGTCGCCGTTGGGTTCTGTTTCTTCATCGTAACTTGCGCCCGCGGTATCAATGAAGTGTACGGGACAATTTGTCAGCGGGGAGTCTGTCACAGCGGGCAGATCAGTGAGCAGGGCGGTGCGAACCGATTCGTCGGCTTGTAAACTGTTCTCGTAGAAGACATCCGAAGAAAAACTCATGATGTCGTGATGCATTCTATATTGCACATCCAGCCGGCGCGAAATGGACGGGCCGATATTGGTCAGCAGGCGTTCCATCAAGCTGATGTCAAATCCGCCTTTGACGGCTTCGCTTGAAATAATGGTCGGCGGCAGTTGAAAATGATCGCCCGCGAGGACAAGCCGTTGCGCGTATTGAATCGGAATCCACGCGGCAGGTTCGGTGCTCTGACTGGCTTCATCCATGATGCACCAATCAAAATATTTTCCTTCAAGCCGGTCGCGATCAAGACCGGTGGCAGTGGCGCACACGATGCGTGCCTTGCTCAAAATGCCCGTTGTAATTTGCTCTTCGATCTTGCGCGCTTCTCTGAGCATATCTTTTGATTCCTGACGCATGGCTTGCCTTGCGCCGGGTTCAGGTTTGGCGCGTGTGTATCGTTCGGCTTGTCCGCGCAGGGCGTAGGCATCGCGTGTGAGCTTGTTCGCAATTTTTACATCGGGATGTTTTTCAACCAACAGGTCGAGCGTGTGTTCTCGCAACTCAGGTGTGACGCGCGCTGGATGACCGAGCCGAATGGCATGTTCGCCGGCTGCGATCAAGCGTTCCAATAAATTATCAACCGCGAGATTGCTCGATGCAACCGCCAGCACGCTTTGACCTTTGCGTGTGATCTGCGCGATCAACTCAACCAGTGTGGTGGTTTTGCCTGTTCCCGGCGGCCCGTGGATGATGGCAATATCTTCGGCGCTTAATGCAAATTGCACCGCGTCAATTTGTGATTGATTTAGATTTTTATTTATTGGTTGAATCGGCTCGATCTTTTCAAAGACGGGACCAACCGCTCCGATCAACACATCGCGCAGCACTTCGAATCGTGACCCGCCGCTCGCGCCGCGTGCCAATTCCATTGCCTGTCTCTGTCTGAAACGCGCGATCTCATCTGTGGCACGATCAATGCGGAAGGTGGGCCGCTCTGTTTCTGTTTCAATGAATTGATTGATCGCCACCTGAATCGCATCTCTGCGAATACTGCTGACAATTCCACGCCAGCCGTTTTCAGTATTGGATGATGACCGGTTCTCTTCCGTGACGATGACCGGGCTGCCCACCCCGAACCTTGTCCACGGGAGAGATAGATTCTCATTGCGTTTGCCGAATCCCAATAGGAAATGTCCGCCCAGCCCGTAGCCTTCTTCACGAATGACAAGTTGAATCAAGCTGTTGCCGCTGGCTTCTGCTTCCAGCGGAGAGAGTCGTGTTTGCTCGCGCACCGCTTCGCGCTTTTCAGCTTCAGCTTCCAGATCGAGCAGGAGCGAGAGATTTCCAAAATATTGCGTGGGGGATATTTTCATGAGGTGTTATTTTATCATTAGGGGTGTAAAACCCTTCGCCACGAAGCCGCCAAGTCACAAAGACTCAAAGAAAAAAACTTAGTGGCTATGTTTTGCGACTGGGTGGTTAGGTTTAAGAGTTCGTTTCATTAAAAAAAGGTATTAAAGATTTATCCAGCGTATAATCACCACATGACCACCATCTTATTTCGCGCCCATGCAGTGCAAAGAATGTTCGAGCGTGAAATCTCCCCGATTAAAGTCCGCAAGGCGCTTGAAGCCGCAGACGTGATCGAAGATTATTCTGCTGAAATGCCTGAGCAAAGCCGACTCATCATGGGTTTTCAAGGCAAACGCCCGTTTCATGTTGTTACTTCAGAGAATCCAGAAGTAGACGAAATCACTGTCGTTACCGTTTACCTCCCCGATGCCAATAAATGGAAAAAGGATTATCGCAGCCGAAAATAGACTCAGACTCGGACTTCGGACGTATTTCTAAGAGAGCGTTTCTTAAACCTAAATCAAAGGCAATTCTGCAGAGTCCATAGAGGTTTTAATCTTTCTGTGGACTCCGTGCCCTCTGTGGTGAAAAAGAACTTAAAAGACTTCCGAAGTCTTGCAGGAAAGGTTTTTATGATTTGTATCATTTGCAGAAAATCTGAATTAATTATCAGCTTCACCTCCATCACCTTTGAGCGTGATGAATTTAAACTGCTTGTCAATAATATCCCTGCGCAGGTTTGCCCGGACTGTGGGGAATCCATCGTGGATGAAAATACCACCCTTCGTTTATTGAGCATTGCCGAAGAGGTTATGGACGAAGGACTGTTTGAAGATGTGCGCGAGTACACTGCTTAATTGTGTTTGATACAATCTTATTTATGAACCAACGTATCTTTGTGCTTTTTGCTTTTTTGCTCACAGCGTGTGTTTCTGCTCCGGCTTCTTCCACCGCAACCCTGCCCCCGCCGATTATCACAATTATTCGCGCCACAGGAACGCCCACCAGTATCCCTGTCATTGAAACCCCAACAATTGTCCCGACGCCCACGGCATCTCCGCATTTAATGTATCCCTACACAATTGCCGGTCTGCGCGAGCGGACTTTCTCCGGCGGTGAGATTCAAATCCTGCAAATCTTGCTTCAAGCACAAACTTATACCCGTTATCTGATTTCCTATCCATCAGATGGGCTCACCATTACCGGCATTCTGCAAATCCGGCAGGGGGGGACTTTCCCCGTTATCGTCATGAATCACGGCTTTGCCAAACGCAGTGAGTACACTTCCGGTGACGGCACAGATCGTGCCGCAGCCTACCTCGTGGAGCGCGGATACATCACCATCGCATCC
>JADKBB010000038.1 GCA_016715195.1 Candidatus Villigracilis proximus
ATTTTCATGAGGGCTCATTACCGATATTGAAAATAAGGGGATGCGAGTAATAGTGCGCCAATGGAAAAAGCAGGATCCATGCCTGTGATCATTGAAGCCTGCTCAAGCATGTATTGACGTATATCTTCTTCCAAAATATTACCTAACAACCGCAGGCTTAATGTATCAAGTATCTCTGCGTGGGATGTGGAGCCGGCCAGTTCTTCCCAGTCAATTTGGGTATCGGGAAATGCATTTACGGCCAGACCGAGTGCAAAGTTCCAGCGCGCCATCAGGTCATTTGAATTTAGCCACTCAGTGGCTGTATCAGGGTATCCATTGGGAGAAGGCCAAAAGAAGGGGGTTTGTCCCATTTGTCGCAGCATTTTACTTGAAGCGCCATTTAATGCGGCATCTGCATTGGTTTGTCTGAGTGCGGATACAAAGTATTCAAATGGACGTTTGAGTTTTAATCCCAATGAAGCGCGGAATTCATCTGAAAATAAAATAACTCTCAGGACGGCAGTAATATCTCCACGGGATGTTTGGAATGCTGACGATGCCTGGGAAACAAGAGCAGGCGGCGGCGAGTCTGAAACGAAACGTCGCACGAGTTTGTAAGAGATGTGATCGGCTGTGGAAGGATGGCTGGCAAGCAAATCCACCAGTTGTTCCCCGTCCTGGATGCCCTGCCCGGCAGGAAAATCCACGCCTAGAATTTGCTTGGCTTGATTGTCGTGCGTGTGTTCATGAAAAATAAATTTTCCGATTTCGCCCCCGTTGCGCGGCAAGGTAACTGACCAGCCAGTAAGCGCCCGAGCAACTTCGACCACATCGGTTTGTGAATATCCGCCGTTGACTCCCAATGTGTGCAGCTCCATTAATTCACGTGAATAATTTTCAGTGGGGCCGTCTTTTGTGCTGGATGCATTATCAAGGTAGATCAGCATGGCCGGACTATGCATGGATGCAGACAGTAATTCACGAAAACTGCCAAGCGCATTCGGGCGGATCACTTCGCGGTCATCCACGACTTTAAGAAACCGGTCTTTGGTCTTTAAAACATAGATATTAAAATGGTCAGACCAGAAATTGACCATGAGTTCATATAATTGCCGGCGCGAATACACTGCGCGCAGCAGAGTTGCCTGCACCAATTCGGTGACTGGCCGAGAGCGTTTCTCCAGCGCAACCAGTTCTGAAGCCGGCATGTCCAATACGGTCAGATGTTCGAGACGCTGTACAAGCGCAGAGTCATCCAATGTTTGCGGCGCAAGTTGCTCCTCCACAAAGGCTTTGAAGCCGATTCGCTTTGCGTGAGCGATCTCTTCGGGAAGCGGCCCGAGTGTGATGCGCCTTAACGCGGCAGCAATAAATTCATCTTCTGAATTGGATGGCGCTTGGACAGGGGTAAAGGTCGGCGAAGCAGACCGCGGAGCACACCCCCACAAGGCAGCAGCAGTGGATGTATAGCCGACAAGTTTCAGGAAATCGCGACGGGAAAAGGATCGATTCATCATGTAATTTTATTCAAATTATATTACCAATAAAGCAGCGGTCTGTAAATTTTATGTAAACTTGTTAAATAAAAAGAAGAAAGCCGCCAAAATAACGGCGACATTCTTCTTTTTTTATTTATCTATTTCTTTTCTTCTTGAGTTTCGTCTTTTTCAGTCTGCTCGTCTTTATTGCCCAATCCTTCACGGAAGTTCTTAATGCTGCGCCCGAGTTCCCCAGCAATTTTGCCAATACGCCCCGGACCAAACAAGAGAACGACGATAACGAGAATGACGATCCATTCTGCACCACGCGGTAAACCTAGCATAAAACACTCCTTTTAGTGAATTTCAATCTTATCCTACCACAATTGAATAAAAAGTGATTAAAGTTCTCTGCGTGAGAAGAGGCCTTCGATATAACGAATGGCGCGGCGGATCAATGAGCGCAGCCGTGCAAAGATACGATATTGCTCGGGATGAACAGACTTCTTCACCGGAAGCGGGCCTGTCCATTCGACGACCATCGCGCCCCAGGTGAGACCGCCGCCGAAACCAACAAACACGACTTTGTCTTTGGGCTTGATCTGGGATTTTTGCAGGGCTTCGACTGTCGCAATTGGAATCGAAGCTGTGGATGTATTTCCATAACGATCAACATTGATCACAAATCGATCCAGGGGCATTTTTAAATATTTTGCGGCAGTTTCAATGATGCGGTAGTTTGCCTGATGTGGAACGATCCATTGCACATCGTTGGTGGTCAATTTGACCTGTTCCAGCGCCTCCAATACGGCACGCCCCATGACACGTGTAGCAAAGCGGAAAACTTCCTTCCCATCCATTTGAACAAAATGCTTGCCTTCATGAATGGTCAACTCCGGTTGCAGGGTGACGCGAACCGCCGCCCAACAAGGTCAACGAGTCTGCGCCGGAGCCGTCTGAATGCATCACCGCAGACATTACACCGCCGGGCACGTCACTGGCCTGCAAAACAAATGCACCGGCGCCATCGCCAAACAAAATGCAGGTATTGCGGTCTTTCCAATTAACAAAACGCGAAAGTACTTCGGTGCCGACAATTAATACATTTTTGATCGAACCGCTGCGAATGGCCTGCGCGCCCATGTTGGTTGCAAAAATAAAACCTGTGCAGGCGGCTTGAATATCAAACGCGCCCGCCTTGGTGGCGCCGATCTGATCCTGAATAATACAAGCGGTGGCAGGGAAAATATATTCTGGAGAAGATGAAGTGCAGATAATCAGGTCCAATTCAGTTGGAGCGAGGTTTGCAACCTGTAAAGCTCTGATGGCAGCTTCCACGCCCATGGTGGATGGGAATTCGTTTTCACGGGCAATGCGGCGTTCGCGAATGCCGGTGCGGTCGCGGATCCACTCATCGTTGGTGTCTACAAGTTTGGATATATCATCGTTGGTCAGCACGGGTTCCGGGACATACATGCCCCAGCCCGTAATATGCGCGAATGGCATTCTCTCTCCTTTATTGGTTAAAGCGGCTTAAGATGAGGGTGGCGTTGTGTCCGCCAAAACCAAATGAATTGGACATGACATGCCGCGGTTCAGCTTTGCGGGGCTGATTGGGAATGTAATCCAGGTCACAAATTGGATCGGGGGTTTCATAGTTGATCGTTGGCGGCAGAATATTATTCAAAATTGTCATGACGCTGACAACCGCCTCCAACGAACCTGACGCGCCCAACAAATGACCGGTCATGGATTTGGTGGAGGAAACAGGAATCTTATAGGCTTGCTCACCAAACACGGCTTTGATGGCATTGGTCTCACTCTTGTCATTCATTGGAGTTGATGTGCCATGCGCGTTGATGTAGTCGATCTCTTCAAGTTGCAAACCGGCATCCTGCAAAGCAAGCCGCATGGAATTTGCAGCGCCCGCGCCGTCTTCCGCTGGCGCTGAGATGTGATGCGCATCGTCGGTTGTGCCGTAGCCTGTAAATTCACATAGAATATTTGCGCCGCGTGCCTGTGCATATTCAAGAGACTCAAGGATCAGAATTCCGGCGCCTTCCGCCATCACAAAACCGTCACGGTTTTTGTCAAACGGACGTGAAGCCTTTTGTGGATCTTCATTGAGCGTGGACAAAGCGGTCATGGCATTCATTCCAGCCATCGCAATCGCACTGATGGCTGCCTCTGAAGAACCGGCGATCATCACATCTGCCGCGCCGCGCCGAATCATTTCAGCGGCTTCACCCAACGCATTTGTGCCTGAAGCGCAGGCCGTTGCAAGCGACATATTCGTCCCGCGCGCGCCAACACGAATTGCGATATTCCCCGCAGCGCCATCGGAGATCATCATCGGGATCAGGAACGGACTGACACGGTCAGGCCCGCGCTGACGCATTACTTCATACTGCTCAACCAATGTAAGAATACCGCCAATACCCGAGCCAATTAAAATGCCAACACGGTTACGATTCGATTCATCAATTACCAAACCTGATTGAGCAAGCGCCTCCAATGTGGCGGCAGTAGCCAACTGCGTGAAACGGTCCATTTTTCGGGCATCGCGTGTGCCAAATAAAGCAGCGGGATCAAAATCTTTTACTTCAGCGGCAAATCGGGTTTTATGTGCGCTTGCATCAAAAGCAGTAATAGGAGCCGCTCCAGATTTACCAGCCAGCAAAGCCTGCCAAGTATCAGTTACATTATTCCCCACCGGACTCATACAACCAAGCCCGGTTACAACTACACGTTTTCTCATTCGTGTTCTCCTTAAATTAAAGTATTAATTTATAAACAAATGAGGGACAAGGATAAAACCCGTCCCTCACTCTCGTAATAACACTGCAATCGTCTGGAAGACACGCATAAAATCTACAGTTTCTTTAGAGTGGACCATGCCTGTTGGATGTGTAACCGGTCATGTTCTGCAATAAAGCCGACCACTTCCAGAAAATTTGTCGGGCCAAAAATAGCATGGCGTGCTTTCTTTCCCAAGTCTTCAATCGTGATCTTTTTTAGCAAAGCCAGTGTTTCACGTCTGGCGTCATTAAATTCCTGTAAAGCAGAAATTCCATTTTCGTGTAAATAATTTCTTTGGCTGGCCCACACACTGGTATCAGGGCGTGGAATAAAAGGTTCGCTTTGCTCTGCGAATAATTTGATCTGCATTTGATTGATCTCACGCTCAGTATCACGCAGGTGACAAATCACCTCAGTCAAAGCCCAATCATCGGGTGTCGGTTCATGCGACCAGTCCGCTGCATTAAGCCGGCGCGTTAATCCATTCATCGCTGCGGGAGTTGCGGCTAATACTGCCAAAATAGAATCTTTTGTTTTGAAGGATGGAGTCAAAGCGGAGAGGTCGGTGGACTCAAGCCACAGACGCAGATCAGACAATTTGCCGCGTGCCCCCGCTTCCGGTCCAGACTTTGAAGCGGATTCATCATCCACGTGATAGGTAGCCAGCCCAAGCATTTGTGCCGGACGGATGTCGCGCTCCATGTCATTCCCCACCATCAATACGGAACCATCAGGCCAGCCCATGCGCCCGAGGACTTCAGCATAATAAGCGGGGTGTGTTTTTGAAAAAATGAAAATGATCGTAAGTTCAAACAAGCTCAAATTGTTCAGGCTCAAAGCCCGCCCAGCGTAATCTGTGATAAGTGGCCTTGCGCGGCAAAAGCGGATCAGTGGCAATCGCGATGCGATATCCTTGAGAGAATGCCCAATCAACGAACGGCTTTGCTTCCGGTTTTTGAGAGGTCAACCCCGACAGGCTTGGAAAAATATTATCGTAAAAATTTTCTATGGCGGTTTCAAGCAAATCGCGGGGAGTGTTTATTTGCGGAAAAAACTCCGCATCAAAAACATCCTGCAAGGTATGTGAAAAATCTTCGCTTTCGTTCATCTTCTGCGTACCTGAGATCAACGCGCGGAACATGATTTCAGGAGCAATCTGCGGCGCAAGTTCTCTTGCCAATGCCTGAAAATAGGCCGGGATGAAAGATTCCAGATTTGTATTTAGCAGTGTGTCATCAAGATCAAGCAGTAATGTTAGTGTCATAAGGTTTAGACTCCCCCGGAGTCAGAGTTATTCTTTTATTTCAAATTTGAAGGGCAAGTCGTGACACTCTCCACAGCCGATCTGCGGTTCTGCAACATCACGTTTTGTCTTTTCGCAATATGCATTCACCTGCACACGACGCTGAAACAGCGCTGTGAATGGCCGGGCGACTGTTATGTTTAACTTCATGTGTTTGCATGAATTCGCGCGCGCAATATCGGGTACAGGGCAGGTCTTGCACAGATCGCCTGTCCAGTTTTCGCCGCTGGCTTTCAGCAGACGACATTCTTCCACGTTGCGTCCACGAAAGTAATCACCGTGGAAGTGTGGGCATTCGCGCCCGGCAGGTGTTTTCATAGGGTTTTTGGATAATTATTAATATTTAACAACCAGAGCGAAGTGATGAGCACTTTAAAGCATCAGAATTATGCGGTAAAAAATGTCCATCGGCTCCGCTCGGGGTGTGCAACAAATTAGACGCGTGTGACGTATTCGCCTGTGCGTGTGTCTACCCGAATGGTGTCGCCGACCACTACAAAGTTTGGACATTGAACGGTCACGCCGGATTCGGTGGTGACTTTCTTCGTCACGCCGGTGGCGGTATCGCCGCGAATAGCCATTTCTGCTTCAACAACTTTCAAATCTACGGAGGTGGGGAGTTCCACGTCAATGGCTTCGCCTTTGTAGAAGGTTAACTTAACTTCCATGCCTTCTTTCAGGTAATAAGCACTGTCGCCGAGAGACTCTTTTTTGATGCCGGGCTGCTCGAATGTGACATTGTCCATGAAGTAGTACAAGTCGCCGTCATTATATAAATAGGAGACATTGGCAAAATCAAGGCTGACATCCTGAACAGATTGTCCTGAGCTGAATGTGCGCTCGATGGTTGAGCCGGTTAATAAATTGCGGGCTTTGACTTTAATATTGGCGTTGCCGCGGCCTGTTTTATTATGGCTGTAATCCAAAACCTTCAAGAGATTACCGTCCAATTCAAATGTGACGCCTTTACGAAGTTCGTTTACATCAATCATGCTTGCACTTTCCTTATTTGTTTGATTTATTTTTTTATGAAGCGGGCGGATTATACCAATGAGTTACAGGTCATGGCTAGGTTGAGAAGACCTTGTTAGTGAGAAGCCTCGGAATTCGGGTCATCATTCAGCAGTTGCACCGCGTGAGGAAGCACGGGCAATATGGTCTGTAAATTTTCGACTGCACCTTTTGGGCTGCCGGGCAAATTGACGATCAGTGTGCGGCCGCGGATGCCGGCAATTCCACGTGACAGCATGGCATGAGGGGTTTTCTTCAAGCTGTCTGCGCGCATGGCTTCAGCCAGACCGGGAGCATCACGCTGAATAATGGCGCGTGTGGCTTCCGGAGTTACATCACGCAGAGCAAAGCCGGTGCCGCCTGTGGTAAGGATCACGTCAAATCTGCCGCTGTCGGCCCAGGCAGTCAATGCGGCACGGATGGTGGATTCATCGTCCGCTAGAATGGCTTGTTCGATGACCGACCAGTTTTGAGCGAGGACAAGATGCGCGAGCGCAGGTCCGGATGCGTCTGCCCGTTCGCCACGCGAGGAACGGTCTGAGAGAGTCAAAATTCCAAATCGAATGGTCATGGAAACTCTTTTCCAAAGACACGGTCTTCCTTCATTTCCCGCCAGTCGCAATGCTCGTAAAACTTCATTGCTTCTGTATTATCAGCGGAGACGAGTAAATAACATTTTTTACAACCTTTGGCTTGCAAGCGTTTTTCCACTTCCTGAAGAAGCGCGGCACCAATGCCCTGTTGGCGCACATCCACTTGTACTGCAAGATGATAGATCATGCCGCGGCGGCCATCATATCCCCCAATGATCGTGCCTACAATATTTTCGTTTTCTTCTGCAACCAAAAACAGATCGGGGTCACGCTGTAATTTTTTTTGTATCTCTTCAAGTGTGTCCGAACGGCCCACTTGAACTCCAATTTCCATGGAGCCCCATAATTTCAGCGCAGCCTCATGATCGTCTGGAAAACAAAACTCTCGTATGCGTATACGAGCAGACATCAGGCGCTTCGCATGGTCTGCTTTAATATTGAGATAAGATCATCGGGCATGTATGGTTTTAGTAAAAATCCATCTGCGCCATGCCGCATACATTCTTCCCTGACATTCGCGCCTGAAGACATCACAACGCGCACACTGGATGTGACCGGAGAACCTCTCAGTGCGTCTACAATATCGATGCCGCTCTGATGCGATAAATGTACATCCAGCAAAAGCACATCGGGGTTTTCAGTGATTACAGCCGCGGGAACATCTGCATCAGCCTGTAATGCAACAACTTCAAACCCCTCCATTTTCAGCAGGGTTTTCAAGAGTGAGACCATGGTTATATCATCTTCAGCGAGCAGTACTTTTGCTTTTGCCATTATTTTTTACTTTCTTTAATTTGGATTTTTTCTTAAGCGGCTTGCTGGCTTGTTTTTTAACCGGCTTTGCTTTTTCGAGAGCGGCTTCGATCACATCTTCCACAGATTCAGCAAAAATGAATTTCATGGATTGCCTGATCTCGTCGGGCACATCGTCAATATCCTGTTCGTTTCGTTTGGGCAGGATCACGGTGGTTAGACCATTACGATGAGCTGCAAGCACTTTTTCCTTGACGCCGCCAATCGCCAAAACCTGACCTCGTAAAGTGATCTCGCCGGTCATGCCAATTTGCGGCTTGACCTTGCGCCCTGAGATCAACGACACCAGAGAAGTGGCCATGGTCACGCCTGCCGAAGGACCATCCTTTGGTTGTGCGCCAGATGGGATGTGCATGTGGATATCAAATTTTTCAAAAAACTCACTCGGGATATTCAAGGAAGCCGCACGCGAGCGGACATAAGACAAAGCTGCGCGAGCAGACTCTTGCATCACGTTGCCGATTGAGCCGGTGACTTGAAAACCACGTCCGCCGGGCATGGCAGTGGCTTCGATGAAAAGAATATCGCCGCCAAAGGAAGTCCATGCGAGACCGGGAACCACACCTGGAATGGACGTCCGTTTGTTAAGTTCTTCTGTGCCGAAGAAAATGGGATGATCGAGATATTCTTCAACAAGCTCAGGCGTGATCTCAAATTTCTCAACGCTTCCTTCTGCGATCTTTGTGCCCACATTGCGGCATAAAGCACCAATCTTGCGCTCCAAATTACGCACCCCCGCTTCACGCGTATATTGGCGGATGAGCATCTTTAATGCATCATCATTAATGGAAATCTCTCCCTCGCGCAGGCTGTTCTCGCGGGTCTGGCGTGGAATAAGATAACCGCGTGCAATTGCCATCTTCTCATTCTCTGTATAACCAGAGAGGAAAATAATTTCCATACGATCACGCAATGCGCCTGGAATGGTCTCAAGAGTATTGGCGGTGGTTATAAAAAACACTTGCGAAAGATCATAAGCGACTTCAAGGTAGTTATCTCGAAACTCGCTGTTCTGTTCGGGGTCCAACACTTCAAGCAAAGCTGAAGCCGGATCGCCATGAAAATCAAAAGTGAGTTTGTCCACTTCATCAAGCATGAAGACAGGGTTCTTTGAATCGACACGGCGCAGGGATTGCAAAATACGCCCGGGCATCGCGCCAATATACGTGCGACGATGCCCGCGGATTTCAGCTTCGTCACGCACGCCGCCCAAAGAAGCGCGGATGAATTTTCGCTCCATGGCGCGGGCGATCGATTGGCCTAAAGATGTCTTTCCAACACCGGGCGGGCCGACAAAACACAGGATCACTCCTTCGCGCTCACGGCGAATCATATCTTCCGAAGGTTCTTTCTCGTCATCTTTTCGGTCAAGCCGAAGTTTACGAATCGCAAGAAACTCAAGAATGCGGTCTTTCACATCCTCAAGCCCAAAATGATCTTTGTTTAATATCTCACGCGCGTGTTTGATCTCAAGATTATCAGTTGTGGATTTATCCCACGGAAGCGTGACCAGCCAATCCAGATAGGTGCGGATGACGCCATACTCAGCCGCAGCGGTCGGCAGACGTGACAAACGGTCCAATTCCCTTTTTGCCTGCTTCAGCGCTTCTTCGGGCATTTTCGCATCTTCGATCTTTTTGCGAAACTCTTCGGTCTCTACAGCCTGCTCATCCTTATCACCCAACTCGCGTTGAATGGCCTTCATCTGCTCGCGCAGGAAATATTCACGCTGTACTTTTTCGATCTCACCGCGCGCTTCGTTTTGGATCTTTTGCCCGATATGCAATACTTCAGATTCGCGGACAAGCAGCCCGATCAATTTTTTCAGCTTTTCATAAACAGAATCAAGCTCAAGAATCTCCTGAGCGTCCTTCAAGGCGATGCGTTGAAAATTTGCAATGGTATACGCGGTTTGAAGCGGGTCTTCAAGCGAAGTAATTGAACCCACCAATTCATCTGGAAAAGACGGGATCATCTGCGTGATCTCCTGGAATTGGTCGCGCGCATTACGGGCAAGCGCACTGGTTTCAATATTTTCTTCATCACTTTCAGGAGCCAGATGAATATGAGCTTTGAGATATGGCTCTTCTGCAACAAATTCGCCGAGCCTGAAGCGCTTAATCCCCTGCACCAACAAGCGGACTGTGCCATCCGGCGCACGCAGTAAACGATGCACTGTGGCGATTGTGCCTACTTGATACAACTCACCCGGCCCGGGCGTTTCCTTTTCAGGATCAAGCGCAGCCACAAGGCCGACGAGTTTATCTCCGCCGACAACATCATCCACTAATTTGATCGAGCGCGCCTGTCCGACCGTCAACGGGACAGCGGTGTTGGGATATACAACCACTCCGCGCAACGGCAGGATCGGAAGTATGTCAGGGAAGATTTGCTCTTCGTTTTTATCACCAGTTTCCGGTGCGGACGATGCGTCCTCTTTCTTTTGAATATGTGAAAGAGCAGACATCATGAACGTTTTTATAAGTTCATCATCTGTTTCGCCGATTGACTGAAAAAATTCGTGAATACCGGATTGCCACCGTTCAGCGGGCATATTGTTACTCGACCTTGATCTGATTTGATTTTGTTTTTGGGAGGACAACAGTTAAGAATCCATCTTTATATTCGGCATGGGATAGCTCCACATTTACCGGTTCAGGCAGGGAGATGGCGGTTGCAAATTTCCCAAACCTTATTTCCATTTGATGATATGCACGGGGTTCTAAAAAATCAGGACGATTCCCGGAAATGTGTAACGTGTGGTTCTCAACCGCCACTACAAAATCTTCATCGCGCATGCCTGCAATCTCCACACGGACGATGTATGCTTCGTCTGTTTCGTATCCATCAGTCGGCGGACTCCAAATCGTTGAGCGCAGATGCCAACCCACCGCATGAAGGGTTTCGCGACGATTTTGTAAAAGAGCCGTCCCGGTTTTACGAATGACAGCGGGCATATTTCCAACTCCTTACATACGCATCCACATGAGCTTTGTGCTGGTTATTTTCCTAAAGCTTCTTTGGCGGCAGCTAACACTTCTTCGTAATTTGGCTCATCGCCATTAGTTGGCATATAAGCCACATATTTCACAATGCGCTTCTTATCCACTACGAATACTGCGCGGCGCAAAAGGCGGACTTCTTCCATAAGTGTGCCGTATTTTTTGCCGAAATCAGCTTTGATCACATCTGACACAGTCATTACCTGGTCGACACCCGCCGCGCCGCACCAGCGTTTTTGCGCCACTGGTAAATCCATGCTGACGACCATGACCACAATATCTTTTCCGAGTTTGGCGGCTTCTTCATTGAAGCGGCGAGTCTCACGGTCACATACTGGTGTATCAAGAGAAGGAACTGATGCAATAATACGAACCTTGCGTTTTGTTTCCTTGAAAGCCTTGCTGGTTGACCAGTCGTTTTTCTGAATGGTGAAATCGGGGGCTTTTTGCCCTACTACAATATCATCCCCAATTACGGTTCGCTCTATTCCAGAAAATTTTATTAATCCGGGTCGTTTTTTGGTTGCCATGTAACCACTCCTAAAATAATTGTGTTTTTTTATCAGTGCCCTCGGAAGGATTCGAACCTTCAACCTACCATTTAGAAGAGTCGGGACAAGATAGTTTATTGTACCAACTGAATATTATACTTCCAATATATCCAATCAGCCCTATATTCTACCCCAAAAACTTGATACTCGTTGGACCAACGAGTATCAACTACCCGCCTACGTCCTAATTTCTAGATAATTTAAATAAATCATCCAACGTGTCTGACTCGGCCATATTCACAGGGCTAATTCGGTTGAGAGTTAGATCTTGATAGAGTTACAATCAAGCAACTCTGAAATACTACTTGAAAGAAATTAACACCCATACCCCACAATGCCCTACACACTATCCAGAAAACCAACCACGTTCTTTGGCGGTCTTTCTTCTATGGCAGTTACTACACCTAACCTCACATAAAGAAATCTCAAGTTTTAAACGCTGGATTGACGCACCATCTGCAACAAGTTTGGATACTTCATTATTTTTTCCCCTAACATGGTCAAATTCCAAAACTACTGGATCACCTTCCCCACAATCAGTACAGGGATGCTCCAAGAGATAATCCCAGATAAACTGCCTTGCTTTACCTCTTGATTCTTCCTTATGCAACATGACATTTTCAATGTGAGCGGCTTTGTTAGCATAATACCAACTATTCGATCTTTTTGCTGTGCATGGTTTACAGACAGCATGACGTCTATTTAAAACTTTACTTTTCCATCCGAAATCTTCCATCGGCTTCTCAGTAAAGCACTTGGTACAAACTTTTGTAGCACTCATGATTCTGTAGTCCTACCCTACATACGGCGAGTGCCGCTATATGTAGGTCATACCGACACTTTACAGTAAAAACAAGTGCCCTCGGAAAGATTCGAACTTTCAACCTACTGCTTAGAAGGCAGGTGCTCTGTCCATTGAGCTACGGGGGCAATTTCAATTATTCAGCCGCTTCTTCCGCAACTGGAACATTCGTTTGATATGGTCTCAAACCACGATATACACGCGGACCGGAGATCGTCTTTAAGATGGTATCTGCAGATCGATTAAGTCTTTTCGCGATGTCTTCTGCTGACATGGGGATATTCCCATTGACGAGAAAGATCCTAAATACCGCCTCCACCACTGCGGTGCGGTCGCTGGAGAATTCCGGCTGCAGAGCACAATGACTCATTAATGCGTGTTGGATGCCGTCCACGGGCTTTACTTCCGCTGTTTCAGGGTCGATCCAATCGATCATTTCATCTTCTTCGATATTTACGAAGGCTTCCTGATGTTCAGCGCACAACAAGGAGCGTAAAAATATATGCCAATCCCGTTCGTTTTGCTTCCACCATTCGAAATCAATGTGAAAAGGTGTTTTTATGGAAGGTTTCAGTAAACTCATGGCTACTCCTCATTCAAGCGAAAATGCAGATCGCCAACATGTTTGAAGACGGGGTTGGTCTCCAGCAAAGCGAAAAGCGGAGCAGGCGGAACGCGGCGCACGAGATTTACCGCGGCATATAACTCCTGTGCATGTACATGACCCTGCGGATTTGATTTCGTCAATTCGCGCATCACCAAAAGGACAAGCTCTTCAAAGGAGCGCTTCTTTTCCCAAACGGGATCCAACGATTTGAAATCGGGGACATGAATGGTCATGCGGTCATTGAACTCAGCGGTGATCGGCTGTTTCAACATGGCAAATACAAATCCACCGTCCTTGCCAACCATGACAGTGCGTACCCAATCTTTTGAAGAGCGCTGACTCTTTACTTCCACGATCACTTCACCGGGATTCTCGCCGCGTTTGATCTGTACCAGCGAACCGGGAATTAACTGATGCGCCTTGTACCATTCGCGCAAGCCGAAGACATATCCATGCTCAAGAACGACCCAGGCGGGAATGCGTTGTTTGGTTTTGCCATCCACCAGTGTAAAACGAACGCGCGGAGTTTCGTAGGCAGTTGGAAATAACTTCTGCGCCCGGGCAGACATGGGTAAAGTCCCTGCCCGCAAATGTGGATAGATCAAAGCCACCGTAACAGATGTGATCTCTTTTTGTGAATCAATGCCTCCCTGCGGAGTCAGTTCATCATCCAATTGTTCTTCGAGATTCAACATCGCATCATTAAGGTTTTCGCGATCATGTTCAATGTTGGTGTATTGCAAGGAAGGCGGAACCTCTTACAAAATCCGGCTCAAGGCGGCGCAAACACCACAACACCTGACCCGCCGGACCTACCTCATCAAAGCGTTCGTCATCCTGCAAGGCATAATTCAAGGAAAATTCTGCCAGTTTGGGGTTCACTCCCACAGGCAGTTCAATATCTTTAAATAACGCTTCAGTGGTTAAAGGCTCGCCGCCCGTCATATCCAAAACAGCTTCAGCCAGATTTAATTGGCCCTGATTAATATCGATCAACAAGGCGCGCGGAAACCAGCGCCCGGCAATCTTGACAAGCCCGTCATCTGCATTAAATGCAGCCTCAAGTTTTTTCTCAACCAGATCGCCATGCTCACGCAAAATAGACAAGGGATTCATCTCGTCATTTTCCGGAGTCACAACCGGGGCATCATTAAGAAAATGCGCGGCAAGATTTGCTGCAAACATTCGCTCTGATCGATCTTCCATTGCGACGGTAATCACATCAAATCCATCAGCAGATGGATTAACACCCGCACGTAATGCGGTGACCACACCCCGCTTCCAGGCAAGTGCCGGGAAAATGAGGTCGTCACCGATCTGATATTTGTCTTTTGGAAGAAAATTTTTACCGCCGGCCTTTTGCTTGCTTTCGGCGATGGCACGTTCTGCTTTAATACGCGACTCTATAAACTCAAGAGAGAGATCACGCGCGGTTAACGGCGTCTCACGCTCAAACAGAAAAGTGTGTAAATTTTCAACATCTTGCGGGGTGATCTGAAGAGATAACCAGTATTCGTTGGGGAGTGAAAATGCGCCTGCCATACTCAGCCTTGAAATGAATTTTCGCTTAATGCGCGACACGATGATTATACCTTACCTTGCATATACTTTCTATATTTTTCACAAAATATGGCAAACGTAAGAAAACACATAATTTTCACATCATTTCTCAGAACAAATATAGTAAATTTTGCCCAAGTTAAATCATAGTTCATAAAGGAATGCACAAAAAATGAAAAGAAAACTTCCACTCATCCTGACCATTCTGATTGTTACCGCCCTTTCTGCGTGCGGACAACAAGCGGCTCAGACTCCGCTTGAGCCTGCTGCTGCAACCGAAACAGCAATTCAGCCCACACAGCCGCCAGCCGCAACGGAAACAGCGCAGCCACTCCCAACAGACAGCGCTGCTGTTCCCCCGCCCACTGAAGCTCCGGTTGCCGCGCCTGCAAGTGAAGTGAGTTTTGCAAATGATGTCATGCCTATTTTTGAAGCAAGTTGTATAAAATGTCATGGTGGTGAAAAAACCAAGGAAGGCCTGGATTTAAAAACATATGAAGGTCTGATGGCCGGGTCATTCAATGGATCAGTGCTTGAAGCCGGAAATGCCAACGACAGTTTATTTGTCCAGCAGATCATTGAGGGTGAAATGCCCAAACGCGAAGACAGACTCTCAGACAGTGACATTCAAATCATCATTGATTGGGTTAACGCGGGCGCACTTAATAACTAATCACTTCATAATACAAAACATGACTCACCCCGAAATTAAGGTTTCGCGGGTGAGTTTTTTTAAGAGCAAATGGGACGCACGCAAAGCGAAACGCTGAAAACGCGGTTTTTTGTCCTGTTCCGCGCTCGTTAGCATCCCAAATTAAATTCGGAATGCTGCATGTTTTTTTATTCATTCATCATTGCATATTTGTAACCTTCGTCCCTTGACGATTCGGTTTCAAACTCGTATACTCCTATTAATCGGATTAATCATACTTATGCTTCGCGAACGCGTTTCCCCTGACATTTCTGAGTTTTTCCGTTATCTTGCTTCTCACGCTGAGGCCGATAGCGGACTTCCCTCTTTAAGTGAGTTGGGACGTGAACTTGGCGTGAGCCTTGCTTCTTTGCGTGAACAGCTCGAAGTTGCGCGTGCGCTGGGCATGGTGGAAGTACGTCCCCGCACCGGCACACGAAGATTGACATATTCATTCACGCCCGCCATTCGTCAAAGCCTGGGATACGCGCTGGCGTTGAACAATGATTATTTCCGTAAGTTCGCAGAAATGCGAAATCACCTTGAAGCTGCATATTGGTATGAGGCTGTTGCCTTGCTGACAGATGAAGATAAGCAAGAGCTACAGTCGATTCTTGCCCGCGCTCTGGAAAAAATTCGCGGTACGCCGGTGCAAGTGCCACACGAAGAGCATCGCAAGTTACATCTGCATATTTTCAGCCGGCTTGACAATCCATTTGTCACTGGTGTATTTGAAGCCTACTGGGAAGCCTACGAAGCAGTGGGCTTAAATGTGTTTGCCGGCGGGTATGAGTACTTGCAGGAAGTGTGGGAATATCATCAGCAGATGGTTGACTCCATTTGCAGCAACCAGTTTCAGGTCGGGTATGAAGCGTTGGTCAAACATACCGATCTTTTATATCATCGTCCATAATTTTTGGAGTCGTGGAGAAGTGCTCCACAATCCATCGGCGTTATTTTTTCCGATAGACTCCATAATCTACAAGGAGTTCCATGAACAAAATAGTGAATGATTTTTCGATCACCGTTGGCACAAAGAACGGCTCAGGCAGTTCAACCGCCAACAACACCATCCTGCGCTCCGTGTTCAAGATGGGCATCCCCGTTTCAGGTAAGAATCTCTTTCCTTCCAACATTCAGGGTTTGCCAACCTGGTACACCATCCGAGCGAATAAGAATGGTTTCATCGCCCACCACGAACAACGCGATATCGTTATTGCGATAAACCCCGATTCGTTCGCGCGTGACCTGGCATCTGTTGTGCCGGGCGGAGCATTTTTCTATTCGGATGATATCAGGCAGCCCATCACCCGCGCAGACATCGCGATCTATCCGATGCCGATCAAGACCATTGTGAAGAACGACCCGAATGTGCCTACAGATTTTCGTGATCTGGTCGGCAATATGGTTTATGTGGGCGTGCTTGCTCAAATGATCAACATGGATATGGAAAAGATCCTGGCCGCGTTGACCTTTCATTTCAAGGGCAAGCAAAAGCCAATTGATATGAACTTCAATGCGCTGAAAGCCGGTGCGGAATGGGCAAAGGCCAATCTCGAAAAGAAAGACCCGTTCTATCTTGAGCCGATGAACAAGACTGACGGCTTGATCATGGCGGACGGAAATACGGCCGCGGCGCTTGGTTCCATTTTCGGCGGTGTGCAATTTGTGGGATGGTATCCAATTACTCCTGCAACTTCTGTTGCAGAGTCTTTGAACGATTATCTACCGCAGCTTCGCAAACGTGAAGATGGGAAGCATACATACGCAGTGATCCAGGCGGAAGATGAATTGGCGGCTTTGGGCATGTCAATTGGCGCGGGCTGGGCTGGTTTGCGCGCGATGACATCCACTTCTGGTCCGGGGCTTTCCTTGATGACTGAGTTTGCGGGTCTGGCATATTATGCCGAAGTGCCCGTGGTGATCTGGGATGTGCAGCGAATTGGTCCCAGCACCGGTTTGCCGACCCGCACATCTCAAGGCGATCTGACCTTTACACATTTCATCGGACACGGCGATTCGCACTCGGTCATTCTTCTGCCGGGCGATGTTCTTTGAATGCTTTGAATTTGGCTGGAAGTCTTTTGAGATTGCCGAACGAATTCAAACCCCTGTGTTTGTACCCAGCGATCTCGATATGGGTATGAATCAGTGGATCAGCAAGCCTTTTGAATATCCAAATGTGCCGATGGATCGCGGCAAAGTGCTGCTTGAAAAAGATATTGAAGACCTGAAAGGAAGCTGGGGACGTTACCTTGATAAAGATGGTGACGGGATCGGGTATCGCACCTTCCCCGGGAATAAGCATCCGCTAAGTTCATACTTCACGCGCGGCACAGGTCACGATGAATATGCCAAATACACCGAGGAAGCAAGTGTGTATCTGGATAACATGGATCGATTAAAGAGAAAGAATGAAACCGCCAAGAAATACGTTCCCGCTCCAATGATGCACAGCATGAAGGGTGCGACGGTCGGTATCATTGCCTATGGCTCCACTGAAGCGGCGGTGCTTGAAGCGCAGTATCAACTTGATGCTGAGCATGGACTCAAAACTGACTTCATGCGTATTCGCTCTGTGCCTTTCACAAAAGAAGTGGATGCTTTTCTGGCGAAGTACGATCAGATCTTCGTAGTGGAAATGAATCGCGATGGTCAGATGCATCAGATCCTGCTGACTGAGTATGCGCAATACGCGGTGAATCTTAAATCTGTTGCTTTTGGTGATGGAATGCCGGCTTCTGCGAAATGGGTACGTGAAGGAATTCTTGCGAAGTATGTCAAGGCGGACGGAAAGCAGAAGGCCGCTGCTTCGAAGAAAAAGGCAACAGCGAAGAAAGTGACAAAGAAAGCAGCGCCAGCTTCAAAGCTTAAGAAAGATGCGAAGAAGCCTGTCAAGAAGGCGGTTGTCAAGTCGAAGTCATCCGCAAAATCGAAGCGGAAGTAGTTATCGGTACGTTAATCAAAAGGAGTTAACAAAATGACAGAAGCACTCCCCATGGCTGGCACACCTGCGAATGCAAACCTTGCCGGTCTTTCAAAAAATGATTATCGCGGAAATCCCAGCACACTTTGCCAGGGCTGCGGACATAATTCGATCTCGAACCAGATCATTACCGCGATGTATGAAATGAATGTTGTGCCGGAGAACGTGGTGAAATTCAGCGGTATTGGCTGTTCTTCCAAATCGCCGACTTATTTTCTAAACCGTTCCTTTGGCTTTAACAGTCTGCACGGGCGTATGCCGTCAATTGCGACGGGCGCGCTCTTCGGCGACTATCATCTTAAAGGCATTGGCGTTTCAGGCGATGGCGACTCGGCCAGCATTGGCATGGGTCAGTTCAAACATGTGATGCGCCGCAATGTAAACATGGTTTATATTATTGAAAACAATGGCGTATACGGGCTGACAAAAGGCCAGTTTTCTGCGACGGCTGAAAAGGGATTAAGCCTGAAGAAGCAGGGTGAAAACCCATATATGCCGGTGGACATTTGCATGGAAGCGCTTGTCTCAAATGCGACTTTCGTTGCGCGTTCCTTTGCGGGCAATCCCAAGCAGGTGAAGGAATTGCTTAAAGCGGCGCTGGCGCATAATGGGATTGCGGTGCTGGATATTATCAGTCCGTGCGTGACCTTCAATAATCAGGAAAACGCCTATCACTCTTATGCGTGGGGCAAGGATCATGAAGAACCCTTGCAGGAGATTTCCTATATCGCGCCGCGCAATGAGATCATGCTTGAACGTGAAATGGAAGCGGGCGAAGTGCGCGAAGTTGCCATGCACGACGGCTCGATCGTGATCTTGAAAAATCTTGAAAAAGGTTACGACACATCCAATCGTTATGAGGCTTTGCGTGTGATGGAAGAATCGCAGCGTAATAATTGGCTTTTGACCGGTCTGCTTTATTTGGATACGACCAAACCAAATCTGATCTCACGATATGATCTTGTAGATACGCCGCTTAACCGCTTAACCGAAGCAGACTTGCGCCCCGATCGTTCAATGATCGATAAAGTCAACGCGTTAATGTTCTAACGCCAACTCAGCATCAACATGTTCTCCCCCAAATTCATCTTTCGGCTTTGCTCAGGATGAATTTGGGGGAGGATTTTTATCACAAGAGAAAAAAATGACAATAGAAACCCCAAACACCGAAAAGCTGGATTTCAAACGTATTCTGCCCGTGTTGGTCATCGTGCTGGTTGACTTGATGGGACTTTCCATCATTATTCCGTTATTGCCTTTGTATGCGGCGCGTTTTGGTTCATCGCCATTGGTGATCGGTATTTTGCAGGCTACATATCCAATGATGCAATTTTTGGGCGCGCCTATTTTGGGTCGTCTTTCAGATCGCTTCGGGCGTAAACCGGTTTTGGTGATCAGTCAGATCGGAACGCTCGCAGGTTTTATTTTGCTCGGCTTTGCAGATTCCATCTGGCTCTTATTTCTCTCGCGCATCATTGATGGGCTTTCCGGCGCAAATATTGCAACCGCGCAGGCTGCCATCACCGATAGCACAAATGAAAAGACTCGCACACAAGGACTCGGCCTCGTTGGCGCAGCTTTCGGCGTGGGTTTTGTGCTGGGTCCGATCATCGCGTTTATCGTGCTGGCCGCCACCGGACAAAATTATCAAATGGTTGCATTTACCGCTGCCTTCTTCTCATTCACGTCCATCATGTTAACCACCTTCTGGTTCCGCGAAACACTGGTGGAAGGTGTAGACCCCGCAGCTGCACGCAAACGGCCTTTTTCTTTTGGCGCAATTCGGCAAGCCCTCGGACGCCCCGCCATCGGCTTTTTGTTAATCATTATGTTCTTTTACCAAATTGCATTCGGCGGGTATGAGCAGCTTTTTTCACTCTTCACGCTCACCCGTCTGGGTATGGATGCGCGCGATACATCAGGCTTGTTCGTTCTGGCCGGGTTGTTCATCATCGTTGTGCAGGGCGGGCTGATCGGAAGATGGTCAAAACAAAAAGGAGACCGCTGGCTGGTGCTGTTGGGCGTCTCTACTTTAGCCATTGGATTAATTGCAACCGGACTCACACCCGCCGTGCCTGTGCCCTGGTATGACAAAGTGAAAGTGCTCGACAGTTTGGCGGGTCAGGGCGAACTGAGAGTTGCCACGCAAACAATAGACATTCAGCTACCCGATGCATCTGCACGCGGCTGGACGGGAATCATCTGGTTACTGATCGCCAGTTTTCCGGCGGCGTTGGGCGGCGGTGTGTTACATCCGGCAATTAATAGTTTGATCACGAAGGCTTCTGACAAAAGTGAGGTGGGCGGAATGCTGGGCGTATCCACTTCGGTTTATAGTCTGGCAAATGCGATCGCGCCACTATTCTATGGGACGCTGTTCCAGCTTTTCGGTGGGCCTGTTCCGTTTTTAGTCGGCGGTGGAATTCTGGCGGTGTTGTGGTTCTTTTTGCCGAGGGTGGTGAGGGAGAAGTGATGAGGAATGAGTAATGAGGGATGAGTGGGAAGTGAGAAGTGAGAAGTAAAAAGTGATCAGTGAGTAGTGATCAGTTATCAGTTATCAGCTATTTGAAGCCGTGAGGTTGCTTGGGAGAGAGTTTAATTCTGGCAATTTTGCGGCTTTGGGTTAACTTGCTTTTCGCTTTTTTCACTCTCTTCCCTTTATAATCTGTTCTATGAAATCTCTTGAACAAGAAATTCAACTGGACTATATCCGCGCTGGCGGGCCGGGCGGGCAGAATGTAAATAAAGTCGCTACGGCTGTGCAGCTGCGCTTTGATGTGACCAACTCGCCTGCTCTGACGGCAGATGTGAAAATACGTCTGCTCAAACTGGCCGGCAAACGCATGACAGATGCGGGTGTTCTGATCATCGAGGCCAGTAAATTCCGCACGCAGGAAAAGAACCGCGAAGATGCCATTCGACGATTAAATGAATTGGTAAGCAAAGCCAGCGAAAAGCCGAAACTGCGTCACAAAACAAAACCAACCAAAGCCTCGAAAGAGGAACGATTGAAAGAGAAAAAAAAGCGGGGCGAGACAAAAAAGTATCGTGGGAATTCAAGGAATAGTTTCGAGTAGTCTATTTTTAGTTTCGCCGTGTTAACACCATAATACATCCCGAATTTAATTCTGGACGCAGATGAACGCTGATAACTTAAGGGTCGAGGGGAGATTTGACGGAGAGTCCGCCACGCTCCAAGACGTGGGTGTAGATCATGGTTGTTTTTACATCTTTGTGGCCGAGTAATTCCTGGACAGTGCGGATGTCGTAGTTATTTTTCAGCAGATGGGTAGCGAAGGAATGTCTGAAAGTGTGCGGGGTGACGCGCTTGTCTATTTGGGCGAGTTTGGTAGCTTCTCTAATGGCTCTTTGCAGGGCGCTTTCATGAATATGATGACGATGCACAATTCCGGTGTTGGGGTCTGGGTTTAAGGTGGTGGCAGGGAAGGCATATTGCCAGATCCATTCTTTATGGGCGGTGGGGTATTTTTTGTCGAGGGCGAAGGGCATGTGGACGGAACCATGCCCATTGGCGAGGTCTTTTTGGTGTATGGCTTTTGTTCGGGCTAGATGTTCTCGAAGCGGGGCGAGGATGCTGTCGGGGAGCATGGTGATACGGTCGTCACCCCCTTTTCCGTCGTAGACAATGATGCGATGGTTTTCAAAGTCAAAATCCTTGACGCGTAAGCGTAAACATTCCATGAGGCGAAGTCCGCTGCCATACATGATCTGAGTCATAAGTTTGTGGACACCGGTCATGTGTGTGATGATGGTCCGGACTTCTGAGACGGAAAGTACATTGGGAACGCGCTTTCCTCTTTTGGGTCTGATAAAGTTGAGGGAGGATTTATCGAGTTCAATGTGCAGGGTATTGTTGTATAGAAAAAGGATGGCGCTGATGGCCTGATTTTGGGTGGAGGCTGAGGCTTTGCGGTCAACGACAAGATGGGTAATGAATTGGTTGATCTCTATAACGCCCATTTCGCGGGGGTGACGCTTGCTGTGAAAGAGAATATATTCGCGAACCCAGGTAATATAAGTTTTTTCGGTGCGAAAGGAATATTGCTTGAGGCGAATGCTGTCTCTGTATTGGTCGAGAAGTTTTTTTGGTTTTGAGGTTTGTTC
>JADKBB010000039.1 GCA_016715195.1 Candidatus Villigracilis proximus
CAGAAAACCTCAGAAAAGAATTTGGCAATTACGCCGCCGTAAAAGGCCTCACTCTGCAAGTAGAGCAGGGTGAGGTGTTTGGCTTTCTCGGACCGAACGGTGCAGGCAAAACCACCTCCATTAAGATGATGCTTGGGTTGGTGACTCCGACTTCTGGAACTGGATCACTGCTCGGCGCACCGCTTGGAGATCGCACCGCATTAGCGCGGATCGGATTTCTTCCCGAACATTTCCGCTTTCAAGAATGGTTGACCGCCCACGAGTTTCTTCAATTGCATGGCGAATTATTAGGCATGGACTCGCGCAACTTAAATCTCCGTCGTGATGAATTGCTCGAACAAGTTGGGCTTTCAGATTTTCGTCACAAACAACTGCGTACATTTTCCAAAGGCATGTTGCAGCGTGTCGGACTTGCGCAAGCCTTGCTAAACCGTCCTGCGCTGGTATTCCTCGATGAACCCACATCAGGACTCGACCCTGTCGGGCGCAGACTCGTGCGCGATATCATCCACGAACTACGCGCGCAAGGTACGAGTGTTTTTCTCAACTCACATTTACTCAGCGAGATCGAAGTGACCTGCAACCGCGTCGCGTTCATCCGTCAGGGCGAAGTGATCCGCGTGATGGAAATGTCTGAGCTCGATCAAAACCTCTCGATGGTCACCATCCGCACAGATGGGCTGACTCCTGAGGTAATCTCAGGTTTGGCCCAATGGGGGAGCGATATTCGTGTAGACAGCGAACAGCTAACTATGACAATTCACAATGAAGTAGATCTGCCAGAGATCAACCGCTATCTGGTTGCACGAAACATTTCTGTGTATGCCCTGACACCTAATCGCATTTCGCTTGAAGAAATTTTTATCGAAACTCTCGGCAAGGACAGTGGACTATGAAAAAGATCTGGATCATCGCCCGCATGACCTTCCGTGAAAATGTTCGGAAAAGAATCGTATTGACCGGTCTGGCGCTTGGCTTGATATTTCTAACAGTCTTCACTATCGGATTCCGCATGGTGTATATCAACGGGCTTAATGGAGTGGATAGACCGAACGAAATGCTCTCCCGTATGATCGTGACCGAAGCGACAAATATGCTGCTATTGGCAGGCTTGTATGCAGTCACATTTCTTTCCGCTGCGATGGGTGCGTTGCTTGGCGCAGATACATTATCCGGCGAGATCAACTCCGGTACGATTCAAACCATTGTCACAAAACCTGTACGCCGTTCTGATGTTGTGCTCGGCAAGTGGCTCGGCTTTGCGATCTTGCTGGGGCTATATTCCCTGCTCATGTCAGGCGGGACTGTGCTTAGCATTTGGACTCAATCAGGATACCTGCCGCCCAATGTCTTGAAAGGGTTATCGCTGATCTATCTTGAATCTGTACTCATTATGACCCTCTCGCTTTTTTGTTCCAGTTTTATGTCGGGGCTTGCAACTGGTGGGGTGGTGTTTGGCTTATATGGGTTGGCATTCATCGGCGGCTGGGTCGAGCAGATCGGTGTGGCAATTCAAAATCAAACTGTAGTGCAGGTGGGGATCATCACCAGTTTGATCATTCCCAGCGAATCACTCTGGCGGCGCGCTTCTTTTGAAATGCAGTCTCCCGTCTCTGCGGCGCTGGGATTCTCGCCCTTTAGTTCGACCTCTGTGCCCAGTCCATTGATGTTGGGATATGCGGTGATCTATTTGATAATTATATTGATGGCTGCTGTCAGCACATTCCAGCATCGTGATCTATAAAATATTCATTTCAAAACATCTCTTCACAGGAAATCTAATGTCTCGCGTGTCGATTAATCAACCCGCCCCTGATTTCAGTTTATCTGATTTTTCCGGCACCACTTTTCATCTCAAAGATTTTATTGGCAGGAAAAACGTTCTGCTTGTTTTTAATCGGACATTGTTTGACCATTGTGCAAAACATATGGCGCATTTGCGTCAGGACTATTAAAATTTGCCGCCATGATGTTGAAATCGTAGTAGTGGGACCTGAAGGTGTCAAAACTTTTGCCAAATATTGGCAATCGGCGCTTCTGTATGCTCAGTTATTTTTTCACTTCAACTCTTGCCGTAATTTCTCAGCAACTGTACGCAGGGACTTGATGCGTGCAAAATATTTATCGTTGGCTTCCACCAATGTCCAGGGAGAATCGGGCGTGCTTGTCTTCAGCAGCATCTCCTCTGCAACAGCGATGTAATCCTCCCATTTGCCGCGGTTGCGCCAATCTTCATCGGTGATCTTCCAGGTCTTGTAGTTTGTCCGTACGCGTTCGCGAAAGCGACGTAGCTGCTCCTGCTTGCTGATATGCATCCAGAATTTAAAAATGATTGTGCCAAAATCTGTGAGTTGGCGCTCGAACTGATTGATCTCGCTATAGGCGCGCCGCCAATCTTCCTCGGTACAATAGCCTTCAAGGCGTTCAACCAATACACGCCCATACCAGGAACGATCAAAGATGGCAATCTGTCCCTGCTCGGGCAATCGCCGCCAAAAACGATAAAGGTAGTGACGCTCTTTATCCTCACCCGACGGTGCGGAGATCGGCCAGACAACATAGCCGCGCGGATCGATGCGTTCGGTCAGACGCTTGATCGTGCCACCCTTGCCTGACGCATCCATGCCCTCAAAGACGATCACCACCGGGCGTTTCTGTGCGTAGATTTGAAAGGCCAGCTCATGCAACTCAGCCTGCAAAACCTTGAGCTGATTATCGTATTCATCATGTTCAGTTGCCAGTGTAAGATCAAGACGCTCAAGCATTGACGGCTCCTTTCATTTCTTTTGTTGCACGGTGGTGTTTGGCTTTGGCCTTCGAAGATGAGGGCAACCCCAGGCGCGCTTCAAGTGAAGCGATGATTGTTTCAAACACCTTGATGCGCATGTAATAACGATCGGTTGCCTCGACGATAGTCCAGGGCGCGTGAGGCGAATCGGTACGCGCGATCATATCTTCAACAAAGCCCGCATATTTTTCGTAGCGCTTGTTTTGCAGTACATCTTCTTCTCCCACCTGCCAGGCTGTCAATTTGTCTTTACGCAATTTCTTGATGCGCTTATGCTGATCTGCTTCGCCGATGTGCAGCCAGAATTTTAATATTACCGTCCCATCTGCTGACAACATCTCTTCAAACTCGGCGATGTCATGGTACGCGGCGCGTAACTCTTCCTTCTTGATTGTTTTATTTAAGCGATCAATCAACACCCTGCGATACCACGATGTATCAAATGCAACCACTTGTCCGCGTGCGGGAATCTTGAGCCAAAAGCGCCACATCCATGGATAGCGCAGTTCGGCGGTGCGTGGCGGTGTGATCGGAACAACACGAAAGCCGCGCGGATCCAATCGCTCCGCAAGTAAACTGATCAAACGTCCCTTGCCAGTAGCTGCCCACCCCTCGAAAAGAATCATGACCGGAATCTGTGCATCGAAGACTGCATGTTCCAGTTCATAGAGACGTTGTTGCAGCGGCCTTAATCGTTTTTTATACTCTTCTTGCTGCATAGCCAAATCAAGATTGACATATTCAAGCATGGCGAACTCCATTTTGTTGGTTTGATAATTTGATTATGACTGCATCAATGAGTCTATTGGTATAGTCACAATCGGTAATCGGCAATTTGGAAGAGCAGAGGTATATATAAGTATCTCCACCGCGTGCAAAGTGGATACTTTTACTTTTGAAAATTAAGGCAACATTTCTACTTTGGACTAACAACCATTGCAGACGGATCTCGATCTTGTGAAGGAAGCCATCATTTAGACTCTAGCCGCTCGTCCCACACGTCTTAAGTCACGATATCCCCACCAAACCTGCCAGACACGAAGCGCGGCTTCTGATTGAATTCGGAATGAAATCTTTGATTTCCCAAATTTTCGGTCTGGAAAAATAAATGGGAGTCTCTTCAATCTTAAAATCAAGGCAATAGGCAAGGTATGCCATTTCAACTTGAAAAACATATCCACTGGATTGAATACGCTCCAAAGGCATCTGAAGTAAGGTTTCGCGCCGCCACATGCGATACCCGGTAGTCACATCATGTAGGGGCAGTTTTAATATGGCGCGAGAATAAAAATTCCCAAAAGCTGAAAGACTCTTGCGCCACATCGGCCAGCGTTCGTCGACTGAGCCGCCCGGTATATAGCGTGAGCCAAGCACAAGATCGTTGGATTCAATCAACGCAGCCATGGTTACAAGTACTGAAGGGTCGTGGGAAAAGTCCGCATCCATTTGGACGACGGCTTGTGCATTACTCTCCATGACCCGTTGAAAGCCGTTCAAATACGCTGAACGCAAGCCCATTTTCCCTGGACGATGTAAAACGCTTACACGCTCCGGATACTTGGCCGCAAAGTCGTCTGCAATACGTCCGGTACCATCGGGGCTATTGTCATCAACAACCAGCAGACACAGATCAAGGGGGAGCGAAAATAAAGCGGAGACCAGCTTTGGCAGGTTCTCCGCTTCGTTGTAGGTTGGTGTAACGACTGTAATACGCAAACAAACTCCTATTTTTTAAGACGTACCAACTCCGCTTTGGCCTGATCTACTGTTGAAAATTGACCTTTGAATGTGGAAATTTCTGCCAACTTTGTATTTAGACGGTCCACGCGCTTTGCCATTTGTTCCCGATCTTTGATCGGATAGAAATATTCCATGGATTGGGCAAGCCGGGAGCGAAGTTTTTCACCAAGTGCTGCAAGATTGGAAGGGGGAAGAACAATAATAAAATCTGTTCCAGTAAGATGGCCGAGAAAATCCTCGGGGCGGCTGACTTCACGCATTGTATTTACGATCATCAAACTGATTGCGCGCAAGACATCGTCAGACGCGACAAAACCATATGCTTCACGGAAAGAATCCATATTTTCGATGGAAACAAATAAGACAGCCGAATTACTCTCTTTGTTCAG
This sequence comes from Candidatus Villigracilis proximus, assembly GCA_016715195.1. Taxonomy (GTDB): domain Bacteria; phylum Chloroflexota; class Anaerolineae; order Anaerolineales; family Villigracilaceae; genus Villigracilis; species Villigracilis proximus. The sequence continues at coordinate 4,918 of JADKBB010000039.1, forward strand.
TATTTCAGAAAGTCTTTCGTCCACTAGCGCGCCTTCAGGCAAACCAGTGACCGGATTGGTCAACGAACCCTGACTTAAACGTTTTAGCGCATTGCGAACCCGCAGACGTAACTCCTGCACATCAAAAGGCTTGGTGATGTAATCATCTGCGCCAATTTCCAGGCCTTGCAGGCGGTCTGAACGATCACGTTTCTCAGTTAAAAAGATGATTGGGATTTCAGATGTGCGGCGGTCACCGCGTAAGCGACGGGCGACTTCGTAGCCATCAATATCGGGCAAACGAATATCGAGAATAACAAGATCAGGGTGAACGGTTTGACAGGAACGCACACCGTCCTCTCCCCAGTTTACGGTGAAAACTTCATAGCCTTGAACGCGAAAATAGGCGTTCAGCATTTCAGCCACGTCAAGGTCGTCTTCAATGATAAGTATTTTTGACTTGATGTCTGTCACGCCAGACCTTCGCTATGTTTATGAAATTGGTTCTTTTTGAACGATGAATTCACAAACGGTATCACCAAGTGCGATACATTTGGATTCGTTTACACGGAATTCATTACCGCCGGAAACCCATTTCAAGCTTTCCTGCAATAAACCGGTGGCGACGAAACAAACGGGTTTGTCTGCGCCTGTGCGTCCCCAGCAGCATGGGCACTTGTGGATGGTCCATACCCATTCTGTATCTTTTTCTTCTACAGTGGTTTGCTGATCACTCAACTGGGAGAAGATCTTTGCGAAAGCCGGCAGACCAATTCTCAGTTTGGATTGAAGCGGAAGCACCACGAAAGCCAAATCTGCTGCGCCAGCCAGCGCACCAAAATTCCGCAAGGCATCTGAAAAAGTTGCGCGTCCGGCACGAAGAGCCAAACCACGCCCGCCGCGCGGACCATACATTTCTTCCAACGCAGAACCGATCGCAGAAAGTTCTGCAAAATCAAAACCCTTGTCGAGATTGTCGGGAGGATAATTTTCGATGTAATGATTCAAACCTGCTAAATTCAAAATGGCGTTCAAACCATTCTTACCCATCACTTCTTCCAACGACTTGATGGTAATCATGCCAAATTTATTCGGGTAATACAAACCAGCTTTTTGAAGGGGGCTCATAACAACTCCACTAAATCAACTTCGCCAAATCTTCGGCGGCGCGACGCATATCAAGGAAGATAAGACCAAGTTTGGCCTGCTCACGTGCCAGCGCGGTAAGAACAGCCTCGTCACCGACCGACATTAACACAACATATCCTTTTAAACCCTTGATGTAAACCTGCTCAAGGGAACCACGTCCTAATTCACCTGCAATGCGCTCGCCTAATGAAAGCATGGCGGCAGACATGGCAGAAACACGATCTTCTTCCACACCCTGAGGAAGAGCAGACGCGATACTAAGGCCATCCACGCTGACAACTGCTGATGCTTCAATGTCAGGTGATGATGCCTGTAACTCACGCAAGCGATCCACCATTTGTTGAGTACGATTTTTTGACAAACCAGCCCTCCTGAGGGATGTTGAACGCCTAAATTATCTTAGCTAGGCGCTGATTTCATTTCGTATACTATTTTAGATTATGGCTTTCAATGTGTCAAGTTCGGCATCTTATAGTTTGCAAAATAGTAAGCCGCCCGCGTGCTATAATTCTTGGCATGAAAAGAATCACAACGCTATTTTTTATTTTCTATATCCTATCATCCACACCACAAGCTGCATATGCACAGGAGCCGACTCCGTTTGCAGAGCCCGATAGCGGCGGTGTGATATGCGAGCCGGGTATTTATTTGGCGGCCCCGGATGATTGCCTGCCCTGGGGGCCTTCTTCCTATTAGACCGACCTCGCACGCCTTGGCATTACAGTTCCCCCACGCCCCCTGCCCGCTTCAAAACCCGACCTAAGCCTGACTCAGCTTCCATATAGTTACTTCCACCTTGACGATGATTATGTGCCAATTTACAGCAGCGCAGGTGAAAAGGGGGCCGGTGGACAACAGTTTCCGCCTGGCTTTGTTTATATTTCATATATTGATCGCGTAGACCTAAACGGCGTCTACTATCTCATGCAAAATGGCGGATGGGTACCCGGCAAAGGGGCGCGTGTTGGTGAAATATCAAATTTTCAAGGACTTGAATTTTCTGCAACACCGCGTACATCTTTCGGTTGGACTTTTGAGCAGATTCCAGTATTACAAGCTCCCGGCTATGGCGCAAGCGAAACCGGACAGCAAATATATCCATTTGAAACCGTCAGTATTTATGATGCGCAAATTGTTGACAATGAAGAATGGTATCTGATTGGTCCCAACCAATGGCTGGAAGGCCGCAAAGTAGCACGTGTCATCATAAATACAGCAATACCAGCGGGCGTCACTACCAATCGCTGGATCGATGTTGATCTTGCCGAACAAACTCTTGCAGTGTATGAAAACAATCAGCTTGTTTTTGCAACTGTCATCGCCAGTGGACTCGAACCGTTCTGGACGCGCCCCGGGGTCTTTCAGATCTATCAGAAAAAAGAAACCGAGACGATGCGCAATAACGATCCCTCTGATTTTTATTATCTCGATAACGTACCATGGACAATGTATTTTGATGGCGCGCGCGCATTACACGGCGCCTACTGGCGCACACGTTTTGGTTATCCTCAATCGCATGGATGTATAAATTTATCTGTAGGTGATTCACATTGGATTTTTAATTGGGCAGTTGAAGGGGATTGGGTATATATACATGACCGTACTGGAAAGACGCCGACAGATCCAGCACTTTACACTGGTGGTGCGTATTGACATTACTGTATCACCATGATAAACTATCGACCGCTCAGCAATTGGTCCCGTGGTGTAGTGGCTAACATGCGGCCCTGTCAAGGCCGAGATCGCGGGTTCGAAGTAGCCAGCACAGGCTGCGGGGTTGAGATCGGCAAGGCAAAGAGAAGATCAATGATATGGATGTAACCTCAATCGGTCTGATAGTCTGAAAGAGTAGGGGAGGATATTTTGCGTGTAGTCAATTGGCGCTCTGTGGAGAAGGGGATAAAAGAGGGAGGAAAAAGATGAAACGAACCCGCTATTGTAGCCCTGCAAAATTCAATTTGACTGTCAAAATAAAAACAATTTCAGAAAGGGGAGTCGTTTATCAGATGACTCTCCTTTTTGATTTAATACACTGCAACATCAAATAAGAAACGTGATTTTTGTCCATTGACTTAATATAATTGGAGTCCGATAATACTTTAACTTAGTGTGGGACATATTTCCCTGCCCTTTATTTTGGGTGGGTGAGTTAACGCAGGCCTGCCAAAAATAATATTAGACAGTCGCTGCACTAGGAGGAACTTTATGCGTAAAACAAAATTGACCTCGGCACTAACAACTGCATTTCTGTTGGCTTTGTTCGTTTTTACAAATGCCCAACCGGTTAGCTCCAAGCCGGTTGACTCTTCGGCGGCTCAGAGTGCCCCATATCCATATGTTCCTGATGTCATCCTGTTGGAGGTTCAGGCAGGGATTACGCTGGATGCCAGCCCACAGGCGGCGCCTGTAGCGCCAAATAATTCTGGCATACCTACGCTCAACGCCACCCTAGGTTCACTGGTAATGATCTCAGCCGAGCCACTCTTTCAATCTATACAGGCGCGTAAGGTCTCAGGCCAAAATGATTTGACAAGGTTTTATCGCGTTCAACTGGGGTCTGGTGCAGACGTTCCCGGTGCGGCAAAAACATTGGCCGCGCTGCCTGAGGTAACCTCTGCCGAACCTGATTACATCGCTTTCCCCGCTGAAGTTCCTGCTTCTGAGTATGTGCCTTCCTCTATATATTCTACAACTCCACTCACAATTAATGATCCACTTTATGCCGAGCAATGGGGGCTGACCAAGATCAACATCGAAGGCGGATGGAGCAGCACAGTAGGGTCTCCAACTGTTTCGATTGCCATCGTGGATTCAGGCATTGACCTGACGCATGTTGATCTGGCTGGCAATTTATGGATCAACCCGGGTGAAATCGCCAACAATGGATTGGATGATGACAGCAATGGTTTTATCGATGATGTAAATGGCTGGAACTTCGTTTCGGGTAACAAGGATATCGCTGACGATAACGGACATGGCACACTGGTGACCGGTGTGGCCGCTGCGGTTGGCGGAAATGCGCAGGGCATTGTGGGTGCCTGCCCGCAGTGCAGTATTATGACGGTTAAGGTTATGCAAGCCTCGGGGACGGCTAATTACTCGGATGTTGCGGCGGGAATTTTATACGCGGCACAAAAAGGTGCCAAGGTCATCAACTTATCGCTGGGCGGATATGCCAATTCCAATATTCTTAAAAATGCAATTGACACCGCGGCTAATACCTATGGCGCAGTGATCGTGGCGGGCGCGGGCAATGACAATCTGACGACTGCTTTCTATCCCGCTGCATATGACAATGTGCTGGCGGTAGCTGGCACACAGAATGACGATACCAAAGCGGCGACTTCGAACTATGCCAGTTGGGTGGATGTATCAGCCCCGGGGGCGGTCATCAAAACTACAGCCTTGGGCGGCGGTTGGGTGGATCAATCGGGGACTTCGTTTGCGGCGCCCTTTGCCTCAGGGTTGGCGGGTCTCCTTAGGACGCTGCACCCAGATTGGGGTCAGGCCACGATCCGTTCGCAAATCGTTCACACGGCAGATAATATTAATGGAGTTAATCCCACTTATATTGGGATGCTGGGCAGCGGACGTATCAACGCGGGCGGAGCGATGCAGACGCCGCATCCTGTTTTGCGGGTGGCTGAATATTCGGTCAATGGTCTGACGAGCGGGCGGCCTATTTTGGGCGCGTCCTCCAGTATGATCGTTACGCTCAACAACGATTGGTGGGATTCTCCCAATGTGACAGGCACGCTCTCGACCACAGACCCGCATGTTTCCATCACGAATGGCAGCGCCAGTTTCGGCACGATCCCCGCTGGAACATCCAGCGCGGGTGCAACGGCTTTCACTTTTTCTGTGAATGCTTTGGCAGGGTACAACCATCCGATTTCCTTTAGCTTGAATGTGGCCGATACCAATGGGTATGCAACCACGCTCAACTTCACAGTGAACACTGAGACCGGGGTGACGAATAAATCCGGGACGATTACAGCGGATGAAACATGGACAAGTGACCAAACCTATTTGATCACCAATAATGTTGGCGTAGCGGAAAATGTGACGCTGACCATTCAGCCCGGCACGACTGTTAAATTTAATGGCAACTACTATCTAAATATCGGCGGGACACTGATCGCAGATGGCACACTCAGTCAGCCGATCCATTTCAAATCCAACACGGGCGGAACCTGGGAGAAGATCAATTTTGAAGATATAAGTGCAGATGCCGTGGCAGACGGGAGCGGTAATTACACATCGGGCTCCATTCTGCGTTATGTAAATATGGAGGGTGCCAGCGCGGGAATCACCTGTAACTTGGCCACTCCTTATCTTTCGCACGTCACGTTGAATAGCGGCGGAATTACTTGTTCGCTTGGGGCGACACCATTGTGGCTGATGGATAATTCCATCCCTGGTGCTGTGAGCATTACAGGTGATGGCAACGCGTATCGCAATACGGCTTCTGGCTTGAGCATTTCAGGCGCAGGCATTGCAGAAGATAACGTGGTTCACGGGACGCTGTCTCTCGGCAGCGGCACGGCCCGGAATACCGTCAACGGAATCACGATCGGCGGAAGCGGCGGTACGCTGGATACCAACACCATCACGGGGAACGTCAACCTCGGCGACTCATACACCGTGAGCGGCAACACGATCACCGGAAGCCTTACGACCGGCAACGGCGCAAGCGTGGATCACAACACGGTTTCAAATGGAATCACAGTTGGAAGTACGGCCACGGTGACCTGGAACAATGTGGAAAATTCCAACGGTACAGGTCTGACTGCCGGAAGCGGTTTAACTGCACATCACAACCGCCTGATCGGAAATACAATTGGCATGGTCGCCACCGACGGAACGATCGAGTACAACCTGATCGCCAACAACACAAGCGTAGGCTTGCAAGTGGGCGCGGCAAGGGTGCGCTACAACACATTTACCGGCAACAAAGGCAATACGATCGTGGTGCAGGGTGACACGCCGCTTGGAATAACTAGTAACAATCTGGAAGGCAACACGGGCACGTATGATCTTTACATCGACCTTAGTATCCCCAATAGTGTTGTACCTGTCCCCGCGCAAAACAACTGGTGGGGAACAACAAACACCACTACGATTGGCGCGCGTATCTTCGATTATCTGGATGATTTCAATAAGGAGCAGGCAACCTTCGCGCCGATACTTACCGCACCCGACCAGACCGCTCCAGGCTACGTACGCAGTGTAACAGTTCTACCCGATACAACACTGGGAATCCAGACCGGAACTTTCCAGGTGCAATTCAGCAAGCCAATGGATACCAATTATGCACCTTCTATGGAGTTCTATAGCACGAAATTAGGAACGTGGTCTCAGTACAATACTTCCAATTCTGGATTGCCAAGTAATAATGTTTGATATATTGCAATTGAAGGCAATGGTACAAAATGGTTCACAACAACAGCGGAGTGGCTAGTTTTGATGGCACCAATTGGAGTTATATACAACATCCAAGTTCTGATTGCCACTAACGCATTTACGCAATTGCAATTGAAAGCAATGGCACAAAATGGTTTTTGGCACAGTGATGGCATTACCAGTCTTGATGGAACAAATTGGATTACGATACATTTCAACTGTTTCCTGGGGCAATCTACAGTTCTGCTATCGCGATTGAAAGCAATGGCACAAAATGGTTTGCCTACATCTCCTAGGCGGTGTAGCCAGTTTTGATGGAACCAACTGGCATGTTTACAACACATCCAACTCTGGATTACCAGACAATTTTCATCAATCCAATCGCAATTGAAACCAATGGCACAAAATGGTTTGGCACAATGATGGCGTTGCCAGCTTTGATGGAACAATTTGGCATGTTTACAACTCTTCCAACTCTGGATTATTCGACATAATTACATTCATCAATCGCAATAGATAAAAATGGTACAAAATGGTTTGGCACATGTAATGGCGTAGCCAGCACCGATGGAACTAATTGGCTAGTTTATACGCCATCTAACTCTGGGATGCCGACAAATTGCGGTAGGCAATTGCAATTGAAGCCAACGAAACAAAATGGTTTGGAATCACAGGAGGTGGTGTTACCAGTTTTGATGGAATGCATTGGCACACCTATCACAATATCTAATTCTGGGATTGCCAATGATTCATATCTGCAATATTGTTGAGCAACAACACAAAATGGTTCAGTACATCATATGGAGTGGAGTAGGTACTTTATGACGGAAAGAATACCCCATTATTGATAATCAACAATGGCTGTCTTCCACTCTATATAAAGCAACCTACGATATCAACTCGGCGATTCCAAAGACACCTATCGCATCAATGTAAGCGATGGGTTCGATTCCGATGGAATGCGTATCGCTCCAATTCCAACTCCACTTTTACTGTTGATTACGCCGGTGCGATCAGCGATACGACGCCGCCCTTGCAGCCAAATGTCTCTGCCAGCGGTGACGGTGGTCTGACCAGCCTGTCTGGCAGTTGGAGCAGCAGTGACCCGCAATCGGTTATCACGCAATATCGCTACGCCATCGGCACCACTCCCGGCGGGCGCGATATCGTCGGCTGGACCTATACAAACTCCACATCCATGACGCACAACGGTTTGATCCTAACCCCCGGCCTTACGTATTACGTCTCAGCCGGAGCGCGTAACGAAGGCGGCTTATGGAGCGATAGCGGCCTTAGTAATGGAGTCATTGCCGGAGCCACTCCGCCCGTGGCATTCAATAAATCCACACCTATTAATGGCGCTGGCAGTCAATCCACCAGTTTGACTTTGAATTGGGCTGGCAGTGCAGGGGCAACATCCTACGAATATTGCTACGACACCACAAATGACAACGTCTGCTCAACATGGGTCAACAATGGTGCGTCCACAAGCAAGGCCTTAAGCGGGCTAAGCGCCGGCACAAGCTATTATTGGCAAGTCCGCGCGAAAAATATTGGGGGCGCCATTAATGCCAACACGAATACATGGTGGTCCTTTACTACGCTCAGCACTACTGCCACATTTAGTGATGTGCCCACCACTTACTGGGCAAGGCAATATATCGAACGCTTGCGCAGCGCTGGCATCACCGGTGGATGCTCCGTCACTCCTTAATTATTGTCCCGACAGCACGTGACCCGGGCGCAGATGGCGGTTTTCTTATTGAAGGTATGCATGGCTCAAGCTATACGCCGCCCGCCATGAGCGGCGATACCGGCTTTCGCTGATGTCGCCGTCGATCACTGGGCAGCCGCCTGGATCAAGCAACTCGCCGCCGAAGGCATCACCAGCGGATGCGGCGCGGAATCTATTGTCCCGATGCCACGGTCACCCGTGCCCAAATGGCGATCTTCTTATTGAAAGCCAAAAACGGCTCAAGTTACAATCCGCCCGCCGTGGGAGTCAGCACCGGCTTCACCGATGTCGCCTCCGATTACTGGGCAGCAGCTTTTATCAAGCAGTTGCGGCTGATGGCATTACCAGCGGCTGCGGCAACGGCAATTACTGCCCAGATGCAGAGGTGACCCGCGCACAAATGGCGGTGTTTTTGGTCAAGGCGTTTAATTTGCCGTAGGAAGAAACGAGATCACTAATCTATTCATCAAAAAAGACTCTGCCCAAGAGCAGAGTCTTTTTTGATGAATGTTCTTATGCTAATTGAAACGCATGCCAACAGGCGCACTCAATTCAAAAACATATCTGTGCTGGCTGGCCATTTACATCCTCTGTCAAGTCCTCTATCCATGTAAAATGAGCCGGTCTTGATAGAAAAAATGATCTGAAAAGACTCAAATTCAACTTATTGATAGTATGCGAAAATGTTACGCACCACGGGTTCTATCCCCGTCGGGACCGCAAAGAAATAAAAAAACCGACCTAATAAGTCGGTTTTTTTGTTGAGTCTTTGCCAATTTAAGCTTGAAAACAGGGGTGAAAAATAGTTACGCACCGCGAGTTCGTCTATCGGGCATCTTTGTACGAACCCGCGATCACAAATCCTGCATATTAAGTAAAACCTAAACAGGTCTGAGAAAATCTATACTTTCGAAAATCGTTTTACCCATAATTTAGAGTGAACAAACGAAACACTAGTGTAGATATTTTAGCAAAGGTATTTAGAGTACAGGAAAGATTATCCAAAAGATGGCAACTCTGTTATTCGCTGTTTATGCTGTCATGGGCAAAACAATTGGATCGCCTGGCTTTTTGTTTTCAATCCATTTCGTCGCACCAATCTTTTCCAAAATCGCGACAGCTTCATCCCACAAGCGTGTCTTTGATTCGCTATCTGACGTTAAATAGGCCATGAAAATTTTGCACCCAGCAACATCAAGTTTTCGGTCATACTGCTCCGCCAGTTTGAGTGTGATGGAAAGTAGCTCGAAGGCATCAGGTGTGGGCATACTCAATGCGCGAACTCTGCATGCAATCACATTCAAAACAGGATTATCTTTTTCTTGGGTCAGATCAAATGCACGTTGGGCAAACCGTGATGAATTTTCCAAATCTCCAATCCTGTAATAACAAGTCGATAAATCTACCAATGTACTTACTAGAGTCTCAAAGCGATCAGTATTTATATATTTTTGCAGCGCTGACATCATGTCTGGCAGTGCTTGTTCAGCATGATCTGTGTATGCAAGTATGGCAGCTTTATTCCCCACTCCCAGGGCGTTTTCATATTCATCGTTTGATATCTTAGCTAGTTCAATCTCGCGTTCAATATAGAGTAGGGCTTTTAGCAAATCCCCCCGATTAAAATAAACCATGCCCAAATTACCCACCTGCTTCATTAAAAGATAAATAGATTTGTTTTGTTCGGAGAGATAAATTGCTTTCAAAAACTCCTTTTCAGCCATGTCATATTCCGACATGCTCCAGTATACAAGACCACGATTACCATGAACGGAAGATAGCTCAACGACGTTATCCTTATCCATACTTATAACGTACTGTGCATACTCCAGATCTGCAAGTGCTGCGGGATAATTTGCGCCTGCCCAATAGTAGACAGCCCGCGATTGAATGAGTTCACTCATCAGGCTGCGACCAATATTCTCCTGCCTCTCCAACGCTTCAATCGCCTGACTGATCAAATCCAGAGCAAGGAACAAGTTGCCTTTTCTGCGCGCAAAGATTGATTGACGCAGCAAACGACAGCCAGCGCTTCTGCCTTACGAGATGAGTTGGTCTGGGCTGAATTAGATTCCAGCCGTTTCAGTAACTCACCTGCAACATACTCCGCTTCTAGCGTTTTTTCCTGGCCTACGAGAGATGATAGCCAGGCTCCGCCAGCCAAAGACAATTCTTTAATGCAAATTCA
>JADKBB010000040.1 GCA_016715195.1 Candidatus Villigracilis proximus
AGTCACCAACGAAGAATAAATGGCTGCTGGCTTTTTTACTTTTCGTCTTGATCGTCCCCTCACACATCATCGGCATTGACAAAGTCATCACCTTCGACGAACCCTGGTGGGCGATCTCTGGCTCCAATTATTATTACGCGCTGACCCATGGCGATTTTGAAAACACGATCTATGATTATCACCCCGCAGTCACCACCACCTGGGTTGTCACCGCTGGAATGCTTTCCTACTTCCCCGAATATCGCGGATTCGGTCAGGGCTACTTTGACGTCCGCAAGCCGCAGTTTGAGGAGTTCATGCGCGAACACGGCAAGGAAGCTATTGACCTTGTTCGTAATAGCCGTTTGATCCAAACCACACTGCTGATCGGGTTGGCGTTACTAAGTTTTTTTCTCCTGCAATTATTCATTGATCCCGTTATCGCATTCCTCGCCCTGGCACTCGCCATGCTCGCGCCTTTTTTTCTCGGACACTCGCGTCTGTTAAATCATGAAGGTATGCTAGCCATGTTTGTGCTGGTTTCATTTTTAAGTATGCAGGCTTATCTTAATCATGAACGCAAGTTGATCTATTTGTTAATTTCAGGCGCCGCATTCGGCCTCGCGCAATTGACCAAGTCCTCTTCAATTGTGGTGCTCGGGCTGGTGGGACTCATGCTATTTGTTGGGCTTTTCAAACGCGACGGGCGTTTATTCGGTTTGAAAATATGGGAGGCTGTCAAAGTATTTGCGGCATGGCTTGCAGTTGCAATCCTCGTCTATGTTATTTTATGGCCGGGGATGTGGGTCGCGCCGGGCAAGATGTTTTATGAAGTCTACGGCAACGCGTTTAGCTATGCCTTTCAAGGCGCGCGGCTGGATGTGACACAAGAATTACAGCCTTCCAGTTTCAACCTCGCAGGCGGACTCTCCGGCAGTATTCAATATATGAAGAACTGGTTGGCTTCGTCCACGCTGATCTCGTGGCTGGGTGTGATATTCGCGTTGTTCGTGCTGGCTTCAAAAGAGAAGCAGGTCGTCGCTTCCCCGGTTAAATCCACAATTGCGTATCTGGCTTTGCTCGCCGCGTTATTCATCTTCATGTTCGGCATCGCCCAGGGACGTAATTCCGCGCATTATATTCTCAGCAGTTTCGTGGCATTGGATGTGATCGCCGGTATCGGCTGGGGCTATTTCATTTTGTGGATGCAAAAACGCTGGGCGATTTCAAATCGCGCTTACATCATGCCGCTTGTTCTTTTTGCATTGATCGCGCCCCAACTTGCAAGCGGACTTCCATACTACCCGTATTATTTTTCATATCAAAATCAACTTGCTCCCGAAAAATCCTTTCTCGGCGGATATGGCGAAGGTCTGGAACAGGCCGCCCTCTATCTGGCACAAAAACCTGATGCGCAAAATACGCGCGTTTATGCCTATGCGGGGATGGGCTCATTCTCGTTTTTCTATCCGGGTGAGACAGATGTATTGAAGAAGGTTTATCTTATTGAGCCGGGATACCCGTCCATTATGATGGGGATGCAGAATGCCGATTATCTGGTGTTGTATTCGGTGCTGCAAAATCGTCAGCCTGAGTCTGTGGATCTTTTACGCATTCTGCAAAATGTTCAACCCGAGAAAATTATTTTCATAGACGGGTTGGAATACATCCGCATTTATAAGATCGATGAAATACCCGAAAGTGTGTATGCAGAGCTGAGTAAATAACCTGCTAATTGAATCAAGATAAACGGCGATAAACAAAGTAGTTTGAGGGCGAAGGTTCGTTTTTAAGAACAAATGGGACGCAGATGAACGCTGATTCACGCTGACAAAAGCGAAAAATCAGCGTTTTCTGCGCGCGAAGCGGTCAGCGTCCAAAATTAAATTCGGGATGTTTCATGTTTTTTATCTACCCGGGCTTGGTATAAGTTTCCGTTGTCTTATTCCCAGCCGCGTCTACGAATTCGAACGTGTATACATTCCCATTGAATCCATAATTGACATAATATTTTTGCCCGTTGATCTGATATTCCAGCGCGTAGGAATTATCGGCGGGGGTTTCAAAGCCTGTGATCGTGGCGCCTTGCAAGGGTTGCAGAGAATCACGGAAAGGTTGGGTGCGCGGCTGCGGCTCGATCTGATCGCCGTTGACTGTGACCACGCCGCGCATGCCGCCGTTGATGTATGGATACGTATGCGTGCCGTGATAGTGATAGCCGCCATCTGCGGTGAAGTGACCGTTGAATTCATCCAGCGCGGTTACGGCGGAACCATCGGGTTCGGTTAATCCATAGATCGGGAATCCATCGAGCGCATACGCGATGGGTTTGTCCATGCCAACAATCTCTGATAAATGAAGCGGCGCAACGTGATAGTGATAATCATCGGCGCGGCCGGCGTGTCCGCCCCATTCATCCAACTCGCCGTATAGCAGCGCATCGTCACCGCGATTGTTGAGTGCGTTGAAAATGGGAATGCCATTCACGGCCAGAGCGATCGCGCCGCGATACAAAGATGTTTTTGCAGAAACAGGATTCTCCGCGATAACCGGATGCAGTGGAATCTTCCACGCATTGCTTCCCGCATACGATTGCGGCACGGGAACCTGTTGCTGCCAACTGGTGATGCCCACCATCATTTGATGCGCGGGCATGCCATTCGATTCAACATACAGATATTGTTCATCCTGATAAATTTTCACTGTATCGGCGAAGGCTTCGAAGCCGAGTTCTGTCAGAGCTTGGGAAATGACAGTAGGTGACAGAGCAGGCAGATCGGTCGGGTTAAGAAGCGCAGGGTCACCGGGTCTAAATCCGCAGGCAGCCAGGAAGGTGGTCCCAAATCCATAGGCAGATAATCGTAAAAAATCGCGGCGTGTAATAGACATGTTTACCTTGTGTAGGTTACGTTTAAACTTGCGCTGGCAAGCGTGATGTCTTTGATGGCGTCGAGTAAAACATCGCGGCTGACATCAGATGCTGAAACTGAAAATTGTGGTTCGGCAGAAAGTGCATACACGGTGTAGGTATAAATTTTTTCACCGGGCCCTTTTGAGCAGGGCGGCGCGTACACGGTGCTGCTGTTGACGCTGTTGTTACCGAGGATGCCGATGCCTGCCACATTTTTTTCAAGGCTGGTGACGCTGACCGGAATGTTATACATGACCCAATACCAATGCGCATCACCCGGACCTGGAACATGGTGCATGATTACTGCGAAATTTTCTGTCCCTGTGGGCGCTCCGCTCCATGAAAGAGGTAATGTTGCGCTGGCGCCGTCACACGTGTATTCAACTGGAAGTGCGCCGCCTTCGGTGACGTCTGAACTGCTGAGACTGAATGTGCCATTCGAAGATGTGACCGCATCTGCGGTGGATATGTCTACCGTTGAATCATTAGACGGGGGAGTGGGCGGGTCGCCGGGTTTGGTGGAGCAGCCGGCCAAAAGCAGGGAAACGATCATGAGTATTGAAAATATTTTTGCTTTCATTATTTTGGCTCAGTTATGGTTAAGCGGCAGAGGAGTGTGTTATTTGTTTCGAGATCAGGACCCCAAATTAATTGAGCTGATGAATCCCATGAAATTTGATCGTAGCCATCTTTCGGGCTGACTTGTGATTCTGTATACACTGTGGCTTTGCTCCAGGCAGAGTCGTCAAAGTTGGCGGACTTCCAATCTGCGGGTTCGTCTGATGCGGTGAAGCCGCAAGGCGCCTGCCCCGCTATCGGGTTGGATTCTTTCTCGCAGGATTTATCAAGCGGCGCTTCGTGAATGACCATGCAAGCCCAACTGGAATCAGTCACTGCGATGACTTGGCCGGTGGCTGTATCGGTAAACTGAGCGATCAATCCGCCGTCTCCCATTTGCTGTTTGTTGCTGCCGATATATTCAAGGCCGGTGTCGTTTTCTTTAAAATCCTTGGCGATGAAATTGAAACTCATCGGATACGATGCTTCAAAGTTGAAGACTTCTGCATTGAAGGAACGTTCCGTATTGATTGAGACAGAGTCTTCCATTATTAGCTGATCGCCCAAATAGAAGGCGGACCAGTTATCAGCCCAGACTTCGCCTTTGATCGTTACCGCGCCGGTTGTGTTTGACGTATCAACACTATTTGAAACGCTGGTTGTTGGGCTTTGTTGCGGCGCGTCTGCGTTGGAAGGCTGAGAGGGAGGCGTGCCGCGGCAGGCGGTTAATATAAGGGCGGTTAGGAATACGAGTGATAAAAGTGAAGTTTGTTTCATTGATAAATCTCCTGATGTTAAATATTGTCCCGCAGGTTATGTTCGATGAATCTGCGGGACAATTGTTTTAATTAATCCAAGTTGCGACTTTGTAGAATTTGCACAAGTTTTAACGTTAAGGCGCAGAGTCGCAAAGGGAAAAATAATAGAATCTTAGCGTCTTTGCGTTAAGAATCCCGATCAAAAGCGACTCAAAAAATGAAGGTAGCAACTTGAGTTAATTAGGGCTTGTGTGAACTGTTCGCCGGTGCGCAGGTCAGTTGTGAATTTTGTACGACCTGACAGGAGCCGTTGACCGTGTTTTGGTTTCTGCCAATGAAAGAGCAGGCTGAATTTTCTGTCAGATTTGCACAGGCTTCAATTGCGGCAGGAGAAGGCGGATGCCCGTTCTGATGTCCATTGCCCTGTGATCCATTTTGTGAGTCGGGGCGGTCTGTAGACTCAGGTGCAGCCTTATCGATCATCACAGTCGATTCGTTGAAGAAGAAAACATCGGCCTGAAGTTTGGTTAACTCAGTGTTGCGGCGGATAATATCTGCCATGGATGTGTTTTCGATGTCGCGCACCATTTTTTCAGACAGAGAATTCTGATACCAGAAACGATCTCCATCGCGCACGCGGCTAAACTGATCCACCAGAACGGCAGTGAATGTGGCGCCCATGCTGGTGTTTGGCAGATGATCTTCAGCCAGCCCGCCGACCCATAGGTCGATATTATCAACGCTGCCATAGGTCGATGCGAGTGAAGCTTGAACTGCTTTGTCTGATGTGATCTGGTCGAAACTGGTGATGCGGGGCAGCCCGTATGCAACACGCACAGTGTTGTAGTCTGCGATGCCATGATCCCGTCCGCGTTGAATATTTAAGGATGCCAGGTCAAAGCCGCCCTGTCCGGGTGCGCCGAAGAGAAAATTGCGTACATCGTCCACGACCATGGTGTCGATCTCCTGGGCATTATCTGAAGCGAGATATTTCAAAAGCGGATCAATGCCTGTTTCACCGAGTACTGTTGGGTTGAAGAATGCGTCACGCAATAACATGGCTTCATGGTTTTCTTCTCCGTCATTATCGAGAAATTCAATATCCTCTCCCAACATGCTATGACCAACTCGAAACGCGGCAGTTGCAAATTCGGTGGACATGCCGGGGTTTACATCCGCCTGATAACCTTGATACTCTGGGAGGGCGTTGCTGCCGAGAATGGCTGGCAGGAATTCTTCGTAGGTGATCTTTTGAAGTTCAGCGATCACGATACGGCGTGCATATTGATAAAGTTCCTCATCCGTCCAGTCTGCGTGTCTTTGAGCGGCTTCTGCCGCAATTCGATTGTGTTCACGGACAAAGAGAGTCTGCAGGGCAAGCAGTTCGGGGTTTTCATTCGCGCGCACATCGCCTGCTAAAAACAATTCAGTATCCGCTGCACGATGCGCATCATTCGCGTTGGCAAGGCCATCTGTGTTGAAGGGCAGAAGATCGCCGGCGCTGGTCTTCATGCGTCCGCCGGTGAATTCACGCAGTGCGGCCGCGCGTTCGGCATCCACACCGTAGACTTGGGAGCCATCAATGAAGGCCGTGATCGAATTATCTGCTCGCGGGATTGCTTGTAGAGTACCCGTGGCTGCATCATAGTTCGAACGCGACATGGGAATTGTCATCGTGCCAGTGCGGGTCGGGTCGAACCATGCGTCGCCTGTTGGAACAATGATCGGTAAGGCTTCTTTTGGATCCGCGGTTTCCGTCAGATTAATATCGTGGTCGAGGAATTGTCCCCAGGCATAAACGAATGCTGTGAAGTCGCGGTCATTGGTAATGCCGCCTTCCGGGCTGGGTGACAAGGTGTTGCTTGCAGTTCTTGCACTGGGGCGATCTGCACCGGATGGACTGCTGATGCCATCATCGTATGCTGCGGCGGAAAGCCTGATAAATTTATCGTTCACAGCGCCCCAGCCTGGGTTTGCGATATTATTGCCTTTGCCATCCAGCGCTTGAATATCAGAATTGGATTCGGTTGGTGAGTTTTCTGCTACATAACTTACTTCAGATACAGATGCATTCGACTGCACCGGAATGATCGCCTGACATCCTGTAATGAGAATGGTGATCGTTGCGAAGAGGGTGTTGATAATTTTGCTCATTGTATTCTCCTTTGTTATTAAAATTTTTAAATCAGGGGCTGGGTGGTCCACCCGCAGGCATACATGCCATTTGACTTGAGTTGGGCGGCGTGCCGCATGTGCCGTTTAAGATTCCATTCGGCGTGTTGATCGTGCAAGCCGCGGCTTGAGTCAGACCGATGCAGGCATCGATCGCTTCCTGTGGCGGAGTTCCGCTGCCTGCGAGGTCTATGCCGCCAGTGGTGGTGGGTTGTCCACCCATAAGGTCTACGCCGCCAGTATCAGAGATCGTCATGCCGGGTCTGTTGCTGATCGTGGTGTTACCTGAAACGTACGTCACTTCGCCGCCGCGTACACAGCGCGCATAATTATTCACACGCACGGCATCGCCTTGCGGACCATGTCCCTGCGGATATTCAGACGCGCTGCCAGTTTTTGGATCGCTGCGTTGCGAACCTGCACCATGCACATCCACCCATGAGTTCATATATCCCAGCGCCTTGCCAAAAGAGACATACGCCGCATAGGTACCGCTTCCTGATGAATCAGCGTGCGTGGTGCTGCTCCAATAAAATGGATAATCAGCCTCGCCCGCTTCATTGGTGATGGAAGTGACATTGAAAATTGGATCTATTGCCGCGGAATTGGTCGTGGCAGGCGAACGGGAATAATCCAAAATACTTTGTAATTCCTTTGCGTCGGGCAAACGCCAATCATCCACGCCTGCCGCAGAGTAGCCTTCGCAATAGGTCAGTGCAGATTCCCAATTCATGCCCATGCCGCTATCGGCTTGCATCCAGGTTAAGCCTGTGGCGTTATCTGTGATCGTGCCGTTGCCTTGATCTGCAAAAGCATTCACGCCGTAATTATTTCCGCCGCGCACATACAGCACGAAGAAAGTTTTATCGCTGCCGCGCAAACTCAATCCATAACCTTTGATGCGTCCGTCTGCAAAATTCACACCGAACAGGGTTTCATCGCCGTTCATGGTGGTGCTGACATATTTGGTGCTGGTCGCAAACTGCGCGTCAATTACACGTTCGCCTGCATCGGTGTCGCCATAGGCATAATCAAAATAGCGTGTGTCAATAAACGGCGTGGCAGAACAGGTTCCACCAGGGCAGGCGCTTACATCGGTGCCATCGAACAAGATCAATGAATAGAGTTCCTTGATGGTTGGCAAACGCCAATCGTCATATCCTGCCAGCGTGGAATTTTCTGCGCTGCTCACAGCATTTGCAAAACTCTGCTTGTCACTGACGTTGATCGTTCCATCACCGTTCAAGTCCGCTGACTGTGACCACATCAAGCCGGTCACCAGATCGCTCACGGTTCCATCGTTATTGTTCTGGTATGCGGCAGCTGCACCCTGGTAATTTCCATCCTGTCCGGCAAACGCCGAACCCTGCGCCGCGCAAGCTGTCAACTGATTATTGTCATAGCACGCGATCTGCCCCGAGTCTACAATGCGATACGTGAGAGAGGATAAGGCTGTGCCGGTAGGTTGAGCAGATGTACCGAACTGACTGATTCAGATTGCTCCGCCTCATTCATCCCTGCTGTGGGGCAGCGACTGGGGGCATTCCACACGCTGAAAGGATCAGTGTAATTACAACAAGCTGTAAAATGGTTTTCATATTGTTCTCCTTGTACTTTGAATTGTGCATTGAACTGAACTGTTCCCATTTTACTGATGTAAAAAATATGTAAAGAGTGTGTGGAATCACCATGTTTACGAAAAGCCCATGCATATTTTCATCAATAGCCATGACTGGTGTCATGGCTGCACAACTCAACCTGTGTTTGAGTTGTGCGGTAAAAAGTAAGGGTCATTTACTTTGTGTAAATGACCCTTACTTTTGAATTAAGGAGCAGGCTGTGGATTATTGCCCTGTCCATCTTGTGGTGGCTGTTGACCGTTACCGTTGCCGCCTTGTGGAGGCTGTTGGCCGTTTCCCGGTCCGCCCTGTCCTGGCTGACCGTTGCCAGGCTGGCCTTCGCCTTGATGATGCGGGGTTCCCAATGCGGCTTGGAGTTCTTCAGCGGTGACGCCTAACGTTGTCGCGGCTGTGGTCAGATCGGGGCGGCAGTCTTTGCTGTCAGCGGTGCACTCTGTGGGTTTTGCATCCTGCAAGGCCTGTTGCAGTTCTTCGGTGGTAATGCCGAGCGTTTCAGCAGCGGTTTCAAAGTCTGGTCCGTTGTGACCTTCGCCATTTGCGGGGCCGCCCAATGCGGCTTGAAGTTCTTCAGCGGTGACACCTAACGTTGTCGCGGCTGCGGCTAGATCGGGGCGGCAGTCTTTGCTGTCAGCGGTGCAATCTGCGGGTTTCGCATCCTGCAAGGCCTGTTGTAATTCTTCGGCGGTAATGCCAAGTGTTTCAGCAGCGGTTTCAAAGTCTGGTCCGTTGTGACCTTCGCCATTTGCGGGGCCGCCCAATGCGGCTTGAAGTTCTTCAGCGGTGACGCCTAACGTTGTCGCGGCTGCGGTCAGATCGGGGCGGCAGTCTTTGCTGTCAGCGGTGCAATCTGCGGGTTTTGCATCCTGCAAGGCCTGTTGCAGTTCTTCGGCGGTAATGCCGAGTGTTTCTGCAGCGGCTTCAAGATCCGGCCCAACTTTACTGGATGGGCTGCCCGGCGCGGTTTGTAATTCTGTGCTGGTTATCTCTGAACCTTTTGACTCTATGGTTGCAGCTTGAGAATCCGCAGTTTGTGCGGGGGCGGCAGTGCTTGCGCAGGCGCTGATAAGAATTGCCAGTAAAGCCAGGCAGGAAATAAGAATATGTTTTTTGTTTTTCATGACGATCTCCTTTTTGAAAGTTGATGATGTACAGCGATATTCGTTGTACTGATTGATTAGACGAACGACCGGGTTTGTGTAAATATTTTTATCTGTTTATGTGCGCTCCTTTTTTTATTGATAAGTACATTCTACCGATGGTAAAGTTTTGCAGAGAGTGCCTGCAATCACCATATTAGATAAAAGCCTGTATGTGTTGTCATTGACCGGCGTTACAGATGTCATGGGTGTGGTTTGGGCAAAGCGCCCCGCAAATTGTTTCATATCAAGCTTTATTCGCTGCATACGTCCATTAAATAAAAACATGGGCTGGAGAATATCCAGCCCATGCGCGTTGATCAAATTTATTTACACATATACAACGTCAGTGATTGATTATCCGGTCTTTGCTGACCATTTTGGCCCTGCGGTTGAGCGTCTGATGAAGTGCTGCTGAACTCAGTCACAACCGAGCATGAGGCCTTCAACCAACTGGCGATATCCTCTTTACCGCCGCGCTCACCGCCGTATAAAACATAGCGTAGTTCACCGTTTGCAACCAGCGCGCTTAAGTCTTCCGCGCTGACCACATCATCCTGCCCGCCGAAGCCGCCCATGTACAACACAGGGCGTCCGGTTTCAATCACAAACGTTGCGCCATTTTGCGAGGACGGAACCGCCAGCAGATATTTCACATCGGCTGTGTTCGTTTGAAGATAGGCCAGCATTTTTTCATTCATACTGGAACCCGCGCCGCTTTGTTGACGGGGTGGTTGAGATGCTTGTTGATTATTGCCAGTGTAGGCCGTGGGCAGGTTGATATCTGAATTCGCGACCACGGTCATCACCGTCCAGTACATGGGGATGACCATCATCGCCGCCAGAATTGTGACGTATGCCAAATGCCGCTTCTGGATCACCATCAAGATGATTCCCAACCCAAGCAGCAGGCCACTTCCAAGCATCCACCACGAAGATTCTCCATATTGAGTTGTGGCAAAGTATTGAAAGCCAATGGTTACCACGGCAGAGAGCACCAGCACAGCGCCGGTCCATTTTTTGTCTGCGCTCCATGACCATAATTGAGCGAAGCCAATGCCGACCATTGCGCCCAATGCGGGCGCCAGCATGATGGCATAGTATGAGTGGAAGATTCCAGAGACCATGCTAAAGAACACGATGCAGGTCAATAACCATCCGCCCCAGAGGATGAGCGCTTTGTGAACACCAGATTCAATCGGAAGTTTGATGCGCGAGCCAAAGAGCGCAAGCACAACGCTGATCAACGCGAAAGGCAGCAGCCAGGACATCTGCTTTGAAAGCGGACTGGTAAAGAAGCGCAAGACTCCCGGTGTGCCTGTCTCCTGACTAAATGGAGTTCCGCCGCCTTGTTGTCCGCCGGGTCCGTCTTGACCGTTGGCAGGAGCCTGCCCATTTTGCTGTGGATTCACCCGATTATTTCCGAGTCGTGAAACTCCGTTGTGCCCGAAGATTAATCCCATGACGCTGTTGTCTTCACTTGAGCCAATGTAGGGGCGCGAGTCGGCGGGGGTCAGGTCAACAGCGACCGCCCATGAAAGTGAAACGGCCAGCAGTAAAACTGTGGCGAGACCGAGATTGACGATTTTGCGCAGCCAGCCCGTTTTTGAGCCGAAGAAATACAGCGCGTAAAAAGCGGGCAGCGGTAAAAAGGCTTGCATCATTTTGATGTTGAAGCCGAGACCCACGATGAACGCGCCGAGCAAAAGCCAGCTTACATTTTCTGACTCAGTGGCTTTGATAAATGCCCAAGCCGCGAGCAGCAAAAAGAAAACGAGTAAACCGTCCATGGTGTTGTTGCGATTGGTGGCGACAAAGACCGGCGTGATCGCCATGACAAAGGCCGCGACCAGCCCCGCGAGTTCGCCCATGTATTTTTTGACCATCGCATACAACAGCGGAATTCCAAACACGCCCGCGAGGATGTTGGGCAGCGAAACGCTGAAGCCGCTCACGCCGAGGAAATAGGCGAAGACCGCTTCGATCCACAATCCCAGCGGAGGTTTATCCACAGTGACCGAGCCGCCCGGCTCCGCCGCCACGAAGAAAAAATTACTCCACGATTGCAGCATGGATTTAACCGCAGCGGTGTAATATGCATTGGCATCCCCGATCGACTCGATGTTGTACATGTGCATTCCAAACGAGAATGCCATGATGACGATTACTAATAAGATGGAGATCGTTACGCCGGGGAAAATATTTTTCTTCAAGAACGAAGGTTGTATAGGCAGGGTTGCTGTTGTCATTTTTATTTTCCTTTTTTGTGAACGGGTCTGTGTTTTGCGCCCAGTGCTTTTTACTTATTACCTCTCAAACGTCCATTCGATTTGCAAATATTCCAAGCGTGACTTGCAGGCAGGTAGCCCCATCGGCTGACCGAGTATATTTCCCAAATTTCCAGGAACAGATGATGTGCCTGTGGTTTGCGAAGTCCACACGGTGGTGAATTGTTGCACCGCGGAAAGGTGGCCCGCCATTGACAGTACAGGCTGCAGGCGTCGTCCTTGTTTGGATGAGTTTGAACGCCTGTTCTCCTTTTCCTGGCGCGAATAAAGGCTTACTTTTCCTTGGAGTCATCTTGAGTTCTTTTGCCGCCAAAAACCGAGAGTGAAGCCAGTCACTACTTCCTCCATATCTGCATGAATCCAAACCCATGACACCTGTCATGTTCCCGCTTTCTTCGCATCGCCGCCTGGATCTGGATTAGTTTCCTGATCGCAATGGCATTTATGGATTTTGTACTCTACACACAAATTGATCTTCCCGTTACGCAAAATCCGCCCTTGTTGCAGAACACAGCCGGTCCGCAATCGCCGCCACTTGGGCAAAGTCCTTTAGGACAGCAGACTGCAGACCGAGAAATCCATCTCTAGCCTGTTTATTTTTTTTACGCCGTAAATAGTTTGGTCGCATCGATTTTCTTTCTTTTCGCACTCGGTTTGGATTCAAAAAAAATCCGGAAGCTTTTTATCCCCTGCTTTTGCTGCTGGCCATTTCCACCGCGCCTATTTTCATTAACATATTTATCACACCGCGTTTCCCCAACGGTCCGCTTTCCAACGCCGAAGGCATGGCATTGCGTCAACTCCCGGTACTGTTCGTCGCGCTCGCGCTTGTCGCCTGGGAATATGAACTGTCGCATGTCATCTTTTTTAGCATCGCCACCACCACGCCTGAGTTGGGCCTTATCTTTTTCAGCTCCATTCATATCGCGCAGTATTTTTGTTTTTCTTTTTATCGCCATCATCCGCACCATCAGTTTTATCGCGCTCGGCATTTTTATCAACCTGCTGGTCAATCGGCTGCGCGCCCAAAGCGAATCGCTGCAGGAGGCGAATGCCAATCTGTCGCACTATGCGTCCACGCTCGAGCAGCTTACCGTTAGCCGCGAACGCAATCGTCTCGCGCGCGAACTGCACGATACGCTGGCCCATTCCCTCACAGCGATCTCCGTCTCGCTTGAAACCGCCAAAGCCTATTTTGATATTGATCCTGACAAGTCCCGCGAATTCATAGATAAATCCCCTAGGTCCACTCGCAAAGGTGCGGATGAAACCCGCCGCGCCTTAAAAGCCTTGCGCGCATCATCATTGGAAGATATGGGACTCGGACTCGCCATTCAACGTGCTGCTGAATCCGCCGCGGCGCGCTTCCACCTTAATCTGACGCTTGATCTTAAAAATCCCATGCCTTCCCTCAGCCCAGACGTGGAGCAGACCATCTACCGCGTGGCGCAGGAGTCTATTGAAAATATCGTCAATCACTCGCGCGCCAAAAATTTCAGCGTGCATCTCGAAAGCGACGTCCACACCACGCTCACCATTCAAGATGACGGCGTTGGTTTTGATACAAAATCCAAAGAGCCCACGGGACATTTCGGTCTCGTCGGTATGCACGAGCGCGCCCAACTCGCGGGCGGTAAGTTGAAAATAAGCAGCGAAAAAGGAAAAGGCACGAAGGTTGTGCTGACGATATAGATAATAGACGATAGACAATGGACGGTGGACAGTAAAAACGGTCTACGGTCTATTGTCCATCGTCGGGAGCCTCAACTATGAAAATTATCCTTTGTGACGACCAGGCCGTGATCCGTGATGGACTTGAAATGCTTCTTAATCTTGAGAAGGATTTTCAAGTCATCGGTGCGGCGCAGGATGGCGCCGAAGCCGTGGAACTTGCCGCGAAAAAACAACCCGATCTAATTTTGATGGACTTGAAAATGCCGATCATGAATGGCATCGAAGCCACACGCGAGATCCGCACAAAATTCCCCAATATAAAAATTCTCGTCCTCACCACCTACGACGATGACGAATGGGTCTTCGACGCCATCCGCGCAGGCGCATCAGGCTACCTGCTCAAAGACACTCCGCGCCAGAAAATAGTCGAAGCCATCCGCGGGACAATGGACGGCAAGTCCTTCGTTGACCCCGCCATCGCAGGCAAACTGCTCAATCAAGTCGCCAGCAAACAGACCCAGCCCACCTCCATCCTCACCGATAAACTCACCGAGCGTGAACTGGACGTATTGCGTTTAATTGCCAAAGGAATTAACAACAGCGAAATCGCTAATCAACTGCACCTCTCCGAAGGGACAGTGCGGAATCATGTCAGCGCCATTTTGGAAAAATTGGGAGTTTCAGACAGAACGCAAGCGGCGGTTATTGCGATACAGCACGGCCTATAACAAACCTTCTCATCCCCTCGACCAAAGCCAGCAAGACCAAAATACCGACCCCAAAAACAAAGAACATGGCGCGTCCGCCAATGCTTTCAAGCAGGATGCCGCCAATGAATCCGCTCGCTGCGGAACCGAAGCCAAAACTCACAGCGCCGAACAGCCCCTGCGCCGTGGACTTTAATCCCTCAGGCGCGTTTTCATCCGCATACGAAACTCCCGCGAGCCACATCATCGGGAATATGATTCCGCTTATCCCTGGATCACATACATCATGGCTGGTGCGTCCACTGCGGCGAACAATAAAGATCGAATCCCGAACAATGCAATGGCTGTGATGAACAAGCTGCGCGCATTAAAGCGCTTTACAAGATGATGCCCGAAAAAAAAGATGGGGATCTCCGTCAAGGTGCCCATCAGGGAGGTGATGCCCATTTGTGTTTCCGTTGCGCCCATTTCCGCCATATATGGATATAAGTAGGAGGCCACTGAATAAGTGCCTATTCCGCTTAGAAAAGCTGCCGCAAGAAAAAATATCCACTTTTTATCTTGAAGCAGAAGCCAGACACCGCCGTTGCTGGATGTCTGTCCTTGTTGTGATTGACCATAGTCAAATTTCTGGCTGACCATAAAATTGATGACCATGATCGTGGTGAACATCCAAAACCCGATGCCCAGACCGTAATGCTGAACAAGTACCCCTGCGATCGGTGCGAGGATGCCCCAGCCAAATGTCCCACCGAGGCGGACGCGCCCATACATGGCTTTTTCATCTCCAAGCATGGTCATGGTGGCGCTATCTGCAAGAGAACCAACCGGCGCCATAAAAAAATTATACAGGGCAACGAGGATGCAGACTGCAATAAAGCCTTTAAGCATTGGCAGCACCACCCCAAAAATAATTGCCATGAACAGCCCCAGCCCCATGATCAGTTTATGCCGTCGGGTTGCATCTGCCAGACCTGTGCCAAAAGGGGTTGCCACCAAAGTGATGAGCGGGGCCACACCAGTCAACAGGCCGATCTGTGTTCCAGTGAATCCAAGTCCCTGATAAAAAATTACAAAGAAAGGCGCCAGTGATGCAAAGGCGCCAAAATAGAGAAAGTAAAAACTAAAAGGCCAAATTTTCTTCATTGAATTCTTTATCTTTTACAACGGCGCTTTTGCAGCCATCCCCGCATTGCGCGGATATTTCGGCGGCGTGGCAGCGACCTTGTCCACAAGCACGAGGAAGCGGTCATCGGCAACACCAGGCAAATTGACGGGGATCAACTGACGTAATTTTCCACCCAATAATTTCATCGCCTTCTCAGCGGACTGCGCTTCGGCGGGGCCGGTTTCACCTTTTTGGGCGAGCATCATCCCGCCGATCTTTACGAGTGGGAGCAGGTATTCGCTTAAGATGTTCCCAGGTCCTCTGCACGGGCGTGGACGACATTCACATTTTCCAAACCCAGCTTGCTGACGATGTGCTGGCAGAACATGGCTTTCTTGCCCACCGATTCCACGAGGGTCACATGCATGGTGGGATAAATTATTTTCAAGGCAAGGCCCGGGAACCCGGCACCAGTTCCAACGTCCACGAGGCGAAGCGGGGGCATTCCCTTCCACGCCAGCACACAGGAATATGAATCCAGAAAATGCTTGGTGCGGATCGACTCCACATCCCGAATGGCGGTCAGGTTGAATTTCTGATTCCACTCAAGCAGCTCTTTCTCGTAATTAATGAGTCCCATCACCTGCCGCGCCGTCAGGTGGACATTGAACAGCGTCCGTGCATCGTTGATTAATGAATCCATGAGGGTGATTATAAAGCAAAAAGGGAGATTTGAGAAGGCTTCCGAGCAGTCTTTGAGCTTTATGGTTGAGATTGCTTGTGAAGAACACAGACTTCGGAAGTCTGACTAAAAAGGAGGACGCCAGTGTCACCACCGTCCTCACGTTTCACTTCTCACTTTTTACTTATTACTCCTTACTTCTTCTCTTCCTCAACCTTTCATCCTTCTTCACTTTCGCCGCGCATTTTGCGGAACAAAGCGCGGACACCGATGAAGACCAGATACAACGGGATGCCGATCATGATCCAGACGGGCAGGGTGTAGATCACAAAGCGGATCACGAAATTCGACAAATCCTCGAAAGAAGTAGATCAGATCCTGTACGGCTTCGAGCGCCACGCCTTTGGGTTCCCAGCCGCCGATCTCAAGCGGCTGGCTTTTTCCTCGGCAATGATGGTGACGCTGATGGCAGAAAGCGCGGCGGCTTCTTCGTAATATTTGATCTGGCCTTTCACCAGTTCGATCTGCTCGCGGTAATACACAAGCTGGTTGAAGATATTCACCACATCTTCGGTGTCTGTGGCCGTTTCCATGATCTCGTTCAAGCTGTGCTTCTGCAGCTTCGTAGATTGGCCAGGCGTGACTTCAAATCCACATACTCGGCGGTCACATCCTGTCCCGAGCGGGTCTCAGTGCGGACTTCCACCACATCCGCCTTGATCTTCTTCAAGGCATCTTCCAGCGTTTCGGCAGGCACGCGGATCACCACCTGCGCTTCAGGGACTTCGATATAGCTGTTGGTATAGCTTTGATACAAATTAGATGAGACAACAAACCCGCCCATCTGCTTTGCCATCACTTCGATCTCCCTCATGCTGGTTTCCACATCTGTCACTACAATGGCGATGTCCGCATTTTGGATGACGATGCGTTCCACAGCGGCAGCATTCACTCCACCACTGGATTGAACATTTTCCACCGCTACACCGGCGGTTGCCATGGGGATGGCATCGTATGCTGCTTCAGGGGCGGCGGCTGGCGCCGCCAAGGCAAATCTCACTGGGTGTAGTCTGCGGGGACTGCCGCACGCGGCGAGGATCAATGTGGCGATGACGATCAAACTAAATGGCAATATCTTTTTCATGAGTTCTTCTCTTATTTGCCTTTGGCAATTTCTCTCTTCCAAAGACGAAAGCCTTGATGGAATAGTTCCCATTGTAGACAGTTTGAAAAAAGGTGACAAAAGTACCACATCCCTTTATCCACGGTCCATCGTCTATCGTCCACGGTCAAATCTTACCATCCTTCGGCAATGCGGGCGGCGTGTTTTCTCAGGCAGCCCCGCCGCGCGGATGCGTTCCTGCACTTCTATGATGTTGTACTCCGCCCGGCGCGGAGTCCATGTGTGGGCTTCGGAGTCGTAAATGGCAAAAGCGGCACGCGGGTCACGGTCTCTCGGCTGGCCCACAGAGCCGGGGTTCAGGATCAGCTTCGGGTGGAGTTGGATCGTCAGGTCCGGCTTGGTTTGCTCAAGTGTTACGCGGTCTTTTTTCTCATCCAACGCGAACATGCATTGGATGTGCGAATGTCCAACGAAACACCACGGCGTGGTGAAATGCTCATAGTTCAGCCGTGCTGTGAGCGTGTTCAAAATATATTCCCACAACGGGTCGCGCGGACTGCCGTGCGCCATTGTTGCTTCGCCGCGCACTTTTGTTTTCGAGGGAAGTGAATTGAGAAAATCCACGTTGCTGGCCGATATAACTTTTTCGTGATACGCCAATGACTTTCGCGCATCGCCGTTGAATGTTTCAAGCGGCATTTTGCCGGTGATGGCAACATCATGATTGCCAAGCAGGCAGGTGAGATTTTTAATATCACGCATTTCCTCCACTACCGCATTCGGGTCGGGGCCGTACCCAACCAGATCGCCAAGACACCAGGTCTCGTCCACTTCGCCCGCCTCTTTCAACACAGCCGTAAGCGCGGTGTAATTCGCATGAATATCAGACATTACCAAAATACGCATATCACTCCAACAACCTTGCAATGTGTTCGATGATTTTTTCCGCTGCTTCGTTCTCTTGCTCATCAACGGTAAATTTTCTTTTGTTCCATTTGCAAACAACAATGTAATGCGATTTGTCTCCACGCCAAAGCCTGCATCCTTCGTAGAGATGTCATTGGCAGCAATGAAATCCAGTTTTTTGGATTTCAACTTCTCCGCCGCATTCTCAAGCAAGATTGACTCTCCGCTGCAAACCCACCACCACTTTGAAACCGCTTCCCGCCGACAGTTGGATACCGTCCGAAGAATATCCGGCGCCGCTGTCAAGTTCGATCTGCGGAATGCCATCCCGCTTCTTCATTTCTCTTTCGCCACGGTCTTCGGGCGCGAAGTCCGCCGCGCCGCCGCCATGATCAACACATCAGCTGATTCGGCCAACACGGCATCGAGCATTTCCTGCACGCTTTTCACGTTGATGACGTTCGCGCCAACAGGCGGAGTCAATGCGGTGGGGGTGGTGATGAGGCAAACTTCTGCGCCTGCATCCAATGCGGCTTGAGCGAGTGCATAGCCTTGTTTTCCAGAAGAATGATTCGTGATCACGCGGACGGGGTCAATCGCTTCCCTGAGTTCCCGCCTGCAGTGACGACGATTCTTTTTGCCAGCCAGCTTTCCTTTTTTGCCAAATACGATCCGAATATGACCGAGAATTTCCGGAGGCTCAATCATTCGGCCTGTGCCTGTTAACCCGATGCAGGTGACCATCAGACGGGCGATAATCATCGCGCCGCGTTCTCTTGAAATTCTGCCAGATGTTCCTGCAATTGGCAGGGTGATCGAACATGCCGCCGTCCTCGCGGGCGCAATCACCAGCCGGACAATGCGCCGCCA
>JADKBB010000041.1 GCA_016715195.1 Candidatus Villigracilis proximus
GGTTATTATTTACATAAGCATATCTATCATATCCCTGCACACCGGCTGGGACGATCGTGTCCGCTTGGGTGAAGCGAATAAGATAAATCAAAATCCCATATTTAAAATTCCACGGTAAGGCTCTATAATAGGAAGACGTCTAAAAAAGGCAATATATCAAACAATTTGTGAGGGAATCATGTCTCGAAGAAAAAATAAAAACACCCGAACCCGCAGCGGACTTTCCGCAGTTTTGCGCAGACCTGCTGTGCAGTTGGCGATCGTAGCCATTGTCGCTTTTGTCGTTTATCTGATCGCGTCAGCAGGCGGGAGCAGCGCCGGTCAGGGAAGCCAGGTCAACGTGGATCAAGGCTATCAGATGTATCAAGAAAGCGGCGTATTCGTTGTGGATGTGCGCACCCAGGAAGAGTGGGACGAGTATCACGCACCCAACACCACACTCATTCCATTGGACGAACTTCCGAACCGATTAAGCGAAATTCCAAAAGACAAGGAAATCCTCGTCATCTGCCGCTCCGGCAACCGCAGTCAGGAAGGACGCGACATTCTACTGGAAGCAGGCTATAACGCCACCAGCATGTCCGGTGGATTAAAAGAATGGTACGCCAAAGGCTATCCGATTGACGGCGCGCCAGCGCAATAAGTCTCTAAAAATATCACTCGCCCCGAAATTAAGGTTTCGTGGGCGAGTTCGTTTTTAAACGTAGATCGCTTCGCGCGCTGATTCACACTGACAAAAGCGTGAGTCAGCGTCCAAAATTAAACTCGGGATGCGTCATATTTTATTGGCCTTTATCGTAACTACCCGGGCTGTTACTTTTTCATCTCAAACGCAGATCCAAAGGTTTTTACAGAGATCTCTTGCGAAAAAACCGTGGGACTGTTTTATAAGTCAAATTGATCACCGCAATCCCTAACGAACCATTTAATCTATCACTTACATTAATGGTTATAATCCCACTGTGCAAAAGACAACATCCCCCCGCCCGTTATCCCGTTCTCTAATTCTAAGCATCGTCATTGGCATTTTACTGATCGTCGTTTCCAGCATGGTTCCGGCTGGCGTCTTCACCTGGCTCTGGGACAAGCTCAACATCTTCGCCACCGTCTTTCTCGGAATTTTCATCGAGGCAATTCCCTATTTATTATTGGGGACGCTCGCCTCAGGACTGGTGGAAGTTTTTCTCGACCGCGATCAAATGAGCAAATGGATCTCGCATCGTCCTGTCGCAGCGGCAGTTGGCGGCGCTTTCATGGGCATGATCTTCCCTGTCTGTGAATGCGGAGTCGTACCCTTAACGCGGCGTCTCTTTAATAAGGGACTGCCGCTCTCAGCGGGAATTTCATTCCTGCTGGCCGCGCCGGTCTTGAATCCCATTGTAGTGTTAAGCACCGCCGCGGCTTTTGGCTGGGGCAATATGCTTTTCTGGCGCATGGGCGTCAGCCTGGTGATCGCCATCGTCGTAGGACTCGTCTTCTCGGTCGAGCGGGACCCGTCCAATGTTTTACGTCCCGTATTAACCCTCTCGCACGAACACGATCACCCGCGCGAAGCTCACACATCCTTTATTGAAAAAATCCGTCAAGCCTTATTGATCACCGCCGATGAATTTTTTGAAATGGGACGCTACCTGATCCTCGGCGCAATGCTCGCCGCCGCGCTGCAAACCTTCATCGCGCAATCCTCCCTGCTGTCCATTGGCAGCGGTCCCGTGTTATCGGTGCTCGTCATGCTCGGGTTGGCGATCCTGCTTTCGATCTGCTCCACAGTCGATGCCTTCGTCGCCCTGGGCTTCATGGGCACATTTAGTTTCGGCTCGGTGCTTTCCTTCCTCGTCTTTGGCCCGATGGTCGACATAAAAAGCATCATCATGTATTCGCAGGTCTTTCGCCGCCGCTCGGTGACGTATCTTGTCGCCATTCCATTTATGATGAGTCTGCTGGCGGGCGTCATCTTTAATTATTTACAGCCCTAGGAATCAACCGTATGCAAAAAAGACTTTATCGTTCCCTGCAAGCCCTGCTCCTGCTTGGCATGTGCATTCTCCTTGCATCCAAAGCCGCCAGCGGACAATTAACCTATTACATCAACCAGCGCTTCATTCCACTAACGATCTTCGGCATCATCTTTCTGGCGCTGCTCGCGCAAACCATGTTTGCCGAGATCAAACGTGCGCGTCAAAACACGGCAAATGATGAACACCACCACGAACACGATCACGCGCCCGCTTCTGCAAACCTATGGTTCATGCTCGTCCCGTTGCTGATCGGCGTATTGATTCCCGCGCGCCCGCTGGATTCATCCGCTTTTGCCACAAAAGGCTTTAACACCAATTCACCTTTGGTCAGCGCAGATTCATCGGCGCAGCTTTTTGAAACTGATTCAGAAGAACGCAACATTTTGGATTGGATCAAACTATTTAACTTTGAAACAGACCTCGCGCAATTTGAAGGCCAAAAAGCATCAGTGATCGGCTTCGTCTATTTCGATGAAAGCCTGGGCAAAAATCAATTCTTCGTCAGCCGCTTTGTCGTTTCGTGCTGCGCCGCAGATGGTTTTGCGATTGCAATGGTTGGAGAATGGCCGCAAGCCTCCACACTCAAACAGGATTCATGGGTATTGGTCAAAGGCACGATCAAATCCATAACCATTAACGATCAAACCGTGCCATTGATCCTCGCTGAATCTGTGCAAGCCGTTCCCGCACCCGAACAGCCCTATCTATTCCCATGAAAAAACAAAAACACGAAGCCCATCTTTCGATATGGACACCGTGGCGCTCAGCGTCCTGACCCTGCTGACAGTTCTATTTGGCATGGTGGTCTTTCTCGGAACGCAGGCTGGAATCCGCGTCACAGCAACCCTGCCAGGGCAAAGTCTGATCGGGCCTTTCCAAAAGATCAAACTGACATTCTCCGAACCGGTGAATCCTGATCTGGCGGCATCGCTCTTTTCCATCCAGCCTGCCGTAAATGGAAATCTCGAATGGCTCGATGAACGTACCCTGCAATTCGTTCCCATTGAACCCTTTCAACCTGATACAAACTACAAATTAACGCTGAGCTCCGGCGCACTCACCGCAAAAGGCCGCGCGCTGAAAAATGACCGAAGCTGGGAGTTTAACGTCCGCGAACCGCTGATCGTTTACCTCAACACAAACGATAATCAAAGCAGTTTGTGGATCATGGATTTAAACAACACCCCCGCGCAGCAAATCACACCTGCTGATATAAAAATCATTTCCTTCGACGCCTCCGTTGACGGCGAGTTCATCATCTTCACATCTGCAAACGCACAAGGCGGCATCGACCTGTGGCGGGTCAGCCGCGCCGGCAACGATGCCTACATCCTGCTTGATTGCGGACGTGACCGCTGCACCACGCCAGCCATCGCCCCCAACGGCACGCGCATTGCCTACGCCCGCGAAGCGGCAGGCCCCGGGCCCGATCTTCCCTTCGGCTCACCGCGCATTTGGATTCTGGATCTGCAAAGCAAACAAAACAGCCCGATCTATGAAGACCAGCAAATATTGGGATACGGCCCAACCTGGTCACCAGATTCAAACAAGATCGCATCCTTTGACGGACTCGCCGATCAAATTCGTCTGCTTGATCTCGCAACCGGCAAACAACTTATTTTTCCATCCAATACCGGCGGCCCGATCACATGGTCGGCAGGCAGCACAAAATTTTTATTCACCGATATTCAACAAAATGAAAACGGATTGATCACCCGCGTCCGCCTGGCAGACCTCACCTTAAACGATACATCCACTGTGCTCGGCGAAAACGACAACCGCGATTATTCATACTACTCACTGGCCTGGTCGCCTGCTGACGATTCTTTTTTGCTGGGACTTCGCACCAGTGAAGAAAAACCCGCGCAGGTCTTCGCGGTGATCGACCTTAATATTCTCGATGGCATCATCATCGCCGATCGAGGAAGATTACACCTACAATTCACCGCGCTGGAACCCGTGGGGCACGGCGCTGATCTTCCAACAATTTAAATTACACGGCGCATTCAAACCCGAGATCGGTTTATGGAAATCCGGTTTCAGCGAACCCCTCATTCTCACACAAGGCATCATGCCGCACTGGCTTCCATAAAAATGAAAATAAAAAAAATAAGTTTTATCCTCTTCCTCATTCTCTTACTGGCAGCTCCCTCCAAAAAAGCAGCAGCACATCCCGCCGATATTTACGCCCACACGCTCAACGTGGCACTCGCCCCAACCGGCTTGCAGATCAAATGGGATATAAAACCCGGCCCCATGCTCACCTCCTACTTATGGTACGAAGTGGATGCAGACAAGGATGAAATTCTCACCCAACAGGAAGTGGACGACTGGGGACGCATCCGCGCCGCCCTGCTCACTGCCACGCTCGACGACAAGCCTTTATCTCTGCTGCTAGAGTCTGTGCAAATGCCCGCAGACTTAAATAGTTTTCAATCAGGGCAGGAATTTATCACCTTCAACCTCTCAGCCAAATGGCCGCGCCCGCAGGATGCCGCCAATGTCCAACGCCTGATTTTAGAGAACGGCCTTGAGCCAACAAAATCCATCAACTGGTTTTATCTTTCCACCGTTGAAAATACAGCCTTTCTATTTCCCAGCCAAAAAAATAACGCCATCGCCATTGATGTAATTCAAGACAAAACACCGCTCAGCGATCAAAGCAAACTGCTCACCTTATGGGATAGCGGCACACCCTCCCTGCCTTTTGGTCAGGAAAAAGATGTTGTCACCGAAACTGCCGAACAGGTCGTTCCTGAATTAGCCGAAAGAACCCCGCAGGAAATTCTGCTTGAGCTTGTCCGCAGAGAGGAATTTTCTGTCTCCTTCTATATATTTGCGCTGGGCATCTCACTCGCACTCGGCGCATTGCACGCGCTCACACCCGGTCATGGCAAAACCGTGGTCGCTGCTTATCTGGTTGGGTCACGCGGCACAGCCTGGCACGCGGTTGTGCTTGGCAGTGTGGTCACATTGACTCACACCGGTTCGGTTTTCCTGCTTGGCATCATCACGCTGGCCGCATCACAATATATTCTGCCCACCAGCATCATCCCCTGGCTTGAAATTCTCTCCGGCTTAATGATCGTCGGCCTGGGATTTTATCTCTTGTGGCAAAGGTTTCTCTTCTGGCGCAAATCAACCCTGCCCGCGCCTGAAAAACCCACGCGAAAAATTTCATTAACTCCTTTTTCAACACCCTCCAAAAAAACGCCGGGCGCGGTCAAAATTCAAAAACTCCCCGAAAATTTCCATCACCACGGTGACGGGAAAATGCACTCGCATGAAGTTCCCGAAACCATCACCTGGCGTTCGCTCATCACCCTCGGCATCAGCGGCGGACTCGTCCCATGCCCCGATGCGATTGCCATTTTACTGGTGGCGATCGCCCTCAACCGCATCTTCCTCGGGCTGGCGTTGATCATCGCATTCAGCCTCGGCCTCGCCATCGTCCTGATCGTCATCGGGCTGTTAATGGTCAGCAGCAGCCGCCTCTTCAAACGCATGGACTCATTTAACAAATTCGCGCCATTCATGCCGGTCGTCAGCGCGTTGATCGTTTTGATACTGGGCTTCGGCCTGACCTATGGCGCATTCACGCGGCTTGAGAGTGGATCAATGTCATCGTTAACCGAAGCAGGCATAACGGCGGATGAAGCGCAGGTTGTCTATCTCAACGATGATGAAAATGAATATAAACAACTTTATGTGATCGACACACAAGGCAGTGATCCGCGCCAATTAACAACAACAGCAAAAGGCGTGGTCGATTTTGCACTCTCCCCCAATCAAAACCAGATCGTTTACGTCGAACAAACAGAAGCGCTGGACTATGATCTCTGGCTGCTCAACCTGGACACCGCTGAAAATAAATTGATCGTTCCCTGCAAACAGGTGATTTGCAGCCAGCCGATCTGGTCGCCGGATGGAAACCATATCGTTTACGAATACATGTCACTCGACGGCGGCGCATCCTCTTTATGGTGGTTCGATATCGCAACCGGCAAGGCGCAGCCCGTATTTCAAGAAGCACTTTTGCCGGGCACAAATCCGCGCTGGTCACCGAATGGTAAATGGTTAAGTTATGCAACGCCCGAAGGGATCCGCTTGAATCAACTGGAAAGCGGTGAGAGCCGCATCATTCCGAACATTCTCGGCGCCGCCGTGCAATGGTCGCCAAACAGCGAATCCATTCTGCTGCGGGATGTGGTTATCAAACACGATCAATTTGTGACACAGCTTTTTCTTTACGATCTCTCTTCTGAAACGCTCGTTAATGTCAACGCGAATGACAGCATGGAAAACATCCTCGCGGCCTGGTCACCTGACGGTGAACATATCGCCGTGGTACGGCGCGACCTCGCTATTCCGCGCGGCGATCAGATCTGGCTGATGCGCGCCGACGGCAATGACACACACATGATCACCGACACGCCCTCCGTCCTGCACGGAACTTTGAGCTGGTCGCCTGATGGTAAATATATTTTGTATGATCTGTACCTGCTCGATTCCTTCCCGCTTCAATCGCGGCTGGAAATGATCGAGATCAAAACCGGCGAAATCACCAACCTGGAAGTCTTCGGCTACAACCCGAAATGGCTCTGGCAAAAATAAAAGGTCTCTTGACTCTTCGCTTTTTCTCTCGTATACTTATTGAAATTGATTTTCAATAAAGAAAAGAGTAAAAATGTCCGCTAAACTGTGGCTTGCCCAATTACACGAAAATGGTTATCGCATTACCAAGGCGCGCGGCGCCGTGGTTGAGATCGTGGAAACATCCAACCGCGCCCTCACGCCGGTTGAAGTGTACGACATGGCACGCAAGAAATACCGCGCACTCGGGCTGGTCACTGTTTATCGCACGCTTGAAAAACTTGAAGAGCTGCACCTCATTCAACGCGTGCATCAACCAATGGGCTGTCAGGCATTCATCTCGGCCGGGCACGGTCACCAGCATTTGCTGCTCTGCCAAAACTGCGGACAGGTTGAATTCTTTGAAGGCGATGATCTGGATGTATTAACAAAGTCGATCGCAAAAAAAACCGGCTACCAGATCAACGAACACTGGCTGCAACTCTTCGGCCTATGCGCGGCCTGCCGCAAAAACTAATTCCCTTATACAAACCGTTTGACAGATAAAACCTGCAAACGTCTGTAAACTTAACTCATCCCTCACCAGACGGTGGGGGAATAAAAAAGGATCATAAATGAAAAAGATTATCAATTCCATTATTGTATTAACGACAACCGCGGCTCTTTTCTTAACCGCTTGTGGATCAACCCCATCCAGCGACTCTGCCGCTGTGACCACATCCATCAACGTCCTCGCCTCCACCTCCTTCCTGGCAGATATCGCCCAGAATGTTGCAGGTGACCGTTTGACTGTTGCCTCCCTGCTGCCTTTCGGCGCAGACCCACACGCCTATCAAGCCGCACCTACCGATGTGGCAAAGATCGCCGAAAGCAATCTGCTAATCCTCAATGGTGTGGAGTATGAACACTTCATCGAGCCTTTGTTGGAAAATGCCGGCGGCGAACGCCTGATCGTTGAAGCAACCAAAGGGTTGGAAGTAAATCAAATGGCTGAAGAAGCCGGTCACGAAGGCGAGGAAGATCACTCACCCGAAGGACACCCAACGTCGGAAGAGGAACTGAAGAAGAAGGGGGGGCGAGCCAACACCAAAGTTTTTTGGCTACCTGTTGTTCGAACGCTTGGAAAGGATTGCGCTGGTATGACACAGCGCGCTACACTAACAGAACATCGTATTTACCCCCGGTCAGCCCAGGGAAGGCGAAGCAGGTCACGATCATAGCGCGGGCGACCCGCACATGTGGCTTGACCCGAACCTCGTCATCACCTATGTGGAAAATATCCGTGATGGATTGAGCGAAGTAGACCCCGAGGGTGCAGAGACATACAAAGCCAACGCTGACGCGTATATTGCCGAACTCAAGGACCTGGACAAATGGATCGTCGAACAGGTTAACACCATCCCGGCAGAACGCCGTTTGCTGGTAACCAATCACGAAGCAGTTGGATACTTTGCCGAGCGCTATGGTTTTGAGATCGTCGGCGCAGTCATTCCCAGCTTGAGCACAGACGCGGGAACCTCCGCCAAGGAAATGGCTGCCCTGATCGAACAGATCAAAACCACAGGCGCGCCCGCCATCTTCCTCAGTGAAGTGGAAAACCCAGACCTCGCCAACCAGATCGCTGACGAGACAGGTGTGAAAGTGGTGGACAGCCTCTACCTCGAAACCCTGACCGATGGCGCTCCCGCCGCGACCTACATCGAGATGATGAAGTACAACGTCACCCAGATCGTTGACGGTTTGAAGTAAACACCCTGTAATTCCCCAAAGACAGGGAGCCGCAAACTCCCTGTCTTTTTATAGATTTTCTTATTGAAAACGATTTTCATTTATTTTTTCCACAAGAGGAATAAATCATGAGTTCAACAGATACTCGCATTCCCGTCACCGTCTTGACTGGTTTTCTTGGCTCAAGCAAGACCACCTTATTGAATCGTGTTCTAGAAGAAAACGGAGAGACCTTAGCCAAAATCCTGTGCTGCTCAGTCAGGCAGGCGGCTTGTCGAAGTGGACGAGATTAAGTGAAGTGGACGAAGAAATTTTAGCCACACTTGAATCCTGCTAAGGATAAATTCCTAAGAGAGCGTTTCTTAAGTTATTTTTTGTACACGGATTTGACGGATTGCACGGGCAATCACGGATAAATCCTAAAAAAATCCGTTCTTTTCCGTGCGCGAAGCGTCAGTGTAATCCGTGTACTTAAGAAACAGTCTCTAACTCAAAAAGGATTCAACCACAAAGACACCTGCACTGCACCGCATATCATCCCCATATAGGGACTGCGTTTGGTGCAGTGCAGGTGAGGAGCAAAAAGAAAAAAACTTCATCTTTACCCTGCTCGCCACACACGATATGGACGTTGCCTTCGGCTGGGCAGAGCGCGTGGTAGGGATGGAGGAAGGCAGAGTGCGTTTGGATGGTTCATCCAAAGAAGTGCAGGCTGTTTTTGAATCTGAAAACCCCGCCTTTACGGGGTATGTTCCGCCGAGGTTGTGAAGAAAAGTAAGGTATGGTTCTCTCAACTTATCCATCCATCATGGTACACTAAATTTGCCTTCAACACAGCAATTCCAAATAAATCCAAAATCGCAAATCCAAAATCAAAAAATCGTAAATCAAATGTCACATACTCCTCATCGACTTGAAATAGAAAACATAAGCATTGGCTACGGCGACAAAATCATCATGCAGGACTTGAGTTTTCAGGTTCCGCATGGCGCGCGCGTGGCTGTCGTTGGCCCAAATGGCGCGGGCAAATCCACATTGTTTAAAGCCTTGGTTGGGATTTTGCCCCTGAAAAGCGGGAAAATTTTTATCCACGGTGAAACGCTTGGCTCTCATAAAGATTGCGTGGCCTACGTGCCGCAGCGTGAAGATGTGGACTGGCGCTTCCCGGTGACAGTCAGCGACGTGGTGATGATGGGGCGGTTTGGTCAAATTGGCTGGTGGAGCAATCCGTCGAAAAAAGATAAGCAGATTGTCCGCAAAAGCATTGAGCAAATGGGAATCACCGATCTGGCAGACCTGTCCATTGGTCAACTCTCGGGCGGGCAGCAGCAGCGCGCATTTTTGGCGCGCGCCATGGCGCAGGAGCCGCACATCCTTTTAATGGATGAACCCTTCACAGGCGTGGATGCCACCACACAGGAAGTGACTTTTGGTCTGCTCGATCATTTACGCGAGAAACAAGTGACCACCATTATTTCCACGCATGACCTTAATCTCGCCGCCACACGCTTTGACCTTGTGCTATTAATTAATCATCGCCTGATCGCATTTGGCACGCCGCAACAGGTGTTTACAAAAGAAAATCTTGCATCCGCTTTTGGTAATTCTTTATTGGTAATGGAAAACGGAATGATGCTGGTGGATGAGTGCTGTCCGCCGGATGAAGAACACCATCATATAGAGGTCAAATGAATTGGTTACTTGAACCCCTTACCTATCAATTCATGCAGCGCGGACTTTTCGCCTCGGTCATCGTCGGTGTACTATGTGCTGTCATGGGAACGTATGTTGTCCTGCGCGGCATGGCTTTTCTGGGTGACGCCATGGCGCACGCGATTCTGCCCGGGGTGGCAATTGCCTATTTATTAAATGGCAACTTACTGGTCGGCGCGGGAATCGCGGCTGTCATTGTCGCTTTGAGCATCGGGCTGTTCTCACGCGAAGGCGTGGTCAAAGAGGATACCGCCATCGGAATCCTCTTTGCGGCAGCGCTCTCACTCGGCGTGGCATTGATTAGTTCCATGCAAACCTACGCCGTAGACTTATCTCATATTTTGTTCGGCGACGTGTTGGGAGTCAGCGCCGCAGATCTGTGGGTGATCGCCATTCTGAGTTTGATCATTCTCTTAACTGTTGCCTTATTCTTCAAACAATTTCTGGTTATCTCGTTTGATCCGGTTCTTGCTGCCACCCTGCGCCTGCCCGCTGAACTATTGAGAAATCTGATGCTGGTGCTTTTAGCACTGACCATTGTAGTGTCACTGCAAACCGTGGGCGTCAGTCTCGCTGCGGCCATGCTGGTTACTCAGGCAGCAACGGCATATTTGCTCACACGAAGATTATTACCGATGATGCTCGTCTCCGCCTTGATCGGTGCATTATCATCGGTGATCGGACTGTATTTAAGTTATTACCTGAACATTGTTTCAGGCTCCACCATAGTACTAACGGCTACTGCGTTTTTTATGCTTGCATTCTTGTGGAAACGAATGAAATCTGTATAATGGCTCTATCGTTTCCACTGTTTATTAATAAGGAGAAAACAACATGGCACTGATCGAAGTTTCCACCATCATCAACAAACCCGCAGACGTGATCTTCGCGCATATCACCAACCCTGATAATCAGAAAAACCAATACGTTGTCAGTGTTGAATTTGACGGCCCGATAAAACTCGGCGCAAAATGCAAGACCACAGTGAAATCCACACAGGGTGTTGTCAATGTGATCACATCAGAAGTGATCGCTTTTGAACAAAACAAGGTCTACGGCACCAAGACCTTTGCCGCGCCGCCTGCCTCAGATGTAACCAGCACTTATCTTCTCGAAGCAGCGGGCAGCGGCACAAAACTCACCATGCAGACCGAAGCCATGCTGATGCCCGCAGGGATGCCGTCCATGCCCGGCATGGAAGATATGATCAAGAAGCAGATGCTTTCGAGTTACGAGAGTACATTGGCTGCGTTGAAGAAAGCCATTGAAGGATAGATAGCTATTCCTGATGAATATGAAGCCCTTCTGACCGAAGGGCTTTTTTTAACCACAAACTTCATTGGTCTTTGTCAACAACAACTGACCGGAAATTTATTTATTTATCAACAAGCGGTAGAATACAGCCCATGCGAAACAAAACACCATTCTCACACAGACTCCTTTCCTTCTTTCTTCTTTCTTTTTTGGTTTCCTGCACTTCCTTTTCCCCGGCGTCCACGGCAACCCCTGCCGCATCGTTTACTCCCGCAGCAACCAATACTCCTTTGCCCACAGTAACTCCTGTGCCGCCCACCGCCACGCCCATCCCGGCGCCTGATCGCGCAAAATACATCCTCAACACAACCATTGACTATGACGCGCACACCGTCACAGTGGATGAAACCATTCTCTATCCCAACCTGACAGGCAGCCAGCTCAACACGCTGGTCATCGCCATCGTTCCCAATCTGTGGGATGGCAGTTTTACCCTCGGCAGTATTTCCATTGACGGCATTCCCACCACCACCTATTCCTTCACCGGCCAAAGACTGGATATTGCACTATCCTCCTTTGTTCTGCCGCGCGATGTGTTGACCATTAATATCCAATACACACTTTCCCTTCCATTTGCAGAACAGGAAGACCCTAATGTTTCGCGCCCGCGGATTTATGGATATACCAACCGCCAGTTGAATCTCACCAACTGGTACCCCTTTGTTGTCCCTCATGTCAACGGTGACTGGGTATTACATGAACCGTGGTTCTATGGCGAACATCTGGTTTACGACTCAGCCGACTATGAAGTCAACCTCAAATTTACAGACCCCGCAACAACACCCATCGTTGCCGCAAGCGGAGTCCCTGAACCGCAAGCAGATTTCACCCGTTACACCATCACCTCCGCGCGGACTTTTGCCCTCGCTGCCAGCCGCGAGTTTCAAGTCTCAAGTTTATTGGTCGGAGATATCACCGTCTCAAGTTACTATTATCCATTAAGCGATAACGCCGGACAAGCCGCCCTGCAAGCCAGCGCCGAAGCCGTGCAGGTATTCAGTCAACGCTATGGGCCATATCCACACAAGTCGCTTTCACTGGTCATGGGTGATTTCAACGACGGCATGGAATATTCCGCATTCTTTTACCTCAGCCGCGATTTTTATAATCTCTACGACGGCACACCCGCAAACTATTTAACCTTTGTCGCCGTACATGAAACATCCCATCAATGGTGGTTTGAACAGATCGGAAACGATCAGGCTTTACAGCCCTGGGTGGATGAAGCACTGGCCGCATATTCCGAACGGGTCTATTATGAAAATGTCCACCCTGATCTTGTAGGCTGGTGGTGGACCTATCGCATCGATTTTTACAAACCGCAGGGCTTTGTAGACATCCCGATTTATGACGGACAGGGCTTCCGCCCTTACACCAACGCGGCCTATTTTCAAGGCGCGCATTTTCTTGAAGACCTGCGCACACGCATCGGCGATGAAGCCTTCTTCGCCTTCCTACAGGATTACGTCGTGCAAGGACAGGGGAAAATCGTCACCGCAAATGATTTCTTCCGCATCCTCAGCGAAAACACCAGCACAGACTATTCAGACATTGTGCGCCAATATTTTCAAAACATTTATTAATGTCCACTCCTCATTTACGCACTCCACCCGGGCATTCTGGAATACGTCTCGCTTTTTACGTTTTACTTTTTACTTTACTCGCCTCCTGCACTGCTCCAACTCCCACCGCGCAGGTTTTCCCAACCTTTATTTTAGTCACGCAAGACCCGAACGCATCGCCCACGCCAACACCCTTTCAACCATCCGGGCAGATCGAAACACCGCTGCCGACCTTTACACA
The DNA here is from genome assembly GCA_016715195.1 of Candidatus Villigracilis proximus. Lineage (GTDB taxonomy): Bacteria > Chloroflexota > Anaerolineae > Anaerolineales > Villigracilaceae > Villigracilis > Villigracilis proximus. The sequence continues at coordinate 13,170 of JADKBB010000041.1, forward strand.
AGCGCCGCCCGCAACTGAGACTCCGACCGCCACCGCAACCGCCACGCAGACGTTGACCCCGCTTCCTCCGACGCCGATAATTGCTCCAGTCACGTTGACAGAATCAGCGCCCGCGACTCCCTCCCGCACGAATTACATTCTCTACGCAACTTTGGATTTCGCCGCGCACACACTCGATGTGGAAGAGACCATCCGCTATTACAACACCACGGGCGTGGCGCTCTCTGATATTGTTTTATCGGTTCAGCCCAATCGTTATGGCGGAAGTGTTTTCGTCTTAAGCTCCATCGCACAGGATAATGTATCGCTGACAAATTTCACGATCAACGATCAACGCTTCACATTGAATCTGCCGCAGCCGCTTCAGCCAAACTCGGCCACCACACTGACTCTCAACTTCAAACTCAACATCCCCGCCAAAGCCTCCAGTGGACTTTTTGGCTACGACTTCAACCAGATCAATCTCATAGACTGGTATCCATTCGTTGTGCCCTATATTAACGGTTGGGCATTGCATGACCCGATGCCTTTTGGCGAACATCTTGTATACGACTCTTCTGATATTGAATTAAATCTCAAGACGGGTTCCGATGTGATCGTAGCCGCCAGCGCGCCTTCAGATCAAAACGGCGAATGGACCCGCTACCGGCTGTACGGCGCGCGCACGTTCACACTCTCAGCAAGTACCGAATTTCTCGTGGCCGAATCAGCTGTCGGGTCGGTGGTGATCCGCTCGTATTATTTCGACGGATATAAAGCCGCAGGCGAGTCGATTCTATATTCGGCAGGACAGGCCGTCAGCATATTTTCCACAAAATTTGCGCCGTATCCATACGAAACACTGGCGGTGGTGCAGACCGATATTCACGATGGGCAGGAATATGACGGACTGGTTTTTCTCGCTTCTGATTTTTACGGGCAATTTGGCGGCGGCGCGAAAAATAACTTAACCACGATCGGTGTGCATGAAATATCACATCAATGGTGGTATGGATTGGTTGGCAACGATCAGGCGCTGGAACCGTGGCTTGATGAAATGATGGCAACCTATAGCGAGAAGATTTTCTTTGAATATAACTATCCCAATTACGGTGATTGGTGGTGGCAATATCGCGTGGATTTTTTCGGGCCGGCCGGTTATGTGGATACGCCGATCTATGCCTGGGGTTCACAGCGGTCGTATGTCAACGCAGTCTATTTGAATGGCGCACATTTTATGGATGATCTACGCGTGCGTATGGGAGACGATAATTTTTTCCGCTTTCTAAAAGGGTACGCTGCCAGTTACGGGCGCAGCCGCGCAACCACGTACGATTTTTTCGCCGCCGCGCGCGCCAATACCGACGCTGACCTTAGTGACCTGATCGCCGAATATTTTTCAGGTTCGCATTAAACAATATCCATCGTGAATATTTTTTTCGAAATTCAATTTGGTTTGGCAGGCCGAAGTCTGCATTCTGATATCGATAGTCTACCGTCTGAAAAATAATTATGAAACGTCCCTATACATTTATCAACGTGGCTGCAACAGCCGATGGAAAGATCGACACCTTTGAGCGCAAAGGCTCTGCGATTTCATCTGCCCAAGACAAGGCCCGCGTGGATGAATTACGCGCGAATGCCGATGCGGTGCTTGTCGGGGGAAAGACTCTTCTCGAAGAACAACCCAAGCTGACCGTTAAGAGCGAAGCGCTGCGTGAGGGCAGAATCAAGCGCGGGGCGGCGCCGAATCCGATCAAGGTGGGGGTTGTGACAGTCGCAGACATTCCGCTTGAGTCAGATTTTATTAAAGCGGGTCCGGCGCGAGCCGTAATATTTACTACATCACAGACATCTATAAGCCACATCGAAGCTTTGCGCGCACACGGCGTGGAAGTCTTTGTGCATGAGTCGCCGCGTGTGAATCTGAAGCAGATGATGAACACATTAAGTGAAATTGGTGTAAATCGTTTGATGGTGGAAGGCGGCGGGACAATCAATTTTGAGTTGATGAAACTTGGTCTGGTGGATGAATTGATGATCTACATCGCGCCGCTGATCTTTGGCGGAGACCAGTCGCCCACACTCGCGGCCGGAAATGGATTTACACGAAATGAAGCCATTGCATTGAAACTGGAAAAAGTTGAAACGCACGAAGATGGCGGACTACTACTAATTTATAAATTGTGAGGAAAACATGACTACATTTACACATGAACAAATTGAACTATTAATCGAAGAAGATTGCTGTCACGAATGTGAAGGCTATGGCAAGGATAAAGTTTGCGTCCATATCGAAGCCATTGCTGAATTACCTTCACGCTTTGGCGATTTTCATATCGTTGCATTCTCGAATAATCAGGATAACAAAGAACACGTTGCCATCATCAAAGGCGAAGTGCTGGGTGCAGATGATGTGCCTGTGCGGTTGCACTCTGAATGTTTAACCGGCGATGTGATCGGCTCACTGCGCTGCGACTGCCGCGACCAACTCGAGGCTGCCTTAAAGAAAATCGGCGAAATGGAAAAAGGCATTGTGCTCTATCTGCGTCAGGAAGGCCGCGGCATCGGGTTGACCAATAAGATCCGCGCCTATAGTTTGCAGGATCAGGGACTCGATACCGTTGAAGCAAATCTCGCGCTCGGCTTCCGTGATGATGAACGTGATTACGCCATCGCCGCGCACATGCTGCATTCGCTCAAGGTGCAGTCTATTAATTTGATGACCAACAATCCAAAGAAAATGGATCAACTCACGCAATACGGCGTGAAGGTCAACTCGCGCATTCCGCACATTTTGCCAAGCAACGAACACAATCGTTTTTATCTTGAAACCAAAGCCGCTAAATCCGGTCACATGATCGACTTCAACGGCAAGGAACATCTGCCCGAACAAAGCGACAAACCGATCGTCGAAGGCATGGACGAATCTCAGATCAAGGCTATGTATGACTAAAACGATTGTCATTACTGGCGCAACGGGTGTGCTTGGAAATTTGGTTGCAAAGACTTTTGCAGAACTCGGGCACAACATTGCACTGCTTGACCGCAATCAAATTAAATTGGATTCCCTGACCCGGGATTTGAATCTGCCCTCAGAAAGACTCTACACCCAAACCATTGACCTGCTCAACGGGCCGGCGGTTCATGACTCAGCCGAAGCGGTTCTTTCCAAATTTGGCAGAGTCAGCGCTTTGATCCATCTCGTCGGCGGGTGGACGGGCGGCAAGACAATTCCAGAATCGAGCGTTGGTGATTTTGAATCCATGCTCAACCAGCACGTGTGGACGACATTTCACCTGCTTCAGGCATTCGCTCCGCACCTCGCCGCCAGTCAGCATGGACGTGTGATCGTGGTCTCCAAACCTGAGACGGTGAAACCTTCAGCAAAGACAGCTTTGTATACGGCGGCAAAATCTGCACAGGAAAGTCTGGTGCTGACTCTCGCCGAAGAATACAAAGACAGCGGATTGACCGCGAATGTTATTCACGTCAAATCGATTGACACCAAAGACGCGGGCAAAGGCACCACGCCCGCAGAAATCGTCTCCGCCATGACCTATCTGTTTTCAGACGAAGCCAGTAAGGTGAACGGCGCAAGAATTCCGCTGTACGGGTAGATGGAATTAACCACGAAGTCTCAAAGGCACGTTTGGTGCAGTGCGGTGAGGCACCAAGAAAGAAACTTTGAGGCTTTGTGATTTGGTGTCTTTGTGGTTATGAAAACTTAAGTTTCAGTTTGAAATCCGTTATACTCGCGGGATGAAAAGCCAACTTATCACAACCAACAACATCAATTTACACGTCATGACCGACGGACCTGAAAACGGGCCGGCGGTCTTTTTATTGCATGGGTTTCCAGAGTTTCACTATGGCTGGAAGAATCAAATCCCTGTGCTGGTGGAAGCGGGCTTTCGGGTCATTGTCCCCGATCAGCGTGGATACAATCTCTCAGATAAGCCAAAGGGAGTCTCTGCTTATGATGTGGATATTCTTGCAAAAGATATTGTCGGTTTGTTCGATCATTTTGGGATTCAAAAAGCAAAACTTGTCGGCCATGATTGGGGCGCCGTGGTCGCGTGGACAGTCGCTATTAATCACCCGGAACGGCTCGAAAAACTCGCCATCTTAAATGTTCCGCACCCTGATGTGATGACGGATTTTGTGCTGCATAACCCTGCTCAACGCAAAAAATCCTGGTATGTTTTTTTCTTTCAAATCCCCTGGTTTGTGGAGTGGATGTTAAGCAAAAATAATTTTGAATATCTGGGACGCATGTTAACCCGTTCGGGGCGTAAATCCACATTTACCGAAGCAGACGTGATTGAATATAAAAAAGCCTGGTCGCAAAAAGGCGCATTGACTGGAATGTTGAATTGGTATCGATCTGTCATGCGCCGTGGACTGCGATCCGCGTTTAGCAAAAAGAAACCTGCGCGGCGTGTGCATGTCCCGACCATGATGTTGTGGGGCAAACGTGATGTTGCGTTGAGTTCTGAAATGGCGCAGCCGTCGATCGATCTGTGTGATGAAGGCGAACTGACCTTCTTTGACAAGTCCACGCATTGGGTGCAGCATGATGCCAGTGTGGAAGTCAACCAAAAATTGATCGAATTCATGAGATAGTCCATGCCAATCTTTGCCATTGTTCTGCTTTTCTTTTCCGCATCCATGCACGCCCTGTGGAATTTTCTGCTTAAGAGTTCAGATGAAAAATATATCGCGATGGGCTGGCAGGTGATTCTGAGCGGACTCTTCTCGCTGGGATTCATCTTCTTCACCGGTCTGCCGCCCCGTTCGATGTGGGGTTTCGCGGTCATCAGTATGATCCTCGAAGCCATCTATTTTATTTTGCTGTGCATCGCCTACAGTGACCATGATTTTTCGCTGGTCTATCCCATTGCGCGCGGAGCGGCTCCCGCTTTGTTGGTGTTATGGACTGCGATCTTTCTGCATGAAAAATTAACCATCGGCGGATATATTGGGCTGGCGCTCATTACAGGCGGCATGATGGTCATTGGGGCGACCACATTGTTAAACAATAAAAGCGAGAAGCCGCATCTGCGTGGAATTCTGACCGCTTTATCAGTTGCTTTGATCATTTCGATCTACACGTTCATTGATGGTACCGCTGTCAAGAACGGACCCGCATTGCCGTATGGACTGTCCATGTTTGTGATGGTGCCGTTTGTGACCACACCCTATCTCGCGCGCCGTTATGGAGTAAGTCATTTCGTGGATGTGTGGAATAAGAATCGCGGATATTTATTACTGGGCGGTGTGCTGGGATTGGTGGCTTATATGCTCGCACTCTTCGCCTATACGTTTGCGCCGCTCAGTTATTCGGGCGCGATCCGCGAGGTGAGCGCCGTGATCGGAGCCGTTCTCGGCTGGCGATTCTTGAAAGAGGAAATGGGCGGGGTGCGCGTGGTGGGATCGGCAATCGTGTTTATAGGTGTAATGGTGATCGCGATCTTTGGATGATTGACATCCTGAGCGGAGCCGTGACTTGCGCGGCGTATTCGAAGGACAAATTTTAGTCGAATGCCCTTCGGCTGCGTTCCTCAAAGAGCATTCGTCACTCCGCTCAGGGTGTATAGTGAAAATAAAAAAGGTGAACAATGGCAGATCAAATTTTTCCAGAACCGACAGTAGGGGTGTTTATCTTCAACAAAGCAGGCGAGATGTTATTGTTGAAGAGTCATAAATGGCCTGATAAATACGTTGTCCCCGGCGGACATGTGGAATTGGGCGAGCGGCTGGAGGAGGCGGCTGTCCGCGAGGCGAAGGAGGAGACCGGGCTGGATATTTACGATCTGAAATTTATCAACTTTCAGCAGTTCATTTATGACCCTTCATTTTGGAAAAAGCGGCACTTCATCTTCTTCGATTTCGCCTGCAAAGCTGACTCTCTCGAAGTGCAACTGAATGATGAAGCGCAGGAGCATGTTTGGGTTAAGTTGGATGCGGCTCTTCGTCTGCCTTTGGATTCGTACACGCGGACTTCCATCGAGAAGATCATCGAAGGAAATTTGTCATAAAATCCACCATACTTAAAGAGGTTGCAGACTTGCCGGAAAATGGTTAAGATAAGGAAACCATGAAGCAATTGATGGGCCTCGACCTTTTGGGCATACTATGCCTTATAAGTCGTCAGTCAGCCTGATGGGTACACACGTACCTGTCAGGCTTTTTTTATCTCTATCATTAAGGAGAATAAATGCAAACACCGTGGGAGTATCGTTACGCACATCGCACGCAAAAAATGGGAAGTTCGGTCATTCGTGAGTTGTTGAAGTTTACTGAACAACCTGACATTATTTCGTTCGCGGGCGGACTGCCCGCGCCTGAGGTTTTCCCTGTTAAGGAATTTCAGGAAGCCTGCAATCAAGTGTTAACCGATCACGGCGCACAGGCTTTGCAATACAGCACGACCGAAGGCTATCTGCCTCTGCGTGAAATGATCGCGCGCCACAATGCACGCTTTAGTGTGCGGGTGACTGCTGAGAATATTATGATCACCTCCGGCTCGCAGCAGGCGCTGGATTTTATCGGCAGATTATTCATTAACCGTGGTGATTATGTAGTGGTCGAATCACCAACTTATCTGGGCGCGCTGCAAGCCTGGAATGCGTACGGTGCGCAATATATTTCCGTGCCGTCTGATGAAAACGGCATGATCATGGATAAATTGGAAGAGGCGCTGCGCATCGGGCCGAAGTTTATTTATATTCTTCCAAATTTTCAAAATCCTTCCGGCTCCACGTTAAGCCTTGAGCGCCGCAAGCGTTTGATCATTCTGGCTGACCAGTACGGCGTGCCAATCGTTGAAGATGATCCTTATGGACAATTGCGCTACGATGGCGATCACATTCCATCGGTTGCGACTCTCGACAGCCGCTATCGCAATGACAATGACGGGGAATATACGGGCAGTGTGATTTATTTAAGCACCTTCTCCAAGCTGCTTGCACCGGGCTTGCGTCTGGCATGGGTCATTGCGCCGCCGCAGGTGATCCGCAAGCTGGTGATGACCAAACAGGCCGCAGATTTGCATACTTCATCTTTTAATCAGCATGTGGCGTATGAAGTTGCCAAAGGCGGATTTTTAGATGAACATGTAAAAGTGATCCGCGCGACGTATAAAGAACGGCGTGATGTGATGATCGAAATGATGGAAGAGATGTTCCCGCCCGAAGTGACCTGGACCAAGCCGTTGGGCGGCATGTTCCTGTGGGGCAAATTACCTGAGAATATAGATGCGGCTGAAGTGCTAAAAGTGGCGATTGAACGCAAGGTGGCTTTTGTGCCCGGTGCGGCTTTCCACCCCAATGGCGGCGGTAAAAATACAATGCGTCTCAATTTCTCTTTTTCAAATCCAGATCATATCCGCGAAGGGATCACAAGATTGGGCACAACTTTGAAGGAAGCGTTGGTGAGTGAGAAGTGATGGGGATGAGTAATGAGTGATAAGTGAGAAGTGATAAGTGAGAAGTGATAAGTAATAAGTAAAAAGAGTCGAAAGCATAAAGCCTTCGACTCTTTTTTCATCCTTCACCTCATATCCCTTACAAACCTCATAAACTTCACAAACATCATCCCCTCAAAAACCTACTCCTCCACATAAGGCACGTACTCAGCGCGGGCAATGCCCTGTTTGTAGGCGGTCTCGGCCACGGCGCGGGCCACGGCGCGATGTACTTTTTTATCCAGCGGACTGGGAACCAATTCTCCGGGCGGTGTCATTTCGGCAATGACATGTGCAGCGGCCAATAACATTTCGTGTGTAATGCGCGGGGCGTTCGCATCCACTGCGCCGCGGAAGATGCCGGGGAAACCCAAAACATTATTCACCGATTTCCCGTCTGCGGCGAAGGCTGCACCGTGCTCCATTGCAACTTCGGGGTCGATCTCAGCATTCGGGTTCGAGAGCGCGAGAATGATCTGTCCCTTGCGCACCATTTCAGGCTTGATCAAATTCGGCGCGCCGGTGGTGGCAACCACAATGTCGCATTTTTCCATGATCTCTTTTAAGTTGGATTTAATTCCACCGGCCTTTTCGAATCTGTCCAACGCATTTTGACTCAAGTCTGCGCCATAGACCGCATTCCCAGTCAGACGCATCATCATCTGACCGATGGCATGGCCGGCCGCCCCAAGCCCGATCTGCCCGATGACAGAACTCTTCAAGTCGGTGCCGGTTTCGCGAGTCGCAACCAGTAGGGCGGCGGTGGACACCACTGCGGTCCCGTGCTGGTCATCATGCAAAACGGGAATATCAAGCATGGCTTGTAATCTTTCTTCGATCTCAAAACAGCGCGGCGCGGATATATCCTCCAGTTGAATGGCGGCGAAAGTGGGCGAGATGGCATACACGGCGGCGATGATCTCTTCTGTATTTTTTGTGTTCAATAAAATGGGAATACCCGAGAGGCCGACCAGTGTTTCCATTAGCATGGCCTTGCCTTCCATCACAGGCATACTCGCCAGCGGACCAATATCCCCGAGCCCGAGCACGGCTGTGCCATCTGAGACGATGGCGACCATGTGACTGATGCTGGTATACAAACGCGCCTGCGACGGGTCTTTGGCGATGCGCAGACAAACTTCAGCGACGCCGGGCGTATATACGCGGCGCAGTGTGGTTAATGAATCGATCGGGTAACGCGAGCGGATGGCGATCTTGCCTTTTTGATGGAGTTCCAAAACTTCATCACGCACTTCGAGCACGCGTGTGCCTTCGTTGTTGCGCATGGCTTCCACGATGGCCTCTACATGCGCTTCATCCTCTGCGTTGATGGTAATATCGCGGACGACATTTTGTGACGTTTCAGTGAGTTGTAAAATGCTGCCTGTATTACCGCCCGCTTCTGCAATTGCGGTTAGTAGTTTGGCAAGTACCCCATTTTTTTGTGAGTTACGGACGCGTACTGTACGAATGAGTCTTCGTTCCCAAGCCATAGATAACTCCTTTAATAATTTCGCCCTGTAACTACGCTGTTCAGGACGGAAAATCTGATATATCCATTCTAAAACAAATACCGCGAAATCTCAATCATTCGCGGTATGGATTGTGATACGACCATCTTTTTTGCCGCAGATTTCGCGAATAAACGCGAATTTTTTAGAAACCTGTGCAAGGTAGAAAAATTTGCGGCGATGATCTGGTGTTGATGGCAGCCGGAGTTAAATTACGCGGCACTTTGCAGGAGGATGGGAATTTCAGCAAGTGATTTAATGGTTGCGCAATCTGCATCAGGGAAGAGTCTGATCGGGTCGTAGAGAACAGGCATCAGTCCGGCGCGACGCGAGCCGACAATATCTGCAAAGTAATTATCGCCGACATACATCGTCTCTTGCGCGGATGTCCCTGCCAATTCCAATGCATGTTTAAAAATAAGCGCATCGGGCTTGAAGGAGTTAATTTCTCCGCCGGCGAGGAAGAACTGAAAATAGGAATCCAGTTTGAGGGTTTTCATTTCTTCATGATAGGGATCGTCGCGGTTGGAAACTGTGGCGAGCACATAACCTGAGTCTTTTAGAAATTGCAGGACGGTATGCGCTTCTTCATGTACATGGGTTTGAGGCCTGTAGCTTTCGCCCATATAAGCTGAGATCTGCGGCGCCAGCGTTGCGGCTTGTGCCGGGCCGATGCCTGATGCGATCAGCTGCCGCCTTGTGAAGTTAACCCAAAACTCTTTTTTATCGTAACCGTGAGTTTTAATATCTGCTTGAATTTCAAACGAGTGGGCAAAATAAAAATGGACCCAATGCTCGGCGCGGATATGATCCTCTTCCGAGATTTTCAAACCCAAGCTGCGGATATGTTCCAAAAAAACCTCCCCGGCAGAGGGGAGGTGATGACGAAGTGTGCCATCGAGATCGAAGAGAACAGCTTTTATTTTATTTGAAGTGTACAAATAAACCTCTTTGAGAAATATGGTGGTTATCCGCCGATGTGCGACATTTCCACTTTGGGCAGGGATACTGTGTTTTCGGAACGCAGCTCTGAATAACGGTCGCCGCGTTTTCCCCATATGCGCGCAACTTCATTTGAAAGTTCTTCATCGGTTGCGCCGTTGCGCATCATGTCGCGGAAGTCGTGACCTTTGACCGCGAACAGACAGGTGTATAAACTGCCTTCGGCAGAGAGACGGGCACGGTTGCAGGTACTGCAAAAAGCCTGTGTGACCGATGCGATCACGCCGATCTCGCCTTGTCCATCTTTGTAGCGCCAGCGCTCGGCCACTTCGCCGCGATAGTTCGGGTCAAGCGGTTCGACGGGCATTTCTGCATTGATCATTTTTATGATCTCCGCCGCCGGGACAACATCGTCCATGCGCCAGCCGTTGGAATGGCCCACATCCATGTATTCGATAAAGCGCAGGATGTGACCTTTTTCTTTGAAGAAGCGCGCCATCGGCAGAATGCTCTCTTCGTTAAGTCCGCGTTTGACGACCATGTTAACTTTGATCGGACTCAAACCAACACTGGCTGCGGCTTCAATTCCTTCGAGCACACTTTCCACGGCAAAATCCACATCGTTCATGGATTTGAATATTTTATTGTCAAGTGAATCCAGGCTAACCGTGATCCGTTTTAATCCTGCATCTTTGAGCGCACGTGCCTGCCGGGCAAGTAAGGCTCCGTTGGTGGTCAATGTAAGATCAAGGTCGGGGATGGTGGAAAGCATGGAAATCAACTGGGGAAAATCACGGCGCACCAATGGCTCGCCGCCGGTCAAGCGGATCTTGCGTACGCCATGTGAGACGAAAATCCGCGCCAGACGTTCGATTTCCTCGAAAGTTAGGATCTGATCTCGCCGCAGGAATTGATAGTCCGGCCCGAAGATTTCTTTTGGCATACAGTAAACACAGCGGAAATTACATCGATCCGTAACGGAAATCCGCAGGTCGCGTAAAGGACGGTTAAGGGTGTCTATAAGGGTCATGAAGGGGCTCCCAAGCGTACCAGTAATGGTTATTTTCTTATTTTGCCCTGGTCGGCCTCTTTTAGAGGCTGTCCAGTTGACATTTGAAGTCGGATTATAACAATATTATATGAGTTCCATCCATGTGATTGACGGGTATTATTACCCGTGCTATCATCCATTATTATATTTTTGCATTTATTTCAAAGGAGTTATTATGAGTTTTGAATTTGTTCTTCGTATTATTGGCATGTTTGTATTGGCAATTGCAGGCGGATATTGGGGATTTGATGTTTCAAAATCGAACCCGACCACAACAGACCCTTATGTCACCACCACAATCTTTAGTCTGGTAGGCGCACTGGCGGGACTCATCCTTACTCCATACTTTACCACACGGCCTGCGCGCGCTGCGCGTTCTTTGCTGGGACGTTTGGCTGCTGAAAGCTTATTCGCCGGGTTGACGGGCCTGATCGTTGGTTTATTGATTGCCGCGCTGCTTGGCTTTCCGCTTTCCTTGCTTCCAAAACCATTTGGCGAAGTACTTCCGTTCATTGGTGTTTTAATCTTCTCATACTTTGGTGTCTCGCTCTTTGTGATGCGCCAGGGCGATATCATGGGATTGTTGAGCGCCCTCAGCGGACGGAACGGCGAAGGCGGCGGTTCCTCCTCTTCGTGGACCAATCTCAATCGCAATATCTTACTGGATACAAGTGTCATCATTGATGGCCGCGTAGCTGACATCGCCAAGACCGGATTTTTACCCGGCACACTGCTCATTCCGCGCTTTGTGTTGAATGAACTGCAATACATCGCCGACTCTCCCGATGGCATGCGCCGTCAACGCGGACGCCGCGGCATGGAAGTGCTGGCCGAATTGCAGAAACTCCCCAATGTCCTCGTGCGCATCTCCGATATCAATGTGGACGGCGTGCGCGAAGTGGACGATAAACTGATCGTACTGGGCAAGCAGCTTAAGAGTCCTGTGTTGACCAACGATTACAACTTAAATCGCATCGCCGAATTACAAGGCGTGACCGTGCTTAACATCAACGAACTCGCGAACGCAGTCAAATCGGTTGTCTTGCCGGGTGAAGCGTTACGCATCAACATCATGCAGGAAGGCAAGGAACACAGCCAGGGCGTGGGCTATATGGAAGACGGCACAATGGTGGTGGTTGAAAACGGCAAGGATTACATCGGTGAATACATGGATGTGAACATTACCAAAGTCCTGCAAACCGCCGCCGGTCGTATGATCTTTGGCCGTGTGGATGAAGACGCCGCAGCGAAGAAAAAGAAGTGAAGTTAGTAAAAAGTAAGAAGTAATTAGTGATCAGTAGTCAGTGAACAGGGCGCGAAAGTTGCGCTCTGTTTTTCTTTTGGTCTTAGAATCCAGTTCACCATGTGTCCATCTGTGGTTAAAATAGAACTATATTCAAAAATATCAAATACATCAGACACCTCTGAAACCTCAAACACATCAAAACCTCAAAACAAAGAGAACCCATGCTAAAAATCTACAACACCCTTACCCGCAAGACCGAAGAATTTCAAACCCTCGAACCGAACCTCGTCAAAATGTATGTCTGCGGTGTGACAGTTTACAACGATGCGCACGTCGGGCACGCCATGTCCGCGCTGGTCTTCGACATCATCCGCCGTTATCTTGAATATCGCGGCTACACCGTCAAACACGTCATGAACTACACCGACGTGGACGACAAGATCATCAACCGCGCCAAACAGCTCAACGAAGATCCGCTCAAACTTTCACAGCGCTATATTCAGGATTACGCAAAAGACCTCGTCAGCTTGAATATACTTCCCGCTACATCCAATCCGCAGGTCAGCCAGACCATGCCGGATATTATCAAATTCATCGAAGGCCTCATCCAAAAAGGACACGCCTACGCCGCGACCAATGGCGATGTCTATTTCAGCGTCACCAGCGATGCCAATTACGGCAAACTCTCAGGCCGCAAACTGGATGACATGCAAGCCGGCGCGCGCATCGAAGTGGAAGAAGCCAAAACCCACCCGATGGACTTCGCGCTCTGGAAAGCCGCCAAGGAAGGCGAAATCTCATGGGACAGTCCCTGGGGCAAAGGCCGCCCGGGCTGGCACATCGAATGCTCGGCCATGAACCTCGCCGAACTCGGCGAACAGATCGACATCCACGGCGGCGGCAACGACCTGATCTTCCCGCACCACGAAAACGAGATCGCCCAAAGCGAATGCTACACCGGCAAGGAATTTTCGCGCTATTGGGTTCACAACGGCATGTTGCAGCTCGGCGGCGAAAAAATGTCCAAGTCACTTGGCAACATCGTCAGCATCAAGGAATTTTTATCAAAGCGCGAAGCCGATGTTATGCGTATGCTTGTTTTGAATGGGACGTATCGCGCCCCATTACTTTTCAATGACGACACCCTCGATGCGGCGCAGAAAAATGTCGAGCGCCTCAAATCCGCCCTGCGGCCTGCTTCTGTTTCCTCCAGCGGACTCAACCCTGAATCAGTTTCTGCCATGTCCGCCACTGCAGAAACCGCCAAAGCCAATTTCATCGAAGCCATGGACAGTGACTTCAATACCGCGGGCGCCATCGCCGCCTTATTTGAACTGAGCAAGATCATCAACACCGCCCGCGACAACGGCGCAAGCGACGAACAACTCAAGTCTGCGCAAGGCATCTTCCGTGAACTCTCCAGCGTGCTTGGACTCAAACTCGAAGAAAAACAAGGCTCCGGTGAACAGGATGAACAGGTCAATGCCTTGATCGCCGAACGCACCGAAGCCCGCCAGCAAAAACAATGGAAACGCTCCGATGAGATCCGCGACCAGCTAAAAGAAATGGGAGTCACCATCGAAGACAGCAAA